>NZ_DATCQQ010000001.1:0-13943 GCF_036569425.1 Lacisediminihabitans sp.
GATACACGCCGATCAGGGTGGAGCGGTCGGCGGCGTCGAGTCCGAGCCCGTAGCCGTTCGCCGTGTCCGTGCCGGCGTACGCGCTCAACGGCGCCTGCGCGCCCAGCAGGCTGATGCCGATGAGGGCCGCGGTGAGCTGCACCGGCCACATGTTCGGCTGCCGGAGCACGCGCAGGTCGATCGCGGGATCCCGGTGCCGCAGCTCGAAGATCCCGAACGGCAGGAACACGAGCACGCCCACCACAAGGAGCAGGTAGACCCACCAGGTGGCCGGTCCATTGAGCCGGAGGAACGTGAGTCCGGAGGTGATCAGGAGCAGGGCGATCGTGAGGAGGCTGAACCCGACGACATCGAGGGACCGGCCGGGCAGCGGCGTCGACTCCGGCACCCCGAAGAGGATGGCGAAGAAGACGAGCGTGACGGCGATCGCCGGCACGGCCAGCGTGAGCGGCACGTTCTCGCCGAACCAGCCGAAGATGCGGCCGCCGAGGAGGGCCCCGACGATGGCGCCGGTCTCGAGCGCCACGACGAGGAAGCCGGCCGCGCGACGGGTCTGCGAGGCACCCCGGCCCGTGCGCCGGCCCCGGTCGAAGATCAGGGCCACCTCGAGCGGGAGCCAGACCACATAGAACCCCTGCAGCGCCCAGGCGGCGAGGAACGTCCAGAAGTTGTCGGCGAACACGAGCGCCCAGCTCGCGAGGGCCGTGAGCACCGTGGAGACGAGGAGGATGCGCTTGTGGCCGAACATGTCACCGAGTTTGGCGAGGATCGGCACGACGAGGGCCGAGACCAGCAGTTGCGCGGCCTCGAACCAGTTGAAGTCGGCGTCCCGGATGCCCAGGTACTTGACGAGGTCGCTGATGAGCGGCACGTAGTAGCCCTGCAGGATTCCACTGACGATTTCGACGAGGAAGAGGTAGCCGATGAGGCCGAGGGTGATGGCGCCTGGCTTGCCTCGAAGGGTGCTCATGAACGGATGCTACTGGCTGGGTCACCGGCGCGGGTGCCGGTAGCGTTGGCACATGGCAAATGTCGAGCGCGAGATTCTGGGTTGGGACGAGTTCGGGGGCGCGGTGCGCGAACTCGCGGCGACGGTGCACGGGAGCGGTTTCGCCCCGGACATCGTGGTGGCGATCGCGCGCGGCGGACTGTTGCTCGCCGGAGCCATCGCCTACGCGCTCGATGTTAAGAGCTGCGGCGCCCTCAACGCGGAGTTCTACACGGGTGTCGATGAGCGCCTGGACGAGCCGATCATCCTCGCTCCCATGCTCGACGAGGAATCGATGCGCGGCAAGCGCGTGCTCCTGGTGGACGACGTCTCCGACTCGGGACGCACGCTCGCGATGGTGCTCGCCCTGCTGGTTCGCGCGGGCGCGGAGGTGCGCACCGTGTGCCTGTACTCGAAGCCGGCGACGGTGCTCGAGCCCGACTACGTGTGGCGCAAGACGTCGCGCTGGATCGCCTTCCCCTGGTCGTCGCTTCCCCCCGTGACCGCGTAGGCGATGTCGCCGCAGCCGCTCGCCGAGCTCGTCGACCCCGGGTGGGCCGCCGCCCTGCACCCCGTGGCGGGCACGATCGCCTCGATGGGTGAGTTCCTGCGCTCCGAGGTCGCCGCCGGCCACGGCTACCTCCCGGCAGGAGGCAACGTGCTGCGCGCCTTCGAGTACCCGTTCTCCGAGGTGCGTGTTCTCATCGTCGGGCAGGATCCGTATCCGACGCCGGGGCATCCGATCGGCCTGTCGTTCGCCGTCGACCGCGCGGTGCGCCCGGTGCCGCGCAGCCTGCAGAACATCTACCGTGAGCTGCACGATGACCTCGGCATCGTGGCGCCGCCGCACGGCGACCTCACCGCGTGGTCTGAACGGGGCGTGATGCTGCTCAACCGGGTGCTCACGGTGCGACCGGGGGAGCCAGGGTCGCACCGCAGGCGCGGCTGGGAGGCGGTGACGGAGGCCGCGATCCGTTCCCTCGTGGCGCGCCGGACACCCCTCGTGGCGATCCTCTGGGGAAACGACGCGCTCGCCCTCGAGCCGATGCTCGGCGACACTCCTGTCGTGAAGTCCGCGCATCCGAGTCCCCTGTCCGCCTCGCGCGGGTTCTTCGGTTCTCGTCCGTTCAGCCGGGCGAACGCGCTGCTGCTGGCCCAGGGCGCCGAGCCGATCGACTGGTCGCTCGAGCCGCAGCCGCCGGCGGCGAACCAGACGTAGGATTTGCTCATGCTCGAGGAGGAATACCAGGCGACCCACCGGCCCAAGGAGGCCCAGCGCAACCTGCCGCCGTTGCAGGTGCCGTTCGAGTACACGATCCGCGACGCCCGCCTGCAGGACCTGCCTGACGTGCGCGAGATCTATAACCACTACGTGGCCAATTCCACCGTGACCTTCGACGAGAAGCCCATGACGCTGAGGGAGATCCGGTCGAAGTTCCAGCACATCGTGAAGCTCGGCATGCCCTTCCTGGTCGCGGAGAGCTCGAGCGAGCAGATTCTCGGATACGCCTACGTGTACCCGTGGAAGGAGAAGGCGGCCTACCGGTTCACGGTGGAGAACTCCATCTACCTGCGCGCGGCGGCGACCAGCAAGGGGCTCGGCAAGGCACTGCTCGCGGAGCTCATCACGCGCTCCAAGGCGGCCGGCCTCAAGGAAATGATCGCGGTGATCGCCGACAGGGGTGCCGACGCGTCGATCGCGATCCACAAGAACTTCGGCTTCAAGGAGATCGGGCACATGGGTAAGGTCGGCTACAAGTTCGACCGCTGGCTGGGAACGGTGCTCATGCAGAAATCGCTCAAGTAACTGTTAGGAGAACGCATGTCTGTCATCGTCGTCGCCACCCTCACCCCGGCGCCCGGGCGCACCCAGGACGTGCTCGACGCGTTCGGCGCGGTGTCGCCCCTCGTGCACGAGGAGCCCGGTTGCGAGCTCTACGCCGCGCACACCGACGGCAACCTCGTGATCATGGTCGAGCGCTGGCGCAGCCGGGAGGACCTGGACGCGCACGCGGCCGGCGCGGCCCTCGTGGAGCTGAACCGGCTCAACGAGGGGGCGCTCGCCGCGGAGACCGTCGTGCACGTGCTGCGCAACGTGCCGATGGGGGACCCGGTGAAGGGCACGATTCAGTAGTCGGCGTCCCGCCGCCTCATGGCAGCGCGGCGGAGGCCTCGAGGATGTCGCCGAGCGCCGCCTCGATGCCGGCCACCGTGGACGGCTCCCCGCTCCACAGGATGCGCAGGACGAGCCCGTCGATCGCGAGCGCCGCGACCCGGGAGCCGCGCTCGCCGCCCCCGATGGCATTCTCGATGGCCCGGTACCACGGCTCCGCGGCCTCCCGCAGGGTCTCTCGACGCATGGCGAGGAACAGCAGTTCGTACTGGGCGATGACCGCGGCCCGCCTGTGGTGCGTCCAGTTGTGCAGCATCCTGGCGACCTCGCCGATGCCGGGTGTCTCGAGGCTGGCGAAGGCCTCGACCTGCTCCTCCGTGGCCTTGAGCAGCGCGCTCACGAGGAGATCGTCGATGTTCGCGAAGTAGTAGGTGGCCGCAGCGAGCGGCACCCCGGCCTCCGCCGCGACGGCCCGATGGGTGACCGCGCCCGGCCCGCCGCGCTCGAGAACGCGCACGACGGCGTCGAGCAGGGCCGCTCGCCGCGCCTCGCCCTTGGCCGTGCCGCCGGCCACGATCAGCGCTTTCCGCCGAGTTCGAGCAGCGCGACTCCGCCGACCACGAGCAGCACGCCGCCGATCTGCACGAGCGTGAGGGTCTCCTTGAAGAGCAGCCAGCTGATCACCACGACGAGCACGACCCCGATCGCCGCCCAGATCGCGTAGGCGATGCCCAGTGGCACGCCCGCGCCGAGGCTCAGGGAGAGCAGGTAGAAGGCGGCGACGTAGCCGACGACGACGACGACGTACGGCACGACCTTGTTGCCCTCGCCGGTCGTGTACCGGAGTGCCGTCGTGCCGATGACCTCGGCGACGATCGCGCCGGCCAGGAACAGGTATCCCATGGGCTTCCTCTCAATAGTGGTACAAATGTACCAGAAAATCACGGGCTAGGCTCGGCGCATGGCAGAATCCCCCGTTACCCAGCTGCGCCTGGTGGCCGAAACCGAGGACTACGCCGCCGCAGTCGCCTTCTATCGAGACGTCCTCGGCCTCACCGAGCAGGAATCGTACAGCGGCGAGGACGGCGCGGAGGTGACAATCCTCGGCATCCCGAGCGCGACGCTCGAGATCGCCAACCGCGCCCAGGTGCGGCTGATCGACGAGGTGGAGGTCGGTCGCCCGGTGAGCCGCCCGCCGGCCCTCAGCATCCGCGTGGCCTTCGAGGTGAAGGATGCCGTCTCAACCACCGACGCGCTCGAGGCGGGCGGGGCCCAGGTGCTCGCAGCGCCCACCCGCACGCCGTGGAATTCGCTCAACGCGAGGCTCGAGGCGCCGGGCGGACTGCAGATCACCGTCTTCCAGGAGCTCGGCTCGTGACCGCGCCCGTCACGAAAGTCAGCATTCCGTAAAGAAGCTCACGATGTCGTGGGCGTTGCCTAGGGTGGCATCAACGTCAACCGCGGGCCTCCCATCCGGGTGGTCCCGGCGAGGCGAACGTGTCAGAAAATCGGGGCCGGGCCGGGTGGGTCATCATCACCGGGGCCGGCTCCGTCCACGGTGCCGCGGTCGCCGGGTGCTGCTACCCGCGCACCGGCGCTACAGTCATTGAATGCGAGAAGCCCCGCGCCAACGCCCGGCGAACGCCGAACTGCTCGTCTCCCTCGCCGGCCACGTGAAGGCGAGGCCCCGGGCCGTATTCGAGGCCATCGACGCCAGACTCCGCCCGGCCGAGACGTCGGGAAGCCTCTACACCGCCGACCCGTTCGCGTTCCTGATCATCGCGCAGGGCGGCTGGTGGTACCGGGGCGAGTACCGCGTCGTGCCGGACGAATACGGGTCGAACGTGGAGCACTACATCCTCAACGTGGCGCAGAAGGCGCCGCTGCTCGGCCGGCTCACCGGCCGCTCGGTGCTCAGCGACGCGCCCGCCGAGTTCGAGAAGCTGCTGAGGCGGCTGCGCGCCGAACTCGAGTGAGCGGTGGCCCGGCCGCCCGCAGTCGTCGGCCGGCAACACCGCAGGGGTAACCGGGCGGTGCGGCCCTAGGCTCGAGGGGTGTTCGAACTCCACCACCTGACCGCACAAGAGCAATGGGACTGGCTGCAGCGCGGGGAGGTGACACCCGTCGAGCTCGCCGAGCACTACCTCGAGCGCATCGAGCGGCTGGATGCCGGCCTCGGCGCCTTCGTGACCGTGACGCCAAACGCCGCGCTCGAGCGGGCGCGCACCCTCGCTGAGACGGTGCCGAGGACCGCCACGCTCTGGGGTCTGCCGTTCGGTGACAAGGACCTCGTGAACCGCGCTGGGGTGCCCACCGGATTCGGTTCGCGCCTCATGAGCGGCTTCGTGCCAGACACCTCGGACGAGATCGTCGAGGTGCTGGATGCGGCCGGCGGGGTGAGCCTAGGCAAGACGAACGCGCCGGAATTCGGCCTGCCGAGCTACACCGAGAGCCTCGTCGCCCCTCCGGCCCGAAACCCGTGGGACCCCTCGCTCGGCGCCGGGGGCTCGAGCGGCGGCGCGGCGGTCGCCGTGTCCGCCGGGCTGCTGCCGTTCGCCCCCGGGTCGGACGGCGGCGGCTCGGTGCGCATCCCCGCCGCGGCCTGCGGGCTCGTCGGCCTCAAGCCGTCGCGGGGACTCGTGCCGAGCGGCTCCGGCCTCGACAAGCTCGCCGGACTGGTCGTGCCTGGGCCCCTCGCACGCACCGTCGCGGATGCCGCGATGATGCTCGACGCGATGGTCGCCGGCGGCGAATACCCGTTCACGCTTCGCGCTCCCCGCTGGGATGGTGGCGCGCTGCTCAACGCCGCCGTGCGCGGCGAGGGCCGGTTCCAGCTGGGGGTCATGACCAGTTCGCCATGGGACGACGCCTACGACGTGCGCGTCTCCGCCGAGGCATCCGATGCGCTCGCGCTCGCGGTCGCCGAACTCGATGCCATCGGGCATGGAGTCGAGGAGCTCCGGCTCGAACCGGACCCGAGCTATGCGCCGAACTTCCGGATCATCTGGCAGGCCGGCGCGTCTGGCATTCCGGCCGAGGGCGCGGAACTCGACTCGCTCGAGCCGCTCACCCGCTGGCTGGTGGAGCGCGGCCGGTCGATTTCGGCGCGGGAACTGATCGCCGCCCTCGCCGCCCTCACGACGTTCGAGCGGTCGATCATCCGCCAGTTCTCGCGCTTCGACGCCGTGCTCACCCCGGCACTCGCGCTGACCCCGCGACCCGTCGGCTGGTACGACAGCGAGGATGCCGAGCTCAACTTCGCCCAGCAGGTGCAGTACACACCGTTCACCTCGTTCGCCAACGTGAGCGGACTGCCCGCCATCACTCTTCCCGTCGCGCAGACCGCGGACGGCATCCCGATGGGCGTGCAGCTGGTCGGTCGACCGGGCGGCGAGGCGACCCTGCTCGCGATCGGCGCCCAGCTCGAGCGCCGGCTGCTCTGGCAACGGCGGCACCCGCCGCAGTGGTAGCCGGCCCGGCGGTCACAACCCGACGAGGACGGCGCTCTCTTCCCACAGCCTCGCGGCGGCGACGTCGTCTCCCGCGAGCCGGTGGGTGCGGCCGTGCGGGTTGAGGCCGTCGAAGTAGGTGCCGCTCGGCGCACCGACCTCGTCGACCGAAGCGAGGAGCACGAGGGGAGCCGCGCCCTGCTCGGGGCTGATCCCGAGGCTGCCCCGACTGACGAACTCGCCGAACCTCTTGAACGCCGAGTCGTTACCGAAGCTCGTGGTCACATAGCCGGGGTGGAACGAGTATGCGGTGAGGTCGGTCTGGGCGGTGCGTCGGGCGAGCTCGCGGATGAAGAGGATCGTCTCGAGCTTCACCGTGGCGTATTCCTGCCAGCCGCCGAGCCAGGGACGTCTCTCGAACTGCAGGTCGTCCAGGTCCAGGTGCGCGAACCGGTTGGCGACGCTCGCCGTGGAGATCACCCGCGCGCGGGTCTCCACGAGCCTCGACAGGAGCAGGTTGGTGAGCAGGAACGGCGCAAGGTGGTTGTGCTGCAGCGCGCGGTCGAGGCCGTCGGCCGACGTGCCGCGCGTCGACACGAGGCCGCCCGCGTTGTTGGCGAGGGCGTCGATGCGCGGATACCGTGCGAGGAGGCTCGTGGCGAGGGCACGTACCTCATCGAGGCTGTCGAAGTCGGCGATGAACGGCGCGCCGCCCACGCGGGCGGCGACGGCGTGGGTCCGCTCCGAATTGCGCCCCACGACCGCGATGTGCGCCCCGCGCTCGGCGAGGGCGACGGCGGCCGCCCGCCCCACACCGGAGCTCGCGCCGGTGATGACGATCGTGTGTCCGTGCAGGTCACTCGGTGTCATCGATAGCCGCCATTCTCCAGTCCGGCCTCGATCTCGAAGCGATTGTGCCCCGCATCCTGCCCGGCCGCGACGTAGAGCGGGACGAAGGCGAGCCCGTAGTGCTTCCATTGTGCACGGTGCACCGACTCGTGCTCGAGCACGGCCGGACCGAGGTGGTCGTGGGTGAGGTAGACCGCGCCGACGGTCGTGCCGCCCCGGCCGAACGCCCACCGCGGGCAACCCACTGCCACGATGAGCCCGCCCCGGCCGCGCAGCCGACCGAGGCTGAGGATGCCGCCCCAGACCAGCGCGCACGCGGTAGCGAACCAATAGCCCGGCCGCGCCACCACGGGGGAGAGCAGCACCGCTCGCGCCCCGGGCACGGTCCTCGCCCACGCCTCGAGCCGCACGGCCGCCGCGGTCACTCGCGCCATCATTCGGCTCATCGCTCCTCGGGCCATTGGTGAACCCACCCTAGGGCTCCCCGCGCACAATCCGTTCAGCAGGCAGGCAGGGCGAGCCAATACAGTGACAGCATGGCTGTCAAGCTCGAACGCGTGGCGATGGTGTCGATGCACACCTCGCCGATCGCGCCGGCCGGCACCGGGGATTCCGGCGGAATGAACATCGCCATCCTCTCGATCGCGGCCCAGCTCGCCCATCGCGGCATCGAGGTGGACCTGCTCACTCGAGCGACGAACCGACCGGCCGTGACCGAGGTCGCCGAGGGGGTCACCCTGCACGAGCTCGCCGCCGGTCCGGTCGGCGAGCTTCCCAAGAGTCGACTGCCCGAGGTCGCGGACGAGTTCGGCGAGGCCGTGGCCGATCTCGCCGGTCGCATCGAGGGCCGCTACGACGTGATCCACGCCCACTACTGGCTCAGCGGGCTCGCGACGCTGCCGGTGGCACTCGAACTCGGGCTCCCATTCGTGCAGAGCTTCCACACGGTGGCCGCGATGAAGAACCGCACGCTCGGCGCCGGGCAGCCTGCCGAGTCCGAGCAACGAGTGCGCACGGAGATGTACCTCGCCAATCAGGCGAGTGCGATCGTCGCCTCCTCGTCCGCGGAGGTCACCGCTCTCATCGATGACGTTCGCGCTCCCTCCGAGCGACTCTGGGTGATCCCACCCGGGGTCGATGTCGGGCTCTTCTCGCCGACGAGGACGGATGCCGCGGAGCTCGCGGTGCGGGAGCAGCTCGCGATCGCCCCCGGCCGCCCGATCATCGCCGTCGTCGGCCGCGTGCAGCAGCTCAAGGACCAGGAGCTCGCCATTCGGGCGCTCGCCGAGCTGCACGCGATGCGCGGCTGGGCCCCGGTGCTCGTGATCGCGGGGGAGGCGACACCGGGCGACGAGGGCTACGCCGCCTCACTCCGCGCGATCGCGACCGAACTCGGCGTGCGGGACGACGTGCGGTTCGCCGGGGCGGTCTCCCGGGAATGGCTCGCCAACGTGCTCGCCGCGGCGACGGTGACCCTCGTCCCCTCCCGCTCGGAGACCTTCGGCCTCGTCGCCCTCGAGTCGGCGGCGAGCGGGACGCCGGTGGTGGCCTTCCGCGGGGGCGGCCTCGTCGAATCCGTGTCGGCCGGCGTGTCCGGGTTGCTCGTCGACTCCAGAGAACCCCGGGTCTGGGCGGTCACGATCGCGCGGTTGCTCGACGACGCGGCGGGGCTCAAGACCCTGTCGCTCAGCGCGCGGCACTACGCGGAGGGCTTCACCTGGGCGTCGTCGGCCACCGCGCTCATCGGCGTCTATGCCGGCTTGCTTTCCTAGGGCCGGTTTGCTTTCCTGGGGCTGCTTTCCAGGTCACGGCCGCCCGTAGGTCTCGAGCAGCCGCAGCCAGATCTCGTTCATCGTGGGGTAGGCGGGAACGGCGTGCCAGAGCCTGGAGATCGGCACTTCCCCGACGATCGCCGTGGTCGCCGCGTGGATCATCTCGGAGACGTCCTGGCCGACGAAGGTCACCCCGAGGATCACCCTGCGCTTCTCGTCGACGACCATGCGGGCCCGGCCGGCGTAGTCGTCCGCCTGCACTGAGCTGCCGCCGACCCAGCCGAGGTTGTAGTCGACGACGCGGATGTCGTAACCGGCCTTCGTGGCTGCCGCGGCGGTGAGCCCGGCCGAGGCCACCTCCGGGTCGCTGAAGGTCACCTGGGGAACGGCCTCGTGGTCGGCGGTGGCCACGTGGGTGCCCCAAGGCCCGTCGGAGACCGGCCGGCCCGTGGCCCTGGCCACGATCACGTCGCCGGCCGCGCGGGCCTGGTACTTGCCCTGGTGGGTGAGGAGCGCGCGGTGGTTCACGTCGCCGCAGGCGTAGAGCCAGTCGAACCCGGACACGAGCATGGTGTCGTCCACGTGGAGCCAGTCGCCGGGCGTCAGGCCGATCGTCTCGAAGCCGAGATCCGAGGTGCGGGGCGTGCGGCCTATCGCCACGAGCACCTCGTCGGCGACGAGGGTCGAGCCGTCGTCGAGGGCGAGTTCGACGCCCGCGTCGGTGCGGTGAACGGAGGTCGCCGCCGCGCCCAGGCGCACGTCGGCGCCGAGCGCCGTGAGGCTCTTGGCGACGATCTCCCCGGCGAACGGCTCCTGGTTGGAGAGCAGGGAGCTTCGCGCGAGCACGGTTACCCGGGTGCCGAAGGTCGCGTACGCGGTCGCCATCTCGACGGCAACGACGCCTCCGCCGAGGATCGCGAGGCTCGACGGCGCCTTCTGGGCGCTCGTCGCGTCGCGGCTCGTCCACGGGCTGGCCTCGGCGAGCCCCGGGATGTCGGGGAGCAGGGAGTCCGAGCCGACGCTCACGGCGACAGCGTGACGGGCCGCGTACACCGTGTCGCCCACCGTCACCTGCTTCTCGCCGGAGATCTGCGCGTGGCCTCGGACGAGGTCGATGCCGGCTCCCGCGACCCACTTGACCTGGCTGTCGTCGTTCCAGTCGTGGGTGAAGGAGTTGCGGCGGGCGAAGACGGCCGCGACATCCAGTTCTCCGACCGCCTCCCGCGCCCCGCCGACGGCCTTCGCCGCCCTCAGCGCGATGCCGCTTCGAAGCAGCACCTTCGACGGGATGCAGGCCCAGTACGAACACTCGCCGCCGACGAGTTCGCTCTCGATGATGAGGGCGGTGAGGCCGCCCTGCACGGCCCGGTCGGCGATGTTTTCGCCCGCCGCCCCCGCGCCGATGACGATGACGTCGTAGGTGGTTTCGGTCATTGGCTTCTCCGTGGTTTCGATTCAGCGGCCGATGAACTCGGCCTCGGTGCGGGTGACGAAAGCGGTCATGCCGATGCGGGCGTCGTCGCTCGAGGCGAGCCGCACCAGGGTGGGCTGCAGTGCCGCCTCGGCGGCCGCATCCCCCTCGCGCACGGCGAGCCTCGCGTTGGCGAGGGCGGCCTGCACGGCGAGCGGCGCCTGCGCGGCCACCCGATGGGCGAGCTCGAGGCCGCGGTCGAATTGGGTTCCGTTCGGCACGACCTCCTGCACGAGTCCGATGCGGTGCGCCTCCGCCGCGTCGAAGCTGTCCCCGGTGAGGATCCAGCGCATGGCATTCCCCCAGCCCACGGCCCGCGGAAACCGGATCGTCGCCCCGCCGAATGGCAGGATGCCGCGAGCGACCTCGATCTGGCCGAAGGTCGTCGACTCGGCGGCGACGGCGATGTCGCTCGCGAGGATCAGTTCGATTCCGAGAGTGAGGCAGGTGCCCTGGACAGCGATCACGACGGGCTTCGAGAGTTGGCGCCCGGACACCTGCCAGGGGTTGATGCCGCCGTCCTGGGCGATGTCGAGTCCGTCCGCCCCGATGCGCGGGGCGACATCGGCAAGGTCGAGGCCACCGGTGAAGTGGTCGCCGTGCGCGAACACGAAACCGGCCATTAGCTCCGGATCGTTCTCGAGTTCGCCGTAGGCGACGGCGAGCTCGGAGAGCAGCCGGTAGTCGGCCGCATTGCGCTTCTCTGGACGGTTGAAGCCGATCCTCAGAACGTGGCCGTCCCGCTCGACGGTGATGCGTGGGGTCTCGGTCAACGCTGGCCTCTGTTCGATCGGGCGGATCATCCCATGGTACGGCGAGCGGCCGCGTGCCGTCAGTTGCTGCTGACCGCTCCGATGATGCGCAGGATGCTGCCGAGGTCGTCCCCGGCGGCCGCCTCGTTCCGTGGGGCGAACTCGGTGATGCCGGCGCCGGCCAGCGGCAGGGCCGCCTTCACCGCTGCGATGATCTCGAGCAGCGACGCGAGCGTGACGCCGAACGGCTCCGGGAAGCCGAGGCCGGTGAACTCGGCCGGGTCGAGCACGTCGAGGTCGACGTGGAGGTAGACCGAGGTGGCCCCGGTGGCCGCGAGCGCGTCCCGGATCGACTCGGCGGTGAGTTCCTCCGGCGCAATCAGGCGCACGCCGGCCGAGTCGACGAAGGCGGCCTCGGCATCGTCGAGGGCGCGCGTTCCGGCGAGGATCAGCCGACCGACCTCGAGGGGCGTCGTCGGGGTGAGCGAGGGGTCACCCTCGCCGAGAAGAGTGCGCAGCACCATGCCGTGAAAGGCGTGACTGGGCGAGGACTCCGCGGTGTGCAGGTCGGGGTGGGCGTCAAGCCAGACCACCGCCATGCCGTCGTTCACGTCCGCGGCGTGCTGGATCGAGGCGAGCTCGACCCCGCAATCGCCGCCGATCGTCACCGCGAGCCCGCTGATCGAGCCGAGCGCGATGAGCTGGGCATCCCGCACCGCCTGCAACGAGCTCAGGCGACTCACCTGGGTGCCCTCGTCGTTGCCCGCGCCGAGCGGCACGTCGATCAGGACCGTGGATGTGGTCGGCAGATCTCCGCGGATCGCCTCCGCCCCATCCACGAGTCTCATCGCGCGCGATGAGCCGGAACCTTGCCATTGGGGGACGACGAGAAAAGTGGCAGCCACACGTCCAGTATGGCTGCCACCAAGGGATTGCGAGTGACGGTTAGACGGTGCGCGGCGCGATCGCGAGATTCGCGACGAGCTCGGCTGCGTTCTGGCGAACGACATAGGCGGGGCGGTCACGCTCGAAGCGCCAGCTCTCCGAGAGGGCGCCGACGTTCACCGCGTCGAAACCGAACTCGTCGTAGAGCCTCGTGAGCAACTCCACCGCATCCTCGAAATCGGACGAAACGCCCAGGGCGCGGCGGTTCGGCGTGCCGGCCGGGTGCGAGTCCTCGATGATGTCGGCCGACGTGATGTGGTTGAAGCCCTTGACCACCCGCGACTCGGGCAGGTGCTCCTGGAGCAACCCGGTCACCGTGGCCGTGCCGTTGTCGAGCGCGGGGTAGTGGCCGTCGCGCTCGAAGTAGTAGTTGTTGGTGTCGATCACGATCTTGCCTGCGAGCGGCTCGACCGGCACCCCTCCGTAGTTCTTGAACGGCACGGTCACGACCATGAAGTCGCCGGCCTCCGCCGCCTCGACCGGGGTGGCCGCCCGAGCCTTCGGCCCCAGCTCCTCGATGAGCGCGGAGAGGGTCTCCGGTCCGCGCGAGTTGCTGATGACCACGTCATAGCCGTTCTCGATCGCCTTGCGCGCGAGCTGGCCGCCAATGTTTCCTGCACCGATGAATCCGATAGTTGTCATGGCGACTCCAACTGACCGGACGTGGAATTTGTTCCCTACGGAGGGGGTCGGATCTCGCCTTCGAGGCTCGACCCCCGCCCGGTCACGGTCCGGAGGTGATCGCCGCCGGCGGCGGCGAGCCCGCCTTGAGAGCGGCGAGTCGAGCATCGAGTTCGACCTCGTTGTCCGAGGCGTCGAGCTGTTCGAACTGCGCGTCGAGGCTGGACGCCGCGAGCTCCTGCTGGCCCATCACCACGGCCTCCTGGCGCCTGATCTTGTCTTCGAACCGGCTGATCTCGCTGGTCGGGTCGAGGAGGTCGATCGACTTCACGGCGTCCTGCACCTGGCGCTGGGCGTCGGCCGTCTTCGACCGCGCGATGAGTTCGTCGCGCTTGGACGACAGCTGGCTCAGCTTGCCGCGCATCGCGTCGAGGCCCTTCTTGAGCTGGTCGACCACCGCGGTCTGGGACGCGATTGTCGGCTCGGCGTCCCGCGCCTCCTTCTCCGCGGAGAGCTGCCGGCCGAGGGCCACCTTGGCGAGGTTGTCGAACTTGTCGGCGTCCGCCGCGTTCCCGGCGGCACGAAGCTCGTCCGCCTTGCGGCTCGCCGCGAGGGCCTTGTTTCCCCAGTCGCCGGCATTGCGCACGTCTTCCGCGTGGTCCTGCTCGAGCAGCCGCAGGTTGCCGATCGTCTGGGCGACCGCGCCCTCCGCCTCGGCGATGCTGTTGGTGTAGTCCCGCACCATCTGGTCGAGCATGAGGCCGGGGTCTTCCGCCGAATCGATCAACGCGTTGATGTTCGCCTTCGCGAGTTGGGCGATCCTGCCGAAGATTGACTGCTTTACCATTTCTCTTCCTTCCGTTGTGAATCGTTTGCCCATTGTGAATCGTTGCGGGCAACTAGAACCTGCCGCCGCTCGACCGCCCGCCACCGCCACCGCCGCCGCCGCCACCGAAGCCGCCGCCGCTCGACCGACCGCCGCC
>NZ_DATCQQ010000002.1:0-2421 GCF_036569425.1 Lacisediminihabitans sp.
GTCAACAACGTCGAGACGCTGTCGACGGTGCCGTGGATCATGCGGCACGGCGGCGCCGAGTACGCAAAGCGCGGCACCGAGAAGGCGAAGGGCACACGAATAGTGACTGTGAGCGGCGACGTCCAGACGCCGGGCAACTACGAGATCGAGATCGGCGTCACGTACCGGCACATCATCGAAGAGCTCGCGGGCGGGCCATTCCCGGGTCGCAAGATCAAGGTTTTCTGGCCAGGCGGCTCATCCGCCAAGGTTCTCCCCGGCTCGATGCTCGACACCTCCACCGACCTCGACGGCCTCAAAGCGCTCGGGACGATGGGCGGCTCCGGCGGGATCATCGTGATGGACGACTCGCATTGCGTCGTCAAGGCGGCAGCCCGGCTGCTGCGCTTCTACGCCCATGAGTCGTGCGGCAAATGCACGCCGTGCCGCGTCGGCAGCAACTGGGCGGTGCGGACCTACGACCGGATCCTGGCGAACGAAGGCTCGGAGATCGAGCTCGCGCTCCTGGATCGGGTCCAGCAAGGGCTGCAGGGTGGCCGCTGCCTGTGCGGCCTTGGCGACGCCGCCGGCTGGGTGATCCAGTCGACCATGGGGCATTTCCGCAACGAGTACGAGGAGCATTGCCTCCGCCACACGTGTTCGGTCGAAAAGGCGCTGATCCATGCCTGACGTGAAGATGGTCAACGTCACCATCGACGGCCGCGTCGTCACGGTGCCCGATGGCACGCTGGTGGTCGAGGCGGCGAAGCTGCTCGGGATCGAGATCCCAGTCTTCTGCTATCACCACAAGCTCGAGCCGGTCGGCGCATGCCGCATGTGCCTGGTGGAGATATCGCCCGGGCCGCCGGTCGCGCAGGCCGGGTGCATCCGCCCGGTGGCCGACGGAATGGTCGTGCGCACGCAGAGCGCGATGGCGGTGCAGGCCCGGGCTGACATTCTCGAGTTCGAGCTCGTCAACCACCCTCTCGACTGTCCCGTGTGTGACAAGGGCGGGGAGTGCCCGCTGCAGGACTTCACCTTCCGCCATGGGTATCCCACGAGCCGCATCGGCGGCCCGCGCCTGCATTTCAAGAAGCCGATCCCGCTCTCCCCGAATATCGCCCTTGATCGCGAGCGCTGCGTCCTCTGTTATCGCTGCACGCGCTACTACGACGAGGTGGCGTGGGAGCAGGAGCTCACGGTCGCGGAGCGCGGCGTGCACTCGGTCATCGCCAGCCAGTTCGACCAGCCGCTCACCTCCAATTTCAGCGGCAACATCATCGACCTATGCCCGGTCGGCGCCCTGACCTCCCGCGTGTGGCGATTCGAGTCACGCCCGTGGGACATGGACCACACCGCCAGCATTTGCTCGAAGTGTGCCGTCGGCTGCAACGTCACTTTGTGGCAGCGCCGCGGCCAGCTGGTGCGCGTCACCTCGCGCGAGAACGACGACATCGACGAGGGCTGGATATGCGACCGCGGCAGGTTTGACTACACCGACGTCAACGACCCGGCGCGCCTCCGCGTACCCACCGTTGGCGGATCCAAGACGACGTGGGCGGTCGCCCTCAACGCGGTCGCCGACGGGATCAAAGGCAAGGGGTCGAAGCTCGGCATCTCTCTGCCGCAGGACCTGACCAATGAGGAGGGCTATCTGTTCCGCCGACTCCTCGACGGACCTCTTCGCGGCGCCAAGGTCAAGATGCACGGCCGCACCGCGCTGCCTGCACAAAGCGGCGAGCAACTGATGATCAAGGACATAGATAACGCGCGCGTCATCATCATCGTCGCCTCGGACACCGAGAACGACGTGCCCATCGTCAACCTTCGCGTCAAGAAGGCGGTCTCGAAGCGCGGCGCGAAGCTGATCGTCATCCACCCCACTGCGGTCGACCTCGACCGCCACCGCCAAACCGTGCACATCCGCAACCAGCCGGGAGAGGCGGCCGCCGAGGTTCGGAAGTTGGCCGACCACGAATTGCTCCGAGAGCCCGGCGGTCCCGTGGCCATCCTTTACGGGGACGGTCGCGGCAGTGAGGACGCGGCAGGTCTGGTGGCCGCGTGCACCGAGCTGGCCGGCAAGGTCGGCGCCAAGATGATGCCGCTGTACCGAGGCACCAACGAGCGGGGTGCCCTCGAGCTCGGCGTCGCCGGGTGGGATTCCCTGGACGGAGTCGAAGCGCTGCTCAGCTGGGGCCCACCGCCCACCGCCGGGATTCCCGCGAGCGTCAAGTTCCTTGCCGCGTGGGATCACCTTCCGCGGCCCGAGCACATCAACGCCTCGGTGGTCCTGCCGGCCACCAGCTTCGCCGAGCGGCAGGGCAGCTACACCAACCTCGAGGGCCGCGTGCAGTTCCTGCGCCCGGCTGTCGACGCCGAGGCGCCGTTGAAGGAATCGTGGGACGTGCTCAGCGAGCTGGCCGTTGCCCTCGGGCTCTCCCT
>NZ_DATCQQ010000003.1:0-63472 GCF_036569425.1 Lacisediminihabitans sp.
TGCTCACGCCGTCCCTCGCCGCGAGCTTTCTTGACACCATGGGTGAGCTGATCGACGACGTCGTCGAGGCCGATCGCGCCGTCGCACGAGCCGCCGCCGACCGGGCCGCCCTCATCGACCAGGCGCGCAGCTGGAGCGAGGCAACCGCTTCCCTGATGCCGAGCGATGCCTCCCAGGTTCACCGCTGGAGCGCCGCCCATGTCGCTCGGCGCTCCCTGGTGAGCGAGCTCGCGGCGGCCCTGCGCCTGCCCGAGCGCACCACCGAGACTCTCATCGAAGAGAGCCGTTCGCTGCTTCGCGAGCTGCCGGCCACGATGACGGCCCTCACCGACGGGCACATCAGCTATAGCCATGCGCAGGTGATGATCGACCACGCCAACTCCCTCCCCATCGAGGCGCGCCGGCCCTTTGAAGAGGCCGCACTGCCGTTCGCCGTCACGCTCACCGCAAGCCGCTTCAACCACAGGGCTCGTGTGTTGCGTGAGCGGAAGCACCCGGAGTCCATCGAGGTACGGCAGAGCAGCTGCCGCGACAAGCGCGAGCTGTCGCTCGATCCCGCCCGGGATGGCATGGCCCGGCTCACCGCCTACCTGCCCGCGGCGAGCGCCCAGGCCATCTACAACCGCGTGACAGATGTCGCGGCCACCCTCCAGTGCCCCGACGAGCCGCGCACCCTCACCCAGCTGCGGGCGGATGTCTTCTGCGACCTCCTCATCGACGGCCAAACCGATGCCAGCCACCCGAACCAGCTAACCCAGCCGAATCTGGGCAGGGGCATCCGCGCTCGCGTGCTCGTCACGGTGCCGGTGCTCACCCTCCTCGGGCGCGGCACCGAGCCGGCGGTGCTCGAAGGTTATGGTCCGATCGACATCGATACCGCCCGCGAGCTCGCCGCCGGCGCTCCCGGTTTCGTCCGAATCCTCACCCACCCCGAGACCGGTGCGGTGCTCTCCCTCGGCCGCGATCGCTACGCGATTCCCCCCGACCTCCGCGCCTGGCTTCGCCTGCGGGACGAAACCTGCCGCGCCCCCGGATGCGGTGCCGCCGCCCGACGCTGCGATCTCGACCATACGAAGGACTGGCAGCATGCCGGACCCTCGAATCACGACAATCTCGCGCACCTCTGCCCGAAGCACCACGACCAGAAACACCACACAGGGTGGACCGTCGAGCACATCGGCGAGGGCGACCTCCAGTGGACCTCGCCCACCGGGCACCGCTATGTGACAGAGCCGGCAACCCGCATGACGGCGGGCAGCGCTGATCGAGCAGCGCTGGTCGAGCAGCGCTGATCGAGCGGGCGCCCCGGGAACCGCGCCGGGACACGCCCCACTCAGTGGCCGCACCACTCAGTGCCCGAGCAGCTCAGTGCCCGAGCAGCGCCGCCACGATCACGAGCACGGGGATCGACCCGACGGTCGTGATGAACACGGAGTCCCTGGCGATGATCTCGCCCGTGCCGTAGCGCTGGGCGTAGTTGAACACGTTCTGCGCCGACGGCAGCGCGGCGAGGGCGACGACCACGAAGAGTTTCTGGCCAACGAGTTCGAAGAGGAAGTGGCCGACGGCCCACGCGACCGCGGGCATCACGGCGAGCTTGAGCGCGCTCGCGAGCAGCACATCCCGCCGACCGCTCCCCGCCTGCAACAGCTTCTGGCCGTGCAGCGACATCCCGAAGGCGAGAAGCACCACGGGCACCGCCGCGCCGCCGAGTAGCACGAACGGTTGCAGCACCGGCGCCGGCAGGTGCACCCTGGTCACCGCGAGCAGCAGCCCGAGTGCCGATCCGATAATCAGCGGGTTGGTGAGCGGCTTCAGCGCAACGCTGCGCACCGACGCCCTGCCCGTGGTCTGGATGTCGAGGATCGTGAGCGCGATCGGCGTGAACACGAGAAGCTGCAGCAGCACGACCGGGGCGGAGTATGCGGCGCTGCCGAGCACGTACACCGCGACGGGGATGCCGATGTTGTTGGCGTTGACGTAGCCGGAGGCGAGCGACCCGATCACGACATCCGCTGCGCCGCGGCGCCAGACCAGCCGGGCGACCACGAAGTAGGCCGCGAAGCAGACCACGGCGGCGATGAGCGACACGAGTATGAGCGACGAGAACAGCTCGGACACCTGCGCCTTCTCGAGCACCGTGAACAACAGGCATGGCGAAAGCACGAAGAAGACGACCCGGTTGAGCACGAAACCGGCGTGCGGCCCGAGGATGCCGAGGCGGCCGACGAGGTACCCGACGAGGATGATGGACGCGATGATCGCGAAGCCGATCAGCACACCCGACACCACTTCACCCCCGCAACCCCTCCAGCGTAGCGGAGGCAACGAGTTGGAAATCTGCGCCCGGTACCATGTCCCCATGAGCAATCGCGGCGAAATCGAGTGCTGGCTGACCGACATGGATGGCGTGCTTGTGCACGAGAACCACCCGCTGCCGGGCGCGGCGGCCCTGCTCCAACAGTGGCGCGACCAGGGCAAACCCTTCCTCGTGCTCACCAACAACTCGATCTTCACTCCTCGGGACCTCAGCGCGCGCCTGAAGGCGTCCGGGCTGGATGTGCCGGAGGAGTTCCTCTGGACGTCCGCCCTGGCGACGGCCGATTTTCTCAAGTCGCAGATGCCGGGCGGCTCCGCCTTCGTCATCGGCGAGGCCGGAATCACCACGGCCCTGCACGAGGCCGGCTTCGTGATGACCGAGAGCGACCCCGACTACGTGGTGGTGGGCGAGACCCGCAACTACTCGTTCGACGCGATCACCAAGGCCATCCGTCTCATCGTGAACGGAGCCCGCTTCATCGTCACCAACCCGGACGCGACCGGCCCGAGCGCAGACGGCCCGATGCCCGCAACGGGAGCCATCGCCGCCCTCATCACGAAGGCCACCGGCAAGGAGCCGTACGTGGTGGGCAAGCCCAACCCGATGATGTTCCGCTCGGCGATGAACAAGATCGGCGCGCACTCCGAGAACACGGGGATGATCGGCGACCGCATGGACACCGACATCGTCGCGGGCATCGAGGCCGGGCTGCACACGATCCTCGTGCTCACCGGCATCAGCGACCAGGCCGAGATCGAGCGGTACCCGTTCCGACCTGACGAGATCCTGAACGGCGTTGCCGACCTGCTCGAGCCCGAGCCGATCGAGGTCGACATCGGCTGAGCGCCCAGCGCCCAGCCACGCAAGTCCCAGCGCCCAGCGTCCAGCCACGCAAGTCCCAGCGCCCAGCGCCCAGCCGCGCAGGTCCCAGCGCCCAGCGCCCAGCCGCGCAGGTCCCAGGCGCGGCGGCTACCCGCCGGCCAGGCTCCCGGTGAGCGGCTCGCCCGACGATCGGTTGACGAAACAGAAGTAGTCGTGCTGGCCGCCCGCCCACTCCTTCGCGTTCGCGGCGTATGACGCCTGTATCTGGATGTCGCTGAAGGCCCCGGCCACCGACAGATTGATCACTCCGGCGGCGGTGCACAGCAGGTTGATCTGCGCCTTGAGTGCCTCGACCCCGGGGTAGTCGGAACCCGCCGCGCCAGTGGGTTTCGGCGATGGACTGGCCGCGGCCGCGGGCGCCGCCGCCGGGAACGTGCCCCGCCGCACCATTTGGGCGGGATGCGGAGCAGCGCAGTCCACGACCGTGAACTTCTCGGCCCAGGGCGAGGTGAACGGGTCGAGGCATTCCCCGCCGCGGAGCTGATCCCACTTGTGTTCGCCAACGGCGGCGGGCCCGGCCGCGACCGTCGGTGTGGGCGTCGGCGTCGGTGTGGGCGTCGGGCTCGCCGAGACGGCGACCACGGGCGCGGTGCCGAGCAGGCCCGGGAGCCGGGTGCCGAGCAGGAACAGCACGACCAGGGCGAGCGCCGCGACGACACCGCCGGCGGACCACAGAAGGATCCGCTGGTTGCGGGAGATCGGCTCGCCGGCGGCACCGCGCGGGCGGGCCGGGGCAGCGATCGTCGAGTCGGCCGGGAGCATGGAATCGGCGGCGACCGTCGAATCGGTCTTGAGCGTCGAATCGGCTGGCGCGCTCGACACCGGCAGTCCTGTCGCGGCTCTGCCGGGCTCGCCGAGGGGGAGCGCCCCCTCAGCACCGAGTGCCGCGGCTCGGGCGCCGAAGATCGCCTCGGAGACGAACGGGCTCGCCACCGTGGGGGCAGGCTCGATGAGCGCGGGCGGCGCGTCGGCCACCGCATCCTCCGCGCTGGGCGACTTGGCCGACCACGGGGCGCCGAACGGCAGCGTGGGGATGAGGGACTCGTCCTCGTATTCCTTGAACTGGTCCTGGCCGAAGAGGGCGTCGATGCCCGAGCCGTCAGTGGCCGCTCCATCGGTGCCGGCACCGTCAGCGTCTGGCTCGCTCGCGCCGACAAGTTCGGGAGCCTGCTCGGTCGCCGGCAGTTCCGGTGTTGTCGTCTCCCACGGCAGTGCGACCGTGGGCGGCTGACCGAGCGAGTGCGGGGCACCGCCGAGTGCGGCATCGATAGCGATGGTTTCCGGGAGGACGGTTTCCGGCACGTCGGCCTCGGGGGCAACGGTTTCGGGGGCGGCAGTTTCAGGAGCGACGGTTTCAGGAGCGACGGGGGCCGACAGGAACCCGGGCGATGGCCAGGGTGCCGGCGGGACCGGTTCGACCGGGGTCACGGGGACGGGTGGCGCCTCGGGGACGGGTGGCGCCTCGGGGACGGGCGTCGTCGGGGGCGTCGGAAAGATGGAGGGGGCGGGACGCGGCTCGATGGGCGGCGGCATGACGGGTGGCTGCGCCGGCGGCTCGACGGGCGACTGCCGGACGGGCGGCGGCATGACGGGCGGCAGCAGAGGCTCGGGCGGAAGGACGGACGGAACGGGCGGAACGGGCGGAACGTCCGGCAGCACCGGTTCGGCAGCCGCGGGCGTGCTGTCGCCGGCCGTTGGCGTGAGACCCCAGTGGAATCCGCCGGCGGGGGCGGCCGAGTCGGGCTCCGTCACATCGGGCTCCGTCACATCGGGCTCCGGCGCGGTCAGCGGCCACGCGGTCCCGGCCTCGGGCTGCTTCTTCTCCGGCGCCTTGTTCAGCTTGTCGGAGAACCAGTCGAGCGGGTCGTCGTTGATGTCCTCGCCGGTGGGATCGTCGCTCATGTCACTTCGAGAGTCCGAGGTCGGCGAGCCCGATCGCCGCGAGATAGGGGTATCCGGCGGCCTCGATGATCTCGCGGGCTCCCGTGTCGCGGTCGACCACGACGGCGACGGCGGCGATCTCGGCCCCCACCTTCTTGAGCGCCTCGATAGCGGCGAGCGGGGATCCCCCGGTCGTCGACGTGTCCTCGAGCACGATCACTCGCTTGCCGGCCAGGTCCGGTCCCTCCACCTGGCGACCGCGACCGTGGTCCTTCGGTTCCTTGCGCACGACGAAGGCGTCGTAGGCGAGCCCGCGGGCGGCACCCTGGTGCAGGATCGCCGCGGCGACCGGGTCGGCGCCCATCGTCATCCCGCCGACCGCGCTCACGTCAGCGACGTCCGCGATGAGGTCGAGCATCACCTGCCCGATGAGAGGGGCAACCCGATGGTCGAGGCTCACTCGGCGCAGATCCACGTAGTAGGTGGCCTTCTTGCCGCTCGTGAGCGTGAAGTCCCCGTGGAACACGGCATCCGCCGAAATGTGGTCGATGAGCTTCTGGCGTGCGTCAGTCACGCACCTCACTTTAGGGCAGCGGGTGCCACACCGAAACCGAGGCCCTCCCTACCCCCTGCCGCCCGGGGCGCCCTCCCTACCCATTCCGCCGGCGATCACCGCGGGCGTTCACCGTCCGCGCATCGTCGAGGTGCCCAGACTTGTCGCTTCAGCACCAGAAAAGCGGCAAGACTGGGCACCTCACCGCTTGGAGTCCCGGGGAATTGCCCGGACACGTCGAATTGGCCCGGCTGAGGGGGTGCGAGGCACGAGGCACGAGGCACGGGACACGGGGTGCGAGGTGCAGGGCACAGGACACGAGGAACGAGGCACGAGGCACGGATGCGGGGTCGCGATGCCGAGCCAGCACGCGCGGCGTCGCGATGGTGGGTCGCGATGCGGGAGTGGTGATGCAGACCCACCCCGCAGACCAACTAGCGTTGAGGACATGCGCGTAGCAACCTGGAATGTGAACTCGATTCGGACCCGGGTCGGCCGGGTCGTGGACTGGCTCGATCGTGAAGATGTCGACGTGCTGGCGATGCAGGAGATCAAGTGCAAGGAGAGCCAGTTCCCCTTCGAGCAGTTCTCCGAGGCGGGCTACGAGGTGGAGTTGCACGGACTCAACCAGTGGAACGGCGTCGCCTTCGCGAGCCGCCTCCCCATGGAGGACGTGGAGCGCGGATTCCGCTCCGCACCGGGATTCAGCAAGACCGAGATCGATGGCCCTCCGCTCGAGGCGCGGGCGATGGCCGTCACCGTCGACGGCGTTCGCCTCTGGAGCCTCTACGTGCCGAACGGTCGCAGCCTCGACGACCCGCATCTCGCCTACAAGATCGACTGGCTGGGCAAGCTCGCCGACGACACTCGTGAGTGGCTCGCCGAGCACCCAGAGCAGCCGCTCGCCCTCATGGGCGACTGGAACATCGCTCCGCTCGACACCGACGTGTGGCCCACCTGGGACTTCGCGAACAACACCCACACCTCGGCGCCGGAGCGTGCAGCGTTCGCGCAGTTCGAGGCGATCGGGCTCCAGGATGTCGTGCGCGAGCGGGTGCCAGAGGGCTTCACCTTCTGGGACTACCAGCAGCTTCGATTCCCCCGCAACGAGGGCATGCGCATCGACTTCATCCTGGGCTCCACGCCCTTCGCCGAGCTCGTGACCGGGGCGAGCATCCACCGCGCCGAGCGGAAGGGCGACGCCCCGAGCGACCACGTTCCCGTGGTCGTGGACCTCGACCTGCCGACCGAGGACGACGACGATCGCCCGATGATCTTCTAAAATAACCGTGTGAGCGAGGCACGAGACGACCAGCGCGAGACGCCGGGTTCCAGTGACGAGACGTTCACCGGCAGCACCGTGGTCAGCATGGTGTTCAACCAGATCCTCGACGCCGTGCATAATGGCCGTCTGCAGCCCGGTGAGCGGATCAGCGACTCCGAGTTCGCCGAACGGCTCGGCGTCTCCCGCACCCCGGTTCGCGAGGCCCTGCAGAGGCTGCGCGAAATCGGGATCATCGAGGCATCGGCAAGCCGGTTCACCCGCATCGCGGTCGTGAGCCCGGAACAGACGGCGAATGCCATGGTGGTCTGGCTCGCCCTGTATGTCGCCGTCATCAACGAGGTGATCCCCACGGTGCCGCCCGAGGTCGTCGCTGCAATGAAGGCCGATCACGAAAGCTTTATCTCGCTGCTGTCGACGCGCGACATGCAGCGGATCGCCACGGCGAACGCGGAGTTCTTCAACCACCTGGTCGAGCTCTCGCAGAATCCCCCACTCAGGCGCGGCATCCAGTCGGTCGTGCATGTCGTGCGCCTCGGCAGCCTGCATCTTCCGGACCAGATCGACTTTAGTGCCCTCAGCGAATCGCAGGCGCTGCTGGTGGCGGCGGCCCGCGATCACGACAGGGCCGCGGCTCTCGGGGCCATGCGCATGCTCGGCACCATCCGCGTTCCGACCGACTGGGGCGACACGCCGCAGTGACACCCGAACGGGGGTCGTGTGTCCCCTATTTGGAGGACCAATATACTGCTAGCTTGTAGTCACTGCACGAAAGTGCAAGCACGAACGGTACGAGACGCCAACCCGACGGTTTAACCACCGGGCGAACCGTACCGACGCGCGCCATGTCGCCTCTTACCCGGGCGATTCAGCGGACCGGCCCAACCCGAAACAGGTCGGTCCGCTGACGTATTTAACAGGCTGGGTGTCAAACGAGTGGCAAGCGCCTACGCTCGAAGCATGCCTGATCTCGAACTGCCGGGAGCGAGCGTCTACTACGAGACCGAGGGCCACGTCTCGTCGCCCGCGCTCCTCCTCATCCACGCCGGCATCGCCACCCTCCGCATGTGGGACGGGATCGTTCCGGCGCTCGCCGCGAACCACTTCGTGATTCGCTACGACGCCCGGGGCTACGGGGCGACGACGTCGGAGGACGTGCCGTTCTCCGACCGGGAGGACGCGATCGACCTCCTCGACCACCTCGGAATAGCCCGCGCGACGGTGATCGGATGCTCCCGAGGCGGTCGCATCGCGATCGACCTGGCGGTGGAGCATCCGGAGCGCGTTGCCGGCCTCGTCACGATCGGCTCCGGCCCGAGCGGCTTCCCCGAGACCGAGCTCACCGAGGCGGAAGACGCCATGTTCGACGAGTTGGATGCGGCATTCGCGGCCGAGGACTGGGCCGTTCTGCAGGACCTCGAGGTGAGACTCTGGTCGATCGGCCCCACCCGGCACGAGGCGGACCTCGACCCGGCCTTCGTCGCCGAGGCCTACGCGCTCAACCGGGCGAACGCCGCCCACCGCGGCGAGGGCTCCACCCAAACGCCGCTCGACCCTCCCGCCTACGACCGGCTCGTCGACATCGACGTCCCCACCCTCGTGACCGTGGGCGATCACGACCTCTCGATCGTGCTCATCCAGTACGCCTACCTGCTGACCACGATCCCCCGGGCGGAGGGATGCCGCTTCACCGAGTCTGCGCACCTTCCGAGCGTCGAGCAGCGGGACGAGTTCGAACGCGTGCTGCTCGCCTGGCTTGCCGAGAAGGGGCTCTGACCCCACAGCGGTTGCGCCGGACTGCGGCGCGAAACTCGCGGTAGACGCAATTTCCCCGCGTCCACCACAACCAAAAGGCGCGCGAGCGTCGTTAGGCTGGGGACGAGGCGCCGATTCGTTGCGCCCGCCGATGCCGGAACGGAGGTTACCCATGTCACACGTCACGACGCAGAACGCGATCGTTGGAGAACCCGAGGTGGTGGAAGACCTCGTGTCGGCTCCGGCGTGGCTGTCGCTCAAGGCGGCCGTCGAAGAGTTCCGCACCTTCCAGGTGAAGGACGGCAGCCTGCCCAACGAGGCCGACCACGCGCGCGCCCGTGAGCTCGTCGCCACCATCACCCACGACATCCGCTCGCTCTCCGGCACCTTCCCGCACGACGCCGACTACCACGTCGCGCTTGCCGCGGACTTCGCCCGCTGGGTCGAAGGCGGATTCGGGGTGCCGGACTTCCTCGACTCGCTCGAGGCTTTTCAGCCGCAAAGACAGCGAATCGACGGCCTGCGTCACCTCGTCGTTTTCCCGATGTACACCCAGAACGGCAGCGCCGAGCGGCTCGTGGAGGCGGTGCTGATCGAAGTGATCTGGCCGCAATTCGTGGCCGAGCTCGAGGCAGCCGAGTACTCGAACACGCTGTTCGTGCCGATCCGTTTTCTCGACTTCACGCCGGGCTATGACACCAACTCGGCAGTGCTGTTCCCCGAGACGGTGGCGATGCGCACCGTGCCCACTTTCACCTGGGGTGCGATCTTCGCCGATCGAGAGGCCGCCCGGTTCCGCCGTGTCGTGCGGGCCGCCGCCGAGATCACCAAGCTCGAGTTGCCGACTGACGCGGCGCGACTGCTGGACGACCAGCACCTCACGGAAGAAACCTTCGTGATGTGGGACCTCATCCACGACCGCACGCACATGCGCGGCGACCTGCCGTTCGACCCGTTCATGATCAAGCAGCGCATGCCGTTCTTCCTCTACTCGCTCGAGGAGCTGCGCTGCGACCTCACGGCGTACTGCGAGGCGGTGCGGCTGGAGAAGGCCCTCGACGGGCTGGCGGAGGCCACCCCGGCGCAGAAGCAGGTTCTCGAACACGCGAAACTCGTGCAGTTCGCGGTGCTCTTCGACCGCATCTTCCGCTTCGCGATCAGCGGCAGCCGGGTGCGCAACTACGACGGGCTCGGCGGCCAGTTGCTGTTCGCCTGGCTGCACCAGCACCACGTGTTGCACTGGACCGATACCCGCCTCACGATCGACTGGGATGAGGTTCCCGCGGTGGTGATCGCCCTCGGACGCGAGATCGACGACCTCTACTGGCACTCGATCGACCGGCCGAAGACGGCGCACTGGCTCGCTGCCTACGACCTCATCGCCTCGACACTGACGCCGCATCCTGCGTCCGCGTGGGCGAAGCGAGACCTCCCGCTCGACGGCCCGCCGAAGGGGTTCACCGATGCGGTGCTCGACGACGAGTTCCCGCACTCGATGTTCTACGAGGCGCTCTCCAAGAAGATGACCGACGTGATCGAGTCGACAGCGGGCATCACCGGCTGACCACCGCGAACCCTCCCTTACGCAGCACGACCGTCGCGACTCCCGTGATGGTGCGCTGTTCGACGAGCGCGCCAGAGCCGTCGTAGCTGCGCAGGGTGGCCCGCTGGCCGGCCGTGCCCACCGAGGTCCTCTGCACCTCGGTCGACGCCGAGTTCACCAGCTCGGTGAACCCGTTCGGCCCGGTGAGGGTGAGGCGGGACACGAGCGGCCGCACGATGACCGCGTCGAGTTGCACGGTGCCGCGCGAGGCGGTCACCGAGACGGCGTCGCTGCCGGGCGGAACCGCGCGCTGCAGGGTCTGCGGCAGCAGTGCCCCGGGCACGGCGGTCACGCCCTGGGCTCCCACGGCGTGCCGCAGGGTGCCGAGCGGCGAGGTGCCGGAGGTCCACACCGAGGTCGCCGACCCCGGGTTCGGCTCGAAGGTGACCGGTTCGAGCAGCCGCGCCCCGGCCGATGCGCCGATCTGGATCGTCGCCTTCTGCCCGGTCGCGAGCTGCAGGAACGTGCCGCCGCCATACTGCGACTCCCCCGTCCAGGCCGAGCCCGGCGTCACGACGGTGCCGGTGGTGGATGCGGACGCCTCCGCCTGCACGACGGTGAGACCGTCCCGGCCGGACAGCACCGGAGTCGCCTGCGCGCGGGCCGCGACATCCGGGTTCGCGTCGAGGGCGAGCATCGAGAGCAGTCCGTGAATGGTGCTCTCCGCCCCGCTTCCATGGTTGACCGTGCCGTCGGCCTGCACGCCGTCGAAGGTCACCCCGGTCGCCGGGTCGTACACGGGCTTGCCCGAGGCGTTGGCCCCGAAGAACCAGGCGCCCATCATGCCGGCGAGTTCACGGATGCCCGGTCGCCGCGCAGCATCGGCCACCGCGAGCAGGGACTGCAGTCGCGAGTCGGCGCCGTACGCGATCTGGGTGTGGTCGACGGGGGTGGGGAACCAGCCATTGTCGGGGCCACCGGCGGTGAGCAGCGTCGTGGTGAACGACACGGAGTCGGCGATAGCCGGCTTCAGCAGGCCCCTGTCGCCGAGTGCGACGGACGCCCTGGCGAGCGCAGCCGGCATCTGGGACGACCACGCGTGCCACATGCTGCGGGACTGCGTCCACGGCAGAATCGCGCCGTACGGCCAGCTCTGTGTGTCACCGGACCCCATCGCGGCGATGCCCTTCGACAGTTTCGAGAGAGCGGAACGCGCGGCAGAGTCGCGCGGCACGGCGGTCGAGTATGCGGAAAGCCCGAGCACCGCCTCGGCAGAAGCGTCGGCGCCGCCGGCGACGAGCCAGGCCGGGACCTGCACTCCGTCGGCCACCTCGTACTGGCCGAACTTGTCGAGAACCTGGCGGTCGAGGGCGGCCACGCCGAGGCGCAGCCGCTGCTGCAGGAACGAGGCGAAGGCCGGGTCGCTCGACGCGAAGTCGGCGTAGCCCTCGCCGAACGCCCAGAGGCTGCGGGCGAGCCAGTAGCTGTCGCCGCTGTCCGATGGGTTGGGAAGCTCGACCGGCGTCGGGCTCGGGTTGAGGGTGCCGTCCGGCTGCATCCACAGAACCACGTTGCCGGCGTTGGGGCCGCTCGAGGACTGCAGGTAGGCGAGCGATCGCAGCAGCTCGTAGGCGGAATTCCTGCTCGAGGATGCCCCGGTCTGCTTCCAGTGGCGCAGGTACACCACGGCCGCCCGGGAGATGTCGTCGGCGTTGTAGGCGCCCTGGCCCCAGTGCCCGGTGGCCGGATCGAGCGGGCCGCCGCCGACGCGGGCGAACGTGCCGCCGTCACGCGGGTCGGCGTAGGTCCACGGCATCGTGAGCTTCGGCTGGTCGGCCAGTTTGTAGGTCGTGTGCCCGTCGATCGCCGCGGGGGCCGCGGTGTCGAGCAGGAAGTCGAGATGGGCGAGGTTGGCGAGCGGCGGCGGCGCGGCGGTCGCGGGAGTCGCGGGAGTCGAGGCGAGCGCCAGGCCCCCCGTCACGGCGATCGCGGTGAGCACGGCGACCAGGCGCCTGGGTGTCAGGTTCTTCATTGAATCTGTCCTTTGTTCTTCGGTCGGCCGGCGGCTACACGTGGTCGATGCGGGCGACCCCGATCTTCGAGTCGGCCATGCCGTAGAACACGAACAACTGACCGTCGATCTCCTCGATCGCGGTCGGGAAGACCACGTTCGGCACGATCCCGCTGCGCTCGTCGTCGGTCTCCGGCGACAGCAGCGGCTCAGTCGTGCGGGCGATCACCCGGGTCGGGTCGACGGCATCGAGGATCATGCCGCCCGCCGCGTAGTTCACCTTCTGCTGCTGCGAGAAGGCGCTATCGATCACGCCGGTGACGCCGTGGTAGAGCACGAGCCATCCCTCGGCCACGCGAACGGGTGGCGGGCCTCCGCCGATCTTGAGCTCCTCGAACGGGGCCTCCGGGGCGGCGAGCAGCCGGTGGCCGCGCCAGTTGACGATCGAGCGGATGTCGGCGAGCACCCCCGCGACGGGAACGAAGCTGATCCAGATGCTCTGGCGCTGGTCGGTGACGCCGGCCGGCTTCCACAGACCCTCGCCTGGATGGATCTCGCCGAGGTCCCACATCGGGCGGTGCAGCACCGCGAAGCTCTCCACGCCATCCGGGGCCGTGACGGGCTCGGGGAAGAAGACCGTGTCCTTGTTGTGGAACATGTTGAGGTCGATGTCGAGCGCGTCGTCGTAAGCGAAGAGCGCCGGGCCGAGCCGGGTCCACTCGCGCAGGTCGGTGGAGGTGGCGATGGCAGTGCGCGGGCCGAGCGGGCCGAACGCCACGTAGGTCATCACATGCAGGCCGAGCCGCGGGATGAACGTGACCCGAGGGTCTTCGACGCCCGAGTTGTGGGCTCCACGCTCCCAGGCCCGATCCGGCCCGAGCACGATGCCCTCGCGCTCGACTCCGACCGGCACGCCGTTCTCGATCACCACGGCGGCGAGGCCGACGCGGCTCACATTCCCGGTGGCGACGAGCCGCGGAAGCAGATAGAGCTTGCCGTCCGGGCCGTGGCCGGTCGCGGGGTTGAGCACCCCCTCGGCCTCGAGCGAATTGCCCTCTTCTGGCGTCATGATCACACCGGCGCGAGTGAGCGAATAGGGGAAGGGACGGGACATGGTCAACCTTTCACGCCCGAACCGATATTGGTCGAGACGAAGTACCGCTGGAACACGATGAACAAGACGACGACGGGCGCCGCGAGGACGACGGCACCCGCGAGAGTGGCGCCGAACGGATTTGACGCCGACGCTGCGACGTTGGAGATGTAGTTGGCGAGGGAGACGGCGAGCGGTTGCAGACTCGACTCCTTGGTCACGAGGAACGGCCAGAGGAACTCGTTCCACGGACCGATGAAGGTCAGCAGCACCACGGTGATGAGCGCGGGACGCACCAGGGGAATCGCGATTCCCCAGAGCAGCCGGAGTTCGCTCGCCCCATCGATCCGCGCCGCCTCGAACAGCTCCATCGGCAGCTGCAGGAAGTACTGCCGGAAGATCACGACCGCCGTGGAGTTGATGAAGAACGGCAGGATCATGCCCAGGTAGTTGTCGGCGAGTCCGTAGTCCCGCGCGATGAGCACGTACAGCGGAATCATGAGCAACTGGAACGGGATGACCTGCACCAGCAGCGCGAGCGCGAAGGTGACCCCGCGACCCCGCCACTGCAGCACCGCGAGGGCATACCCGGCGAGCAGCCCGAAGACCATCGTTCCGATCAGCACTCCGCCGGTGAAGATGCCCGAGTTGAGCAGCCCCCGGAACAGATTGATCCGGTCGTTGATCTGCACGTAGTTCTCGCCCGTGATGTTGGCGAGATTGGGGAAGGCCCCGGCCACCGACGGGTCGGGCTTCGCCTGCAGCGATCCGATCACCATGTAGTAGAACGGGAAGAGGAAGGCGAGAGCGCCGATGGCAAGCACGACGCCCCGAAGGATGTACTGCGGACGCGACATCCGCGTGTGTGAGAACAGTTGCTTTGCCATCAGTCATTCCCTCCCGCGAAGCGGTTCTGCAGCCAGGCGATGCCCAGCACCACGATGACCAGTACGACGCCGATGGCGGCCGCGGTATCCGGGTGACCCTGCTGGAGGCCGTCCTGATACATGATCAGCACCGGTGAGGCGGATGCCCCGTTGGGTCCACCGCCTCCGGTGAGCAGGTACGGCTCGGTGAACAGGTTCGCCCCGGTCACGGTGGAGACGAGCAACACGAGCACTGTGGCCGGTCGCACGCCCGGCACCGTCACCGAGAAGAAGCTGCGCACGGCACCGGCCCCGTCGGTGGATGCGGATTCGTAGAGCTCGTTCGGCACCGCCTGGAGCGCCGCGAGGTAGAGCAGGATGTAGAAGCCGAGCTGCTTCCAGGTGACGAACAGCGCGATGGAAGGCATCGCCCAGTGCTCGTTCACCAGCCACGACGGACTCGGCGCCAGCGGACCGAGCACCTGGTTGACGATGCCGTTGCCGTTGAAGAGGAAGAGCCAGACGGCGACCACCGCGACGCTCGCGGTGAGGTACGGCACGTAGAAACTCACCCGGAGAAATGCCCGGAGGTGCGTCACCTTGTTCAGCGCGCTCGCCAGCAGCAGCGACAGCACCACCGTCAGCGGCACATTGATCAACAGGAAGATGCCCACATTGCCGAACGAGCGGATGACCGCCTGGTCGGTGAACGCCGTGATGTAGTTCTCGAATCCCACGAACGGACGATCCACCTGCGCCCCTGGAGCCGCGAAGAAGAAGTCATGGAACGAGATCCACACGGAGTAGATGAGCGGATACGCGAAGACCAGGATGACGAACACCAGGTATGGCGCGCTGAACAGCAGGCCGAGGGGATTCTTGCCGAGGAAGCGCCGGCGTCGGGTGGACTTGCCGCCCCCCGGCGGTCGTGAGACCGCCGGAGGCGTCAGGGTGGTCGTCATGACTACTTCTGCTTCGCGATCGTGTCGATCTTCGAAGCGGCCCCTTTCAAGGCGCTCTTCACGTCGCCGCTACCGGTGACGACGGTCTTCGTCCACGCGTCACGGAAGGCCTGGAGCATCTCGACGGTGTTCGGGCCAGGGGGCACCTCTACCGTGCGCGAGGCCTGGTCGCCGAACGCCTTGTATGTGGGGTTCTTCTCGAAGTAGCTCGCATACGTGGACTGCAGGTCCTTGCGAAGCGGCATCTGTCCCGTCAGCTCGAGCAGCTTCTGGTCCTGCGCCTTGCTGGTCGAGAACTTCAGCACATCCCACGCCGTGCCCTGGCTCTTGCAGGCGGAGTAGAGTCCGATGTTCTTGGCGTCGCTGAACGTCCAGGTCTTGTTGGCTGGCGTGCCGTCCTTGGTGGGTACCGGCACCGATCCCCAGTTCACGTCCTTGTAGACGGACACGGCCCATGGGCCGACGATGGCCATGGCCGAGTTGCCCGACGCGAACGAGTCTCCCGTGTACTGCTCGGGGCTCGACAGCTTGTCCTTGTACATCGTCTGCCAGAAGTCGGCCACGTCGTAGCCGGCCTGGTTCGCGAACGTCGACTTGTTGCCCTGCACAATCTGCTTGCCATTCGTCGCAGCGGCGTAGAGCGGATAGAAGTCGAACTGGGTCTGGAAGAACTCGCTGGTCGGGGCCGGCTGGATGGCCACCTTGGAGACCCCAGCGGCCACGAGCTTCTTCGACGTGTCGATGAAGTCGGCGTAGGTGGAGAGCTTCGGGTTCTCGGGATCGAGGCCCGCCTTGGCGAACATGTCCTTGTTGTAGATGATCACGACGGGGTTCGACTTCCAGGGCATCTGGAAGTAGTCGCCGGCGGCGTTCTTGTACTGGTCGGCCACCTTTCCGCTGCGTGCCTCGATGTAGGCGTCGCCGTCGGAGATCTTGGACAGGTCGACGAGGCCGCCCTGCTTCTCGAACTGGCCAACGGCGGCGGGCGCCGTGTTGTAGATGAGGCAGGGCGCGTTACCGGCGGCGATTGCGGCGCCGATCACTTCTTCGCTGCTCTTGCCGGCCGGGATCTCCTGGCCCTTGATCTGCTCCTTGGGGTGTGTGGCGTTCCACGCCGCCACCATCTGCTTGCCCCAGGCAACCTCTTGCTCGTTGTTGGAGTACCAGATAGTGATGGGCCCGCGCTTGGCCGTGGAGCTGGTCGTCGCTCCCCCGCTGCACGCGGTGAGGGCGAGCGCCGCGGCCAGAAGTACGGACGCTCCGATGACTGTTCGTCTTTGCACAGTCGTTTCCTTTCAGTTGTCCGACTGCGACTTCGCCGTCGGTGTTGTTGCGGTGATGGAAGGGATGGTCTGGGCGGTGCTATCGAATGGTCCTGGGTGGTGCTGTCGACATCCGCACCAGCAGCTGGGCCGCCGGGAGTTCGATGTCGTGAACGTCGTCGTCGCCGATTACCGACTTGAGCAGCAGCTCGGCGGCGGCACGGCCCCACTCGAGCACGGGGGTGGTCACCGTAGTGAGCGACGGGTAGAGGTACGCGCCGATGTCGCTGCCGTCGAATCCGGTGATGGAGAGGTCGTCCGGCACCCGGAGACCACGCCGCTGGGCGACCCCGAGACCGGCGATCGCCATGAGGTCGTTCGCGAAGACGATGGCGGTCGGCGGCTCGTCGAGGTCGAGCAGCGCCGCGGTCGTCTCGGCGCCGCCCGCCGCGCTGAAGTCGGTCTCGACCACGAGCTCGCTCGCGAGGCCGAGGCCGCGAAGGGCGTCGACAAAGGATCGGCTGCGACGGTCGCCGTGCAACATCGACGACGGGCCGGCAACATGCGCGATGCGCCGGTGCCCGAGTTCGGCGAGGTGCTCGACGGCGGAGCGGATGCCGGGCCCGTCGTCCACGGCCACCGCGGGAAAACTGGATTCCACATCCGGGTGCCCGAGGGTGACCGCCTTGAGACGCAGCTCCTCGAGCAGGGCGATTCTGGGGTCGTCGCGACGAAGGTCGGTGAGGATCACGCCGTCGACCCGGTCGTGGGCGGCGAGCTGGCGGTAGCTCGCGACCTCCGCCTCCTCGTTCGACACCATGCTCACGACGAGCGCCTGGCCGGCGGGGGCGAGCGCGCCCTCGATGCCGGCGATGAAGGCCGGGAAGAACGGGTCGCTCGAGATGATCTCGGGGTCCCTGGCGATCACGAGGCCGAGAGCGAACGACCGGTCGGTGCTGAGGGATCGGGCGCGAACGCTCGGCCGCCAGCCGAGCGCGTTGGCTACGGAGAGGATGCGGTCGCGGGTTTCGGCGGCGACGCCGGGGCGATCGTTGAGGGCGAAGGACACGAGTCCCTTGCTCACTCCGGCCTCGCGGGCCACGTCCGCGATCGTCGGTCGTGTCGTCATGGGGCCTCCGCGCTGAGTTTCCGGCAAACCTTAACCGGTTTAGGGTGACTCTATACCGGTTTAGTTTGCAAGGCAAGCCGTTTTCGGTACGCGTCGACACCTCGCCGCCGCCGCACCCTCCCGGCGCCCCGCCGTCCGCGCCCTCCCGGCGCCCCGCCGTCACCCCGTCACCCCGTCACCCCGCAGACTCCCGTTGTGCAGGACACCCCACGCACCACACCCCATCACCCCATCACCCCGCAGACTCCCGTTGTGCAGGACACCCCGGCGACTGGGCGTCCTGCACAACCGGCAACGAGGCGTCCTGCAGACCGTGTCCTGCACAACCAGAGTCTGCAGAGCATGGCGACGCTAGACAGCGGTCCTGCACAACGCGAACCCGCCGTCCCGCACAAAGCGAACCCGCCGTCCTGCACAACCAGAGTCTGCAGAGGATGGCGACGCTAGACAGCGGTCCTGCACAACGGGAACCCGCTGTCCTGCACAACGGGAACCAGCCGAGGCAGACTGCGCACCCGGGCGGCTCAGTAGACCCGCCGAACGCGAGAGACTGGTGTCGTGAAACTCCATGACGAGAACTACCGCGGCTTCGCTTCAGACAACTACGCCGGCGCGCACCCCGAGGTCATCGCCGCGATCGCGGAGGCCAATGGCGGCCACCAGATCGCCTACGGCGAAGACGTCTACACCGCTCGGCTGCAGGACGTGATGAAGCTGCACTTCGGCGACCAGGCCGAGACCTTCCCGGTGTTCAATGGCACCGGAGCGAACGTCACGGCGCTCACCAGCATCCTGCCTCGCTGGGGCGCGGTCGTCGCCACGAGCACCGCCCACATCCACACCGACGAGGGCGGGGCGCCCGAACGGATCAGCGGCCTCAAGCTGCTCACGATCCCGACGCCGGACGGCAAGCTCACCCCCGACCTCATCGACCGCGAGGCCTGGGGCTGGGGCGACGAGCACCGCCCGCAGCCGCTCGCCGTGAGCATCACGCAGACGACCGAGCTCGGCACGCTGTACGGCGTGGACGAGGTGCGCGCCATCGCCGACCACGCCCACTCGCTCGGCATGAAGCTGCACATGGACGGCGCCCGCGTCTCCAACGCCGCGGCCGCCCTCGGCGCGCCGCTGCGCGAATTCACCACGGATGCCGGGGTCGACATCCTGAGCTTCGGCGGCACCAAGAACGGCGTGCTCTACGGCGAGGCAATCGTCGCGCTCAATCCGGAAGCGTCAGACGGCCTGATCTACCTGCGCAAGCTCAACATGCAGCTCGCGTCGAAGATGCGCTTCGTCTCCGCGCAGCTCATCGCACTGCTCGCCGACAACCTGTGGCTCGATTCGGCGCGCCACGCCAACGCGATGGCGGCCCACCTTCGGCGCTCGCTCGAGAGCGAGATCGCCGCCGGCGCCATCGGCGGGCTCTCCTTCAGCCAGGAGACCCAGGCCAACGCCGTGTTCGCGGTGCTGCCCAACGACGCGGCCGACCGCATCCGCGAACGATTCCGCTTCTACGATTGGGACCGCGCGGGCGGCGAGGTGCGCTGGATGACCGCCTTCGACACGACGGAGGCCGACGTTGACGCGTTCGTCGCGGCCATCACCGAGGAGCTCTCGGCGTAAGGTCGCGGGAGGCTAGGGCTGAGGTCGGGGCTGGGGCTGGGGCTGCCCAATGCTGAGGCCGCAGGAAAACTAAGGCAGCAGGAGGCTAAGGCCGCCCGAGGCTACGGCCGCAGCAGCACCTTGATCGCGCGGCGCTCGTCCATGGCCGCGTAGGCCTCGGCGACCTCGGCGAGCGGGAGCTCGAGGTCGAAGACCCGGCCGGGGTCGATCGCGCCGGAGAGCACCTCGGGCAGCAGTTCCTGCACATAGTTGCGCACCGGGGCCACGCCGCCGTTCACCCCGATGTTGGAGTTGAAGAGGGGACCGATCGGCAGCGCCGACCCGCCGCTCGGGGCGCCGACGTAGCCGACCGTGCCGCCCGGACGGGTGGAGCGGATGGCCTGGTCCATCGACTCGCTCGTGCCGACGCACTCGAGCACGCAGTCCGCTCCGACGCCGTCGAACATGGCCTTGATGCGGGCGACGCCCTCGTCCCCGCGCTCCTCCACGATATCCGTGGCTCCGAACTCACGGGCGAGCGCCTGGCGCTGCGGGTGCCGGGACATCGACACGATTCGCGCGGCGCCGAGGCGCTTCGCGGCGATCACCGCGCACAGGCCGACCGCGCCGTCGCCCACCACCACGACGGTGCTGCCGACGGTGACACCGGCCGAGACGGCGGCGTGGTGCCCGGTGCCCATCACGTCGGCGAGGCTCAACAGACCGGGGATGAGGGAGGCATCCGGCTGGCCCGGCGTCGCGACGAGGGATCCGTCGGCGTGCGGCACGCGCACGAACTCGCCCTGTCCGCCGTCCGCGAAACCGCCGAGGCGGTCGTCGGCACCCCACCAGCCGCCGTTGAGGCAGGAGGTGCTCACCCCGTTGAGGCAGTTCACGCAGGTCATGTCGCAGTCGTAGAACGGCGCGATCACGAAGTCACCCGGCCTGACCGTGACGACGTCCGGCCCGACCTCCTCCACGATTCCCACGAACTCGTGCCCGATGCGGTGCGGATGATTCGTGGGCGTCACGCCGCGGTATGGCCACAGGTCCGAGCCGCACACGCAGGAGGCGATCACGCGCACGATCGCGTCGCCGCCGGTCGACAGCCGCGGCTGCGCGACCTCCTCGAGTCGGACATCCCGTTCGCCGTGAATCACTGTTGCGCGCATGATTCGAGTTTATTCGAACCGGCCAGACCCCCGGCCTCCAGCCGAGAGCCGAGAGCCGAGAGCCGAGAGCCTGGCCTACTCCGCCTTGCGGATGCTCAGGGTGTCGTGGTCGGAGTCGAGGTCGACGAGCACCGTGTTGCCGTCGCGGATCTCCCCGCTGAGTAGCGCCGTCGCGAGCTTGTCGTCGATCTCGTGCTGCATGAGCCGGCGAAGGGGCCGGGCACCGTAGATCGGGTCGTAGCCGCGCTCGGCGAGCCAGGCCCGGGCATCCGGGGTCACCGCGAGTTCGAGGCGACGGTCCTGCAGCCGCCTCGACAGCCGGTCGATGTAGAGCTCAACGATCTGGGCGAGGTCGTCCATGGTGAGCGCCGAGAAGATCACGATGTCGTCGAGCCGGTTGAGGAACTCCGGCTTGAACGCCTGGCGCACCATCGCGTTGACCGCGTCCTCCTTCGCCTCGAGGCTCAGCGTCTGGTCGACGAGGTACTGGCTGCCGAGGTTGGAGGTGAGGATGAGGATCACGTTGCGGAAGTCAACGGTGCGGCCCTGGCCATCCGTGAGGCGCCCGTCGTCGAGCACCTGCAGCAGCACGTCGAAGACGTCGCTGTGCGCCTTCTCCACCTCGTCGAGCAGCACGACCGAGTACGGGCGACGCCGCACGGCCTCGGTGAGCTGGCCGCCCTGCTCGTAGCCGATGTAGCCGGGAGGAGCACCGAGCAGCCGCGCGACCGAGTGGCGTTCGCCGTACTCGCTCATGTCGATGCGGATCATCGACTTCTCGTTGTCGAAGAGGAACTCGGCGAGCGCCTTCGCGAGTTCCGTCTTGCCGACGCCGGTGGGGCCGAGGAAGAGGAACGACCCGGTCGGGCGGTCGGCATCGGCGATGCCTGCCCGCGAACGCCGCACGGCCTCGGCGACGGAACGCACGGCACGCTTCTGCCCGACGAGCCTCTTGCCGAGCTCGCCCTCCAGGCCGAGCAGCTTCTCCGTCTCGCCCTGCATGAGCCGGCCGACCGGGATGCCCGTCCACATGGCGATCACGGCCGCGATGTCCTCCGCCGTCACCTGGTCGTTGACCATCAGCGGAGTGCCGGCCCCGGACTTCTCCGCCTCCGCGAGCTCCCGCTCGATCACCGGGATCTCCCCGTAGAGCAGCCGGGAGGCCTTCTCGAGGTTGCCTTCGCGCTGGGCCCGCTCGGCCTGCATGCGGGCCGCATCGAGCTTCTCCTTGAGCTCGCCGATGCGGTTGAGCACCGCGCGCTCCTTCTCCCAGCGGTCCTGCAGCTCCTTGAGCGCCATGCCCTTCTCCACCAGGTCGGAGCGGAGCTTCTCGAGCCTCTGCTTGCTCGCCTCGTCCTTCTCCTTCTTGAGCGCGAGCTCCTCGAGCTTGAGCCGGTCGACTCTTCGGCGCAGCTCGTCGATCTCCACCGGGGCCGAGTCGATCTCCATGCGCAGTCGGGACGCCGCCTCGTCGATGAGGTCGATCGCCTTGTCAGGCAGCTGACGGCCGGAAATGTAGCGGTTACTCAGCGCGGCGGCGGCCACGAGGGCGGTGTCGGCGATCGCCACCTTGTGGTGGGCCTCGTAGCGTTCCTTGAGCCCGCGCAGGATCGCGATGGTGTCTTCGACGCTCGGCTCGCCCACGAACACCTGCTGGAAGCGGCGCTCGAGCGCGGCATCCTTCTCGATGTATTCGCGGTACTCGTCGAGAGTGGTCGCCCCGATCAGGCGCAGTTCGCCGCGGGCGAGCATGGGCTTGAGCATGTTGGATGCCGCGACCGAGCCCTCCCCGCCGCCCGCGCCCATGAGGGTGTGGAGCTCGTCGACGAAGGTGATGATCTCGCCGTCGGCGTCGTTGATCTCCTTGAGCACGGCCTTGAGGCGTTCCTCGAATTCGCCGCGGTACTTGGCACCGGCGACGAGGGCGGCGAGGTCGAGCGAGACGAGCCGCTTGCCCTTGAGCGATTCGGCGACGTCGCCGGCCACGATCCGTTGCGCTAGACCCTCGACGACGGCGGTCTTGCCGACGCCGGGCTCGCCGATGAGCACTGGATTGTTCTTGGTGCGACGGGTGAGCACCTGGCTCACCCGGCGGATCTCGGCGTCGCGACCGATCACCGGGTCGAGCTTGCCGGTGCGGGCGATCGCCGTGAGGTCGACACCGTACTTTTCGAGCGCGGATTGCTGCTCCTCGTCGGAGCCGGGGGCGCCCTGCATGTTGGCCATGGGTACTACCTTTCCAAACTTGAGGCTACCGGACTCAAGTTCACTTCACCAGCGGTCGGGGGGACACGCCTGCGCGAGGACGTGACCGTGAACTTGTTGTTGCGCACCACCTCGCGGGTAGAGCCGATCACCGATTGCAGTGTCGGCCGATAGGCGAGATGCGAGTTGTAGACGGTCCAGAGCTCCCCGCCGGGTCGCAGCACTCGGGCGGCATCCCGGAACAGGCGGTCGGCGAGACCGGTGTGCACCGTCGCCCCCACGTGGAACGGGGGGTTCAGCACTATCAGGTCGGCGCTCGAATCAGGCTGGGACTTCAGCCCGTCGTCGCGCACCACCGAGACCCGGTCGCCGAGGCCGTTCGCCTCCATGGTGGCGAGGGAGGATGCCACTGCCGCGGCCGACTGGTCGGTGGCGATCACCGAGATGCCCGGGCGTGATCGCGCGAGCGAGGCCGCGAGGATGCCCGTGCCGCAGCCGAGGTCGATGGCGACTGTGCCCGGGACACGAGCCGCGTCGGGGAGCGCGCCGTCGAGCACCGAGAGCAGCAGCCGGGTGCCGAGGTCGAGTTTCGCGCCGGCGAACACCGCGCCGTGGGCGCACACCCACAGTCCGAGCTCCTGGTTGTACTCGCGCACGGGGAACTCCGACTCCGCCGCGAGAGGCTCGCGGGCGATCAGCACCCGGGACTTCTGACGCGCGAGGGAGACATCCAGCCGGCCGAAGTGCTTCGTGAGCACGGAGTTCATGGTCAGGGAGAGGTGCTTGATGCGTCCGCCGGCGAAGACGACGACGGACGGGTCTGCCCAGCGGGCGACCTCGCCCGCGATCTCGGCGAGCTCGGCGAGCGAACGCGGCACCTGCAGCAGCACGACGGTCGCACCGGAGAGCAGCGCTTCGCCGAGCGGCAGGCTCGTCAGCTCGGTCGTGACCCCGCGCGCGTTCGCGGCCAGCGCCGCCTCCCCCACGAGGCCGTCCTGGAAGACGCGCACGCCCGTCGCGCCGAGGTTCGCCGCGGCGCCGATCGCGAGCGCCCCGTAGTGGTCGTTGATCACGACGACGGTGCCGGGCGCCGCGGCGGAGACCGCCTCGGCTGCCTCATCGAGGATGAGCCGGTCGCTCGCATCCACGGCGAACAGGTTGGGCGCCTCCACGTCTGGCCAGCGACGCAAAGAATCGAGATCACACTGGCGAGCGTCGTTGTCAGGCATTGGCCGCGATCGGGGTAGCGGCGACGGGAACCGCCGGGCGCATGGCGTACGCCATCCACCACCAGCTGAGCCAGCCGATCGCGGCACTGGAGGCGAGGCTGACGACGGCGGAAACAACCACGACGGCGACTACCCCCTCGCCCCAGGACGGCGAACCCCACGACACGCCGACCACGGCGAGCCGGGTGACGAAGCCGAGGATGCCCGAAACGAACCACGAGGCGACGATGGCGATTCCCGCGCCGGCCCAGGTGACCGCCCACGGTCGGCGCACCTGGTGGGCGGCGAGCACGCGCGCGCTCAGCACGATGGCGGCGATCATCAGCACGACGCCGACCACCACGATCAGCACCAGCGGAACGATCCACGGAGCGAGGTTGAGCCCGGAGACGAACTCGTCGAACCCGGTATTCCGCGAGGAGGCGGACGCGCTGACCCAGCGCACGATCAGCGAGACGAACGCCACGATCAGCGCGAGGGCGATGGGAAGCGCGACCATCGCATACCCGAGGCCGAGCAGCACGAACCCCAGCGCCCCGGCGATCACGGTCCCGCGTTTCGCTTCGGCGGTGAGCGGAGGGCGAACGGCACGCGGCGCGTAGACGGCCTGATGCGGAGACGATTCGGACATGATGCGGATTCCTTCGTTCGACGAGTCGTGCGAATGGCACAGTGGCGAATCAGTCAGTGGCGAATCTGCCAGGGGCGAATCAGCCACGGGCGAATCTGCCAGGGGCGAATCAGTCATGGCCGAGGGGCCGCCACACCACCACCTGGGTGTTGCGACGCGCACGGGTTCCCGCCCGGATCGACACGACGTCCCCCGACTCGCCGGCGGCGAACACGCGCTGCCCCGGTCGGGAGATCATCTCGTCCGCGAGGGCGTGCTCGAGCTCGCGAACGCGACGGCCGAGGGCGGCGACCTGGTTTTCGAGTTGGAGCACGCGCCGGATGCCTTCGAGGCTCACTCCCTCGGCGCCGAGTCTCGCGATCTCCCGCAGCTGGTCGATGTCGCGCATCGAATACCGCCGGGACTGCCCGGACGTGCGCTGCGGAATCACCAATTCGAGCCGATCGTACTGGCGCAGCGTCTGCGGATGCATCCCCGCGAGCTCCGCGGCGATCGCGATCGCGAACACCGGGTCCGTCGACTCCACGGTCAGCCCCTCCTCGCCTTGTCGATCAGCTCGGCACGGGGGTTCTCGGCCGGCTGCAGGGCGGCGAACTTCTCGAGCGCCTCGCGTGCCTCGGTGGTGAGGTGGGCCGGAACGGCCACCTGCACCGTGGCGAGCAGGTCGCCGACGCCCTTCGTGGAGGTGACACCGCGGCCCTTCACGCGCAGCACACGGCCGCTCGGGGTGCCGGGCGCCACCCGCAGCTTCACGGGTTCGGCGGCGAGAGTAGGAACCTCGATCGTCGCGCCGAGCGTCGCCTCGGTGAAGGTGACCGGCACATCCACCCGCAGGTTGAGACCGTCGCGTTCGAACACCGGATGACGCCGCACGGTGATCGTGAGCACGAGGTCGCCCGGGGCGCCCCCGTCGTGGCTCGGTTCGCCCTTGCCCTTGAGGCGGATCTTCTGGCCGTCGCTCACGCCGGCCGGAATCTTGACGCTGATCGGCTTGCCCTCGGCGGGCTGCAGCCTCACCGTGTCGCCGTTGATCGCCGTGACGAAGTCGAGGGTGGTGCTCGCGGCGAGGTCCCGGCCCCTGGTCGGGCCGGCCGTCCCGCGGAAGCCGCCGCTCGACTGGCCGAAGCTTCCGCCGCCGAACAGGCCGCCGAAGATGTCGTCGAAGCCGCCGGCACCGGCGCCACTCGGCGTGTATGTGCCTCGCTGTGCGCCCTGTCCGAACATGCCGCCGAACACGTCCTCGAATCCGCCGGCCTGGCCGGAGCCGCCGGACGTGAAGCGCGGCCGACCCGGGCCCATCGCGCGCATCTGGTCGTACTCTTTGCGCTGCTCCGGGTCACCGAGCACGGAGTGCGCCTCGCTGATCTCCTTGAACTTCGCCTCGGCCGGCGCGTCACCCGGGTTTGAATCGGGGTGGTACTTGCGGGCGAGCTTGCGGTACGTCTTCTTGAGATCGGCCGCCGAGACGTCCTTGGACACGCCGAGCACGGCGTAAAAGTCCTTATCGAACCAGTCCTGGCTGGCCATGGGCGCCTCCCTGCTGAAACTTCCTGTGATCGATTGTCACAGAGACTGACCTTCCCGCACGCTCACGGGGCGGCGGGCATGCCCACCGCCCCGTTCACGCTATTCCGCCGGAACAGAGACGGCGACCTTCGCCGGACGCAGCAGCCGCTCGCCGAGTTTGTAGCCGGGGGCGATCACGTCGGCGACGGTGTTGACCGTCACGTCGGGGGTCGGCAGTTGCACGAGCGCCTCGTGCAGGTGCGGATCGAAGACGTCGCCCTTCGCCCCCACCAGGGAGAGCCCGAACTTGTCGAGACCGGCGCGCAGCTTCTGGGCGATGACGGCCATCGGCCCATCCTCCAGGTCGCCGTGCGCCTCGGCGAGCGCGAGGTCGTCGAGCACCGGGAGCAGGCTCTTCACGACCTCGGCGATCACCACCTCGCGGCTTGCCGCCCGTTCGCGGTCCACGCGCTTGCGATAGTTCGCAAACTCGGCCTGGACGCGCTTGAGGTCGGCGAGGTGCTCGAGCGCCACGTCCACGTTCTTGCTCGCCGCCGGTGCCTCGGCCGTCTGGCCGGTGAGGAAGGCGAGATCCTCGTCGGTGAACGACGTCTCGATGTCCGGCCCCTCGGCCTCGATAATCTCCTCACCCGGCGTTTCGGGCGTGGTTGGCTCGTCCTTGCCGTCCTTGCCGTCCTTGCCGCCCTCGCCCTCCGGGGGATTCGGATTCTTTTTGTTGGCCATGACTACTTCTTGCCTTCCTCAGGCTCGTCGTCCACAACCTCGGCATCGACGATGTCCTCGTCATCGGCCGGGGCCTCCTTGGGGGCCTCGTCCGACGCGGCCGGCTCGGAGGCCGCCGCCTGCTCCTGGGAGTAGATGGCCTGTCCGATCTTCTGCTGGCTCTCGCTTAGCGTGTCGAACGCGGTCTTCACGGCCGTCTCGTCGTCGCCGGCGAGGGCGCTCTTGAGCGCGTCGACATCCGCCTGCACCTCGGTCTTGACGTCGTCCGGCAGCTTGTCGGCGTTGTCCTTGATGAGCTTCTCGGTGGAGTACGCGAGCTGCTCGGCGGTGTTGCGGGTCTCGGCCGCCTCGCGGCGGGCCTTGTCCTCCGCGGCGTGCTCCTCGGCCTCGCGGACCATGCGCTCGATGTCGTCCTTGGAGAGGGATGAGCCTCCCGTGATCGTCATCGACTGCTCCTTGCCGGTGCCCTTGTCCTTCGCGGACACGTGCACGATGCCGTTGGCGTCGATGTCGAAGGTGACCTCGACCTGCGGAACGCCGCGGGGGGCCGGCGCGATGCCGGTGAGCTCGAAGGTGCCGAGGTTCTTGTTGTCGCGGGTGAACTCGCGCTCGCCCTGGAACACCTGGATCGCCACGGACGGCTGGTTGTCGTCGGCCGTCGTGAAGGTCTCGCTGCGCTTGGTCGGGATGGCCGTGTTGCGCTCGATGAGCTTGGTCATGATGCCACCCTTGGTCTCGATTCCGAGGCTCAGGGGGGTCACGTCGATGAGCAGGACGTCCTTGCGCTCGCCCTTCAGCACGCCGGCCTGGAGGGCGGCGCCCACGGCGACCACCTCATCCGGGTTGACGCCCTTGTTCGGGTCCTTGCCGCCGGTGAGCTGCTTGACCAGCTCGACCACGGCGGGCATGCGGGTCGAGCCGCCGACCAGCACCACGTGTGCGACGTCGGCGACCTTGATGCCGGCCTCCTTGATCACATCCTGGAACGGCTTCCTGGTGCGCTCGAGCAGGTCGGAGGTGAGTTCCTCGAACTTGGCGCGGGTGAGGGTCTCGTCGAGGTTGGCCGGGCCGTTCTCGGTGAGCGAAAGGTACGGGAGCTGGATGCTCGTGCTCATCGAGCTCGACAGCTCCTTCTTCGCCTGCTCGGCGGCCTCCTTGAGGCGCTGCTTGGCGATCTTGTCCTTCGACACGTCGACGCCGGTGGAGTCCTTGAAGCGCTTGATCAGGTGGTCGACCACGCGCTGGTCCCAGTCGTCACCGCCGAGGCGGTTGTCGCCGGCGGTCGAGCGCACCTGGATGGTGGAGAAGTCGTCGTCCTTGCCCACCTCGAGCAGGGACACGTCGAACGTTCCGCCTCCGAGGTCGAAGACGAGGATGAGCTCGTCTTCCTTGCCCTTGTCGAGGCCGTAGGCGAGCGCGGCCGCGGTCGGCTCGTTGATGATGCGCAGCACGTTGAGTCCGGCGATCTCACCGGCCTCCTTGGTGGCCTGGCGCTCGGCGTCGTTGAAGTAGGCGGGAACGGTGATCACCGCATCCGTCACCGTGTCGCCGAGGTACTGCTCGGCGTCGCGCTTGAGCTTGCCGAGGATGCGGGCCGAGATCTCCTGGGGCGTGTACTTCTTGCCGTCGATGTCGACGGTCCAGTCCGTGCCCATGTGGCGCTTGACCGACGAGATCGTGCGGTCGACGTTGGTGACGTTCTGGCGCTTCGCGGTCTCACCGACGAGCACCTCGCCATCCTTGGTGAAGGCCACGACGGAGGGGGTCGTGCGAAAGCCCTCGGCGTTCGTGATGACGGTGGGTTCTCCACCTTCGAGAACGGAGACCACCGAGTTGGTGGTTCCCAGGTCAATGCCTACTGCTCGAGCCATGTGCTCTTTCTCCTTGGTGCTGTGCGTCAGTTCGCGCGGGGTTTCGCGGGTTCGTACGTCGAAGTTCGCGGCGAGACTTGAGTCTCACGTGCTCAAGTTTGGAACCTGCGGATTTCATTGTCAAGTTCCCGGGCAAAAACTTGAGTCAATCCCGCTCAACTCTCAGTTTCGGGCAGGGACGGAGCGGGCCGGGCGCGGCGGTTCCTGGTCTCATCCGCCCACCCCGATCGGGAGCGAATCTCACCGCCCCGAAAACGCAGGAGATTCGCGCCCGGAGCGCCACATCCGGCGCGAATCAGCCCGATTGACCTCGGATGTCCTGCGTTTTGAGGAGGGTGGCGGCCAGTTCGCGCGTTGTTCGCGTGCCGCCACTACCCTGTGAACCATGACGGACACGACACCCGGCGCGCCAGCAGCCAACATCGCCGCGACCCCGGTCGCCGGTCTCGACCTACAGTCCGGCAAGAAGATCCCGCGCGGCTGGGTCGTGGCCTGGGCGTTCTGGGACTGGGGTGGCGCGGCCTTCAACGCCGTCATCACCACCTTCGTCTTCACGGTATACCTCACGAGCAGCTACTTCGTGGGCCCAGCCATCACCGCGGCGAGAGACGCCGAGGTCGACCTGACGGGCCCGGCGCACGCGGCCTTCACCACCGCGCAGGCCTCCCTCACCTCCGGGCTCGGCTTCGGGCTCGCGGCCGCGGGCGTCATCGTGGCCCTCCTCGCGCCGGTGCTCGGCCAGCGCACGGATGCCTCCGGCCGTCGCAAGCTCTGGCTCGCCATCAACACGGGGGTCGTGGTCATCGCGACCGCGCTGCTCTTCTTCGTGCAGGGAAAGCCGGCCTACTTCATCCTCGGGGTGGTGCTCATCTCTGTGGGCACCGTCTTCTACGAGATCGCCACCGTCAACTACAACGCCATGCTCATCCAGGTCTCGACGCCGCGCACCGTCGGCAAGGTGAGCGGGCTCGGCTGGGGCGCCGGCTACCTCGGCGGGATCGTGCTGCTGCTGTTCGTGCTGCTCGGGCTGGTCGGGCTGACCGAGAGCTCGGGGGGCTTCCTCGGCGTCTCGCACGACAACGGCCTCAACATCCGCATCATCGCGGTCATCTCCGCGGCGTGGACGCTCGTGTTCTCGCTGCCGATCCTGTTCACCGTGCCCGAGATCGAGGCGAGCAACCGACGGGTGAGGGTGGGGTTCTTCCAGTCCTACGTCGTGCTGGTGCGGGACGTCGCCACGCTGTGGAAGGAGAGCCGCAACACCGTGCTCTTCCTCATCTCGAGCGCGCTGTTCCGCGACGGGCTGGTCGGGGTGTTCACCTTCGGCGGAATCCTCGCCCAGGGCACCTTCGGGTTCTCCAGCGGCCAGGTGATCATCTTCGCGATCGCCGCCAACGTCGTGGCCGGCGTGAGCACCTTCATCTCGGGGCTGTTCGACGACCGATTCGGCGCGAAGCCGGTGATCGTCGTCTCCCTGGTCGGCCTGATCCTGGCCGGGATCGGCGTCTTCCTCGCCCACGACCTGGGCGCCGGCGCGTTCTGGATCGGCGGCCTCATCCTCTGCCTCTTCGTCGGGCCGGCCCAGTCGGCCAGCCGCACCTTCCTCGCCCGAATCACCCCGGCGGGCCGCGAGGGCGAGGTCTTCGGCCTCTACGCCACGACCGGCCGCGCGGTGAGCTTCCTCGCTCCCCTCCTGTTCTCCACCTTCGTCGCGGTCGCGGGCGCGCAGTACTGGGGCATGCTGGGCATCGTGATCGTGCTGCTCCTCGGCCTGCTGCTGCTCATCCCGGTGAAGTCGCGACGGGAGTTCACTCCCGCGAAGTAGGCCACCCGCGCGTAGCGGCACTGAGGGGTGTGACAGGCTGAAGCAATGACCTCCACCGCCGACAAGGCCGCCCTGCTCGCCTCGCTGCACATCCCGGGCGAACCGCTCATCGTCACGAACGTGTGGGATGCGGTCACGGCGCGCATCGTCGCGCAGGCCCGCGGCGTGAAGGCGCTCGCCACCGCGAGCCACGCCGTGAGCTTCGTGCACGGGGTGCCAGACAACGAGGGCCTCACCGTAGAGCAGGCGCTCGAGACCGCGCGCCTCATCGCCGGCGCCGTGGACATTCCGGTGTCCGTCGACTTCGAGAAGGGCTACGCCCCGGATGCCGCGGGCGTGCGAGCCAACGTGGCTCGCCTGATCGAGGCTGGCGCGGCCGGCCTCAACATCGAGGACTCGCTCGAGTCGGCCAGCGGACCACTCCGCGAGCCGGCGGATGCCGCATCCCGGGTCGCCGCCGCCCGTCGCGCCGCGGAAGACGCGGGCGTGCCGCTCGCGATAAACGCTCGCGTCGACTCCCTCGTGAGCAAGCCGGCCGACTGGGCTGGGGCCATGGACCGCGCCAACCGCTACCTCGACGCGGGAGCCACGAGCGTCTTCGTGCTGCGCCTGCCGACCGAGGGACTGGTCGAGCGCGCCGTGCGCGACGTCAACGGGCCCGTCGCCGTGATCGCCAACCCCACCTCGGTGCCGCTCAAACGGCTCGCGGAGCTCGGCATCGCCCGGGTGAGCTTCGGCCCGGGCACGCTCGGCCTCACCCTCGCCCACCTGCAGAAGGCGGCGGCCGTCCTCACGGCCCTCGGCGACTACCCCGAGGAGCTCGGCTTCGAGTACTAGGGGCATTCCCGGCGCCTCGCGTAGCCTTGGCGCATGACTGATCAACGTCCGATCGGATTCTGGCTCAAGCTCGTCGACCGCCTGATCGACGAGCGGTTCGCGCTCACCCTCGAGGAGCACGGCGTCACCCGGCGCCAGTGGCAGTTGCTGAATGTGCTCGCGCGGGGAAATGCCACCGTCGATGCGCTGAATGCCGCGGTGGAGCCCTTCCTTGCCGTCGACGACGGTGAGTCGGCCGACGACCACCTGGCCGAACTCGTGGAGAGCGGCTGGGTGGCGGTCACGCCATCGGGCTACGAGCTGACCGAGCACGGCCGCACCGCGCTCACCGGCCTCTCGGTCGTCGTGCAGTCCAATCGCGAGCTCGCCGGCAAGGGCGTGACCGAGGAGGAGTACGACCGCACCCTCGCGACCCTCGAGCGGATCGCGCGCAACCTCGGCTGGGCCACCGAACAGCAGGCGCAGGCCGAGTAGGCTCCTGCCGTTAATGCGGCGCGGGAGTCTGCGAGCGCCTACAGACCGTTCGCCCGCGCCACCGCCCCGTACCACTCCGCGCTCGGCTTCGGCGTGCGCGCGAAGGTCTCGCGGTCCCAGCCGATGAGGCCGAAGGTCGGCGCAAACCCCGACGCCCACTCGTAGTTGTCGAGGGCGCTCCAGTGCTGGTAGCCGAGCACCTCGATGCCGTCGGCGATCGCGGAGTGGATGCCCTCGAGGGCGCCCCGCGTGTATGCAATACGCCGGGAGTCGTCGGCGGTGGCGATGCCGTTCTCGGTGACCATCACCGGCACGCGGTCGCTCAGCTCCCAGGCGGCGCGGATGCCGAACTCGGCGGCCGGCGGAAAGAACTCCCAGCCGGTGAGGGTCGTCTCCACGTGCGGCGAGACCGGCACCGGACCCTTCGGACCGACGAAGGTGCGCGTGTAGGCCTGCACGCCCACGAAGTCGTCGCCCGCGATGTTCTCGAGGTACCAGTCGTCGCGCGGATGGCCGTAGGCGACGAGCGCCTCGGAGGCGCCGGGCTCGATAGACCCGTCGGGCAGGGTCGTCGGCGCGAAGGCCTGGGTCGCCACGGTCCAGCCGGTCTTGAGGCCCGAAACCGAGGAGAGCACCTCCCGCGAGCGCTGGTGGGAGTCGAGCAGGGCATCCGCTACCTGCAGGTCGGGGTTCGGCAGTCCGAACGCCACGAGGCTGGCCGCATCCTCACCGCCGGCGAGCATCGCCGCGATGTTCGGCTCGTTGATGGTGCAGACGTAGTCGACCCCGCTCGAGACGATCGGCAGGGCGAGCTCGGTGTAGCGGGCGAAGAGGTCCGCGGCATCCGGAGCCCGCCAGAATCCGTCGCGCTCGAACCAGCGCGGCACGGTGAAGTGCATGAGGGTGACGACGGGGTTGAGGCCGAACTCGAGGCAGGTGTCGACCATGCGCCGGTAGTGGTCGATGGATGCCCGGGAGACGAAGCCGCGCTCCGGCTCGATGCGCGCCCACTCCACGCTGAACCGGTACGAGTTGAGGCCCAGGTCGGCGAGGATGCGCATGTCATCGCGGTAGCGGTGGTAGCTGTCCGCGGCGTCACCGCTCGGCTCCACGATGCTCGTGCCCGGCGTGTGCTCGTGCACCCACCAGTTGCTGTTGATGTTGTTGCCCTCGATCTGGTGGGCGGCGGTTGCCGCGCCCCAGAGAAAGCCGGCGGGGAATTCGAGCATGGTGGTCTCCTGGTAGAAGGCGGTGGGCGAGGGTGCTGGTTTTCAGGCCACGTCGGCCCGGCCGGGGTTGGGCACGGCATCCAGAAGGCGGATCGTGTACTCGTCCTGGGGGTTGCGTAGTACAGACGAGGTCTCGCCGGACTCCACCACCGAGCCCCTGTTGAGCACCATGATCTGGTCGGTGACGAGGCGCGCGCTGAGCAGGTCGTGGGTGATGTAGAGCATGCTCACTCCGAACGTCTGCCGCAGGTTCTCGAGCAGCGCGAGCACTCCGGCCCGCAGCGACACGTCGAGCATGGAGACCGGCTCGTCGGCGATGATCACCTGCGGGTCGCTCGCGAGTGCCCGGGCGATCACCACCCGCTGGCGCTGGCCGCCGGAGAGCTGGTGCGGGAGCTTGGCGGCGAACTGCTCCACCGGGGTGAGGCCCACGGTGTCGAGAAGGTCGAGCACGCGCCTTCTGGCATCGATGCCTCGCAGGTTCGAGTAGTTGAGCACCGGCCGGGTGAGGATGTACTCCACAGAGTGCAGCGGATTGAGCGCCGTGTACGGGTCCTGAAACACCATCTGCACCTCGCGATGCAGCCGCTTGAGGTCGCGGCGGCGGATCGCGTCGACCCTCAGGTCGCCGAAGACGATGCTGCCGGCGGTGGGGCGCTCCACCCCGGTGATGAGCTTGGCGATCGTGCTCTTGCCGCTGCCGCTCGCGCCCACGAGCGCCATCGACTGGCCCGGCTCGAGGCTGAACGACACGTCGTTCACCGCGGTCACCGGCTGTTCGCCGCGGCGGGGGCGCGGATACACCTTGGAGACGCCGTCCACCACGAGGGTCTCGAGCGCGGCCCGGCCCTCGCGTGCCGAGCGGGCCGGGCGGCTCGAACTCGCCGGCGAACCGGCCTCCGGCGCGCGCGACTCGATGCCGGGCACCGACACGACATCCGCCCGCGGGTCGCCGTAGTGGCTCAGCAGCATGCGGGTGTATTCGTGCTGCGGGCGCAGCAGGATGTCGCGGCTCGACGCATCCTCCACGATCGCGCCTTCGTGCATCACCATCACCCGCTGGGTGGTCTCGAGCACGATGCCGAGGTCGTGGCTGATCAGCACGGCGGTGAAGTTCTCCGCCTTCTGCAGCTGCCGGATGGTGGCCATCACGGCCTGCTGCACGAGCACGTCGAGGGCGGTGGTCGGCTCGTCGAACACCATCAGCCGCGGCTCGAGCGACAGGGCGAGGGCGATCGTGGCCCGCTGCCGCATGCCGCCGGAGAGCTCGCCGGGGTAGCGGTCGAGCACCGACGCCGGCAGTTCCACCTTGCCCACGAGCTCCCTCGCGCGGGCCAGCCGGTCGTGCACGGTCACGTGCCCGTGGGCGCGGAAGATGTCGTAGAAGTGGTCGCGCACCCTGCGCACCGGGTTGAGCGAGTTCATGCCGGACTGAGGCACCATCGCGAATCCGCCGCGCCGCTGCGACCGAAGGTTCTCGGCGCTGAGCGCCGCGATGTCCGTGCCGTCGAAGAGGATGCTGCCTCCGGTTATGCGCGCCGGCGCCTTCGCGAGGCGGGTGATCGCGAGCCCGAGGGTGGACTTGCCGGATCCCGACTCCCCCACCAGGCCCACGAATTCGCCCTGGGCCAGCTCGAAGGAGATCCCCTTCACCGCGGGCACCGCCACGGCGCCAGGCGACTCGTAGCCGACGGACAGGTCTCGAACGGTGAGCAGGCTCATCGTGTGGCTCCTTCTCGCAGACGCGGATTGCTCAGGCCATCGACCCCGAAGTTGATGAGAGCGAGGGACGCGGCCAGCAGGGCGATGCACAGCCCAGGCGCGAAGAGCAGCACCCACTGGCCGGTGAGCATCGCGTTGCTGTTCTGCGCCCAGAAGAGCATGGTTCCCCAGCTCACGGTGTTCACGTCGCCGAGGCCGAGGAACTCGAGCCCCGCCTCGCCGAGGATCGCGCCGACCGCGGCGGCGAGGAAGCTGCCCGCGATGAGCGAGGTCATGTTCGGCAGGATCTCCCGGAAGACGACCCGCGCTGAGCTCTCGCCGCTGAACACGGCGGCTGTCACGAAGTCCCGGGAGCGGAGGGTCTGGGTCTGGGAGCGCAAGACCCGCGCGCCGGTGGCCCAGCCGGTGATCACCACCACGAGCACGATCATGCCGATGCCTCCGTTGTGCAGGTAGGCGGCGATCACGATCATCAACGGCAGGGCCGGGATCACGAGGAAGAGATTGACGATGAAGTTGACCACGTCGCCGACGAGCGTACGGGCGTAGCCCCAGCTGAGCCCGACGAGCACGGCGACGAGGGTCGCCAGTGTGCCGGCGGCGATGCCGACGAACAGCGAGATCCTCGTGCCGTATAGCAGCTGGGAGAGCACGTCCTCACCGGCACCGGTCGTGCCGAGCAGGTGGGCCGGGCTGCCGCTGTCGCCGCGGGCGAAGCTGTTGTCCGTGGCCGAGTATGGCGCAAGCAGCGGCGCGAAGATCGCCACGAGCACGAGGAGGCCCAGGATCACGAGCCCGATCCGCGCCTTGCCGCTGCTCCAGAGGGCGGCGAATGCGCGCCCGAGCATCAGGAGCGGGGCCGCCCCTCGGCGGGCGGCGAAGGTCTTTCTGATCGTCGTGCCGGTCATCGTCTCGTCCTCGGGTCGAGCGCCCCGTAGAGAATGTCCACGATGAAGTTGGCGAGCAGCACACTCACCGTGATCATGAGGAACAGGGCCTGCATGAGCGGGTAGTCCTGGTTGGTCACGGCGTTGTATAGCAGGTAGCCGAGTCCCGGATAGCTGAACACGCGCTCCACCAGCAGCGAGCCGCCGACCACGGCGCCGAGGGCGAGGCCGAAGGCGGTGAGGTTGGGCAGCAGGGCGTTGCGGGCGGCGTAGCGCAGCGCCACGGTCTTCGGCTTGAGCCCGTTGGCCTCGGCGAAGGTCACGTAGTCCTCACCGAGGGTGTTGATCATGTTGTTGCGCATGCCGAGCACCCACCCGCCGAGCGAGGTGATGAGGATCGTCAGGGTGGGAAGGACGGAGTGGTAAATCGCGTCGCCGAAGAACTCGATCGAGAAGTTGGGCGTCACGGTGGCACCGTAGGCACCGGACCGCGGGAACAGTCCGGCCACGTAGCCGAGGAAGAAGAGCAGGAGCAGGGCGGTCCAGAAGTATGGAAATCCCGAGACGAAGGCGCCGCCGCCGGTGGGCAGGGTGTCGAGCCAGGTTCCCCGCTTCCATGCGGCGAGCACGCCGAGCAGGGTGCCGCAGACGAAGGACACGATCGTCACCACCCCGACGAGCACGATGGTCCACGGCAGCGCGGCGGAGATGAGGCTCGACACCGACTGCGGAAAGAAGGTGAACGAGACCCCGAAGTCGAAGTGCGCGAGGTTGCCGAGGTATGAAACGTACTGCTCCCCGATGTTGCCGGTCGGCACCCCGAGCTGGGACTTGATGGCGGCCTGCACCGAGGCGCTCACCGGCCCGCTCTGGGCGAGTTTTGCGATCGCGGCATCGGCCGGCGAGCCCGGCATCAGTCGCGGAAGCAGAAAGTTGAGGGTGATCGCCGCCCACAGCGTGAGAAGCAGCAGACCGACCTTCTTCACGACGAAGCTCACGAAACACCACCTCCATTCTTTGCTTGCGGCAGTTGGGGCTTGCGACAGTTGGGGCTTGCGACAGTTGGGGCTTGCGACAGGTTGCGCCTGCGGGAGTTAAGGGCCTGCGGCAGGTTGTGCCTGCGGCATTGGGGCTTGCGACCCGTATGGCTTGCGGTGGCCGGTCCCGGCCGCACGCTCGTGGCGCGCGACCGGGGCCGTCCTGGTCGGTGCGGTTAGGCGCCGGCCTTCGTGAGATGGGTGAGAATGAGCAGCGGGTTGGAGTCCCACGTCATCGGCGAGGCGTACGGGTTCTTCTCGCTCGGCCAGCCGGTGAACTGCTTGTCACTGAAGAGTCCCCACAGACCGCCGTAGAACAGGGCGATGGCCGGCACCTGGTCGTAGACAACCGACTGCAGCTGGTCGCCGAGCTTCTTCTGCTCGGCCGGGTCGCTCGTGGCCTTGAGGGTCGCCAGGATCTGGTCGACCTTCGGGTCGTTGAACCGCTCGAAGTTCGAGGTGGTCGGCGTGCCGACCGGCACGGCGAACTGGCTGTTCAGCAGGTTATTGAAGTCGTCGTAGATCGACCCAGTGCCGCCGAACGAGCCCATCGCCAGATCGTAGTTGCCACCCTGCAGCGCCTGGTTGTATGCGGCAGGCTGCGGCTGGTTGATCTTCACGTCGATGCCGATGGCCTTCAACTGGCCCTGGACCGTCTTGACTCCCTGCAGCCAGTCGGTATACCCGTTGGCCGTGGTGATCGAGAAGGAGAGCTGCTTGCCCGACGCGTCGACGAGCGTGTCGCCCTTCTTCGTGAAGCCGGCCTTGGCGAAGTAGTCGAGCGCCTTCTGCACGTTCTGCGTGATCGCCCCGCCGTCCGGCAGCGCGGTGTTGAGCGCCGTCTTCTGGTTCGGCAGGAGCAGGCCGCTCTGGCCCGCGGCATCCACGTAGCCCTGTTCGGCGTTGTCCGCGATCTTGCTGCGGTCGAGCGCCCAGGACAGACCCTGCCTGAAGTTGACGTCGCTGAACGGCGCCTTTGTCAGGTTGGGGTAGAGGCTCACGTTGCCGCCCGGGGGGAACCAGTAGCTGTTGTGCTGCTTGTTCGCTCCGACCCAGGTCTTGTCGACCTCGGTCATGAAGGAGTACGCCCAGTCGTAGCCGTTGTTGACGACGTCGAGCTGGGTGTTCGTTGCGGGGAGCACGAGCTTGTCCGCGGCCACCTTGTCGGCCTGCCAGTAGTTCTTGTTCTTGGCGAGTGTGTACTGGTTGGGGCTGAACGAGCCGAGCACATAGGGTCCGGTCACGACCGGCTTGCCGTTGGTCTCCTTGACCGGGTCCTTCACCGACTTCCACACGTGCTCGGGCACGATGAGCGTCTGCTCGATCACGCGGGCGGCCGGAACGTCGTCGGTCTTGAGGGTGAACGTGACCTTCTGGCCGTCCACCGCCACGGAGTCGACTCGCTGCCACACGCCCTTGAGGTCGAGCTCCTTGTGATTCTTGAGCAACTGGAAGGTGAACGCGACGTCGCTCGCGCTGAACGGCTTGCCGTCGCTCCACTTGACGCCGGTGCGGATGTCGAAGACGACCGTCTTGGCGTCGGGCGCGGTGTGGCCGGTGGCCAGGAACGGCGTCTCCTTGCCGTCGAGCGTGTTCACGACCTCGAGCGGCTCGTACATGTATGTGGTGCCGATGCGCTTATTCGGCGCGTACGGGTTGAAGTTCTTCTCGAACGTGGGCGAGCCGTTGTCGGCGCCGACGAGCATGGAGCCGTCGGCGGCCGGGGTGCTTCCGCCCTTGACACTCATGCTGCATGCGCTCGTCGCGAGCACGGCGGCCACGGAGAGCACGGCGAACACTGTCATTGATTTGCGTCTACCTGGATGCATTGCCGGGTACTTCCTTCACGTCGTCATTGACCTTCGCGGCGAAGTTGCCACGCGTTCTGTGCAAATGGATACGGGTCGTGCACCCTTGGTTGAGTGTATGCGCATACATTTGGTTTGGCAAGTCCTTTCGTGGGATCGGGACGGATGTGCCAGGGCGCCGCCGCGTGGTTCAGTGCCGCGGCGGCGCCCGGTGCGGATCAGCGCAGCGACATCGTCTCCGCGCCGAGGTAGGTGCGGGCCGCCCACGACGCCGGGTCCCTGGCGAAGTGGCCGCGGAGTGCGTTGTTCGCCAGGGCGTTGTCGAGCGAAATCATGATCATCGACTGGTCGAGCACGAGTCGGCGGTGGCCGACCGCCCCCGTGGTGGGGTTCACCGCGTCGAAGAAGCCGCCGTCCGCGCTGTAGCTGCCCGGGTAGAGCGTGCGGAGCTTCTCGATGTTGGCGTATGCCTCCTGCGGAATGACTCCGAGGGCGAGGAACGAGGCGTGCGGAGTCACCGTGGTCTCTGTCGTCTCGTTGGCACACCCGACGCCACACTGGGAGAGGGCGTTGCCGGTTCCGAACTTCTGCCCGACCGCACCGAAGATGCCGTACCCGCCGGTGTCGTCTGCGGTGCTCGAGGGCGACATCCCCCACACGGGCAGCTTCAGCTGCTCGGTCGCGTACTTCATCTGCACCTGGGCGAGGCGCTTGTCGGCCAGCCCGAGCCCGCGAGCGCCCCACTCGGTCTCTGGCACGATCTGGTTGGCCATCAGGCCCTCGAACATGCCGCCGCCCCAGGTGGGGATGTGCGTGAGCGTGCTGCCTGGGTAGGTGTAGTGGCCCTCCCAGACGCGGAACGGCTTGCCGGACTGCGGATCGCGGATGGTCTTCCAGTAGCCGACAGGAGCCTGGCCCTGCCAGGAGAAGTCCGGGTCGGTGTCGCACTGCTTCGGCGGCAGGGTGCGCCAGGTGCGCCACCAGACGTCGCCGGGCATCTGGTGCAGGCCCATGCCCACGTACATCGCGATGCGCGGATCGCTGTAGAGCGCCCCGTTGTGGTAGCCGGCCGGTCCCTGGCCGGAGTAGTAGCCGCCGAACATCTGCCCGGTCGGCTGGTTGCCCTCGATCGCCGGGTTGGTGTTGCAGGCGGTCTGCGCGCGGTTGTCGTAGAAGATCGAGAAGTCCATCGGCTTGATCAGCGCGTTGGCTGCGCCCGTGAGCTCCGGGAAGGCCGACCGCACGACGAGCAGGCCGGCCGCATACCAGCCGTTGTCGACTGCGGAGAGGAACGAGCAGTTGTCCTGCGCCGGCGTTGTCCTCGTGTCGCAGAAGACGTCGCCGGGGTTCAGGATGGCCTTGCCCGTGCCGGTGTCGTACCACTGGTGCAGGAAGCCGTGGTCGCGCTGCATCGTGCCGACCGTCTTCATGGTGGCGGCGATCAGCGACGTGGCCGTCGACCGGCCGATGAGCCCGAGGTCGTTGGCGGCCACGACCGACTCGAGGTAGACACCGATGTTGGCGGCGGACGTGTACGTGCCGCGAACGCCGTCCGGTCCGAGGTTGTCGAGCGGAAGGTGGGTCACCGGGTCGACGGCCTTCTCGAAGAACTTCCAGGTGTCCCCCGCCATCCCGAGCAGCGTTGCCCTCTGTGCTGCGCTCAGGGTGGTTGCCGACGGGGCGTCGGACGCCCGCGCACTGGTGACCTGCGGGGCCACCATGGCGGCGGCGATCACGGCCCCCACGGCGATGGTCGCCGTGAGGCGGGCCGGGCGGGCCACGCGAGCCAGGCGGGCGGGCCTCGGATTGTCGGCCGGCGCGGCCGGACCGTTCACTCGGGTGATGCGTCGCAACTGATGCTTCATTGCCCAGTACTTCCTTCGTGTCGTCGTCGACAGTCGCGGTCGGGTGTTCCGGGGGGAACGCCGCGCGGCGTACTCGGCGAGTGTATGCGCATACACTCCGGTTTGGCAATGGCGGGGTCTCGAACCGGGCGCCTGCGCGAGGTCCCATCGGTCCTCGGCACGGCTCACGCTGGCGAGCCGCGTTTTGCTCCCCGCCCGGCTACCTTCGGGCCGCGCCCGACCCCTCGGAGCTCTCCCGCAGCAACAGCTTCACCGGCAGCCGCAGCGCGATCGGCGGCTGGGCGAGATCCTCCAGCCTGCTACGCATCACCCACATCGCCGCTCGCCCGAGATCCACCATCGGCTGCTGCACGGTGGTCAGTCGCGGGGTCGAGAGCCGGCCCTCCTCGATGCCGTCGAAGCCCGTGACGATCGTCTCCTCCGGCACTCGAACGCCCCGCGCCGTGAGCACCTCGATGATGCCGAGCGCGGTCTGGTCGTTCGAGCACATGAGGGCGCGCGGCGGTCGCCCGGCCGCCAGGATCTCGTTCGCGATCACCCGGCCGCGCTCCCGCGAGAAGTCGCCGTGGAAGACGGCGAGCGAACCCGGGTCGACGCCGCTCTCGATGAGCGCCCGGCGGAACCCGCCGTATCGCTCCCGGTCGTCCGGGGTGTCCCGGGGGCCGGAGACGAAGACCGCGTCGCGCACCCCGAGGTCGTCGATCACGTGCCTGGCCAGGGCGTGCATGCCCTCGGCGTTCGCCACCGTCACGTGGTCGAAGTCGTCGCCGCGCCGTTCGCCGGCGATCAAGACGATCGGGATGCGACGGGAGACGTGCTCGAGCACGTCGTCTGGCACGCTGTGCGCGAGCAGGGCGAGCCCATCCACCCGGCCCGCGATGTCGCTCACCATCTCGATCGGGTTGGATCCGCGACCGACGCCCACCATCAGGGTGAAGCCGTCCCGCCAGGCCTGCAGTTCGCTGCCGCGCAGCACCTCGTCGAAGTAGAGGTTGGGGCGGCGCACGTCGCCCGAGTCCGGGATGTCGACCACCACTTCCACCCGCGGCGAGTATGCGAAGTCGGTGTCGTCCACGTCGTCCACCGCGTCGAAGTCGGGAAAGTAGAGGCCCAGCACCCCCGTGCGCCTGGCCGCGAGCCCCCTGGCGCTCGCGCTCGGAACGTAGCCGAGGACCCGCACCGAGGCGAGCACGTGCTCCCTGGTGGATGCGCGTACATCGTCGGGACGACGAAAGACCCGCGACACCGTCGCAATCGACACCCCGGCGTGTGCCGCGACGTCGTAGACGGTGGCGGTCTTCTGCATGGGTCCTCCTGTGCGACGCGGCGCGCGATGAGGTTCAGCGAGTGAATCTCGGCTCGGGTCGAGTGTATTACTCCTGCATTGCTTTGCCGCGCGGGCGCCCGGTGCACGCCTTGCGCCAGCTATGCCCCTGCCCGCCGCGCGTAGCCCGCCGCGGGTAGCCCCGACCGCCTAGCCGCAGTACCCCAACGGCTGGAATACCTCGCTGCTCAACGGCACGTATGCGAACCAGCCGAACGACGGTGCGCCGCAATCGGCGGTGAGGATGCCGTACCAGATGAGCAACATCGTCACGAGGAATCCGGTGACGAAGTTGAGCCAGAGAAACCGCTTCCAGCCGCGGTTGGCGCGCTCGGCATCCGCATCCGTGATGGACCAATACGGCAGCACGCTCGCAGCGTATGGCAGTATGAGAATCGCCGAGAACGGGCCGGGAAACCTCGTGAACAGCAGCAGTATCGCGGCGAAGAGGTAGGCGAAGAACGAGAGCCGCACCGTGGCCCGACCACCGATCACGGTCGCGATCGAGCCGATGCCCCCCTCGCGATCGGCCACGATGTCCTGCACCGCGCCGAAGGCGTGCGAGGCGAGACCCCAGAGGAAGAAAGCCGCGAGCAGCGCCCACAGGGCCGGGGTGAAGACGGCACCGGCCAGCACGAGGCCGTAGACCGCCGGCGAGACGAAATGGGTGCTCGAGGTGAGCGAGTCGAGAAACGGCCGCTCCTTGAACCGCAGCCGCGGGGCCGAATAGGCGATCACCGCGAAGACGCTGATTGCCAGCACGAGCCAGGACAGTGGGCGCCCGACGGCGACGAGGAACACGAGGAACGGCACGGTGAGAATCACCGCTGCCCACAGGGTCAACCGGTGCACCCCCGGGTCGAGGAGCGCCCCCTCGACCCCGCCCTTGCGCGGATTGTGCAGGTCGGACTCGTAGTCGAACACGTCGTTGATGCCGTACATCGCGAGGTTGTACGGGATGAGGAAGTAGATCGTGCCGACGATGAACACCACGTCGACCTGCCGCGTCGCCATGAAGTAGGCGGCCGCGAAGGGGAACGCGGTGTTCACCCAGCTGAGCGGCCGGGAGGAGACGAAGAGGCTCTTAGCGGCGTTCATCGCGGCGCCCTCCGAGAAGAACCCAGAGCGAAGGCAGCAGCAGCACGGCCGCGACCGGGTACGCGAAGTCCTCGAGCGGCGCGATGCCGAGGAACGCGCCGGAGATCTTCGACGCGTCGTAGCCGACCAGGCCCACCCCGATCATCAGGTTGTCGAAGATCGCCGTCGTCACGAGCAGGAGCGCGCCGGCGAGGGCAATGGATGCCCAGCGCAGGCCACCGCGACGGCGGCCGGCGACGAGCGCCAGGCATCCGATCACCGCCACCGCCGCGAGAAAGACCGCGTTGAGCGCCCAGTAACTCATGACGGCGAGCTCATGACGACGAGCTCACGATCGCGCCCCGCGCCGGGACAGCACGAGCGTCGCCGCCCCCACCGCGTTCATCGTGAGGTAGCAGAGCAGGGCGAGGAAGAAGACCTCCTCCACCGGCAGCTCTGGCGCGATCACGAGCCCGGTCATGAAGCTGGTCTCGCCGCGAAAGAAGATGCCGAGGCCGATTCCCGCCGCGTCCCAGGCGAGGAAGAAGGCGACCCCCGCCACGAGCACGATCGTCGCCCGCCGGGCATCCGCCCAGAAGAACAACCGAAAGCGGCGGTCGAGCAGCACCATTCCGGTGAGCGCGATCGCGAGCGCGACGAGGTACAGCGCGCCCACTAGCAGACCGTGGGCCGGAGGGGTTCGGGCAGCGCCTCCGTCGACACGTCTCCGCGCAGCCGCTTGACCAGCACCTCGGCGCTGATCAGGCACATCGGTAGCCCGATCCCCGGGATGGTCGACCCGCCGGCGTAGTACAGCCCGGCCACCTTCTTGCTTATATTCCCGGTGCGGAACATAGCGCTCTGGCCGAGCGTGTGGGCCGGCCCCAGGGCCGTGCCACGCCACGTGTGGAGGTCGTTCTCGAAGTCACCAGGACCCACCGTCTTGCGCACGACGATGCGCGAGGCGAGGTCGGGGATGCCCGCCCACTCCGCGATCTGCTCGATCACCGTGTCGGCGAGCACCTCGATTCTGGTGTCACCGTCGCCGTCGACGTCGCCGCGGCCGATGCTCGGATCGGCGGGTATTGGCACGAGCACGAAGAGGTTTTCGAAGCCCCCCGGCGCGACCGACGGGTCGAGGCCGCTCGGCTTGCAGACGTAGAGCGACGCCGGTTCGGGCACGGCCGAATCGGCGCCGAAGATCTTCTCGAAGCCCGTCTTCCAGTCCCGGGCGAAGAAGAGCGTGTGGTGCTCGAGCTGCGGCAGCTCGCCCCGCACGCCCAGGTAGAGCAGCAGGGCACTCGGGCCGGGCGTCTTGCCGTCCCAGTAGCCCTGCGGATAGGTCTGCAGTTCGGGCGGCAGGAGGCGCGTCTCTGTGTGGTGCAGATCGGCGGCCGACACGACGATGTCCGCAGCGACCTTCTGCATGCTCCCGGAGGCATCCGTGTATTCGACGCCCGCCGCGGCGCTGCCGCGCGTGGTGATGGCTGTCGCCGTGGCCCGGGTGATGATGGTGACGCCCTGTGCCTCGGCGAGCTTCGCGATCTGTTCGATGAGCCGGGTGAAGCCGCCCATGGGGTACATGACCCCGCCCTCGAAGTCGAGGTGGCTCATCAGGTGATACATGCTCGGAGCGATATACGGCGAGGAGCCGAGGAACACGGCCGGGTAGCCCAGGATCTGGCGCAGCCGGTGATCCTTCACCGTGCGGTCGACCAGGCTCGAGAGCGGGCGCAGCAGCAGTGTCGCGAGCGTGCCGGCCCGGGACAGCACGTCGCGACGCAGCAGGGGGCGGATGTCGGCGAAGCTCGTGTAGAGAAACCGCAGCTTGGCGATCTCGTAGGTCTGCCGCGCGGAGTCCAGGTAACGCTCCATGCCGGGCCGGGAGCCGGGCTCGACCCGCTCGAAGAGGTCGAGGTTCTCTTCACGGCTGGCCGTGATGTCGAGCGGCTCGGCCTCTGCCTCGAAGATCACCCGGTAACCGGGATCGAGGGTTACAAGTTCGAGCTGCTCCTCGGCGCTCGTGCCGAGCAGTCGGAAGAAGTGGTCGAAGACCTCGGGCATGAGGTACCAGCTCGGCCCGGTGTCGAACCGGAAGCCGTCGTGCTCCCACGATCCGGCCCGGCCGCCGACGTTCGGGAGCGCCTCGAGCAGTGTCACCGTGTGGCCGTCCTTCGCGAGCAGGGCCGCGGAGGCGAGGCCCGCGATGCCACCGCCGATCACGACGACGGTACTCACGAGGCCGCCCTCGGGGTGCGGCCGACCGCGGCACCGGCCGCGATGCGCAGCTTCACCGGGGTGGGCACCCGCACGCGGGAGCGCACGAGCTGGCTGGCCGGAGTGGCGCGGAGTCGAGCGGAGAGTTCGGCGAAGAGTCCCTGGGCGAGAGCGACCGCCCGGCGGGAGCTGGCGGGCAAGGACGGGATCGCCGAGGCCGACACCCGCAGATCCGCGTCGATGTCATCGAGCAGGCGCACCTTGTCCGCCTCGGTGAACGAGTCGACGCGCACCCCGGGAAAGTAGCTGCGCCCGAGCGTCTCGAAGTCGTCGGAGAGGTCGCGCAGAAAATTGACCTTCTGGAAGGCAGCGCCCAGGCGACGGGCCCCGTGCACGAGCCGGGCATCCTCCTGCTCGGTCACCTCGACGCCCTCGAGGAAGGCGCGAAGGCACATGAGCCCGACAACCTCGGCCGACCCGTAGACGTACCGCTCGAAGCTCTCGTCATCGTGTTCCGTTTCGCACAGGTCCATGCGCATCGACTCGAAGAACGGCACGGTGAGCTCGGAGCCGAATCCCGCCTGTCGCGCCGTGCGGGCGAACGCGTGGATCACCAGATTGGCGCTGTAGCCCTGGGCCATGGCCGCCTCGGTGTCCCGCTCGAGGTCGTTGAGCACCCGCGCCGTGTGCACTGGATCGAGCCCGGCCTCGGCCGCGCCGCCGTCCACCACCTCGTCGGCGATGCGCACGAGGGCGTAGATGTTCTCCACGTGCCGGCGCACCGGCGGCGCGAGCAGCCGCGAGGCGAGGCCGAACGACGTGGAATAGCGGCGGATCACCACGCTCGCCGTCTGCTCGGCCACCCGGTCGTAGAGGCTGAGCCGGCTCACGCGCGCCCGCCTGCCGAAGGCCTCAGAACGTGGGTTCGCGCGTTTCTGGTTAGGCTGATTGGGCACTCCCGCACGGCGTCGATCTGGGCGTCGCTCCGTACCCGCGGAGTCCCCCGATCGTGGCCAGTCACATCCTCAGGGTAACGGACAGTCATGACCTCAAACGCGGAACTCGTCGTACTTGTAGACGACTCCGGGAATCCCGTCGGCACGGCGGAGAAATTCTCAGTGCACGGCGTCGAGACCCCCCTGCACCTCGCGTTTTCCTGCCACGTTTTCGACCCGGACGGGCGCGTGCTCGTCACCCGGCGGGCGCTCGGAAAGCTCACCTGGCCGGGCGTGTGGACCAACTCGTTCTGCGGTCATCCCGCGCCGGGCGAGCGACTCGAGCACGCCCTCGCTCGCCGCGCCCACCTCGAACTCGGCATCACGATCGAGGGCCTCGAGCTGGTGCTTCCGCACTTTCGCTACCGGGCCGTCGACGCCTCCGGGGTGGTCGAGAACGAGATCTGCCCCGTCTATCGGGCGGTGACCACGGATGCCGTGCGCGCCAACCCCGACGAGGTCGCGGAATACGAGTGGCTGGAGCCGGCCGCACTGCGCGACGCGGTCGCCGCGGCGCCGTTCGCCTTCAGCCCGTGGCTCGTGCTGCAGCTCGAGCAGTGGAAGACGCCGGTCTAACTAGTCGAGCAGGCTCTCACCGCGCGAGATGTCGGTGCGGTGGAAGTTCTGGAACGACCGGGATGCCGTCGGCCCGCGCTGTCCCTGGTACCGCGAACTGTACTCGGCCGAGCCGTACGGCTTCTCTGCGGGAGACGTGAGCCGGATGAAGCAGAGCTGCCCAATCTTCATCCCCGGCCACAGCTTGATCGGCAGGGTGGCGACGTTCGACAGCTCGAGCGTGACGTGGCCGCTGAAGCCCGGGTCCACGAAGCCGGCCGTGGAGTGGGTAAGGAGGCCGAGGCGGCCGAGCGAGCTCTTGCCTTCGAGGCGCGCGGCGATGTCATCCGGAAGCGTCACCAGTTCATAGGTGGAGCCGAGCACGAACTCGCCGGGGTGCAGGATGAACGGCTGGTTGGGCGCCGCCTCGACGAGCCGGGTGAGGTCCGGCTGGTCTTCGGCCGGATCGATGAACGGATACTTGTGGTTGTCGAACAACCGGAAGAACCCGTCGAGCCGCACGTCGATGCTCGAGGGCTGAATCATCTCCGGCTCGTACGGGTCGAGCCCGATGCGCCCAGAGTCGAGTTCGAGCTTGATGTCGCGGTCCGAAAGCAGCATGGCCACGAGACTACCGGAGCGCGCCCGCCGGCCTCGCGCGCGACGGACAAGCCGCCGCGATACGATGGTTGGGTGCCGCGCGCGAGTGCGGCCACGCGAGCGTAGTTCAATGGCAGAACTCCAGCTTCCCAAGCTGGTAGTGCGGGTTCGATTCCCGTCGCTCGCTCCAGCGTCTTTCCACTTGTCCTGTGCTTTATCAGGCCAGATGAGAATTCAATCAAATAGATGAGAACTTGAGCCCGAAATCGCCCCTCTTCGACGCGGTCTTGTTCCGTGCTGTTTTCGGCCCAGACGCTCGAAGCGCGGGCTCGCCGCGCGAAAGAACTCTCTGCCGAGCCGGCTAGCTCTTCTCGGCGGCGACGAATCCTGGGTTCAGTATGAGATTCGCCTGTACTTTATAGCTGTTCAATCCATGCTGATCCTGCGCAAGACGCGGTTGAGCGTGCTCTTCGTGAAGCTCAATTCGCCCGTCGTTACTGGGCACTCTTTACGGGCTCCCGAGAATGATCCTCTTTTCGACCTCAGATAGTCCTCTTAGCCTTCTTTTTGTTGTTCAGCCCCAGGTTCTTCCGCTTCTGGCGATGACAGGCTCAGGATCAAATCACGCAGAAACCATTGAAGCTCAGGAGATGCCTCCCGAAGTTTCGACACATTTGTGGGTGTCGCGCCGCCATGGGAGGCGGCGCTTCGAAGGCCATACGCATATGTCCAGAACTCTGGGGCGGGCCGCCCAAGGTAGCTGCGAGCGGTCAGTCGCGACGCGAACTGCCGCCCCGACGACCGGATTGATTCGTTCCTGAGCCCCCGGATCCCGTTCGCCAAGGTTTCGGCCTCGGCGAATGCCAGGGAGTCGCTCTGCGAGATGTCCTCTAGGAGCGATTCAATGACCACGAGCAGATGTTCGGGCCTACGTCGCGACGGCACAAGGACTTCGACTGCGGTCATCAGAACCATAAAGCGCGCCTCGTCGGAGGTCTGAAACATGGCACACGCGTACACATTTTAAGCGAGTGTCAGCTCTGAGCTCATTCGAGCGCCTCGCGCCTGAGCGCCAAGCGCCCGCTCCAACAGATCTTCGGCACGCTTGGACACGACATCTTCGACGTCCATTCCATGAAAGATCGCCGGAGGATCGGACTGGAATACCAGAAGTCCGGAGTGTTCGCGAAAGTGTTGATGAGCCGGATCTGCGTTTCGCATTGCGTCGAGGAAGAAGTCGCTCATGAAGCTTCTCGGACCAGCGGGTCGAAAATCGACTCCGATCATCAGGTCCGTAAGACCCAGCGTCAGCCAACCCATCCAACGACTGCCCGCTTCAGCTGCGAGGTTTGCCGACATGTAACGCTCGCCGCGAAGAGACAGCCGGTCGGCATCGGTGATCTCGTCAACGAGGTCGGCTTGCACGTAGACGTACTCATCGGGCGACGAATGAAGGACGAGAACTTTTTCCGCCCAAGTGAGTCGCTGATCCGGTGGAAGCCAGAACGGCACGTGGAAGCTGTATGTCATGAGTCACGGTAGCCCGTGCGGCCGTGGACAGTTCCAATGGACCCCCAGGCGAGGCCCGGAATGCGTGCCCGGCCTCCGGAGTTGTAGGTCGAGTAGGCTGTAACCTTTTGGCAAGCAAACGGCGCCCGACCAGGGGAAGGAGATGACCCGTGCAGCAAACACAAATTGCTAACTCCTGGGCCGCTCGGTTCCTAGAATTTGGCCAAGAGGCCGAGTTGCCCATCACCAACATGAAGCTCCAGAAATTGGTGACCCTCGCCGAAAGCGCCAGCGAGTACGTGCGTCAGGCACCCGCGTTCGTGGAGGACGTTCAAGCCTGGGACCATGGCCCCGCGGTATACCCGGTCTATACGCGATACAAGAGCTTCAAGAACACCGCAATCACGGAGATCGAGCGGGCGGGGACAATGAAGCTCGCCGACGAGGATGAGTTGATCGCGAACGAAGTGTGGGGTGTCGCTGGCCGACTCACAGCAGGAGGCCTCCGCAAGCTTACGCACGAAGTCGGTCCGTGGCCCGTGCACTACCGTCTTGGCGTGATGAGCATTCGCCTGCCAGGTGACGAGCTCGGTGCTGCGTGGCCAACATACGTCGCATTGGCGCAGAGGCTTGCGCAGTATCGAGAGCCTGCACAGACCCCCGTCTTCGGCCGGGGCGCAGACGGATTCCGCAGCGAGAGCGAACGCGCACGAGCGTCTGAGCTGTTTCGAGTAGGTCGGCCGCCAGCGCGAGCTGGTGGCTGAGACACCGGCTGCGCCCGACGAACGTGTTCTCGTCGTCTTTGACGTGAACATCTACCTCGATCTGGCGCGATTGTTGGGCGATCCGTTCTCATGGGACGCGTTCGAGGCCGCTCTCGCGATCCACGCGACGGAGCCAAATCCCCACCCAACAGACGCTCGAATCGACAGTCTGAGAGCGATTGCCTCACTTCGGTCCGGGCAATCACCGTCCGGGGTTCGCCGCGAAGTATGGACGAGCGACCACATCAACGGCACCGCCGCCTACAAGCTTCACCAATCTCCCCAAGCGGCAGATCCGAGAGATCGAGGTCTCGGATGGAGTGTGAATAGCGCACAGGCCTTCCTGGACGAACTCGTCTGGGGCATTGTCGATCAGACGGACGGTGATTCAGTCGGTGAAATCCTGGACACATTCGGGTCGCCACCGCTCGACCGAGAGGACGGTCGCGTACTGGCAACCGCCCGAGACGCTGGCTTCATCGAAGTCGACCGCTATTACCGATACGTCGTCACCAGGGACCGAGGGTTTGCTTCGGCCGAGCACCTCCCAGGCGACGCCATCCTCCTGCACCCCGCCGACTGGATCGACCTAGATCGAGGTGAACAGCGCGCGGTCGCGTTCAAACGTCTCTTGGGGCGATAGCAGGTACTGACTACCTCGCGAGCAAATCCTTGCGGAACCCGTCGAGCAGGTCGAGCACCTCTTTCCGGGATTCTGACGTCGCCCCAATCGTGTCCATCGGGATCTTGATGGTGTTGTCGTTGCGGGCATATTTCAGCGTGTAAGTCACCTCTCCGGGCCATTCCGGGAACGGATCCTTCGTAATCGGTGCGTTGCTGCCCGTCACGCCGAATGACTCCAGGTCGGACCTGGGAACGATCGAAATGGTGAAGCCAGACTCTCGTGGGCTGCTGGTCGGCTCCAAGACCGCGCGAACGACCAACTCAGAGGTGAGAATGAACAACTCGCCGTCGCCAGGCTTGTCGGCTGCGCGTCGTCCAGTGACGTAGTCGATCGGACCGTCTCCCAGCGCTAGCAGAAGTGAGGTGAGGAGACGGCTGTACCAATGCGGGAGCTGCTCGAACGACCCAGCAAACTGGTACCAGGACATCAGGCCTGTGATGCGCCGGATGAGGTCTCGGAGAAGCGGGATCTTCTCGTCTGGAATCGCCATTGTCATAGGCTCACCGTAACGGGAGGGACCGTCACTAGTGTCCGCAGCTGATCGAGGTGCCGGCCGAGAGTTGACGGTGGGTCGGACCTGGTGTGCAGCACCAGCTGCCGCGGTCGTGTCACCCGATGAGACTGCATTCACGTCATCGACCGTAGCCGCGCGGGAGAGCGTCATGCGCCGCCGCACAAGAGAGCGCTTCTTGAATCCCGCGTGAGTGTGGTCCACTTGGATGCTCCTCGATCGTCTGTAGAGATGCAGAATGCGTTGCCGCGCACCTATCGGCGAATAGCGTCGGTGGCAAGCTGATCGTGACAAGCACCAAGAGATCCCGCCTGATCGCATGCCTTGAACCACATGTCGCTTCTCATCGATTGGGTGACGCCCCTTTGAGTGGTGTGGTTTCCCGCTGTTGAGCGTTGCTTCGTCGACGTGGAGAGTCATCGTGCGATGGTCAGTGAGAACACGTCGGCGTGATCGAAGAAATTGATGCCGACATCGCGCGCGGTACCGATCAGGGTGCGGACCTCCTGGTCGTCGAGGTCGGAGATCCTCATCGGGCCGAGGACGACGTTCGAGGCGTTCAGGTTGGTCTGCGGCGGAGTGAATGTCTTCATCAGCCCATTCCCCCGCCCCCGGGTGCCGCGTCCTGCCGTGCGATCAGGCGCCGATCATCACCAGCACGTGATAGACGACGTAGACCGGCCAGACAATCGCCCGGAGCAGCCCGAGGATGACGCCCCAGAATGAGCCGTCCGATGTGGAGACGAAGTAGATGGCGGCTCCGATGTACGCCAGCAGGAAGGCGAAACCCCACTGCCCGTCTCGCACCGTCACTCGTGTCCTGCCGTCCGTCGCCATTCGAGTCTCCGCTCATCCGAGATCTTCTTGACTAGCCCATCGCGCCAAGGCTAGCCCGGCACGACGCGGTGCGACACCCCCGGTAACCGTCACGGTCGGAGACCTATCTGTCGATGCGCAGGCGCTTCGCTCGGGAGGCATAACCGTGCAGGATGCTGACGGCGCTCTTCGGCACGCCGAAGTGCGTGGCGAGCACACCGATGAGAGCGTCGTTGGCCTGCCCATCGACGGCTCGCTCGCGCAGGAATACCACGAAGCGATCCTCGCCCTCCTCGACGAGGGGTCCCTTGCGGCTGCCGGGCTTCACCCAGACCGTGATATCCATCGTGACTCGCCTCGCGTTGCCCGTTGCCCCTGCCGCCCCCAACGTTAGCCAACGGGCACGAACCTCGAAAGCGGATGGCGCAGCCGGCACGGGTCTGGTGGCCACGTCGGTCCTTGATCCCCAACATCGTGATTCCCTGGATGAAGGCCTTCTGGGCGTTGCCTGGCGGCGCTTCGCCAGGGAGCTGACGATGGAGGTCGAGGTTCCGGTCGGCGCCACGGCAATCGTCACCGTTCCCGGACACCGGCCGAATCGGGTGGGCGCCGGTCGCTGCACGTTCTGAGCGGCGGCGGTCCGTGGTCGTGGCACAGGTTCATCCCGTAGATTTCTCCTGAGGTTTCGTTGAACCGATGCGGTGGCGAGCCGGACCGATGCACGGTGCGATGACGCAGCGCGCGCGTCGGACGGAGAGCCCCCGACGAGAGATATCGAGGAGCAACTATGAGCGAGTATGTCGTCACCAACCCCGCAACCGGAGACCGGGGACCCGTATTTTCGCCGGCCACGGATGCCCAGCTGGACGACGCCCTCGGAGCGGCCGAGACGGCCCACCGCACCTGGTCGAGAACCAGCACCATCGGCGAGCGCGCCGCCCTCGTGCAGCGGGTCGCCGATCTTCATGTCGAGCGCCGAGAGGTGCTCGCCGAGATCATCGCGCGGGAGATGGGCAAGCCTCTCGAGCAGGCCCTGGGCGAGGTGGACTTCAGCGCCGCCATCTACTCCTATTACGCCACCAACGGCGAGAAGTTCCTGGCCGACGAGCAGATCGAGCTGCTGGACGGGGAGGGCAGCGCGTTCGTGCGCCGTTCGTCGCTCGGTCCCCTTCTCGGCATCATGCCGTGGAACTTTCCCTACTACCAGGTGGCTCGGTTCGCCGGACCCAACCTCGTGCTCGGCAACACGATACTGCTGAAGCACGCCGGGCAGTGCCCGGAATCGGCGGCCGCGATCGAGCAGATGTTCGACGACGCCGGGTTCCCGACCGGTGCCTACCGCAACATCTACGCATCGAACGAGCAGATCGCCGATTTGATCGCCGATCCTCGCCTCGTCGGGGTCTCCCTCACCGGCTCGGAGCGCGCCGGGGCAGCGGTGGCGGAGGTCGCCGGCCGCAATCTCAAGAAGGTGGTGCTCGAACTCGGTGGGTCCGACCCGTTCATCCTGCTCAGCACCGACGATCTGGACGCAACGGTGGATGCGGCTGTCGCGGGTCGCGTCGACAACAACGGCCAGTCCTGCAATGCGGCCAAGCGCTTCGTCGTGATCGGCGACCTGTACGACGACTTCCTCGAGCGCTTCACCGCCAAGCTCACGGAGCCTGTGCCCTCGGACCCGATGGCCGATGGCACGGTTCTCGGACCGTTGTCGTCCGCCCTCGCCGCGGACCGCCTCGACGAGCAGGTGGAGCGCGCCATCGCCCAGGGCGCGACCGTGGTGGCGCGGGGCGAGCGCAACGGAACCTACTTCCCGTCGGTGGTGCTCACCGGCGTCACCCCCGAGATGGACGCGCACCACGAGGAGTTCTTCGGCCCGGTCGCGATCGTCTACAGCGTCGCGAGCGAGGCGGAGGCCGTCACCCTCGCGAACGACACCCCGTTCGGCCTCGGCTCGTACCTCTTCTCGACCGACCACGAACAGGTTCTGCGCGTGGCCGACCAGATCGAGGCCGGCATGGTGTTCGTCAACGGTGTCGGGCTCGAAGGCCCGGAACTCCCGTTCGGCGGAATCAAGAGGAGCGGCTTCGGCCGCGAACTCGGCCGCTTCGGAATCGAGGAGTTCGTCAACCGCAAGATGGTCCGCATCCTCAAGTAGCTCGCGGGCGGTGCGGCAGGCTCGCCTCGGCGAAGCGGGCCGATCGCGCCGGTCAGGCGGGTCAGGCGGATCAGGCGGATCAGGCGGATCAGGCGGAATTGCGAAGCGGGCCGTCGACGGGCAGGGCGGTGAGCTCCGCGCGCATGGCGATGAGGTCGATCGCGTGGGCGTCGAGGGCCCGGTCCTCCTCGGATCGCGGCATCAGGGCGGCCACCGGAATCGCACGGCCGTCGTCGCCCGTCGACACGAGGATGCTCATGCACTGCGTCGTCATCTCCATCACCGGATCGATGGGGTCGCCGGACCGCACGTGGATCGCGACGTGCATGCTGCGCTGTCCGGTGTGGATGAGCCGCGCCTCGACCTCGACGATCTCGCCGATGCGGATCGGCCGGTAGAAGTGGATTCCCCCCGAGTACACGGCGATCGTCGCCCGCTTGCTCCACTCGGTCGCGCAGGTGCGGGCCGCCTCGTCGATCCAACGCATGACGGTTCCGCCGTGCGCGTTGCCGCCGAAGTTGACGACGGAGGGCGCGGCGAGGAATCGGAACGTGACCCTGGGCGCGGTGCCCTCGCTCGTGTACCTCTGGCGGCGCATCTCATCGTGAATCCGCGCGCGGGCGACGATGCGGCCCTCCGCCCCGGCAGCGATCTCCAGGTCCTCGAGACCGCGCGGCACCCACTCCGGAACGCGCTGCGGCCGTCCAGCTGCGTCGACGGCCACGAACACGAGAATGCAGTGCGTTCCCAGGGTGAACTCGCCGTCCCGCGTGTCGGCGGACGAGATGGTGACCTGCACGTGGATGCTCGTGCGCCCGGTGTGAATCACCCGGGCGGTGGCCTCCACCAGTTCGCCCGGGTGGATCGGACGGCCGAAGTTGACGTTGCCGACGTAGGCGGTGACGCAGGACGCCCCCGCCCAGCCGACGGCGCAGGCGTAGCCCGCCTTGTCGATCCACTCGAGCACGCTGCCGGCCTGCACGATCGAACCATCGGCGTCGCCGGGAGACGCGAGGAATCGGAGGGTGATGCGATCCTTCATGTTCGCCCTTCAGGCCCGTTCGAAGACGGCCGCGAGGCCCTGCCCGCCGCCGATACACATGGTCTCCACAGCGTAGCGTCCGTCCATCCGCTGCAACTGGTGGGCGAGACCGCGGCGCTCAGCCCCCGTAGAGCGCCTTCGCCATCTCCTTCACCGAGCGGCGAGGACCGATGAACCGGCGCCCGGTGACCGTGCCGGGCAGGATCCGCACGTAGTTCCACTTCTCCGTGGGGCTCAGTGTGTGCAGGCCGAGCACGCCGGACGCCTCGATCTCCGAGTCCAGCGCCATCCGCTCGGCCCGTCCCTTCACCACCACACTCCAGCGGGCGCGGTGGTGGGTGCCCTCCACCTGGAAGGCGACCGCGGGAAACTTCGTGAGGTCCATGAGCTTCGAACCGGGCGCGCTCCGAAAGAAGACCACGCGATCCTTCACCAGGAGGTTGACCGGGAAGATGTCCACCCCGTCATCTGTGGACACCGCGAGGTGGCCGACGGAGACATCGCCCAGGAGTTCCCAGCAGACCTCCTCCGAGAGCTCTTCGACCATGGGACGGGACGAATCGGACACGGCACTCCTCGGGATCGGCTGGGTTCCATAGTCCCCCGTTTCATGCCCCCGTGTCGACCACCGCCCGCACATTCTGGCAAGCCGGTCGATCAGACCCCGAACACGGCCGACAGGCGAGGCCAGGCAGACGCCCGAACGTAGATCGGGATCTCGTCGATGGGCGCCGGCCGTTGCACCACGCGGCCCCCTCCACGGCGGCGCCCGACCAGGCGTCGACCCACTCGCCGGCCGGAAGGTAGGTCGACCACTCGGTGGCGCCCGCCTCGGTGACCGGGGCCACCAGGAGGTCGTCGCCGAGCATCCACTGCAGCGGATGCCGCCAGACGTTCTCGTCTCCCGGTGCGTCAAAATAGAGCGCCCCGAGCGTTTCTCGCCTATTATTCAAGAGCGCGGCAACCGCGCGGGGATTGCGGGGGCGATCATGGGGAACCTGGTGGGTCTGCGATTTTGGCGCGCGTTTCTCGCGGCGACTCTCACGGCCGCCACGCTCTCCCTCTGTGCCGCGTCCCTTCCTGCGCAGGCGATAACGCCCCTGTCAGACTCCACCAACGGCATCGGCGGCAGCGCATCCAACGGCAGCGACGCGATCGGGAGTACCCGCGCGGTCGGCGAGGCCACGCTCGCGCAGCTTGCCGGAGGGGGCTCGGGCGCCATCGAACGCGGGCACGTGCAGGCCGCCCTCGTCGCCGCGCAGGCCCGACTCGAGCCGGACACGGCCGTGTGGACGGACGGGCCGGGCGACGAGGTCCCCGGCTCCTCCGCGCGGTTCTCGGTGGCCTTCGACAACGGCCGGGGCAGCCCGAGCGGGCTCCCCGACTCGTTCGGAACCCGCGTCGCCATCCTCACCGTCTCCGGCACCGGCTACGCGGGAACCGTCGCGACGCTCGCCGGGGAGCTGTCATCGTGCGCCCTTCCGCCCGGCATCGCGACGGCGGCGGCGCTGCTCGCGGCGGTAGGTTCGAACATGGCCTGCCCGAGTCTGCCGATCACCACGCCGCCCGTCTCGGCGATCACGAGCCTGTGGGCGTGGGGCAACTCCGTGGATCCCGCCGTCGACGCGCGCGGTCGCGGCCAATCCGGCATGTTGCCCGCGGCGATCGCGCAATTCGCCGCCGACCACGGCCTCTCCACCGTCTACCTGTCCGTACCGTGGGCGTCCGACCAGGGCGCCATCGCCCCGTGGCTCTCCGACAGCGTCGACGCCCTGCACGCCCGCGGCATCCGCGTGGCCGCCCTCGGCGGTGACGCGTCCTGGCTGGCGACTCCCGGCCTCGTCGCCCAGTGGGTGACCGCCGCCCGCGCCGCGGCCGATTTCGACGCGGTTCAGCTGGATGTCGAGCCATGGGCGGGAGTGGTCGACCCAGACTTCTCGGCCATCACCCCGCAATTCCTCGACCTGCTGTCGGCGGCCAGGACGGCGGCCGGGCCGCTGCCCCTCGGCATCGACCTGCCGTGGTGGCTCACCACGAAGCAATTCGGCGCGCAGTCGGTGTTCGGCGCGCTGATCGGCGGAGTGGATTCGGTCGCGATCGTTGCCTTCTCCGATCACGCGGCCGGCCCGGACGGGATCGTGGCCCTCGCATCCCCGACCGTCGCGCTGGCCTCGGCGGCCGGGAGGGACTTCACCGTGGGTGTCGAGACCGACAGCCCTCAGGTGGCTGGCGGGTCCCAATACACCTTCTTCGACGAGGGCCCTGCGACGCTCGAGGCCGAGAGCGCGGCGGTTCGGGACGCCTTCGGCTCGGTGCCCGGGTACGCCGGGGTGACCGTCGAGCACCTGCTCGCGTGGACGGCCCTGATCGGCTGACCCGGTCGCCCTCTCGGTTCGCCCAGGCGCGGCGGCAGGCTGCAATAATGGTGGCTCTCGGTGGCTGGGGGTGCGGTGGTGTCCGGTACTTCCCCTCGATGGTCGGCGTGGCGCGTGGTCGCCGGCTTTGGCTTCCTCAGCCTCGCCGTCGACATCGTCTCCGACGGGGGGAGCTCGCTTGCCGGGCCCCTTCTCGGCCAGCTCGGCGCCTCCGCCCTGGTCGTCGGACTCGTGACGGGCGCCGGCGAGGCCATCGGACTGGGTCTGCGCCTCGCCACCGGTCCGTGGGCCGACCGAACCCGCCGCTACTGGACCTTCACTGTCGTCGGCTACGCGCTCACGGTGATCTGCATCCCCCTGCTGGCCCTCGCGCCGTTCGTCGGAGGCGCCGGGCTCGCCGTGGCGAGCATCCTGATCATCGGGGATCGCACCGGCAAGGCAGTGCGCAGCCCAGCGAAGACCGTGCTTCTCGCGTCGGCCGCGGGCTCGGTGGGTCGCGGCAGGGGCTTCGCGGTGCACAAGGCGCTCGACCAGACGGGCTCGCTGCTCGGCCCGCTCGTCGTGGCCGGGGTGATCGCGTTGACCACCGTGCTCTGGCCGGCATTCGCCGTGCTCGCCGTGCCGGGGGCGCTCGCCCTCGCGCTGCTCGCGGCGATCCGGATGCGTGTTCCCGACGTGAGCGTCTACGACACCAAACTCGACCGAGCCGTGGGCGCCGCGGCCGACGGGAGCGATCCCCCACCGAGACTTCCGCCGACCTTCTACCCGTTCGCCGCGGCGGCGTTCGCCGCCAACGCCGGCCTCGTCACCTACGGCGTGATCTCCTTCCACGTGACGAAGGCGGGGCTCGTGCCCCTCTCCGCGGTGCCCCTCGTCTACGCGGCGGCGATGGCGGCCGGGGCCATCGCGGCGCTCGCGAGCGGCTACGTCTACGACAGGAAGGGCACGAACGTTCTGCTGGCCCTGCCGTTCCTGATCGCCCTCGTGCCCGGGCTGGCCCTGTCGAACCAGATCGTGGCCGTGATCGTCGGCGTGGTCGCCTGGGGGGCGGCATCCGGCATCCAGGAGTCGACGGTGAAGGCGATGGTCGCCGATCTCGTGCCCTCGGCACGACGAGCGACGGCGTACGGCATCTTCGCCGCGTTCGAGGGCGCGGGCGCGCTCGTTGGCGGGGTGCTCTCCGGCGCCCTGTACGAGCGGCTCGGAGTGCTCATCCTCGTCGTGATCCTGCTGCAGGCATGCGCGCTCGTGTTGCTCGTTCTGACCGTGAGGAAGCAGCGCAGGCGGGACCTGACCGCCGCGGAATAGAGGTGTCGACGGATCTCGGCGCACCACGGCCGCTGCACCGAAGCGGAACGCACGGTCAGGTCGAAGTCACGGTCAGGTCGGAGTCACGGTGTAGCCGCAGCGCCAGCACGCCTTCGGCAGCGGGCCGTCGACGAGAGCGCCGCACTCCTGGCACACTCGCTCGAGCCAGCAGACCTCCCCGCGGTCGCCGTCGGCGTGCTCGGCGTCGGCGTGCTCGGCGTCGGCGTGATCGGCGTCGGCGTGCTCGGCGTCGGCGTGATCGGCGTCGGCGCGCTCAGCAGCGGCGTGATCGGCGTCGGCGCGCTCAGCAGCGGCGCGCTCGGCAGCAGCGGAGTCGTTCACCCGCCCCACTATCCGCGAATGATTGCGGTAAGGCAACCTTGGCGGTAGCCGGGATCAGCGGCGCCGACCTCGCACGAAATAGGCGATCGGCCCGAAGAAGTTCACCGCGATGATCGCCGCCCACACACCCTTGCGACCGTTGACGAGCCTGGCCGGTCGCCTGGCCAGATCCGTCCAGGCCGCGACGGCGAGCGCGAACTCCGCGACGGCCGCCGCCACCACCGCCCTCCGCTGCCCCGTGCTCAGGTCACTCCAATTGCGTGTCTTCATTGCTCCCTCTCCCTCCCTCGGATTCTCGCATCCGCTACGGCGATCCCGCTCGGGCCTTTGGGCCTGCGCCGCGCTTTGGCGCCTAAAATCAGCTATGACTTCCCACGACGCGCTCGAGATCGAACGGAAGTATGACGTCACGGAGGCGACCCCGCTTCCCGACCTGCACACCCTGCCCGGAGTTCGACGCGTCGACCAGCCGGTGGAGCACCTGCTCGAGGCCGTGTACTTCGATACCGACGACCTCACCCTCGCCGCGAACCACATCACCCTGCGCAGGCGCACCGGCGGCGACGACGCCGGCTGGCACCTCAAGCTCCCGCAGTCGAGCGACACGCGCCGGGAGCTGCACGAACCACTCGGCGTCGACCGCAACCGGGTACCGGAGGCCCTGCATCAGCGCGTGCGGGTTCACCTCCGGGGGCGCGCACTCGCCCCGGTGGTGCGGCTGCACACCCGCCGCATCGTGCGCGGGCTGCGCGGCGACAACGACCAGGTTCTCGCGGTGTTCTGCGACGACCACGTCACGGCCGAGCGGCTCGTCCCGGCCTCGGCCGCCGAGAGCTGGCGCGAGTGGGAGGTGGAACTCGTGGATGGCGGCGCGACGGTGCTCGACGCCGCGGAGTCCCTGTTCGCCGCGGCTGGCATCCACCGCTCGCCGTCGGCGTCCAAGCTCGCCCGCTCCCTCGGCGACCGGCTGCCCATACAGCGCCCCACTCCGCAGTGGACCACCAACCGGATGACCGCCGCCCACGTGCTGCTCAGCTACCTGGACGAGCACGTCCATGCGCTCATCGCCCAGGACCCGCTCGTGCGCGAGGGCGGGCCGGACGCGGTGCACGATCTGCGGATCGCCATCCGCCGGCTTCGCTCGGCGCTCGCAACCTATCGACTGCTCATCGACCCGGACGTCGTCGCGCGGCTGCGGGCCGAGCTGCAGTGGCTCGGTGCGGCGCTGGGAACCTCGCGCGACATCCAGGTGATCAATGCGCGACTGGACGAACTGGTCGGCGCCGAACCGCCCGTGCTCGTCCTCGGACCGGTGAAGAACCGGATCGATTCGCAGCTCGACGGGGACTTCGCGGCCGCCCGGCACGGCGGTCTCGAGGCGCTGGATTCGACCCGGTACTTCGACCTGCTCGACGCCCTCGACGCCCTCCTGGCGTCCCCGCCGCTCACCGACCTGGCCGGGCGGTCGGCCGAACGCGTTATCCCGCGCCTGATCGAGCGTGAGTCGCGACGGCTTCGTCGTGCCGTACGCGCGGCGCACACGGTGAAGGATGCCGGGCAGCACGCAATCGCCCTGCACGAGGTGCGCAAGTCGGCCAAGCGCCTGCGCTACGCGGCCGAGCTCGCGCGACCGGTGCGACGCAAGCCGGCCGATCGACTCGCTGCCGCCGCGGAGAATCTGCAGACGATTCTGGGCGAGCACCAGGACAGTGTCGTCGCGCGGGACACGCTCCTGCGGCTGAGCACCCAGGCCTACCTTCAGGGGGAGAACGGTTTCAGCTACGGGCGCCTGCACGCGATCGAAGAGCAGCGCGCCGCGGCAGCCGAGGCGCAGTTCCGCCAGGCGTGGAAGCGATTCCCGACGGGGCTCGCGAAGGACTGATCGTTAGGCCGCCTTCGACGAGCGGGCGCGGTGACTGTCCACCCCGGTGGTGACCGCCCGAGTGATGCGCCGGGCCAGCCGGTGGGATGGGCGCTCGACGGCCCTGTGGAATCCCCACGCCGTGAGCAGGGCCGCCGGCACGGTGAGCAGCGCCACGAGCCACCAGCGCTCGTCGCCGAGCAGGAAGGTGAGGGTGGCGAGGATCGGCATGTGCACGAGGTAGAGGCTGAACGAGACCCGGCCGAGCCACTGGCTGGGGCGGGATTCGAGCGCCGACCGCACCGGCCGTACGCCGATCGCGGCGAGCACGAGCCCCGCGGCGCCGAGAACCGAAAGCTGGGTGAGCAGTGTGTCGGCGACCGAACCGCTCTGCACGATCGGTCGGGCGAGCGAGTGCGCGACGAGCAGCAGCAGCGAGCCGACGACGAGGGCTGCCCCCCACCGGCGGGAGTGGGGCCGCAGCAGGCGGCGCTTCGTCCACTCCCGGATGGCATCCAGTCGCACCGCCATGATCGTGCCGATGAAGAACACCGGGAGGTACTGGAAAGCGTCGATGCCGGCGACCACCCCGACGGTGCTCACCACGAGGGCGGCAGCGATCGCGATCGCCCAGCGTCGGCGGGCGATGATGGCGAGGGCGACGAAGAGGGGCAGCAGCACCGAGAACACGAGCTCCCAGCGGAGGGACCACAGCACGTTGTTCACGTCGTAGGAGGCGCGGGTGAGGCTCGCCTCGTCGAGCAGGGTGCCCCAGCTGATCGAGGTCGCCTGCGCCTTGTCCATCCACGTGCCGGGCGTGACCGCGGACTGGTCGCGGGGGATCATCCAGACAAGCGCCGTTCCGATGGCGATGGAGACCCAGACCGGAATATAGAGGCGCGCGAGGCGCCCGCTCAGAAATCCGGCCCAGGAGAAGCCCTTGGAGCCGAGGGCCGGAAGCGCGACGACGAGTCCGCTCAGCACGAAGAAGACGAGCACGGCCTCCGAGCCTGCGCTGAACAGTTTGAGGGGCGTCTGCGAGATCCACCAGATCGCGCTTCCCACCCCTGATCCGCCCGTCTTCAGCAGCACCGGCTCCGCCACGAGGTACAGGTGGTAGAGCACCACAACCATCGCGGCCACACCGCGGAGACCGTCGAGAGCGGTGAGGCGGGTGCTCGATCCGGCGCTTTTCGCGGGGGTCGCAGTGGGCTGTCGCTCGATCGTCGTCTGTAAGGTCATCAGCTCGAGGCTAGGAAAGCTTCCTGAGTGTTGCGTCTGTGTCCGGTGGCAATCTCCCCCGCTGACTAGGCTGGGACGATGGCGAATCGGATGGCTACCTCCGCGGCACAAGAGGCGAAGAACAACCGGCTGTTTCAGGCGCTCGCCCGTCTGGGCTATGCCGTCAACGGGCTCCTGCACCTGCTCATCGGAGCGATCGCGATCAGCGTCGCGACCGGTGCCGGGGGTGCTGAGGCCGACCAGTCCGGGGCCCTCGGCCAACTCGCCGCAACACCCGGCGGGCGCATCCTGTTGTGGGTGGTCGTGGTCGGCCTGGCCGCCCTCGGCGTCTGGCAGTTCGTGGTCGGGCTGCTCGCCCGGGGGTCGGACACGAAGAGCAAGTGGGCACACCGTGCCGCGGAGTGGGGGAAGGCGGTGGCCTATCTCGCGATCGCCGCGACGGCGTTCAGCTTCGCCATTGGTGGCTCCACAAACGCCGCCCAGAGCACGGGCGGCTTCGCCAGCGGGCTCGTCGCGACCACGGGTGGCGTCATCGTTCTGGTCGTGCTCGGGCTCGGTATCGCCGGCATCGGGCTGTACTTCGTGATCAAGGGGGCGAGGAGAAAGTTCACCGACGACATCACCGTGCCGCCGACCGTGGGTGGCGCGGTTGTCGTCCTCGGCGTGGTGGGCTACATCGCCAAGGGCATCGCACTCGCGGTGACCGGCGCGGTGTTCGTGATCGCGGGGCTCACGATCGATCCGAGCAAGGCGACGGGCCTCGACGGGGCGCTCAAGGCGCTCGTCTCGCTGCCCTACGGCCCGGCCATCCTCTGGCTGGTGGGCGCTGGGCTCATTGCCTACGGCCTGTACTGCTTCGCGCGGGCGCGACTCGCCCGCCTCTAATCGTGCCGGCTATCCGAAGTGCGCGCTCGTGAGGGCGGCCTGCAGCGAGGAGAGGTAGCCGACCGACGTGTAGGTGGCCCCGCCCACCCCCGCAACGCGCGCCGACTGGGACGCGAGCACCTCGGATCGCAGAATCGGCGCGGCGTATCGGCTGATCTGCACCGAGGTCGAGCCGGCGTCGGTGAGCTTGAGAGCCTGCACGTCGGTGATCCGTCCGGCCGTGATCGTCACCGCGACCCGCACAGTGCCGTACGGCGTCTGGGCGAGCGAACCCGGAAAGGTGCCGCCGGCCGCGACGGGAGGGGCTGCCGGCGCGGGTGGGGCGGCGACGGGCGGCGCGACCGGCGGCGGAACGGGGCTCGGCGTGGCGGTGGGGGTCGGCGTGACGGTTGGCGTGGGGGTCGGTGTGGGAGTCGGCGTGACGGTTGGTTCGACCGGGGCGGGGATGCTCTCCGCGGGAGTCGGCGACGCCGAGCGGATGGCAACGGTCGGCGTCGGGGTGCCCGCCGCCGATGCCGGGTGGAGTGCGGCGTCATGCCACGCGCCGGACTCCCAGCCGGCAAAGAGGATGCACCCCGAGGCGAAGACCGCCGCTACCACCGCACGTGCTCTCATTGCCTGGTGCGCCGCCTCCCCGGTAGTGTGCTCCCATTCTGCGCCGCGATCGCCGTCAGGCGAGCAGCCACGGGGTGGGTGTGTCGTGTCGCGGTCGGCGGGCGGGCGCCGACCGATCAGACCGGTTTCGGCGACTGCGGCGCTTTCGGGGGCCTCGGGGGATTCGGGCGCACGATGCCGTCCCGGGGCGCCGGGAGGGTCGAGCCGTCGAGGGTGACGAGCGCGGGCAGACTGACGCCGAGCGGCTCCGGCCACGGGGCGGGGGCGACCTTCACGGGAGTGGGCTTCGGCGGCGGCGGCTGCACGATCGTGCTGCCGAATGCGGGCGGCGTCGGTCGTGAGAGCGTCGGTCGCACCCGATGGGCGAGCGACGGGGCGTGGTCCACCCGGGGCACGCCGAACGGCGGG
>NZ_DATCQQ010000004.1:0-4665 GCF_036569425.1 Lacisediminihabitans sp.
GGTGCGCACGTCGTTGAGGAACCGTGCCATCCCGCCGATGGTGGGTGCGTACGAGCGGCCGTTGTCGTTGACGATGATCACCAGATTGCGGCTGTTGTCGTCGCTGATGTTGTTGAGGGCCTCCCACGTCATCCCGCCGGTGAGCGCGCCGTCGCCGACGATCGCGACGACGTGACGATCCTTCTGACCGGTCATCTGGAAGGCGCGCGAGATGCCGTCGGCCCAGCTGAGCGAACTCGACGCGTGCGAACTCTCCACGATGTCGTGAACGGACTCCGAACGCTGCGGATACCCCGCGAGCCCTCCCCGCTCCCGGAGGCGCGAGAAGTCCTGCCGCCCGGTGAGCAGCTTGTGCACGTACGCCTGGTGTCCGGTGTCGAAGACGATGGCGTCATTCGGCGAGTCGAAGACCCGATGCACAGCCATCGTCAACTCGACGACTCCGAGGTTCGGACCGAGGTGCCCTCCGGTCTTGGAGACCTCCGTGATGAGGAATTCCCTGATCTCTGCGGCGAGTTCGACGAGTTGTTCCGTGCTCAGCGCGTCCAGGTCTCGGGGACCGTGGATGCTCTCGAGAAGGCTCATCCGGCCAGCCTAAACCAGCGACCTCAAAACGTACTGGAGGATGCCTCCGTTGCGGTAGTAGTCGGCTTCTCCCGGGGTGTCGATGCGCACGACCGCGTCGAATTCCACGGCCTGCTTGCCCGCCGGCGAGTGCTCGCTCGGTGCGGCGGTCACGTGCACGGTTTTGGGTGTCGTGCCGGAATTCAGCTCCTCGAGTCCCGAGATACTCACGATCTCGGTGCCATCGAGGCCGAGGCTCGCCCAGCTCTCGCCTGCCGGGAACTGCAGCGGCACGACGCCCATTCCGATGAGGTTCGAGCGGTGGATGCGCTCGAAGCTCTCGGTGATGACCGCCTTCACGCCGAGCAGGCTCGTTCCCTTCGCGGCCCAGTCGCGCGAAGAGCCCGATCCGTACTCCTTGCCGGCGAAGATCACGAGTGGGGTCCCAGCCGCCTGATAGTTCTGGCTCGCGTCGTAGATGAACGACTGCGGGGCATCCGGCTTGGTGAAGTCGCGGGTGTACCCGCCCTCCACGCCGTCCAGCAGCTGGTTGCGCAGGCGAATGTTCGCGAACGTTCCGCGGATCATCACCTCGTGGTTGCCGCGGCGCGAACCGTAGGAGTTGTAGTCCTTGCGGTCGATGCCGTGCTCATCGAGGTATTGGCCGGCGGGGCTGTCCGCCTTGATGTTGCCGGCGGGGCTGATGTGGTCGGTCGTGACGGAGTCGGCGAGCTTGGCGAGCACCCGCGCGCCCACGATGTCCGACACCGGGGTGGTCTCCATCGTCATTCCGTCGAAGTACGGGGGCTTGCGCACGTAGGTGGAGTTCTCGTCCCACTCGAAGGTCGACCCGGTGGGGGTGGGCAGCGAACGCCAGCGCTCGTCGCCGTCGAATACGCCCGCGTACTCGTGGGTGAACATCTCGGTGTCGATGGAGGAGTCGATGGTCGCCTGGACCTCGGCGGCGTCCGGCCAGATGTCCTTGAGGAAGACATCGTTGCCCTCGGTGTCCTTTCCGAGCGAATCCGCCTCGAAGTCGAAGTTCATCGAGCCGGCGAGGGCGTACGCGATCACGAGGGGCGGGCTCGCGAGGTAGTTCATCTTCACGTCGGGGTTGATGCGACCCTCGAAGTTGCGGTTGCCCGAGAGCACGGCGGTCACGGCGAGGTCGTTGTCCTGAACCGCCTTGGAGATTTCCTCTTCGAGCGGGCCGGAGTTGCCGATGCAGGTGGTGCAGCCGTAGCCGACGAGGTAGAAGCCGAGGTCTTCGAGATAGCCGTTGAGGCCCGCCTTCTCGTAGTAGTCGGTGACGACCTTGGAGCCCGGTGCGAGGGTGGTCTTCACCCACGGCTTGGACTTGAGGCCCTTCTTGCTCGCGTTGCGGGCGAGGAGGCCGGCCGCGAGCATCACGGAGGGGTTCGAGGTGTTGGTGCACGAGGTGATCGCCGCGATCGCGACCGCGCCGTGGTCGAGCGTGAAGTGGTCACCGTTGTGCAGCGTGACCTCCGAGGGATTCGACGCGTGCGACGGGGTCGGGCTGGTGTGGCCGTTGCCGGCATGGCGGTGCGCCGTCTCCTCGTCCTGCGAGGTGAATCCGACCGGATCGGATGCCGGGAACGTGCCCTCGAGGGCGGCGTCCATCTCCGAGTGGCCGGTCTCGGCGTACGCGCCGAGGTCGAGCTCGAACTGGGTCTTCGCGCGGCTGAGCTCGACGCGGTCCTGGGGGCGCTTCGGACCGGCGATGGACGGCACGACCGTTCCGAGGTCGAGTCCAAGGTATTCGCTGAACACCGGCTCGGTGTCGGCGTCGTGCCACAGGGTCTGCAGCTTGGCGTAGGCCTCGACGAGGGCGACCTGCTCCTCGCTGCGGCCGGTGAGGCGCAGGTAGTCGAGGGTGACGTCGTCGATCGGGAACATCGCGGCGGTCGAGCCGAACTCGGGGCTCATGTTGCCGATGGTCGCGCGGTTGGCGAGCGGGACCGCCGCCACTCCGGCGCCGTAGAACTCCACGAACTTGCCGACGACCCCGTGCTTACGCAACATCTGCGTGATGGTGAGCACGACATCCGTGGCCGTGACGCCGGTGGGAATGGTGCCGGAGAGCTTGAAGCCGACGACCTTGGGGATGAGCATGGAGACGGGCTGGCCGAGCATGGCCGCCTCGGCCTCGATGCCGCCGACGCCCCAGCCGAGCACGCCCAGCCCGTTGACCATGGTGGTGTGCGAGTCGGTGCCGACGCAGGTGTCCGGGTAGGCCTGCAGCACGCCGTCGACCTCGCGGGTCATGGTGACGCGGGCGAGGTACTCGATGTTGACCTGGTGCACGATGCCGGTTCCCGGCGGAACGACCTTGAAGTCATCGAAGGCCGTCTGGCCCCAGCGCAGAAACTGGTAGCGCTCACCGTTGCGCTCGTACTCGATCTCGACGTTGCGCTCGAAGGCATTCTCGGTGCCGAAGAGGTCGGCGATCACGGAGTGGTCGATCACCATCTCGGCTGGAGCGAGCGGGTTGATCTTCTTGGGATCGCCGCCGAGCGCGGCGACGGCCTCGCGCATCGTGGCGAGGTCGACGATGCACGGAACGCCGGTGAAGTCCTGCATCACGACGCGGGCCGGCGTGAACTGGATCTCGGTGTCCGGCTCGGCGGTGGGCACCCAGGATCCGAGGGCCTCGATCTGGGATCGTGTGACGTTCGCGCCGTCTTCGGTGCGAAGGAGGTTCTCGAGCAGCACCTTGAGGCTGAACGGCAGTTTCTCGTAACCGGGAACCCGATCGACGCGGAACACCTGATACTCGGTCGAACCGACCGCGAGGGTGTCTTTCGAACCGAAGCTGTTGACCTGCGACATTGCGCGTCTCCCTTACTGAGCCCTGCCTGCTACCGGTGCCAATCCTTGCTTTCGACCAGACCGCCTGCCAGCAAGGCAAGCCTAAGTCTCGTCGGTACGTTCAGCGAGGGTGCTAGTTGCAAAACTATCTTGATGTCAAGATAAATAGTACACGGGATCGGCATTCCCCACCGCCGCGACTCGACACCGCAGCACTCCTGTCACTCGGTGCTTCGCTCGCCGGCCTTCGCGTAGGCGGCGCGGACGAGGAGCCAGGTGACCCAGAGCAGGCCGGCGTAGAGCGGCACACCAAGCAGTAGCTTCATCGCCCCCAGCCACTCCACGTTGCGTGCCCAATAGAGCGGCACCTCCACGATGAGGCGCAAGGCGAAGAGGCCGGCCCACAGCCAGGTGGCGAGGTACAGCACCCGCCGCTTCGACGTGTTCTGCCGCCACTCGAATCCCTCATTGGTGAGGAAGCCGACGATGACGCCGATGAGGGGCCAGCGCACCGCAATGCTCACGAGGAGCACGGTGACGCTCACGACGTTGATGATGATGCCCGGCAGGAAGTTCTGTTCCGCACGCCCGGACAGCAGCGCCAGGGCGGCCGAAATACCGATGCCGATGATGCCCGCGAGCGCCTGGGAGACCGGGCTGCGCGTGAGGAGCCGCACGACGACGAAGACCACCGCGAGTGCCACGGGAGCCAGCACCGCGAGGGTCACGTTCTTCGTCAGGGTGTAGATGACGAGAAAGCCGAGGCCTGGCAGGATCGACTCGACGAGCCCGCGAACTCCGCCGATCGCCGTGATGAGCGACCGGGCCGTTGGCACCTCCCCCGGCGTCACCCGGCCGAGGCCGCTCTTGCGCAGGGCGTCGCCGACACTCTGCCGAAAACTCGGGATCTCGGTGTCCCTGTCGCCGTCACCCTGGGCGGACATCAGAGCGTCGACGCCTGGTGGTCCTCTGCCGCCGCCGCGCTCTTGGGCATGTGCAGGGGAATCAGGTCGCGGGGCGGCATCGGGGTCTTGCCCCTCACCACCACGACGCTGCGGAACAGTTCCTCGATCTTGGCGGCCGCCTCGGCATCCACGGCGCCCTCGCCGGCGATCACTCCGCGCAGGAACCAACGGGGTCCGTCCACCCCGATGAAGCGCGCGAGCCTGGTGGAGTTGGGCTGGCCCGCCGTTGCGGCGGGAATCTCGGCAAGCAGCTCGGGACCGAACGGCCCGACCGTGAGGGTGGTCTTGCCACCCTGCTTGGCGACTG
>NZ_DATCQQ010000005.1:0-4635 GCF_036569425.1 Lacisediminihabitans sp.
GTGAATGGCCGCATCCGAGCCGGCAAAACGGCCACATGCCCCGACTCGAGGCGCGAGGCGGGATGACGCGTGACGCGAGGCGGGATGACGCGAGGCGGGACGCGCTCAGGGGGTCAGGATGCGGGCGCCGTGAACGGGGCCCGTCGCGCGCACGACCGTGAGGCGGGCCGCGCTGAGGGCGATCTGGAGCTCGAGGGCGCCGTCGAGGTTCGGCGCGAGGAAGGCGACCGTGGGGCCGGAGCCCGAGATCATGCCGGCGAGCGCGCCGTTCTCCTCGCCGAGTTCGATCACCCGGGCGAGTTCGGGCTCGAGGTGCAGCGCGGGGGCCTGCAGGTCGTTGTGCAGCACCTCGGCGAGCATGTGCGGGTCGCCGGCGCGCAGCGCCTGCAGCACATTGGCGTCCACCTGCGGCTGCACCGCCGCCGGAAAGATGTCCTGCGAGTGCCGGTCGCGATGCCGGTCGAGTTCGCTGTAGACGAGCGGCGTGCTCATGCCGAAGTCGGCGAAGGCGAGCACCCACTGGAACTGGCCCTTCGCGAGGGCCGGGCTCAGCTGGTCGCCGCGACCGGTGCCGATCGCCGTGCCCCCGGTGAACGCGAACGGCACGTCCGATCCGAGTCGCTTGGCCAGGTCGAGAAGGTCCTCGCGCGAGAGGTCGGTCCCCCAGAGCGCGTCGCAGGCGAGCAGGGTGGCCGCGGCATCCGCCGACCCGCCGCCCATTCCCCCGGCGATGGGCACGTGCTTCTCGATCTCGAGGTGCACGCCCCCGCGGTAGCCGGCCTTGCGGGCGAGCAGCCGCGCCGCCTTGATGGCGAGGTTCGTTCCGCCGGTGGCGAGCTTCGAGGAGTCGATCGGGCCGCTGAAGGTCACCGAGAAGTCGTCGGCCGCCGAGGCCCGCACGTCCTCGCTGAGCGTCACCGCCTGGTAGGCGGTCGCGACGTCGTGGTAGCCGTCCTCGAGCAGGGCGCCCACCTTGAGGAAAACATTGATCTTGCCCGGTGCCCGCGCGTGAACCACCTTCGGAGCGGCCGCGGTGGTCATTACTCCAACCTAGCCGACCCGCTCGACCGCCCCATACGCACCCGACCGCGCAATCGACAAAAAGTCGAGCACCGTGAGCTCCTCGCCGCGGGCCGTCGGGGCGACCCCCGCTGCCTCCAGACGGGCGGATGCCTCGGCGCTCGAACCGAGCACGACCGAGAGCGACTGCCGAAGCATCTTGCGCCGCTGCTGGAACGCCGCGTCGATGAGCGAGAAGGTCGCGAGACGCTCGGACTCGGTGCCCGGCTGTTCGCGCCGCTCGAAACGCACGAGAATCGAGTCGACGTTGGGCACCGGCCAGAAGACCTGGCGGCTCACCTGCCCGGCCGTGCGCCACACGCCATACCAGGCGGCCTTCACGCTCGGGCTCCCGTAGATCTTGGACCCCGGCGTGGCCGCGATCCGCTGCCCCACCTCGGACTGCACCATGACGAGGCCGGAGGCGATGTGCGGAAAATACTCGAGAAAGTGCAACAGCACCGGCACCGAGATGTTGTACGGCAGGTTCGCGACGAGGGACGTCGGCTCGCCAGGCAGCTCGGTGATCGTCATCGCGTCCGCCGTGATCACGGTGAGCGGTGCGCCCGGCCGGAACAGTTCCACCGTCACCGGCAGCTGCGCGGCGAGCCGCCTGTCGATCTCGACCGCCACCACCGACGCCCCGACCTCGAGCAGGCCGAGCGTGAGGGATCCGAGTCCCGGCCCGACCTCCACGACGGTCTCGCTGGCGCTCACCCCCGCCGCCTTCACGATGCGGCGCACGGTGTTGGCGTCGATCACGAAGTTCTGGCCGAGCTTCTTGGTGGGCTGGATGTCCAGCATCTCGGCGAGGTCGCGGATCTCCGCGGGTCCCAGCAGCTTCGACGGCTCAGTCATCGATTGCCGCGTTCACGCGAGCTCGGACGAGTCGACGGCCTCGTCGTATGGCGAACCCTGTTCGTGGGTTACCGGTTCGGCATCCCAGCCGCCGTAGACGAGTTCGGTGTTGGATGAGACCTGCGCGGCGAGCATCGACACGTCGGTGCCGAGATGGTCGGCCATGAAGCGCAGCGTGTGCGGGAGCAGGTATGGCGCGTTCGGACGCCCGCGGTACGGCGCCGGGGTGAGGAACGGCGCGTCCGTCTCCACCAGGATCTGGCTGCGCGGGATCACCGTGAGCGCCTCCCGCAGGTTGGCCGCGTTCTTGAAGGTCACCGTGCCGGCGAAGGAGAGGTACCAGCCGTTGTCCGCGCACAGCCTGGCCATGTCCGCGTCGCCCGAGAAGCAGTGGAACACCGTGCGATCCGGGGCGCCCACCCGGCGCAGGGTGGCGATCACCTCGGCGTGGGCGTCGCGGTCGTGGATCTGCATCGCGATGTCGTGCTTCTTGGCAATGGCGATGTGCGCCTCGAACGACCTGTACTGGGCCGCGCGGCCGGACTCCCCGGTGCGGAAGAAGTCGAGTCCGGTCTCCCCCACGGCGCGAACGCGTGGTCGCCCGGCGAGCTCGTCGATCTCCGCGATGGCGGCGTCGAGGGTGCCATCCGCCTCGTACCGCGGCGCCTCGTTCGGATGGATGGCCACGGCCGCGAGCATCCGCGGCTCCCGCGCCGCCATCTCCGCCGACCAGCGGGACGTCTCGAGGTCCCCGCCCACCTGCACCACCCCGCGCACCCCCACGCTCGACGCGCGGTCGAGCTGTTCGCGGTAGTCGAGCGGGTGCTCGCCGTCGGCGATCTCGAGGTGCGTGTGGTTGTCGTACACGGCGACCACGAGGGCCTCCGGCAGGGGCGGATAGCTCAGGTCGCGGGTCTTGGCCTGCTCCGACGAGGTGTCACGCCGGCGGATCGGGCCTTGGGAGTTCTCCAGCGCGGGCATCCCCGAATCCTACCCGCCGTGCCTCCGCCGCCCGGTCACAGCGAGTCGGCAGGCCGCACCTCGAGCACGATCTTGCCGAGACCATGCCCGGCGGCGAGACGCTCGTACGCGGCGCGCACCCGGTCGAGCGGATAGGTCGCGTATACCGGGATCTTCAGCTCGCCGTTCGCCACCAGCCGGGCCAGTTCGGTGAGGGCCTCCCGGGGCTGCACCGTGGACATCCCAGCGGCCTTCACCCCGTACTTCTTCTTCGCCGCGAAGTCGGCGATGGTGTTGATGCGGTCCCGCGGCACGCCGAGCTCGACCGCCACCTGCACGTTTCCCTCGCCATGCGCGTCGATAAAGGCGTCGACGCCGTCGGGCACCATCTTGCGAATGCGGTCGGCCAGACCCTTTCCGTAAGCCACCGGGATGGCCCCGACGCTCCGCAGGAACGCGTGATTCTCCTCGCTCGCGGTCGCCACGACCGCGGCGCCGGCGAGCACGGCGAGCTGGGTGGCAATGACGCCGACCCCTCCGGCGGCCCCGGCGACCACCACGGTGTCCCCGGCTCGCACGTCGACCGCCACGATGGAGGCGCGGGCGGTGGTGCCGGCCACGAAGAGGCTCGCGGCCTCGTTCCAGCCGACCCCGTGCGGCTTCGGGATGACGCGGGCCGCGTCGATCGTCACGTACTCCGCCTGCGCGTTCCGGCCGTCCGAGAATCCGATGACCTCCTCGCCGACGTGCGGGAAGTCCACCCCCTCGCCGACAGCGGTGACGATTCCGGCGAAGTCGCTGCCCTGCCCCTCCGGGAAGTGGGCGGGGAACACGTCCCGCATGCGCCCGTCACGGATCGCGATCTCCCCCGGGTTGATGGCGGCGCTCACGACGGAGACCTGCACCTCGCGGCGGCCCGGCGGCCGGGCATCCACCTCGACGAACTCGAGCACTTCGGTGCCGCCGTACCTCGAGAATCTGACGGCCTTGGGCATCGGGCATCCTCACTGCTCACGGGTGGCTGCGCTGCCACCGAGTGCCAGTCTGCGACGCGATCGAGCCGTCGTCAACTTCCGCGCTAGGAGGCGGGCGCGGGCTCCGGCGATTCGATACGCGGGAAGAGCGAGCTCGCCAGCGGCGTGACGATCGGGCCGCCGGCCCAGTCGAAGGCGGCGCGCACATCCTGCCCCTGCACGGCGCCGACACCGCCGATCGCCGACCACAGCTTCTGCGCCGCGTCCGGAACGAACGGCGACAGCAGCACGGCGAGCGTGCCGAGCCCGCGCAGCGCGGTGAAGAGCACCGCGTCGAGCCGGCCGGCGTTCGCGGGGTCCTTCGCGAGGGCCCACGGCTCCTGGATCGTGATGTAGCCGTTGAGGTCGTCGACGAGGGTCCAGATGGCGGCGAGCGCCTCGTGGATCGCCAGTCGCTCGATCGCGGCATCCGCCTCGGCCGTCACTCGCTTCGACGCGGCGAAGATCGCCCCGTCCGCCTCGGTCAGGGTGACACCGGTCGGGATCTCGCCGCCCCGGTAGCGGGTCAGCATCGCGATCACGCGCGAGGACAGGTTGCCGAAACCGTTCGCGAGCTCGGCCTGGTAGCGCGCGGAGAGGTCTTCCCAGCTGAACGAGCCGTCCTGGCCGAAGCTGATGGCGCGCATGAAGTAGTAGCGGAACGCGTCGACGCCGAAGGTGTCGGTGATCTGCTCCGGCGCGATGCCGGTGAGCTTCGACTTGGACATCTTCTCGCCGCCGACGA
>NZ_DATCQQ010000006.1:0-8364 GCF_036569425.1 Lacisediminihabitans sp.
GCGCTGCACCTGCCGTTCCTGCCGACGACGACGATCGGGTCATTCCCCCAGACCGGCGGCATCCGCAAGGCCCGGGCGGCCAACGCCCGCGGCGAGATCAGCGAGAACGAGTACATCGAGTTCCTCAAGTCCGAGATCAAGAGCGTCGTCGAACTCCAGGAGCAGATCGGCATCGACGTGATCGTGCACGGCGAGCCCGAGCGCAACGACATGGTGCAGTACTTCGCCGAGCACCTGGACGGCTTCGCAGTGACCCAGAACGGCTGGGTGCAGTCATACGGCAGCCGCTGTACGCGCCCGTCGATCCTGTGGGGGGATGTCGCCCGCGAGGCGCCGATCACGGTGGAATGGTCGGCCTACACGCAGAGCCTCACCGACAAGCCGGTCAAGGGGATGCTGACCGGCCCGGTCACGATCCTCGCCTGGAGCTTCGTGCGCGACGACCAGCCGCTCGGCGAGACCGCGAACCAGGTGGCCCTCGCCCTCCGCGACGAGATCGAAGACCTCGAGTCGGCCGGAATCGGCATCATCCAGGTCGACGAGCCCGCGCTGCGTGAGCTGCTGCCCCTCAAGAAGGCCGACCAGCCGGCCTACCTCGACTGGTCGGTGCGTTCGTTCCGGCTCGCGACGTCGGGGGTGGCTCCGAAGACGCAGATTCACACCCACCTCTGCTACTCGGAGTTCGGCGTCGTGATCGACGCGATCAACAAGCTCGACGCCGATGTGACCTCGATCGAGGCGGCCCGCTCCAAGATGGAGGTCGTTCCGGACATCCAGCACAGCGGGTTCGCCCGCGGCATCGGGCCGGGCGTCTACGACATCCACTCGCCGCGGGTGCCTTCGGTCGAGGAGGTCACCGAACTCATCGAGATCGCTCTCGGATCGATCCCGGAGCGCCAGGTCTGGGTCAACCCGGACTGCGGGCTCAAGACCCGGGGCTACGACGAGACCGTCGCGTCGCTCACCAACGTGGTCGCGGCGACGCGGGCCGTGCGCGAGCGGGTGCACGCGCACTAGCCGACCGTGCCCCTTTTTGCCGGGGCCAGCGCGTGCCGGGGCCAGCGCGTGCGGGGCCAGCGCGTGCCGGGGCCAGCGCGTGCAACCGGGGCCGACGCATCGGCCCATGTTGCGCGCGCTGGCCCCGGTTGCCGGAGTAGTGACGTCGTTGCCGTCCGGCCATAGGGTGGGCGGGTGCCATTCACCCCGAGTCACATCGCAGCGGTGCTGCCGTTCGTGCGCCGGCCGCTGGCCTCGGCCGCGCTCGTGATCGGCAGCATGGTGCCCGACCTGTCGTTCTTCCTTCCCCTAGGACTGCATCGCGAACAGACCCACTCGCTGGCGGGAATCCTCCCGTTCGATGTTCCGCTCGCGATCGCCTGCCTGCTTGTCTGGTTTCTCGTCGTGCGCGCTCCGCTGCTCGACTTTGCGCCAGCCTGGCTGAGGCGCCGGATGCCGTCGCCGCGTGCCCTGCCGTCGAACTGGCCGGCCAGACTGAGGGTGGCGCTCGTCGTGCTGGTGTCCGTCCTGGTCGGCATCGTGACCCATCTGCTCTGGGACTCCTTCACCCATTCGGATGGCTGGGCCGTCCTGCGCGTCGCCCTGCTTCGAGAGCCCCTCGGGCCGTTCACGGTCTACCGTTGGGCGCAATACGCCAGCAGCCTGATGGGACTCGCGATCGTGGCCGGGTGGGCCGCTCGCTGGGTGCGCGCGACAGCGCCGCACGCGCTGCCGACGAGCCGGGTCTCTGGCCGTTGGCGAGTGACGGCGTGGGTCGTCGTTGCTGTCGTCGTCGCCGCCATTGCGCTGGGCATCCTGGTCGGCGGCATCGTCTCCGGGGCCGGCGCGTTCGATCGCACCGTGCTGTACCGTTCGGCGACACGCTCCCTGTCGGTGGGTGGGGTGTTCGTCGCGCTCGTGTGCCTCGCCTGGCACCTGCTGCCCCGCGGCGCGCGCCCGACCGCCGAGACCAGCGAGGGCGTCAGATAGAGCGCAGTACCGCCACGACCTTGCCGAGCAGCTCGGCGTGGTCGCCGAGGATCGGCGCGAACGCGGAGTTACGGGGCAGCAGCCAGGTGTGACCGTCGCGCTGCTGGAAGACCTTGACGGTGGCCTCCTCGTCGAGCATCGCCGCGACGATGTCGCCATTCTCGGCCGTCTTCTGCTGGCGCACCACGATCCAGTCGCCGTCGCAGATGGCCGCGTCGATCATCGAGTCGCCGGACACCTTGAGCATGAACAACTCGCCCTTGCCCACGAGCTGGCGGGGCAGCGGAAAGACCTCGTCGATCTGCTGCTCGGCCGTGATCGGGATTCCGGCGGCGATGCGTCCGACGAGGGGCACCATGGCCGCGTCCCCGATCGGCGTCGGGTTGTCCGAGACGACCCCGCCCTCCTCCTGCTGGAGGTCGATGAGCACTTCGAGCGCCCGCGGACGATTCGGGTCTCGGCGGAGATAGCCGCTCAATTCGAGCTGGTTGAGTTGATGGGTGACGCTCGAGAGGGACGAGAGCCCGACCGCGTCACCGATCTCGCGCATGCTCGGCGGATAGCCACGGGTCGCCACGGCGCGCTGGATGAAGTCGAGGATCGCGAGCTGCTTGTCGCTCAGGCTCTTGCGGCGCCGGGTGCCCGGCTTCTCCTGCTGCGGGCCAGCCTCGCGTGGTTCGCTCACGTCGTCCTCCAGGTCGTCTGCGGCGAGGCCGGCTGTGGCCTCGCCAACACCAATGTCGGTGGTGTCTGGTTGATTCAGTCCAGACAATCGAAACTGTATCCACCATTTGACCGATAGACAAACATTTGTTCGAGTGTGTCGCAGGTTCCGTTCCCATGGTCTCGAAGATTGGGGTTGATTATGGTAAGAATCGAAGGTATGTTCGGAACAAAGCTTCGTATCCGGCACTCCCGGCCGAGTGCCGGATACGAAAACCCCGCGATGGGCCGAGCGGCACTGAACCGAGCGGCACTGAACCGAGCGGCACTGAACCGATTAGGGCTGGACCGATCAGCGCTGAACCGATTAGGGCTGGACCGATCAACCGACAGAGCAAGGGAAGGCAGAACGATGAGCACGATCGCAATCAACTCGATGGCAGTCCGCCCGATTGCAGTCAACCCGATGGCATTCGGGCCGACGGCACGCGCCAACCACGCTTCCGCCGCTCCCGCGGCCCACTTGCGCCTCACCCGTCGCGGCCGCGTCGTTCTCACCTCGCTCGCCGCGATCCCACTCGTGATCGCCGCGCTGGTCTTCGCCGTCAACGGCGGTAGCGCCGTCGCGACCGGCCAGGTCGCTTCCACATCGTTCGACTACGTGACAGTCGAGCCCGGGCAGTCGCTCTGGCAGGTGGCGGAGCACATCGCGCCGTCGGCAGACCTTCGTGATGTCGTCGCCGACATCGTGCACCTCAACCGGCTCGAGAGCACGAACCTGCAGCCTGGGCAGAAGATCGCCATCCCGACGCAGTACTCGCACTAGGCGGCACTCTGCTGCACCAGCCGGAGCAGCAGCACGCACGTCACAGATCCGAAGCGCCCCTAGCATTGACTGGTGGCTTCACTCAGCGATCTCCCCATTCGAGAAGACCTTCGCGGTCTCACCCCGTACGGCGCTCCGCAGAAGAAGGTGCGGATTGCGCTGAACGTCAACGAGAACACGCATCCCATCCCCGAGGCGGTGGCCACCGACATCGTCAAGGCACTTGCCGAGGCGGTGCTCGGCGTCAATCGCTACCCGGACCGGGAGTTCACGACCCTGCGGCAGAGCCTCGCCGGCTACCTCGGGCACGGGCTGACCGCCGAGAACATCTGGGCTGCGAACGGCTCCAACGAGGTGCTGCAACAGATCCTCCAGGCGTTCGGCGGACCGGGAAGGAGCGTGCTCGGATTCCCGCCCACCTACTCCATGCACTCGATCATCGCGGCCGGCACCGGTACGCGCTGGGTAGCGGGGGAGCGGGACGAGGGGTTCGAGATCTCGCCGCAGACCGCGGTCCGGTGGATCGAACAGACCACGCCCGACCTCGTCTTTTTCTGCTCGCCGAACAACCCGACCGGCACCCCGCTGTCCCTCGAGACGATCGCGGCGGCGTACGACGCGACGGACGGCATCGTGGTAGTCGATGAGGCGTACGCGGAGTTCGCGCCATCCGAGTTGCCGACCGCTCTCACTCTGCTCGAGGGCCGCGAACGGCTCATCGTTTCCCGCACGATGAGCAAGGCGTTCGCGTTCGCCGGCGCCAGACTCGGATACCTGGCCGCGGACCCGGCCGTTGCCGACGCCCTGCGGCTCGTCCGCCTCCCGTACCACCTCTCGGCTCTTACCCAGGCGGCCGCCGTGGCGGCTCTCGCGCACAGCTCCGAGATGCTGGCGATGGTGGACGACATCAAGGCGCAGCGCGACCGGCTCCTGGTCGAACTCCCGAAGCTCGGCTACCCGGCCTGGCCGAGCTGGTCGAACTTCGTGCTCTTCGGCGGTGTGGCGGACCCGCACGCGGTGTTCGAGGAGCTGCTCGACCACGAGATCATCATCCGCGACCTGTCGATTCCCCACCACCTGCGCGTGACGGCGGGCACGGAGGCCGAGACCACCGCATTCCTCGAGGCGATGGCTGGACTCGGGCCGATCGGCGCCATCGATAGGATTGGTGCATGACCAACCAGCGTGTGGCTCACCTCAGGCGTGAGACGAGCGAGTCGAGCATCGAACTCTCGATCAACCTCGACGGAACCGGGGTCTCGCAGATCCACACGACCGTGCCATTCTTCGACCACATGCTCACCGCGTTCTCGAAGCACTCGCTCATCGACCTCGAGGTGACGGCGAGTGGCGACACGGAGATCGACGTTCACCACACTGTGGAGGACATCGGTATCGTGCTCGGCTCGGCGATCCGGGAGGCCCTGGGTGACAAGGCGGGCATTGCGCGCTTCGGCGACGCGCTCGTCCCCCTCGACGAGGCCCTGGTGCAGGCGGTCGTCGACGTTTCCGGGCGCCCATTCCTCGTACACACCGGTGAGCCGGCCGGCTTCGAATTCCACCTCATCGGCGGTCACTTCACCGGGTCGATGGTGCGGCACGTCTTCGAGGCGATCACCTTCAACGCCGGACTCACCGTGCACATCACCGTTCTCGGCGGTCGGGACCCGCACCACATCGCCGAGGCCGAATTCAAGTCCTTCGCGCGGGCGCTGCGCCAGGCGGTGGCGCCGGATGAGCGCGTGAGCGGGATCCCGTCGACCAAGGGCGCCCTTTAATCGTGAGTCAGCCATCCGTTGTCGTGCTCGACTACGGCAGCGGCAACGTCCACTCGGCTGCCAAGGCGCTCGAGGTTGCCGGTGCCCGGGTCGAACTCACCGCCGACCGCAGCCGGGTGATGGCCGCCGACGGCCTCGTGGTTCCGGGCGTCGGAGCGTTCTCCGCGGTGATGGAGGCTCTCACCGCCGTCCGTGGTGCCGAACTGATCGACCGCCGGCTCGCCGGCGGTCTGCCGGTGCTGGGGATCTGCGTGGGGATGCAGGTGCTCTTCGAGCGCGGCGTCGAGCGGGGCGTCGAGACCGAGGGGCTCGGCGAATGGCCGGGCGTCGTCACGGAACTTCGCGCGCCGATCCTGCCGCACATGGGTTGGAACACGGTTGAGGCGCCAGACGACTCGGTGCTCTTTGACGGCATCGCCGACGAGCGCTTCTATTTCGTGCACTCCTACGCCGCCCAGGAATGGACGCTCGAGACCTCGCCGCCCTTCCCCGGCCCGCGCCTAACCTGGGCGAAACACGGCTCCCGTTTCCTTGCAGCGGTGGAGAACGGCCCGTTGTCGGCCACCCAGTTCCACCCGGAGAAATCGGGGGAGCCGGGCATCCGCCTGCTCTCCAACTGGGTCTCCTCCCTTCGCATCCACTGACCTCCATTCGCGGCGAGACCGTCGTGCCACCGAAACCCAGAAAGTCACCATGAGCGACCCGACCGAAACCCCGCGCCTCATCCTGCTCCCCGCCGTCGACGTGGCCGACGGCCAGGCCGTCCGACTCACCCAGGGGGAGGCCGGCAGCGAGACTGGCTATGGCAGCCCGCTCGACGCCGCCGTCGACTGGGTGTCCCAGGGGGCGGAGTGGATCCACCTCGTCGACCTCGACGCCGCATTCGGTCGAGGCGACAACCGCGACGTGATCCGCGACGTGATCGATAACGTGCGCAGCGGCGTGCAGATCGAACTCTCCGGCGGCATCCGCGACGATGCGAGCCTCGAGGCCGCTCTCGCGACCGGAGCCCGGCGCATCAACCTCGGAACCGCGGCACTCGAGAACCCAGAGTGGGCGGCAGAGGTCATCGGCACGTTCGGCGACGCGATCGCTGTCGGACTGGACGTGCGCGGGACCACTCTGGCCGCACGCGGCTGGACGAAGGATGGCGGGGACCTCTTCGAGGTGCTCGACCGCCTCGAGGCCGCGGGCTGCGCGCGCTACGTCGTCACGGACGTCACCAAGGACGGTACGCTCCAGGGACCCAATCTCGAGTTGCTCCGGACGGTCGCGGAGCGCACCGAGAAGCCGGTGGTCGCATCGGGGGGGATATCGAGTCTCGACGACCTCGTGGCCCTGCGCGCGCTTGTGCCGCACGGCATCGAGGGAGCCATCGTCGGCAAGGCCCTCTACGCCAAGAAATTCACGCTCGTCGAGGCGCTGGATGTCGCCGGTCGCTGATGACCGCTGACCCGCGCCCCGCAGACTCGGCCGGCACCCCGTGGGAGGGCCGGCACTTCGATCACAACGCCTTCACCAGCGATGACGGGTCGGCCCCGGAGTTGCTCGTCGACGCGATCGGCCGTTTCCGCGCCGGGCAGGTCGGCGAGGTTGAGGTGATCGAGGCGTTCCGTGCCTCTCGGCTGCTCATCCCGCTGGTCTCCCGTCTCGCCGAGGCCGGTGTCGGCGAGCACGGCCTCATCGTCGACAAGAGCGCCGAGCTCGCGATCGTGACGGTGGCTGGCCCAGACGGTCGAGACGTGCTCCCGGTGTTTAGTTCGGTCGAGACGATGAGGCGCTGGAACCCGGTCGCCCGCCCGGTGCCGGCCGACGCGGTGCGAGTGGCCGTGGCCGCGGCGAGTGAGGGAACCGGGCTCGTCGTACTCGACCCGGCCTCGGACACCGAGTTCGCCATCCGTCGGCCCGCCCTGTGGGCGATCGCGCAGTCGCAGCCCTGGCTGCCGAGCTATCTCGACGCCGAGGTGCTGTCCGCGTTCCTCGCCTCGGCGGAATCCGAGGACTCGGTCGCCTCGATCCTGCTCGACGCCGGCGACCCGGGCGCCCGTCTCGCCGGCACGGAGCTCCTGGTGCGGCTCGGACTCCGGCCGGGACTCGACCGCGAGACCCTGGACGCGCTGCTCGCGCGGCTGCAGCAGCGCTGGTCCGAGGGCGAGATCATCGCCAGCCGGGTCGACTCCCTGCGCCTGCAGCTCGCCACCGCAGACTGACTCGACCCGACTTTCCGAAATCCATGCAATCCGGGCGACTCGCCGCTCACTTGTGCGCGACACGCGATGTGCCCGGAGAAATGCATGGATTTCGGAAGGGGAACCGGTAGGGGCGGGGCCGGCAGGTACCGCTAGTTGACCGGGCCGGTCCACTTCTCCCCGGCGCCGAGCCCGGGCGCATCCGGAATGGCGGATGCCTCGCGGAACGCGAGCTGAACGGAGCGAAGGCCGTCCCGAAGGGCCCGGGCGTGCTGGTCGCCGAGGTCGGGGGCGCTTGCGGTGACGAGGCCGGCGAGGGCGTTGATCAGCTTGCGTGCCTCGTCGAGGTCGAGCTGGGTCTCCGGATCGTCGGCGAGACCGCACTTCACGGCCGCGGCGCTGAGCAGGTGCACCGCCACAGTGTTGATGACCTCGATCGCCGGCACGTCGGCGATGTCGCGCGCCGCGTCGTTCTCGGTGAAAGTGTGGCTGTGCTGGGTATCGCTCATGGGGAATTCCTCTGTTATGCTGAACGCTGGCTCCGCGGCCTCTACGGCCTCGGAACGAAAGTGGAGATTCTCCCACCCGCGCTTGACCGCTTCTTCAAGGTTACCGGGTTGTTGGTACCCCCTCTGTGTGGTTGGAATTCGGATCGAAAGACCCGGGCGAAAGCATGCGGAGAGTCCAGGGTGCTGTGCCTGGTGACCGAACGAATCGGGCGCCGGGGCGCAAATTTCCTCCTTCGTCGTGAGTCCGACATCCCGTCGAACAGCTCTGGCCGACAGAACTGACTAAGGAGTTACGCATCAGCGATCCCCGTACCAATGACCGAATCCGCGTGCCGGAGGTCCGACTTGTTGGCCCCAACGGCGAGCAGGTCGGTGTAGTGCGCATTGAAGACGCAATTCGTCTTGCCCAGGAG
>NZ_DATCQQ010000007.1:0-17044 GCF_036569425.1 Lacisediminihabitans sp.
ATGCGGCGTGGCGGCGGGGGTCACGCCTCCCGCCGTGGCAGGGCACGACTCCCGCCGCGAGCACGGGACGAGGCCGCCTACCCGCGAACGTCCTCGGCGACAATCTCCAACTCGAATCCGTCCTCGTCGCAGAGGTAGGCGGCGTAGTGCCCTGTTCCGCCAGCAAACGGATGCCGATCTGGAAACATCAGGGCCCATCCGTGCGCGCTCGAGGCAGCGGTCAGCGCGTCGACGGCGGCTCGGGATGCGGCGTTGAGGGCGAGGTGGTTGACGCCCGGCCGCAGCCGGTCGTGACCTCCCTCGGTCATCGCGGCCGACTGCTCGATCACCAGATAGCCGCCGTCCGCAGACTTCCAGGAGTGGCCCAGCGGCCAGTCCTGGAAGTCCGCCCAGCCGAGCTCATGGAGCAGCCACTCCCACCGGGGTCGCGCCGCCGCGAAGTCGGGCACCCAATACTCGATGTGGTGGATCGCCGCGGTCATTTCGCGGCATCCCCCTCGACCGTGAACCGGCCGTCGCAATCGAAGCGAGCCGTCGATACCCGCGTGACAAAGGAAGGCAGGATCGGCCCATAGAGGTGGGGGAAGAGTTCGCCGCCGCCGTCCTCAAGCCTGACCTCGATGCCGGAAGCGGCCGCGGCCGCCTCGTCGATCTCGAGCACAACGAGCGGCTCGGAATCATCCGAGTAGAACCTGCTCGCGACGCCATCGAGCTGCGCCGCGGTTGAGGCATGGATGAACCCGGTCGACTCGAGAGTCGCCCCGCGGCGTGACACGCGGTACGTGCCATCCCGCAGCGCGGCATCCCAGTCCGCGGCGTGGGCGATGTGAAAGATGGTCATCGCTCGAGCCTAAACGTCAGCCGCTCGATGCCCCGGTGTCCTAGGCTTCGCGAGTGACCTCCCAGCCAGCCCTCTCCCGCCGCCTCAGTCTTTCCGACGCGGTCTTCGTCGGGCTCGGGTCGATGGTCGGCGCCGGGGTCTTCGCCGCCTTCACCCCGGCGGCGCGAGCGGCCGGCAACGGCCTTCTCATCGGGCTCGTCGTCGCCGCGATCGTCGCCTTCTGCAACGCGACCTCCTCGGCTCAGCTGGCGGCCGTGTATCCATCGTCCGGCGGCACCTACGTCTACGGCCGGGAGCGGCTCGGGCCCTGGTGGGGCTTCCTCGCCGGGTGGAGCTTCGTCATCGGCAAGATCGCGAGCTGCGCCGCGATGGCGCTCACCTTCGCTGCGTACGCCGCCCCGGCCGGCTGGGAACGCCCCGTCGCCGTCGCCGCCGTCGTGGGGCTCGCCGCCGTCAACTACGTCGGCGTCACCAGAACGGCTCTCGTCACGAGAGTCATCGTGGTGATCTCCCTGCTCGCCCTCGCGATCGTTGTCGCCGCCGGGGCGAGCGAGGGTATAGGCGCCAGCGACTGGTCGGGCGGTGCCCTCATCTCGCACGGCTGGTACGGCATCCTGCAGTCGGCCGGGCTGCTCTTCTTCGCCTTCGCCGGCTACGCCCGCATCGCGACCATGGGCGAGGAAGTGCGCGACCCGTCGCGAACGATCCCGTTGGCCATCACGATCGCCCTCGCCATCACGGTCGTTGTCTACGGCGTCATCGCCGTGACCATCCTGGGCGCGCTCGGCGCCACCGGGGTAGCCGCTTCGAGCGCCCCGCTCGCCGACACGGTGCGAGCGAGCGGATGGGCGTGGGCCGGCCCCGTGGTGCGGGTCGGCGCCGCGGCGGCGTCGCTCGGCGCCCTGCTCGCCCTCATCGCCGGGATCGGCCGCACGAGCCTCGCCATGGCCCGCGAGGGCGACCTCCCCCGCTGGCTCGCGGCCGTCCATCCGCGCTATCGGGTGCCGCACCGCGCCGAGGTGGCGATCGCGGTCGTCGTCGTCACGCTCGTGCTCACGATCGACCTGCGCGGGGCGATCGGGTTCTCCTCGTTCGGCGTGCTGCTCTACTACTTCGTTGCCAACCTCGCGGCCCTCAGCCAGCCGCGAGAACAGAGGCGCTATCCCAGGGCCGTGCAGGTGGTCGGCGCCCTCGCCTGCCTGACCCTCGCCGCCACCCTGCCCGCGGCGGGCATCGTCGTCGGCGTGATCGTGATTCTGGTGGGAGTCGGCTACCGTCTCGCCTCTCGCCGGGCGAACCGGCGGGGAGCATGATGGGGTGATGGACCCCTGGCAACACGGCGATGCCTACGAACGGTACGTGGGGCGGTGGAGCCGCCTCGTGGCCCCGGAGTTCCTCGCCTGGCTGGGCCTGCCGCCCGGGCGTCGCTGGCTCGACGTCGGCTGCGGCACCGGCGCCCTGTGCGCGACGATCCTCGATCTCGCGTCGCCGGCATCGGTTCACGGCGTCGAGCCGTCGGAGGGCTTCCTCGAGACCGCCAGGCGGAATCTCGCCGGGCGAGCGGTCCTGCGGCGTGGGAGCGCCGACGACATCCCGCTCGGCGACGCCACCGTCGGCGTCGTCGTCTCCGGACTCGTGTTGAATTTCGTGCCGGTCCCGACGGCCGCCCTCGCGGAGGCGTCCCGCGTGACGACAGCCGGCGGCACCATCGCCGCGTACGTCTGGGACTACGCGGGCCGGATGGACCTGATGCGGCACTTCTGGGACGCGGCCGCCGAACTCGATCCGCACGCCGACCGCCTCGACGAGGCCGCCCGCTTCCCGCTGTCCCGTCCCGAGGCGCTGTCGGCACTCTTCACCAGCGCCTCGCTCGAGAGGGTCGACGTCACGGCCATCGACATCCGCACCCCGTTCGCCAGCTTCGACGACTACTGGCGGCCGTTCCTCGGCGGTCAGGGCGTGGCGCCCGCGTACGCGATGTCGCTTGACGAGCTGGCGCGGGCCCGCCTGCGGGAGCTCGTGCGCGATCGACTCCCGATCTCGGCCGACGGGTCCATCGACCTGCTCGCCCGTGCCTGGGCCGTGCGGGCCACCGTGCCGGCGTAGCCCTAGACGTCGATGCGCTCGCGGGAGAGCGCATCCGAGCCGGCAATGATGAAGTCCTTGCGCGGGGCGACGTCGTTGCCCATGAGCAGCTCGAAGACCCTCTCGGCGTTCACGGCGTCCGTGATCTGCACCCGGCGAAGGGTGCGGTGCTTGCGGTCCATCGTGGTGTTCGCGAGCTGGTCGGCATCCATCTCGCCGAGGCCCTTGTAGCGCTGGATGGGGTCCTGATAGCGCTTGTTGCTGCGCTTGAGCCCGGCAAGCACCCCGCCCAGTTCGGCCTCGGAGTAGGTGTAGATGGTCTCGTTCGGCTTGGTGCCCGGGTTCATCACGATCACCCGGTGCAGCGGCGGCACCGCCGCGTAGACCCGCCCGTCGCGGATCATGTCCGGCATGTAGCGGAAGAACAGCGTGAGCAGGAGGGTGCGGATGTGCGCGCCATCGACATCCGCGTCGCTCATGATGATGACCTTGCCGTAGCGGGCGGACGCAAGGTCGAAGCTGCGACCGGATCCGGCGCCGATCACCTGGATGATCGACGCGCACTCCGAGTTCGACAGCATGTCGGAGACGGATGCCTTCTGCACGTTCAGGATCTTGCCGCGGATCGGCAGGAGCGCCTGGTATTCACTGTCCCGCGCGAGCTTGGCCGTGCCGAGCGCCGAGTCGCCCTCCACGATGAACAGCTCGCTGTTGGCGACGTCGTTCGAGCGGCAGTCCACGAGCTTCGCGGGCAGGGACGAGTTCTCGAGCGCGTTCTTGCGGCGCTGGGTCTCCTTGTGGGCACGCGCGGAGATGCGCGACTTCATCTCGGCGACGATCTTGTCGAGCACGAGGGCCGACTGGGTCTTGTCGTCGCGCTTGCTCGATCCGAACCGTTCGGCCATGGTCTTCGCGACCACGTTCGCCACGATATTGCGCACCGCCGGGGTGCCGAGAATCTCCTTGGTCTGCCCCTCGAACTGCGGTTCGGGCAGCCGAACGGTGAGCACGGCGGTGAGGCCGGCCAGAATGTCGTCCTTCTCGATCTTCTCGACGCTGTTCGCGCCTGTGCCGACCTTCAGCCGTCGGGCGTTCTGCTCCACCTGGGAGCGCAGGAACTTGAGCATCCCCGCCTCGAACCCGGTCTGGTGCGTGCCGCCCTTCGGGGTGGCGATGATGTTGACGTAGCTGCGGAAGACCGTGTCGTAGCCGGTGCCCCAGCGCAGGGCGATGTCCACCTCGCACTCGCGCGAAAGCTCGGTCGCAACCATGTGGCCCTTGTCGTCGAGCACCGGCACGGTCTCGGTGAATGTGCCGGCTCCGCTCATGCGCCAGGTGTCGGTGAGCGCGGTGTCCGGGGCGAGGAAGTCGACGTATTCGGCGATGCCGCCGTCGAAGCGGAAGGTCTCCCGCGTCGGCTCATCGCCGCGCTCGTCGCTGATGTCGATCGCGAGGCCGCGCACGAGGAAGGCGGTCTGCCGCGCCCGGGCGACCAGCTCCTCGGTCTGGAAGGTGGTGCCGCGGCTGAAGATCTGCGGATCGGCCCAGTACCGCACGCGCGTGCCGGTGACCCCCTTCGCCACCTTGCCGGCGACGCGCAGCTCGCTGCGGCTCTCGAACGGGGTGAACACCGCGCTCGGTGTCGGCTCGCCGAGGTCGGTGAAGATGCCGGGCTCGCCCCGGTGGAACGACATCGCCCAGGTCTTGCCGTCGCGGTCGACCTCGACGTCGAGGCGCTCGGAGAGGGCGTTGACGACGGAGGCGCCGACGCCGTGCAGCCCCCCGGATGCGGCGTACGATCCGCTGCCGAACTTTCCGCCGGCGTGCAGCTTGGTGAAGACCACTTCCACGCCGGAGAGGCCCGTCTTCGGCTCGATGTCCACCGGGATCCCCCGGGCGGTGTCCCGAACCTCGACGCTGTTGTCCTTGTGCAGGATCACGGAGATCTCTCCGCCGTGCCCGCCGAGCGCCTCGTCGACGGAGTTGTCGATGATCTCCCAGAGGCAGTGCATGAGACCGCGAGAGTCTGTGGAGCCGATGTACATTCCGGGCCGCTTGCGCACGGCCTCGAGGCCCTCCAACACCGACAGGTGCCTCGCCGAGTAGTCGGAACTCGCCACGAATGTCTCCTCACGCCCGACCCGTCTCCAGGGCATCAAGGAATGGATGGGAGCCGGGCCGTGTTCTAGCTTAATGACAGCGGATGACACCGCCGCCGCACGACACCCCCCTACAACTGGGTCTACGCGTTCAGCGAAATACAGGACTTTTGTCGCCCCTTTGTAACATGGGCGTGTTTGTATAGGGGTAAGAAGTTTTTCGATAATGGAACTGGAGGAGCATCTCATGTCACAGATTGCACCCGAAACAACTGCACTAGACGAGCTCGACTCCAGCCACCAGCTCACCGCCTCCGACCGCTGCGATAGCTGCGGCGCCCAGGCGTACATTCGAGTGGCCATCGGTTCGAGCGAACTGTTCTTTTGCGCCCATCACGGCAAGAAGTACCAGGAGAAGCTCACCGCGGTCGCGAGTGACTGGCACGACGAGTCGGCCCGCCTGCTGCAGGACCACCGCTCCTAAAACCAACGACGCGTGACCCCAGCGCCTCCGGCCTCGTGCCGGGGGCGCTGTGTGGTTTAAGCCCCGGTGTACCGGCGCGGGATGCGCGGGCTCAGCCGAGTGACGATCTCCTCGCCGATCGTGCCGAGGGCGTCCCCCCACTCCTGCAGGGTCGGCTCGCCGCGCGCGCCCGGGCCCACCAGCACGGCCGCGTCCCCGGGTTGCACCGGCGCGACACCGACAGCGACCTCGAGGCTGTCGACGTCGACCGAGACGATGGGATAACGGGTTCCGGCGATCGCGACCTCCATCGCTCCCGCCGCCGACCCTGGTACGCCGTCGCCGAATCCAGTGGCCACGATGGCGAGTCCGTCGTTCACCGCCATCACCGGCGCGGCGAGGGTCAGCACCTGCTCCAAGCCGAGCGAGGCCGCGGTCACTCCCCCGCCCGGCGAGATGCCGTAGGAGAAGGCGCCCACCCGCACGAGGTCGAAGCGGGCGTCTGCGCGGGCGAACGACGCGGCGCTCGCGGCAAGGTGTCGCACCGAGAACGCCGCCCCGAGCCCCTGCGCGACCGCGATCGCGGCGTGGAACTGCTCGATCGCGTCGCTGTCCTCGGCGTCCGACGCCTCCGCAATGTGGGTCCACACCCCCACGAGCTCCACTCGCTCGTCGAGCTCGAGCGCCCGTCGCACGAGCGGCGGCCACTGCGCGGCATCCGCCCCGTTGCGGTGAAGCCCGGTATCGATCTTGAGGTGGACGCGTGCCCGGCCCGCCGAGCCGACCGCCGCGATCCGGTCGAGCTGGTCGACGGTCGAGACGCCGAGGTCGATTCCGGCCTCGATCGCGCGAGCGTAGTCCTCGGCGGGTCCGAGCAGCCAGGCGAAGATCGCCACATCGTCGTGGATGCCCGCCTCTCGCAGGCGCAGGCCCGTCGCGATGTCGAGGCTGCCGATCCAGCCGACTCCCGCATCCACCGCGACCCGCGCGATCGGGAGCAACCCGTGCCCGTAGGCGTCCGCCTTGACGATGGCCATGAGGCCGGCCGGGGCCACCCGGGTGCGGATGCGGTCGAGGTTGCGGCGGTAGGCCGCGAGGTCGATCGTCGCCTCGGCCCCGCTCACGACGTCATCCTCGGCAGGTGCTGCCCGAAGACCGAGACCACCTCGGCCGCGGACCTGCCGAGCGCCGCCGCCCACGCCGCCGCCCTCGGCTCGCCGCGGCTCTCGTCGCCGAACACCACCGCTTCGTCGCCCACGCGCACCGTGTCCTCCCCCAGGTCAAGCACGAGCGCGTTCATGGCGACGCGGCCGGCGATCGTGCGGGGCTTTCCGCCGAGCAGGAGGGTTCCGACGTTGCTGGCGATGCGATCGAGGCCGTCCGCGTAACCGATGCCGACGAGGGCGAGGTTGGTGCGCGCCGCGGCGCGGTAGGTGTAGCCGTACGACACGCCCTCCCCCGCCTCGATCGTCTTCGTGCCCACCACGAGCGCGCTCACCCGCATCGCCGGGCGGAGTTCCGCATCCTCGACGAGGCCGTAGAGCGCCGCACCGGCGGAGTACACCTCGTGGTCGTGCCACGTGCGGGCCGTGCCGCTGCTCGGGAGTCCGCGCTGCGCGACGATGTCGACGGCGATGCCGGCGTCCCTCAGCTCGCGCGCGTCGTCGAGCTCGCTCACCGTGAGGGAGGCCGCGCCACCCCGGAGAGCGGCCAGGGCGGTCGCAACGGCGCCGTGGCCGTAGCCGTCGGCCGCGAGATCCGCTGCGAGCAGTCGGGGCGCGACGCGTGCGGCCAGCACCGCGGCGTTGTCGCGGATGGCGGAGAGGTCGATCTGTGCGCTGCACACGGCCGAACCGGGCATCCGGGCGTCGCTCACCGTCATCACCTCGTGGTTGTCGAAAGGCCTGGAGAGCCTAGATCCTCGAGAATACGTGCTTGGCGTTCGCCGCGATCACTTCACGCGCCCGCGCGGCGAAACGATCGAGGTCCGCGTTCGTGTCCGCGGGCGTGTAGTCGATGCCGCGACGCGACGCGATCGAACCGATGATCGCATCCGTGAGCAGCGGGTTGAGGGGAAGCACCGGGCCGCCGACCTGCGTGCCGATGCTCGTGCCGTCGAGCACTCCCTCGACCGCGCCCTCGCTGTTGCCGGTTCCGGCCTCGAGGATGCCGAGCGGTTTGGCCTTCGCATCGAGCGACCAGCGGGAGGCGTTGTCCTCGAAACCGACGACCTGCCCGAACGGGGTGTCGACGATCACATAGCCGACAGAACGCTCCGGGATGCGGGTGGCCCGGAACGGCAGGATGCCGAGGCCGTCGAGCGTGCTGCCGTCGAGCAGCGTGATGGAGCGGCCGAGCAGCTCCGCCCCCGACCCGTAGGCGAACACGGGAACGCCGGCCGCGCGGTAGGCGCGGAGTCGGTCGCCGAGAGACACGAGGTCGTCGTAGACGTTGCGCATCGCCGAGAGCGGCCCGTTTCCCACCACGACGAGGTCGGCGTCGGCCGGGAGTTCGTTGCCGATGTGGTGTTCCACCACGGACACGGCCAGGCCGGCGTGCTCGAGCCGCGCGCGAAGCGCCATCACGTTTCCGCGGTCCCCGGCGACGCCGAGCTCGTCCGGGTACAACTGCACGATCGTGACCGTGGTGTTCATCGCTGATTCTCCAGCTCGAGGAAGCCGATCTGCTTCCGCGCGAGCATCATGATCTCGTAGTTGACGATCCAGGTCTTGAGGCCGGTGGACGGCTTCGGGAGGGCGCGCATGATCTCGATCGCCTTCCGGAGATCGGGCTCGACCGCACCGATGGCGATCCCCTCGTGCTCGAGCCGGAGGGCGATCTGCCAGGCCTTGGCCCCGGTGACGACGTCGACGTGATCGAGGGCGGCGAAGTCGATGTCGTAGATCCAGGAGATGTCCGGGGTGCCCTCGTCGATCGCGAGCAGCACCTGCTCCGGGGGCTCGGGGAGCGCGTCGAGGTTGAGCTGAAGGCTCGCCGCGTTCTTGAACATGACGAACTCGACCTGTTCGTTGCCGAAGTCGAGCAGCTCGCCGCGACCGTAGGCCGGCTTCATCGCGGCGAAGGCCGCCGCCGACGATGCCGCATCGAACCGGTCGCCGAGGATGACGGCCGCGGTCGCGAGCGCCGCCGCGGCGTCGATGGCGTAGTGCAGGCCCTTGGCGGGGAGGGTGACGTCGATCGTCGCGCCCGCGACGTCGATCGTCGCGCCCGCGCGATCCGTCGCCACCAGCTCGGCGAGGGCGTCGTGGTGTTCCGGCTCGACCGCCGCGTCCCGGTAGTCCTTCGCGTTGAACAGTCCGTGCGGTGCGCTCGCGATGAGCTCAGCGGAGGCCCCGAAGTAGCTGATGTCCGGACCCGTCGTCGCGTCGCCGTCGGGGTAGCGTCGAGCGATCTTCGAGAGGTACGGATCCTCGCGGTTGGTCACGATGTGCAGCCGCGCACGCTGCGCGGTATCGAGCATCATGTCCGCGACCCGCTCCGTCTCGTAGAAACGGTAGAGCTGGTCGACCTGGGTGTTGAGCACGAGCACGGTGGATGGCGGGACTGTCGCCGCGAACTCGAGCGCGAACGCCTCATCCACCTCAAGCACCCCGATGTCGGCGTCGAGGCGTCCGAGAACGCTCGACTCGGCGAGGATCGATGAGGCGATACCCTGCGGGAGGTTCGCGCCCGACGGATTCGTGAACACTCGAAGGCCGTGGCCGCGCAGCACCTCGGTGAGCATGTGCGTGGTCGTCGACTTGCCGTTGGAACCGAGAACGTAGACGATTCCGTACTCGAACTGGCCGGTGACGTCTTCGAGAAAACCGGGCGCGAGCTTCGTGGTGACGTAGCCCGGAAAGGCCGAGCCGCCGCCGCGAAGCTTCGCGAGGGCGCGTACGGTCTTGCCCAGGACCACGGGCACGAAGTACTTCAGACCGCTGGGCTTTCCCCTGCCGGCCGGTTTACTCAAGATAGTCGCGCAGCGACTGCGACCGGGACGGGTGGCGAAGCTTCGCCATCGTCTTGGACTCGATCTGGCGGATGCGCTCGCGCGTCACGCCGAAGGTGTCGCCGATCTGGTCGAGGGTCTTCGGCATTCCGTCGCCCAGGCCGAACCTCATCCGGATCACTCCGGCCTCGCGCTCGGACAGGGAGTCGAGAAGCGACTCGAGCTGCTTCTGCAGCATCGTGAAGCCCACCGCGTCCGCGGGGACGACGGCCTCGGTGTCCTCGATGAGGTCGCCGAACTCGCTGTCGCCGTCCTCGCCGAGGGGCGTGTGCAGCGAGATCGGCTCGCGGCCGTACTTCTGCACCTCGATGACCTTCTCCGGCGTCATGTCGAGCTCGCGGCTCAACTCCTCTGGAGTCGGTTCGCGACCGAGGTCCTGCAGCATCTGGCGCTGCACGCGGGCGAGCTTGTTGATTACCTCCACCATGTGCACCGGGATGCGGATGGTGCGGGCCTGGTCGGCCATGGCGCGGGTGATCGCCTGGCGGATCCACCAGGTGGCGTAGGTGGAGAACTTGAAGCCCTTGGTGTAGTCGAACTTCTCGACCGCACGGATGAGGCCCAGGTTGCCCTCCTGGATGAGGTCGAGGAACTGCATCCCGCGACCCGTGTAACGCTTGGCGAGGGAGACGACGAGTCGGAGGTTTGCTCCGAGCAGGTGGCTCTTGGCCCGCTGCCCGTCCTTCGCCACCCAGGAGAGCTCGCGGCCCAGCTGGGACTTGAGTTCGGCGGGTGTCATCTGGGAGAGCTTGTCCTCCGCGAACAGGCCGGCTTCGATTCGCATCGCGAGCTCAACCTCTTCGGCGGCGTTGAGCAGCGCGACCTTGCCGATCTGCTTCAGGTAGTCCTTGACCGGGTCTGCCGTGGCGCCGGTGATGGCCGACGAGTAGACCGGCACCTCGTCCTCGTCGTCGACGAGCGATAGCACGAGCGCGCCGCTGGGCAGCACCTCGTCTTTGTCATCCTTGTCGTCCTTGTCATCGTCGGAGTCATCGGTGGCGTCTTCCTTGACGTCCTCGGCATCCTTCGCGTCTTCGACCACGACGACGACATCGACCTCTTCGTCGATCTCCTCGCCATCGACCACCTCGTCAGCGTCGTCGGTGTCGTCGGACTTCGACTTGGTGGCCTTCTTGGCCGGAGCCTTCTTGGCCGCGGCGTCCTTGGACGCGGCCGCCTTCGCAGGCGCCTTGGCCGGGGTCTTGGTCGTGGCCTTCTTGGCCGTGGTCTTCGGTGCCGTCAGCGCCTGGTCGGCAGCGACCTCTTCTCCTGCCGCCGTGTCGGCGAGAGTGGTGGATTTAGTGGTGGTGGCCATTCGGACACCTTTCGCATCGGATCGAGAACAAACTACTGGTGTGTAGTGCCGGGCTGGAGGCTTTTCGGGCAGCACGCACTTCGGGTCGCACGCTTTTCGGGCAGCACGCATTTTGGGCAGCACGCTTTTTGGGCAGCACTAAGACCCATGTCAAGTCCTGGGCCGTTGCACAACGAATGAGCAAATACGCCCCGTCAACTGGAACGGGTCTTACGTCAATCATTGCATGCTTTGCCGGCACCCCTTGCCAATTCGGCGCATTCGCTATATCTTGTGTCGCCGAAGGGCTCTGGAGAGTGCAACCCAGAGCGGTGCCACCCGTATTCCCTCGTCTTCGTGCAGCCGTCGGCGGGTGCTCCTCCGCGCCAGCAGCAGAAAGATCACGCCGGCGCCCACCACCGCGTACTGCACGGTGAGGGCGACGCGGAACGACTCCCAGGCGAAGACATCGCTCGCCGCCCCGCTGTCGATGCGGAGACGGTTGAGCACATCGAGAACCAGCCCGATGAGGTACATCATCACGAAGCTCGCGAGAAAACCGCCCACATTCACGACGCCGTTCGCCGACCCGAGGCTGCGCATCGGATTGAAGGTGCGGGCGAAGTCGAAGCCGATGAGCGACCCGGGTCCTCCGATGCCGAGCACGATGATCAGGATGACCACGACGACGAACGGTGGACGCCCCGGCCAGAGCAGCAGCACCGTCCACGCGATCCCGATCGTGGTGACGATCGCCAGCACGAGATTCGAACGGCGCAGGGGGAAACGGGCGGTAAGCACGCCCAGGATCGGTCCGCTCACCACGCCGGCGCCCACGATCAGGGTCAGCAGACCCGACGCCGTGGCCGGGCTGTAACCGAGCCCGGCGGTCAGCATCGGGAACCCCCAGAGCAGGCTAAAGACGGTGCCGGATGACTGGGTGGTGAAGTGAGACCAGAAGCCGAGCCGGGTTCCCGGCCGGGCGAGCGCCTCGCGCAACTGGCGCATCGCGTGGGGCCAGGTCGTGACTCGGTCGCCCCGCGCGGCATCCGCCCTTCCGTTGGAGAGGAGCACGAGCACGAGCACGAGGGCGAGAGCGGACATCGACGCGGCGGAGAGGAAGGCGGGCGTCCACCCGTAGCTGTGCAGCAGGAAGGAGAGCGGGATGGCGGAGAGCACCTGGCCGAGCTGGCCGAGGTTACCCGTCCATTGCGACACCTGCGGCAGGAGCCGCCCATTGAACCAGGACGCGAGAAGTCGGATCACCGAGATGAAGGTCATCGCATCGCCGGCACCGACGAGCACGCGGCCGACGATCGCGACCCCGATCGACGGAGCCAGGGCCAGCACGACCTGTCCCGTGAGCATCAGCAGGGCCCCGGCCGCGACGAGCGCCTTCGGGCCGACCCTGTCGAGTACGACCCCCACCGGAATCTGCAGCGCGGCGTAGACGATGATCTGCACGACGGCGAGAGTGGAGAGCACCGACGCCGAAACCTCGAAGCGATGGGCGGCCTCGATGCCCGAGACTCCGAGGGAGGACCGCTGCAGCACGCCGACGATGTAGGCGAAGATGGCGATCGCCCAAATGAGCCAGGACCGCCGAGAATTCACTATTCAACAGTAGACCGGCCGAGCGGCATCGCCCTCCGCCGCCGGTGGCGTCTGGCAATCCGGCGTCCGGCGATCAGAGGCGTTCGGCGATCAGGCGAGGCTCGGCGGGTCGCTCTCGCCCTTGCGACGCGTCGCGAGGAAGTTCTCGAGTTCGGCGGCGATCTCGTCGGCCGACGGCAGTTCGCCGTCCTGGTCGGTCAGCGGCGACCTCAGCGGGTTGCCCTCCATATAGGAGTCGTGACGTTCCTCGAGCGCCCTCACGAGCTTCGCGAGCTCCTGGTTGGTTTCGATCTGGCTGTCGATCTTGGAGAGGAAGTCCCGGCCCTCGTCGCGCAACCGGTCGGTGGGAAAAATGAGTCCCGTCGCCGCGCTGATGCTCTCGAGAGCCTTCACTGCCGCATCCGGGTACTCGGTGTCGGCAAGGTAGTGGGGCACGAGGAGCACGAAACCGACCGTGGGATGTTCGAGCTGCTGCAATCGGTATTCCACGAGGTGAAGGGCGTTGGCGGGCACCTGGGTGCGAGGCTTCCACACCGACATGGCGTCGATCAGTTCGACGCGGTTGCCGCTGACGGTCACGCCGATCGGGCGGGTATGAGGCGTCGGCATCGGGATGGCGTGCACCCAGGTCGTGGTCTTCACCTTGAACCGCTCGATGAGTCGAAGCACCGCCGTGGAGAACCGCTCCCACTGGAAGTCCGGTTCGAAACCGGTGAGAAAGAGGAAGCGCTGACCGATCTCGTCGGTGCCGAGGTAGAGCCCGAGCTTCGGCGGCCGGTAGTCGGTGAGGTGGTCCTGGTCGAAGTAGATCACCGGGCGACGGGCGCGAAAGTCGAGCAGTTCGTCCGCGTCGAAGCTCGCGATCAGCCGCTGGTCGATCGAGTCGACGAGGTACTCGCCCAACTGGGTCACCGCCGCTCCCGCGTCGGCGAATCCGGTGAGTCCGGCGACCAAATGCAGGCCTTCCGGCACGTCGATGACGTCCGGGTTCAGTTCGTAGAGGCCTTCTGGGTCGCGCATAGTTTCACTCTAACCGCGCCACCGGACAGCGAACTGGTGATCGGGCCGAGAGGCTTCATGCCGTGAGCGAACAGGCCGAACGGGCGCGCCGGGCCGTCCGGCTAGCATTGCCGCATGACAGTCCCCGCCGTGCGCGTCAGCACCGACATCGCCCATTCCCTCAGCTCCGATGTGCTCGTGATCGGAGTCGGATCGTCGGATGACGGCCCCGTGCTGCACGCGAACGCCGCAGCGTTTCCCGCCCTGGTTTCGAACCTCGCGACGATCGGCATGACCGGCGGCAAGGACGAGCTGGTTCGCGTGCCCGTCGCAGCCGGGGAGGCACGCAGCATCGCCCTCGTCGGGCTCGGAAGCGGGCAGCCGGATGCCCACGCGCTGCGCTACGCGGCAGGAACGGCGGCGCGCAGACTGACCGGCGTCGAGTCGATCGTGATCGACCTGCCGACGAGGACGGATGCCGAGGTGCTCGCCGTGCTCGAAGGCGCGGCGATCGGTGCGTACTCGTACACCGAGTACCGGGCCAGTTCGCTCGAGTCCACCAAGCGTCCGGCAAGTGACGTCACCGTCATGACGGCCACCGCTCCCGAGACAGACCTCGCGAAGCGGGCCGCCATCGTCGCGACCGCCATCCACCGCGTTCGGGACCTCGTCAACGCGCCGCCGTCCGACCTCTATCCGGAGACCTTCGCCACCGCGGTCACCGAGTTCGCCGCAGGCCTCCCCGTCGAGGTGACGATCCTCGCCGACGAGGAGCTCGCCGCCGGTGGTTTCGGCGGGATTGTCGGCGTCGGCGCCGGATCGACCCGCGGACCGCGTCTGGTGAAGATCAGCTACGCGCCGCATACGGCGGCGAAGCATCTCGCCCTGGTCGGCAAGGGCATCACCTTCGACACCGGAGGCCTCTCGCTCAAGCCGGCAGCATCCATGGTCGGCATGAAATACGACATGGCCGGCGCGGCGACCGTCATGGCCGTCGTGCTCGCCGCCGCCGAGCTCGGCATCGACGTGCGCATCACCGCCTGGCTCTGCATCGCCGAGAACATGCCGTCCGGGTCCGCCATCCGACCGAACGACGTGCTTCGGATGCGCGGCGGTAAGACCGTGGAGGTGCTCAACACCGACGCGGAGGGCCGACTCGTAGTGGCCGACGGCCTCGTGGCGGCGAGCGAGGAGTTCCCGGACGCGATCGTGGATGTCGCGACCCTCACCGGCGCCGCGCGGGTGGCCCTCGGCGACCGCTACGCGGGGGTCATGGGCGACGACGACTTCGTGTCGGAGGTCATCGCCGCCGCGACCATCGCCGGCGAATCCTTCTGGCCGATGCCGCTGCCGGCCGAGTTGCGCTCTGCGCTGAACTCGGATGTCGCCGACATCGCCAACGCCCGCATCGGTAACACCGCGGCCGGCATGCTCGTCGCCGGGGTGTTCCTGCAGGAGTTCGTGGGCACGCGCCGCGACCCGGCGGAGGGCCGTATTCCGTGGGCGCACCTCGACATCGCCGGATCCGGCACCAACCCGGGCGGGGGATTCGGCTTCAGCGCCAAGGGTCCGACCGGTATGAGCGTGCGTACCCTGCTCGCACTGGCAGAGGAGTTTTCCCATGCGTAGTAAGGTCTTTATGGCTGTAAGAATCGAGCCAATGCTGCCCGCCGGCCGACACGGCTGATCGGGCTAAAGCACAAATCCTGAGATCCAAGGGAGCCCCTGGTTGTCTGAGCAGACTTTTGACATTGTGATCCTCGGAGCAGGGAGCGGCGGCTACGCGGCCGCACTGCGCGCGAGCCAACTGGGTTTCTCGGTGGCGCTCGTGGAGAAGGGTAAACTCGGTGGCACCTGCCTGCACGTGGGCTGCATCCCGACCAAGGCGCTGCTGCACTCCGCCGAGGTCGCCGACGTCACCCGCGAGTCCGCCAAGTACGGCGTCACGTCGACCTTCGGCGGCATCGACATGGGCGCGGTCACCTCCTACCGTGAGGGGATCGTCGCGAGCAAGTTCAAGGGGCTCGTCGGTCTGATCAAGACCCGTGGCATCACCGTCATCGAGGGCGAGGGCCGTCTCGTCGCCGCCAACACCGTCAAGGTGGGCGAGGACACCCTCGTCGGCAAGAACGTGATCCTCGCCACCGGCTCGTACTCGCGGTCACTGCCGGGCCTCGAAATCGGCGGCCGCGTCATCACCTCGGAGCAGGCCCTCGAGCTGGACTTCGTGCCGAAGAAGGTCGCGGTTCTCGGCGGCGGAGTCATCGGAGTCGAATTCTCGAGCGTGTGGCGTTCGTGGGGCGCGGAGGTCACGATCATCGAGGCACTCCCCCACCTCGTGCCCAACGAGGACGAGGCCATCAGCAAGCAGTTCGAGCGTGCGTTCCGCCGCCGCGGCATCGAGTTCAAGCTCGGCACCCGCTTCCAGTCGGTGGCCCAGGACGACAACGGAGTCGTCGTGACCCTCGAGAACGGCGAGACCGTGGAGGCGGAGCTTCTGCTCGTCGCCGTCGGTCGCGGTCCGTCGACGGCCGGCCTCGGCTACGAGGAGGTCGGTGTGGCCATGGATCGCGGTTTCGTGCTCACCAACGAGCGACTGCTCACCAACGTGCCAGGCGTGTACGCGGTCGGGGACATCGTGCCCGGGCTGCAGCTCGCCCACCGCGGCTTCCAGCAGGGCATCTTCGTCGCCGAGGAGATCGCCGGGCTCAACCCGATCGTGATCGACGACCTGAACATCCCCAAGGTCACCTACTCCGACCCCGAGGTCGCCTCGGTCGGCCTGTCAGAGGCCCGGGCCCAGGAGAAGTACGGCGCCGACAAGGTGACCAGCTACGACTACAACCTTGCAGGCAACGGCAAGAGCCACATCATCGGCACGTCTGGCTCGATCAAGGTGGTGCGTGTCAACGACGGACCCGTCGTCGGTGTGCATATGATCGGTGCCCGCGTCGGCGAGCTCATCGGTGAGGCGCAGCTCGTGGTCAACTGGGAGGCATACCCCGAAGACATCGCCCCGCTCATCCACGCACACCCGACTCAGAACGAAGCGCTGGGCGAGGCCTTCCTCGCTCTCGCCGGAAAGCCGCTTCACTCCCTCTGAGTCCGCGTCACCGAACTAAGCTAGAACAACAGAACTGGTCTAAGGAGCATCACTGATGAGCGAATCCGTCAACCTCCCGGCACTCGGTGAGAGTGTCACCGAGGGTACGGTTACCCGCTGGTTGAAGAACGTGGGCGACCGCGTGGAGGTCGACGAGCCGCTGCTCGAAGTGTCGACCGACAAGGTCGACACCGAGATCCCGTCCCCCATCGCCGGAGTGATCGAAGCGATCCTCGTGGCGGAGGATGAGACGGTCGAGGTCGGCACCCCACTCGTGACCATCGGAGATGGATCCGCCCCGGCAGCCGAGGCGCCCGCCGCCCCCGCGGAGGAGGCAGCCGCGCCCGCCGCCGAGGCGCCAGCACCCGAAGCGCCAGCTCCCGAAGCCCCGGCCCTCGCGCCGGAGCCCACGCCCGCCTACGCACCCGCGCCGACCTCGGCCTTCGCTCCGGCTCCGGCGTACGCGCCGAACCCAGCGTCGGTCGCCGCGCCGGCCGAGCCCGTCGAGGCACCCGTTGCCGAGGTGCCGTCGAC
>NZ_DATCQQ010000008.1:0-64974 GCF_036569425.1 Lacisediminihabitans sp.
CGCGTCGATGCGGCCGGCCACTTCCTCCTCCTCGAGCGCCCGACCGAGGCCAACGCAGTCGTGGACGATTTCCTTCAAACTGTGTTCGACGACCAGCAGTAGGCGCTGAACCGGACGGGAGATCGTCCGCTGAGGGATCGGCTATCGGGCTGTTGCGCGGAAGTTCTGGCCGGTCCATAGGGGTCCTCAACGGCTGGCAGGATGAACTCATGGGACTGGTTGCAGACGACGATCCGTCGCGCATCGATCGTGACTGGGTGTGGCAGATGCTGTCGACCGAGGTGTACTGGCATCGGTGGAGGACCCGAGCTCAGGTTGAAGCACAACTCGACGGCGCATGGCGGCTCATCGGCGTCTACGACGATGAGACCGGCGCCCAGCTCGGATTCGCACGCGCTATATCTGACGGAGTGAACGATGCGTACCTGGCGGACGTTGTCGTGGCATCGGGAGCCCGCGGAAATGGAGCGGGCAAGCTGCTCATCCGGACGATGATCGATGACGGTCCCGGTGCAGAGTTCCGTTGGACGCTCTTCACCGGCGATGCACACGGCTTGTATGCGCAATTCGGTTTCGGCGCGCCGGACTCGACGGCGATGGTCCGCCCCAGCACGCGGCCGATCCGATCCTGACTAGCTGACTCGCAGAAGTGCCCGCTAACCGTTACCCACGATGAAGTTGGACGCGCCTCTCCCTAAAGCTCCTTCGAAGAAGTGAGGCAGTGATGACGAAAGGCAAGTCGAGTGGCTCTGGCGAGGTTGCAGTTCCGATCACAAAAAGTCAGCAAGTGGTGCCAAAACTACAACCCCTTCCAACGGTCGTGCAGAGTTCGTCCTCGCCGAAACCTCCAAAGCGCTAGTGCAATGAGCGACACTCCAAACCCCACGCCGGCCGGAACAAAGCGGTTGACCGAAAGTCAGCGGTCGGTGCCGAATTCAAAACCGCTCCCCGTGGTTTCAACGGATGCACCGCCGCCAAAGCCACGGCTCGCGGGTAGGCCAGCAACGTCGTCACGCGAAGCCACGGCCGACGACTAGCGGGCTTCGCGCCAATCGCGCAACACGCGGCACCCCCGCCTCACGATGGTGAAGCAACGCGCAGTAGCTATGCGATGTCACGATCCGATCCGCTGTCCGGACACCCCGATGTCCGGCTGAGGGTTGGTGATATGCACTCCGTCCGGCTCGTCCTACAGGCTCGCGTGATCACTGCCGCGACCCGGCCAGTCGCTGCTCTCTGAGCAAAGTCCTGCCCGGGGGTCCGATTCCGGAAACGGTTTCGGCCTAGTGGCTTCTGATTTGCACAAACGCCCGCAGCGGCGCCGGCTCAAAATCATGCGCCTCGATGAAGCCGATCGATTCGTAGAATGCCCGCTGACCTGGCTCATCGTCAGTGATCAGCACCTTCTGTCGCGCGTGGACATACCGTGTCAGGGCCCGTTCTATCAAGGCTCTGCCGACCCCGGCTCGTTGGTGGTCGGGGTGCACGAGGAGATCCTGGATGTAGCAAATCGAGACGTCATCGGAGATGACCCGGATCAGGCCCACCAGGTTCTCCGCTGAGTCCGTGGCAGAGACAACGTAAGACGACTGCTCTACTGCCTTCACGAGGGCATCCGGGTCCCTCGCGTAGGCGCCCCATCCGACGCTCGCGTAGAGGCTTACGAGGTCAGCACGCGAGAAGATCTTCGACTCCGAAATCTCAATGTTCGACATGGGCACATGCTGTCACAGGCCACCAGGGTCTCAAGCTCCGCGTCGTTTGAGGTTCCCGTTGCGGACATGCAATGTGGCTGTTCAGACGACTACGGATGTCACAAAACTGATTACTGGTGAAGACCGTTACCCGTTTTTACACTGAACACGACGACTGACAACGGCCTCTCGTGCCACTCTGTAGAGATGGGGCAGCAAGCGACACCTACGGTGACGGGGGAGCGGGTGACACTCCGCGAGTACAGCGACGCCGATACGCCGCTAGTGCTGTCCGTCGTCGACGACCCGCTTATCCCGCTCATTACCTCCGTGCCTGCGACAGACTGCGCGACCGATGTGCAGGCTTACATCGACCGGCAACGCAGCCGCGCGGTGAACGGCGAAGGGTTTCAGTTCGTCGTCGTTGACAACGCGTCAGGGCTCGCGGTTGGCCAGGTGGGGATCACGTTCCGGGAGCCGAGTCAGGAGCGAGCAAGCGTCGGATACTGGATCGCGCCACAGCATCGCGGCCGACGGTACTCGGCGGACGCACTACGAACGCTCGTCAGCTGGGCGTTTCAAAGCCTTGCCGTCCAGCGTCTGGAACTCTACGTCGAGCCCTGGAACGAGGGATCGTGGCGTACCGCGGAGTCGGCCGGTTTCGCGCGCGAAGGACTACTCAGACTGTGGGAGCACGTCGGACCCGAGCGCCGCGACATGTACATGTACTCGCTCGTGCGAAGACAGTCCGAGCCCGCCGCGGGGTAGCGGTCACCAGGCATCCTCAAACTCAACTGGGTAAAGCGGGTGTCGCGATTCCCGCTCTGGGCTCCTCGGACGACCTGCTTCCGACTCTCGCGAACGACGGCACGGGCGAGTATCAGGACTCTCGCCTGCGAGGATGGCGACGAGGACCCAATCGTCAGTCGAAACGCTCTTGTGCGACGTGCGGGTGCTTGTCTACGACGTAGGAGGACCATGGAACGGTAGCCGTGGCGTGCCTGGAAACTACGGGTGAGGACGGTTATCCGTTTGTCGCTGATCGCGGGGCGAAGCTGGGAATTGAGTGCACCGATCGGGTAGTGAGCATACGGATCGCTAGCGGCGAATTCTTTGCGGATGGACTACCTGTTGAGACGTTAGTGGGCCTCAGGAGCCGAGTACCTGGGCTGATGGAAGAGATCGGCGCGCAGAGGCGTCAGCCATAAAAGGGCCTCCAAGCCCCGGTAGCCTCGGAGGATGAGCAACACGGACTCAAACGGTGTCCGCAACGCGACGGTGGCTGACGCTGAGGGCATAGCTCGGGTGCACGTCGATGCGTGGCGGGAGACCTATTCTGGCGTGCTCGCCGATCATCATTTCTCTGAGGAGGCAATCGGCCGGCGTCAGCAGTTTTGGACGCGGTATTTGTCTCTTGTGCCGCGGCCGGGGCGCATGGTGGTCGCAGAGCGTGACGCAGCTCCCGTCGGCTTCGCGAACTCAGGGGAGGCTCGCGGGCATGATGCCGAGCATGGGTTTCCACCTGCTCGGCCGCTGCATCTGTTCTCGATCTACTTGCTCGCAGCTGCCCACGGCAGCGGGCTGGGTCAGTCGATGCTCGACGCTGTACTCCGCGACGATCCGGCGCAACTGTGGGTGCTTCGCGGCAATCATCGAGCTATTGCGTTTTACAAACGCAACGGGTTCGTGGTCGATGGCACTGAGTTCATCGATCCAGCGGAGCCCAACCTAGTTGAACTACGGATGGTGCGATGACTACGCTCGCTGCCAGTGCCCACGTCCATAGCGAGTGGTCGTGGGACAGCGGATCGGATTGGTCGTCGGGGGGATCGACTGACCCGCGCGTGACCGCTCGTCCGATCTTCGAAGCGGACGGCTTCGTCGTTGAAGCTGAACGGAATCCAGTCATTGAGGTAGTGGACCTCCGACGTTTTCACAAGCCGAAGAACGCACGGCGGTCCACAGAATGACGCCCAAGGCGAGGGAATTTGTTCTTGCCGCCGAGCGCCGGCTACTCGACCCCGCTGTTCGACGAGACCGTTCATCGGTCGAAGCCCTCCTGCACCCGTCATTTCGAGAGATCGGTCAATCGGGCCGGCTGTGGGATCGAGAGGCGACGATCGCTGCTCTCGCCGAGGAGAGCGGTGATGACTTTCACGGCGCGGTCGACATGAGCGAGATAGAGCTACAAACCCTCTGCGATTCCACCTTCCTGTTGACCTATCGTCTGAGGGTCGAGGATCGGTGGACTCGACGCTCGTCGATCTGGCTCCTTACAGTTCACAGGGCGCGATTGATCTTCCATCAAGGCACCAAGGAGCCATCGGTCTCCGGAATTGGCGCGTCTGAGGTGAGCGTCGATGAGACCACTTGATCCGCCGACAGCATCAAAGGACTCGAATATCGGGATGACCACGGTAGGAGCCGAACCTTAAGGTTGAGTGATGGAAGAGGAGCAGCTCTCCGGAGGTAACGTCAGCGGTTCCGTCGTCCGAGTCGGTGACACGGTGCGGAAGGCGTGGGCTCCTTCGACTTCGGGCGTCCATGACTTCATGAAGGTCGTCCGGCGGGCCGGGGTCGATGTCCCGGCCGTCTTCGGCAGAGACGCGGAGGGGCGCCAGTCGATCGAGTTCGTACCCGGCCGGCTTGCGCTCCAGGCGGATTCGTTGACTCATGCAGAGCTCGCTCGAGTTGGCAGGATGGTTCGCGCGATCCACGACGCGAGCGAAGGGTTCGCTCCCCGGGATACCGCGATCTGGAATGTCGTCATCCCTGCGCCAACGCAGGAGCTGATCTGTCATAACGATCTCGCCCCCTGGAACCTGGTCATGGGCGATCGATGGACGTTCCGCTTGCGGGCGCCGCCTGCGTGAGGATGGACTATGTGATGCATGAGGGTCAAGTGGAGCTTGCCGCGGACGATGTGGCCTCTGCGATCGCGGCGCAGTTCAGCGATTTTACTGGGTTCCCCGTAGAGCGTGTCGAGTCAGCCGGCACCGTTGTCGCGCCGTTTCGCGTCGGTGAGCACGTCGTCGCCCGACTGCCGCTCGTGCCGACCGATTCGGATGTCGCACGAGAGAGTGTTCGCGGTGAACAGGAGCACGCGGTCATTCTCACCGACCTTCTCGACATCGCCGTGCCACAGCTGATTGGTGTCGGTGAACCGTTTGAAGGGTACGCGGGTGTCTGGTCCCTCTGGACATGGTTGCCGGGAAGATCACTCGACCGGTTAACAGTGTCTCGGGATGTTCGTCTCGCGACTGACCTCGCAACCGTTATCGGTTGGATTCAGTCGTTGCGGTCGGGCGGTCGGCCGTGGAATGGCGTGGGTCGAGGGGGAAGCCCGCTCGCCGACACGACCTGGGTGCGGGAGTCGATTGACCGATCAGCCCATCTCATCGATCGGGTTAGGGCGACTGCCGTGTGGGAGCGGGCGCTTTCGGCTCGACCACATATCGACCCTCCGCTGCGCATCCATGGCGACCCGATGCCTGGCAATTTCCTCATGAACGACGGTGTGCTCACGGGCATGGTGGATGTTGGAATTCCGGCAATTGGCGATCCGGCTGCAGATCTCCAACCTGCGTGGGTTCTCTTCGAGGAACCGGCACGCAGTACCTTCGTCACCGCAATGGGGCTCGACGTTGCGGCCCAGGAGCGCGGACGCGGCTGGGCTTTCGAGATGGCGATTGGTGGCCTGCACTACTACGAACACACCAATCCGGTGTTCTTTAGCCAAGCGTTACAAACCTTGGAACGGCTACTGACTGAATAAGCACCGCGGCACGGAGCTCGGCCCGTCGGCGCGCAAGCGGCCCGCAGCCGGATCGTCTTTCGCGATACAAGCGCGGCACTGAGCGTTGCCGTGTGACACAGCATCAGCACGCCTGATCATGTCTACGCCGGGTTGAGGGTGGCGGTCTCGTCGGTTACTTGCCCGGCCCAGAAGTCGGTAACGAGGGCGGCGAGTTCGGTGGGGCATTCGAGGGAGGGGAGGGCGCGGGTTCCGGTGAGGACGGCTGTGCGGGCATCCTTCATCGCCGCCGTGGTCTTGGCGCATTCTGCGGGACTCCACTCGCCCCGGTCGTCGGTGGCGATCATGAGGGTCGGGCATGTGACTCGTGCCGCGGCCCAAGCCAGATCCGTCCTGTTGAGAACACCGGAATGGACGGTCCGGCTGATGGCCGCCCGGTTGCCTCGGGACATCGGGGCGACGAGCGCGTCGACAGCCTCCGGATCTGTCCGGCGGGTGAGATCGGTGAACATCCCGTCAATCAACCCTTGGCGCACCGGCCCGCGCATCCCGATGGCGCGGTAGACGGGGAGCAGCATTCCCACCTGCCTTCGCAGCGCCGCACTCGCTGCCTGGACCGGAGTGCTGACCGTGATCAGGCTGCGCACCAGATCGGGCCGGACCGCGGCCAGCTGCAACCCGACGTGGCCTCCCCACGCGCTGCCCACCCAGTCGACAGGCCCCGGGGCCAACTCCTGTTGGATCTGGGAGACGACCGCGATAGCTCCCTGCACACAGCGCTCGATGAAGTCGTCCACCAGCTGGTCGAGGTCGTCGCTTGCTCCGAAGGACCACCCGTCGACCAGCACCAGGGTGCGTTGCTTGCGAAAGTCGTCCACCACACGGTCCCAGCTGCGCGAATCGGTGAACATGCTGTGCCACAGGACGGCCACCCGGGGCGGCCCTGGGACGACCCGGGCGTCGAGCCAACCGAGATCCGTGGCGATGCGCATGGTTTGACTGTAGCTTCAGCACCGCGAAATTGCTCCCCGGCGAGACGGCCTTCGCCCACCAGCCTGGAGGCGGATTGGCCTCAGGAGTGTCGGGCTACCCTTCCCGAACGACACAGCATCGGCATGCTCGACCGATAGGCGAAGCGGCTCCGGATTGTCGCGGTGGACGTCCCCGCTAACGGGCATCCGCTCAGCAGTTTCGCCAAGCGGCAATCGGTATTGACCTCACAGATGCTGCACGTGTAGGGTTTTTATGACAGGTGGAGGTGATGCGAATGGTCGCGCTGAGTCAACGCCTGGCCGCCATCGCCAGCCCGCAACGTATGCGAATCATCGCAGAGTTGATGACCGGTCAAACGCATGTGAGTGAACTGGCTCGCCGCGTGGGAATGTCGCGCGCCCTGCTCTATATGCACCTCACCAAGCTTCAAGAAGCCGGTTTCGTTCACGGACATCTCGCGCTGTCCGAAGACGGCAAAGCGCTCAAGCTTTTCGAACTCAGCGACTTCAGTATCACCATCACACCAGCGTCGATCGCGGCGGCCCTCCCCGAGGAGAACTAACAATGAACTCAATCCTGTATGCAAGCGACTGGTCAAACGTGGGTGCGGTCGGCTGGATCATTCCTGTCGTTGCGATCATCGGCGGATCGACCTTTTTGACCCTGGCCACCTATTGGAAGTACCGGCAGCGCACATCTCAAGTCGCCAGTCCGGAGTTGCGCAGAACACTGGACGCGAACACGGAGGCGAGCCGGGCCGTCCTGGCGAAGCTCGACGCACTCGACCAGCGCCTAGCGACCGTCGAGAAGACACTGACAGACATCCCCTAACGACGCCGCACCGCTGAGCGTTCGCCTTGCGGGCATGCCTTTCGCGTGGGCAACTCTGGTGCGGCCCGTAGTCTCGGAAGCATGTTTCGGGCGCCTCAGAACGAAGCGGCAGTCCTGGACGCCGTGCTGGCTCAGCTTCCCCGTGGGTACAGGGTGCAGAATCAACGGATCATCGACTCCGGTTCGGCTCATCGAATTGTGCTTATCGGCGAATCTGCTGTCATTCGCATCGCTCGGGATCAGGGTGCCGGAACGGCCATGGACCGCCGGCAGCAGCTCGTCGATCAGTTGCCCGCACTGAGGTTCCGGGTGCCTCGGTCGCTCAGTGAAGTGGTGACGATTGACGGAACCAGTGCCGTCGCGGTCGAGTATGTTGCCGGCGAAACGGCTCCACCGGGTGCTGCATCCCCGAGCGAACTGCACCTCCTCCTTGCCGAACTGCAGCGCATCTCACTGGATCCCATCCTGAGCTTGCTAGAGCGACCGCTGGTCTTCTGCGGCGGGGACCACTGGTTGGATGTTCAGCTCGAACGCGTTATTCCCCGCCTGCCTGGCGCAGCCCGGGAGAATGCACGACGAGCGGTCGAAGCGCTGGCCGCCCTCGAAGTTCACCCTGACACCTTCAGCCATGGCGATCTCGCTGGACACAATGTGCGCTGGAGAGACGGCCTAATCGTGGGCGTGGTGGATTGGGACCTATCCTCTGCAAGCGATCGGTCGACTGACATCGCGGCGCTGGCCGCCTGGCACGGCTTCGAATGCCTCGCAGGCATAGTGTCGCCGAACCACCTGGGTCGAGCGCGGACTCGCCACGCCACATTCGTTCTCCAGCAGGTTGCGTTTCAACTCCTGAACGATCGACCCGAGGAGGAGATTCAACGCACGATCAGCCGAGCAACGGCTCGCTTCACAGCGTCACCCGACTGACATTCGCAGCGCTGACCGTTCCCATCTGACTCAGCGTCGACACGCTCGGTCGTTGGGTGTCTGGGCCGCAGGCCTGTTGCAGCGGCTGTCAGGTCATGGGGCTCCGTGCCTCATGTGGTAAGCAGCAACATCAAGTTCTCGTGCACTCTCTCCTTTGCCACTTGATACAGCGCATTGATGTCGGCTCGCTCGCGCGCGGACAGCGTCCCGCACGGATTACCGTCCAGATAGAAGTCGTTCAACGAGCCCATCCCGCCGAACTTGGATCTGAGCTCCACGAGTGCGTCTTGGTCATCAAGCTCGACGCGACGAGCAATCTCCGAAAGGATTGCGATGGGACCGCGGTAGCTGAAGTACTGATCCAGCAGCCCTATTACCTCGCCGAGAGCTGCCTGGAGATTCTCGCGCAAACTGAGTTCGTCGCTCGCCACGACCCCGAGACTACCAAGCGTCCGTTAGAGGTCCGGCTTGCGGCGGGGTGCGCCGGCCGTGCTTGTGGAATGGGTTAGCTGGCGAAAGTGTCGGATGCGGAGCACATGGCTTCTGTCGTAAGGGGTCCGCCGTGCCCTTCAGAATCGATGATGATGAGTTCGCTGGCTGGCCAGGCTTGGTGCAACAACCAGGGCGTGATCGTCGGACCGCTAACGTCACGTCGACCATGGACGAGGACTGCAGGGATACCAGCAAGCTCGGCCACCCGCTCGAGGATTGATTCGCCGATGGGGAGGAAGCCGTCGTGTGCCCAATAGTGCGTCACCAGTGTTGCGAAGACGAGGCGACGGATCGGGTCTTCATGCAACAGGCCCGGGCTCCAGTTCGGGTCCAATGAGATGTGGACCGATTCCCATTCATCCCATTGTTGTGCCGCCCGACGGCGCTCGTCCTCGTCGCTTTGGGCAAGCCGTCGGGCGTACGCCTCGACGACTCGTTCTCCGGGCTGCCGGCCGGACTGAGCATCGAAACGTGACCACGCCTCCGGGAAGAGCCGCCCGACCGTTTCCGTGATCCACTCAACCTCCGCCCGACTGGTAGTAGTCACCGCCGCCAGGATCAGCTCCGTGACTCGGTCGGGATGTGACAGGGCGTATGCGAGCGCGAGCGTCGTGCCCCAGGAGATTCCAGAAACCAGCCAGCGATCCACGTTCAGATTCGCCCGCACGGCCTCGATGTCGGCGATGACCGACTGGGTGGTGTTCGACGAAAGCTGATCGAGGGCGTCAATGACGAGGGGGAGGCTCCGACCGCACCCGCGCTGGTCAATGCCCACGACCAAATAGCGCTCCGGATCGAACCTGCTCCGGTAGCCGCCTGCCCCTAACCCGCTCCCGGGGCCACCGTGCAAGAACAACGCCGGTTTGCCCAGCGGGTTGCCCGAGAGCTCCCAGTAGATCTGAGTGCCGTCGGGCACTGTCAGAAACCCGGTATCAAAGGGTTGGATCGGTGGGTAGGGCACGGCACTGAGCCTACGAGACCTCTGCATTATCTGTTCGCCTGTCGCGCAGGAGGCGTCCATCGTTCCTAAACCGGAATGAGCCTTTGGTGCTGCCACTGCGGGAGAACGACCGTGATGCTGTCGCCGGGTCGGGCAACTCCGGAGCGCAAGACGATTCCCATAACCCCGGCCTTGCGTATGACATGTCCGTCGTCATCATGCCCAACCATCGTTTTCAGGAGTCCAGGTTCGAATGCATTGATCTGAGCACACGGATTTCGAAGTCCGGTCAGTTCGACCACGGCATCTGAGCCAATTAAGAGCCTGGCGCCTTGCGGCATAGCCAAGAGGTCGATGCCCGCGGTAGTTACGTTCTCGCCCATGTCCCCGGGACCAAGGTTGAACCCGGCGCGAGCCACCTCCGCAAACAATTCCGAGTGAATAAGGTGCACTTGACGGAGGTTCGGTTGAGTGGGGTCTTTGGCTATTCGAGAGCGGTGTTGAACGGTCGTCCCAGAGTGCGCGTCTCCCTCGACACCAAGCCCCTCCAGAAGTGTGATGGCCTCGCATGATGGTTTCGAAAATCCGTGAACCAAGTCGCGGCTCACGGAAACGACGACCGCGGACAATGGTTGCACCATGCGGCCAATCATCCCACCTGAGCCGACACGGCATCTTGGATGGCAGGTCGGTGCACGAGCCTGTCATAACGCAGTGGACCAATTCCTGAATACTCCCGTCCCGAAACGGGTTCCCAAGTGACACAGCACCAGAACCCCTGACCATTGCCTGTAGTGCTAAGAAGGCCCGTCTATTGAAGAGGACGACGGGTGGAGTGCGGCTTGCTCGAACGTGTGCTGCGAGGCGGTCAGGTCGAGGACTTGAAGCGCGTGCGGGGTGGTTGCCTCCTGGATTGCCAGCGAATCGAGGAGTTTCGCCTCCGCTACGGAGACCAGAACCGCCAACGGCTTACCGTGGCGGGTGAAGGTGACGCGTTCCCGGCCATAGGCCACTTCGTTCACCAGTTCTGCTAAGACCGCTCGCGCTTGAGTTACGGGAATCTCTTTCATCCTGATTCCCCTTTCTGTACAGGACGTACGTTTAGAACTATGTTCGATGCGTACATTATGTACGCTATCGAGCACAGAGGGGGGGCGTGGACCCCACCGATGTCGATGCCTCGCGACTACATTCGGCTTTGGGCCGCATCCACAATCTCGGCGCTGGGAGATGGGCTGCGGATCGCCGCCATTCCCCTTCTTGCGGCCTCGGCAACATCGGACCCGTTCGCGATTTCGATTGTGTCCGCCGCAGGCTTCCTGCCATGGCCAGTGTTCGGGCTCCTCGGCGGGGCGATCTCCGATCGTTTCGAGCGGCGTCGCGTGATGTGGATGGTCAACGCTGCGCGCGCCATCATCGTCGGCGTCTCGACGGTCATTCTCCTTGCCGAGGGATCGCTGCCCATAGCGCTGCTTGCACTGGTCGCTTTCGTGCTCGGGACCGCCGAGACCGTCTACGACAACGCGGCGATCGGACTACTGCCCCAACTCCTCAGCCCCGATCTCCTGCCCGCCGGCAATTCGCGATTGTTCACGAGCCAACTCAGCGCAACACAGCTGATCGGACCGCCGCTCGGCGGACTCCTTTTTGTTTTCGGACCCAGCGTCCCCCTCACGTTGGACGCGATCTCGTTCGTGATTAGCGCCACGCTGATCGCGTTCCTCTCGCCAACCTCCCGTTCCCCACGACAGTCGCCGATGAACCTGCGGCGAGACATCGGCGAAGGAATCGCGTGGCTGTGGAAGAGTGCGACCTTACGCACCATGGCGGTTCTCACCGTTGCGCTCAGCACGGCAAGCGGCGCGCTACTGGCCATGCTGGTCGTCTACGCTCACCACCAACTGCACACCAACAGCATTGGATACGGCCTCCTTCTCGGCGCCTTCGCCGTCGGTAGCATCGCGGGCGCACTGTGCACCCCGAAGTTGATGCGGACCCGACCGCTCCGAGAAGTGCTCACCGGATCCGTCGTCGCCGCCATCGGAGTCTTCGCCGGTTTGGCAACGACATCCACCCCCGCCGTTGCGGCCGGCCTCCTTGTCCTCCTCGGAGCAGCCGTCAGCACCTGGAATGTCGCATCGGTAACAACCCGCCAGCGCATCGTCCCGAACCACCTCCTCGGACGAGTCAGCAGCGCCTACCGCGCAAGCGCCCTCACCTTCACCACCATCGGCGCCCTAACCGCAGGAATACTGACCGGCACCACATCCATCACAACCACACTGTGGGCATGCGCCGGCCTCGGACTGGTCGGACTCCTCGCCCGAGGTCGGGATCTCTGGCAGCTCCACTGAACCGACAAACCACACAACACGCCGGCCAACGAATATTGAATCCTCTTGCGAGCGCGCACCCTGCGTGAAGGGACAGCCTGGACGTGCCGTCCCACAGGACGTTCCCCCTGCGGGAGCCTTCAGTGGATGCGATCAAAGCGCATCACGGTGTAGCGACGGTGCCACCCCAACCGTCGTAGTCGCCTCGGTTCGTCGTCACGGTCGCGAATACTGCTCGAACGGTCGCCTCAACCGTTGCCGGTAAGACGTCTTCGTTTCGCCTGGCGATCAAGATCGTCTTCAGGCCGCGTCGGCCAATCTCAACGCGGAACCCCCGCGCCGCAAGCAATTCGCCGGCCTGATCTGCATGCTTGCGCCGGGCAAAGTATGAAAAATGTTCGACCTCGCGAACAGCAGAAAGGTTGTCACCCACTTCGAGGCGTTGAGCTATTTGTTCGGCGCCCAGGGAGAGCTGCTCCTCCAGGGACTTTGCATGGTCAGACATGCGCACCTCTCTGTCTTTGTGAGTGATCCTAAGGCTTCTGACCCTGTGCGGTCAGCAAATGCTGACGGCCTTCCTGCAAGAAGACAGTTACGCATTGGAGGTTCGGCATGCGGAGATCGAACGGCGACAATTCCGACGGGGGTCTGGCGATAGGCTGCAAGGCTTGGTCCCGTTTAGGAAAGGTCATTTCCCCGATGCTCACGCTTCGTTCTTGGAACCGGCCGGATGACACCGTTGCAGTGCAGCAACTCGTCAGTCTGCTGTGGCCGCTCGCTACCCACCCCGGTGGCTTGGGCTGGGAGGCGGCGAGCGACCAACTCCCTACACATACGGTGCTCGCCGAGCACGACGGTCGCATCGTGGGATGGGCCGGAGTCACCGATGGCGACCTGCTCGTTCAAGCGTCTCCCGATGACCTCGACGCTGCCCCTGCACTCCTGAACTGGGCCGTCGAGCAGGCGGCAGACGAAGAGCTGAGCATCGTTGTCTTCGAGGGTGACCGCGGGTTGCAGGAGCTGGTGACTGAATCTGGCTTCACACGCAGAGAGGGTGCCCCTGCCGTCCGGGGGATGTTCCGCAAAGCTAAGTCAGAGGGACCGGTTCTCCCGGAGGGGTACAGCATTCGCGGAATGCGCCACGGCGAAGAAGAAGAGCGAGTTGCCATCCATCGGGCGGCGTGGCGGCCGGCCACCATGCCGTGGCCCGACGGCAGTACCTACTCAGTGGATCCCGCGTTGACCAGCCGATTCACACATGCGCACTTCGAGCAGGTCCGTCGAGCGTGGCTGTATGAGCAGCAGCTCGACCTGGTCGTCGAGGCCCCGGATGGAACACTCGCCGCATGCTGCACCGCCTGGTGGGATCCCGCCAACGGCTGCGCCGAAATCGAACCGCTCGGCGTGGCGCCGGAGCACCGCAGGAAGGGACTGGCCACGGCGCTGTGCATGGAGGTGTGCGCCCAGGTCGCCCTCCGAGGAGGCATCGAGGTGTTCATCAACACCGCACCCAACGACGACTACCCGGCACCCCCAGCGACCTACCTCTCCGCCGGATTCACCGTCAGAGACCGCGGCAGCTACTACGACCGTCCGGCGCAACTCCGTCGCTGAACCGTCCTGAAGGGAGGATCGATCGGTGCGACGTCTTTCCGGTCTTGAAGACCACAATCGGATCGCAGAGATCGAGCGAGCCGCCGGCGAGTTGTTTCGAGATATCGACATGGCAGCAGTCGCCGATGATCCACCGATCAGTGCGCATGACTTCCAGCGCTTCGTCTTGGACCGTGGAGCGTTCGTATGGTGGATCGATGATGAGATCGTCGCCTACTTGCTCGTCGAGCAGGTTGACGGAGCCGCTCATATTGAGCAGGTCACGGTTCACCCGGAGCGTGCGCGGCATGGCATCGGAGCAGAACTGATTACCGTGGCTGATTCCTGGGCGCGGGACCACGGGCTGCCCGCAGTGACGTTGACGACATTCCGAGACGTTCCGTGGAACGCGCCATACTATGAGCGTCTCGGCTTCCGCGCTATTCCGCCGCGTAGCTGGGGCCCAGCAATGGGCGCTCGAATGGATACGGAAGCCGCCCGAGGGCTCGAGGCCTGGCCCCGCCTTGCCATGATCCGGCCCGTGAGCAACTAGCACAGCAGGAGCCGACAGTCACGGATCATCGTCCGCAAGACGTTCGGCTTACGAACGGTTAGCACCCCGTTGCGGCGCAGTGCGCACTACACCGCGGCCTGGGCTCGCTCTCGACTCACCCGGAGAACGGGCCTTCGTCTTTGCCGGATCACAAGCCCGGTCACAAAGGGCGAGACACCTGCTTCACGCAGTTACGACATCCACTCGATCAGCGGCGCATCGGCAGGCACGTAAAGCGGATGCCGGGGGTGCCCATCCTTCGTGACGCCCAACGCGTGAAGTCGCGGCAGCAGCGCCAGCGCCCGGGTCACGCGGGCCGGGTCGGCGTTCGTGCCCCACCCCGCGACGACGGTGCCGGTGACGTCGGCAAGCACGCGATCGTTATCCGGTCCCACCGGGTCGGTCGCGGCCATCATTATTTTCGGGTCCTTGGTGCGGAACGCGTACAGGTTGAGGATCACCATGCCGCCGTACCCCTCGCGCTTCGCGAAACCGACGCACCGCCGCAGTGTCGGATCGAGTTGCACCGCGTCGGCGGTGCTCGGGTTGAGCAGCACGAACGTGATCATCGGCAGCGCCGGGTCCCATACGCGGGTCAGCGTGTAGCGGTACTCGCCACGAATGTCTGCGGTGGCGGAAATGAACTCAGGCATCGGGCCTCCTCCGGCCAGATCGTATTGTCACGTGGCGACATCGGGCCAGGCGATGTGTCGATCCTGCACGAACCTCGGCGCTCGTAAGCACATCGCTCTGTGCGCGATGTCGCCGAAGGTCCGGCACGCCCTCTTGCCCCTCAGCTGATCCCCAGTCGCTCGAAGACCAGCGTTGCCTGGATGCGGTCGCCGCCCCCGAGGCCCTTACTGCCGGAGGCTGACGTCGTGATGGTGTGCAGTCGATAGCCGAGTGCGGCTTGGGCGTTGATGGACTTTTCCAGCTCGGTGAGGTTGCCGGATCCGGTACCGAATAGCTTCTCCCTCAGCACCACCTGCAACACGACGTAGCTCTGACCGTTTGGCGCCGGCCGCGGTCGACCTCCCGCGACGGCCTCCGACTTGATGTGCTCGATCAGCGCGACAGGACTGTTCACCGGCGCCTCCTCCTGCCAGACATCCGTCCACTGCTCGCCGTCCCACCGTCGCTGGCGACCCGAACCGTCGTCGTACCAACCTGGTGCTGCGTTCGCCACCATTGCCTCGTTTCAGTGATTCAGGTCGCGACGCGCCTGTACGTGCGCTACAACGTATCAGCCGGTATCGCTGGCGGCGCCGATTGCCTCAGGCGTCGAGACCTAACCCATCCGCACCGGCTGCTGCAGCTCTGTGACCCAATCGGCCTGGTCGTCCGGGATCGTCCGCACGTACGGTTCGCGACAGGGGCTGTCGAACTCGTAGCCGGGCGTGACCATTCCCGGCCCCGGTGGTCAAGTGTTAGAGCACGTGAATGTTTGGAGAGCGGGATGACGCGCAACGCTCGGATAGTGGCCATCGTCTCGATTCTGTAGCGATCCTGTTTTGTTCGGCTGCCATAGGCTCGTGCTTGTGCACATGAGGGGGATTCATGAGATTGAAGCTGTCGCTCAAGCAGCAAGGGTTGGCCGTTCGCGACGTGCAGGTGACCGCGGACGTGACGGCGACGATCGGCGACATTGCCCGGTATCTTGTCGAGGCTGATTCAGCTCATTCGCCGAGGCTCGGGGGTGACGTCACCCTCCGGGTTGAGTTTCCGGGTGGTGGCCAGCTGCGCCTGTTGAATCCTCTGCTCTCAGTGCACGAGTCTGCGTTGCGGTCCGGGTGCACGGTCGAGGTAGTCTCCTCGTCGAGACGGCACGCGGGCGACGATCTGTACGGTCGCCCCGTCGCGCTGGTGCAGGTTCTTTCGGGACCGGATGAGGGCTCGGAGTTCACGGTTGCCGCGGGGGTCAACTACATCGGTCGTGATGCAGCGGCGCAGGTGGCACTTGCCGACGAACAGGTATCACGCCGTCACGCGAGCATCACCGTCGCCGAGTCGATCACGATCTCGGACCTGAACTCCGCCAATGGCGTCGAGGTGGACGGGGTGCTGGTGAACCGAGCGATCCTCACCCGAGCCTCGCGAGTGCAAGTCGGCAATTCCGTTCTCCGTCTTGCGCAACTGTCCGAGGCGAAGGGTCGGACTTCACTCCCTTCCCCGTCGATTACCGTGCCGCTCGATGGCGCCGGCGAGTCGAGTTCGTCGACGTTCGCCCGGTCACCGCGGGTGGAGGCGGCCTATCGGGGGAAGGTCACTCTGGCGCCGGAGCTGCCGGGCATTCCGGAGAAGGCGCGCTTCCCCATGCTGGCGGTCGTCTCTCCTGTGGTCATGGGTGCCATCCTGTTTTTCGTGACTCAGCAGGTGTACAGCCTGATCTTCATCGCTCTGTCGCCGGTGATCATGCTGGGCACCTGGATCGAGAACCGCGCTCAGAACAAGAGGAAGTCGCGGGACGAGGTGGCCCGGTTCGCCGACTCTCTTGACGCGACGCGCGAGTCGCTGCTGGCGGAGCGGGAGCGAGAGGTCGCTGCCCGCACCGCCGAGTCGCCCTCTGTCGTCCAGGTCGGCGAGGCGATCCGTAGCCGCTCCCCACAGCTCTGGACGCGGAAGCCCGAGCACACGACCTTTCTGGAAATCCGCTTCGGCACGGGCACTCAAGCGAGCCGCAACACGGTGACCGCGCCGTCGAAAAACGCGTCGTCTCCAGAGGATTGGCGGAAGGTCACCGCGCTCGTCGAGGACTTTCGGACGGTCGACGCCGTGCCAGTGATAGAGAACTTGGAGCGCGCCGGGGCAATCGGGGTTGCCGGGTCTTCCACGCAGGCCCTGGACGCTGCACGGTCATTGGTGGTGCAACTCGTCGGTCTGCACTCCCCGGCGGATCTCGTGGTGACCGCGTTCGGCGCCGGGGATGCGAGCGCGCAGTGGTCGTGGCTGAAATGGCTGCCCCACGTCGACTCCGCCTTCAGCCCTCTGAAGTCCAGGGGTTTAGCCGGTGACTTCGCGGCGGCGACCGTGCTACTTGCCGAGCTTGAAGAGCTTATTGTGCAGCGCCGCGCGGCGGGCGCCGGCAAAGGTACGCAGGTGCGATCGCGCCTGGACGAGGCGAAGAGCCTCGACGACGAGCACGGCACGGCCGTGGATCAGCTGCCCGCGACCCCGGCGGTGGTTGCGATCGTCACGGCAGAGTCGCCCGCTGACCGGGCTCGGCTGGTCGCTCTCGGTGAGGACGGCCCGGATGTCGGCGTGTTCCTGATCTGGCTCGCTCCGACCGTTGAGCAGCTTCCGGTGGTGTGCCGTACCTATCTGGAACTGGACGCGGTGACGTGGAAGGGCCGTATCGGCTTTGTCCGGAGCGGACAGACTGTTGAGCTGGATTCTATCGAGCAACTCGATGAGGTGGCAGCCTCAGAGGTGGCGCGGCTGCTCGCTCCCGTCGAGGATTCCGGCGCACAGGTGGTCGACGAGTCCGACTTGCCGCACAACGTCGGCTTTCTCGATCTGTTCGACGGCCCGGTCGCGGACGAGCCGGACGCCGTGGTGCAACGCTGGGCTAAGAACGATTCGCTGACCGCGAGTTGGGTGCCCGGCACACATCGGGAGCCTGGCGGCATCCGCGCATTGGTCGGTCAGGGGCCTTTGGAGCCGTTCTATCTCGATCTGCGGGCGCACGGACCGCACGCACTCGTCGGCGGCACGACCGGCTCGGGCAAGAGCGAATTCCTGCAAACCTGGATCATGGGCATCGCCACCGAATACTCGCCTGACCGGGTCACGTTCCTCCTCGTCGACTACAAGGGCGGGGCGGCATTCGCAGAGTGCGCGACGCTGCCTCACACCGTCGGCTTGGTCACCGACCTCAATACTCACCTCGTACGCCGCGCCTTGACCTCGTTGCGCGCTGAGCTCCGGCACCGCGAGCACTTGCTGAACAGCAAGGGGGCGAAGGACCTCGAAGCGTTGGAGAAGCGCTCGGATCCTGATGCCCCGCCCGTGCTCGTGATCGTCATCGACGAGTTCGCGGCGCTCGCCTCCGAGGTGCCCGAGTTTGTCGACGGCATGATCGACATCGCCCAGCGCGGCCGCTCGCTTGGCCTGCATCTGGTGATGGCCACGCAGCGGCCAGCCGGGGTGATCAAGGACAGCCTGCGTGCGAATACCAATCTTCGCGTTGCGTTGCGCGTCGCGGACGAGGCGGACAGCCTCGACGTGCTCGGCGCGAATTCCGCCGCCTTCTTCGACCCGGGCACACCGGGCCGTGCGGCGGCCAAACTCGGTCCAGGACGGGTGCTGGACTTCCAGGCCGCATACCTCGGCGGCCGCACCAGCCCCGAGGGTCAACCGACGTCGGATGTGGAGGTCGCCGACCTGGAGTTCGGCCGCGGAGCCGGCTGGGTCTCGCCACGGCCTGCCGGATCCCGGCAGGATGGGCTGGCGCGCGACATCGAACGGCTGTCCGCCACCATCTCGCTCGCCGCCGAACGGCGGAAACTGGCCGTGCCGCGCAAGCCGTGGCAGGACCAGCTCGGGACAATTCACGATCTCCGTGACCTCGTGCAGCCGTCAAACGACGTCTTGATGCTCGGGATCGTTGACGAGCCAGAGTTCCAACGCCAGCGGCCGTTCGAGCTGACGCTCGACGCCGACGCGAACGTCGCCATCTTCGGCACCGGCGGCAGCGGCAAGAGCACCCTTCTGCGCACCGTCGCGATTGCCGCCTCCCGCGCGGCGACCACGAACCCAGTGCACATCTACGGTCTCGACTTCTCCGGCGGCGGCCTGGCCAGCCTCGAAGATCTCCCGACGGTCGGCGCGATCATTTCCGGCGGCGACGTCGAGCGGGTGACCCGCCTCGTCACGGAGCTCAGCGCCCGTGCGGCGGAGCGGATCAACCGATACTCGTCCGCTCGTGCTGCGACCCTCACGGCATACCGGGCGATCGCCGACACGCCAGCGGAGCCACGGATCCTTGTACTCATTGACGGGATGTCAACGTTCCGGAACGAGTATGAGTTCTCCGGCACGATGTTCGACGAGGTCACCAAACTGGTCGCGATCGGCCGACAGGTGGGCATCCACTTCATCATCGCCGCCGACCGCCTAGCCGCGTTCCCGTCGGCTTTGCTGGCCAACGTCCAGGCGAAGATCGTGCTCCGCCTGGCAGGCGACACCGAATACGCCATTCTCGGCGTGCCCAACGACGTGCTCGCCGACGCGCCCGCCGGCCGCGCGCTCGTCGGTGCTCACGAGGTTCAGCTCTCCGTGCTCGGCGGCTCACCCGACCTCACCGCCCAGGCTCTGGCCACCAAGGAACTGGCGGCGGAACTCGCAGACCTGGCGCCCGCTCCGGAGATCGAGCGCCTCGCCGAGTTCATTTCCCTCGACGACCTCCCCGCGGCAGTTCGCGGCCGCCCAACGATCGGGGTCAGCGACGAGACGCTGAAGCCGGTAGGGATCCCGCTCGATGGGATATTCGTCGTCACGGGCCCGTTCGGCTCCGGTCGTACGACCGCGATGACCACGATCGTGCAGTCGATCCGCCGCACCCGACCTGACCTCGTGCCCTATCTCCTCGTTGCCCGGCGCAGTGCCCTCGCTTCGGCTGCGGATTGGGAAGAAGCTTCCCGGGACGCGGACGAGGCCGACGCCCTCGCCACCCGGCTGGCCGTCGCGTTGGAGGGTCCGATCGCGGGCCGTGACACGAACCTCGTCATTGTCATCGAGAACATCGGCGACTTCGAGGGGCTGATGGCCGAGACTGCTGTCGCGCGGCTGATCAAGGCTGCACGTCGTGCTGACGTTCCCGTGATCGCCGAAGCCGACACCGTCACTGCCGGCTCCGCCTGGCAGATCTTCTCCGAGCTGAAAACCGCTCGCGCCGGCATTGTCCTCCAACCCGAGGAGACCGACGGGATCAGTCTGTTCCGGGTGCAGTTCCCGAGGGTGACCCGCGCGGACTTCCCTGTCGGCCGCGGCATCCTCGTGACCGCGGGCCAGCTTTCCCGTGTTCAAGTGGCATTCCCACAAGCCGAACAAGCAACCGAGGGTGCGCACCGTCGGGCGGCGACAAAACGTTGAGCAAAAATTGCTTAGGCTGGCATTCGAAACGTAGACTCACCGGTGCACCGCGAACGAGGGGCAGCGCGTGTTCATTCGACAAGTGAGGGAATCGTCATGGCTAACATCAATGTTTCGTACCAGGAGCTCACCGGCAAGGCCGACATCCTGGTCGCCGGTCGTGAGGAGATCAGCGCGACGCTGAGCAAGCTCCAAGGCCAGATCAGTGCCCTGGTCGCCCAGGGTTTCACCACCGACAAGTCCTCCGGCGCATTCTCCGAGGCCTACAACCGCTTCACCTCCGGCGCCCAGAACACCATCGGCGGCCTCAACGACCTCGCCGCGTTCCTCCGCGCAACGGCGCACACGGTCCAGGACGTGGACGCGCAGATCGCTGCGCGCATCGGACGCTGAGTCTTTCCTCCTCACCTCACGGTGATGTGGTGACCTGATGTACGGAGAGATGAGCCAGTTGCGGGCGCGCGCGTCCGTCTTGCGCGGCAACGGAGATGAGGTGCGGGCGCGCGCCAAGTCGCTCCTGGCGCAGGCGGAGTCCATGTCGTGGTCCTCCAGCGCCGGAGACGCCCTCCGTGCGAAGGTCCGCGGGCTCGCGCTCGACCTGGGCAGCCAGGCGCAGGTCCTCGATGATGCCGCAGCGGCCCTGGAAGCACACGCTCGCGCTGTCGACGAGACGAAGGCTGCAATCGCGACGGCGCAAAAATTGGTTACCGACGCCTGGAATGGTGCCGCACATGTCGCGTCTAACGCCGTGGAGGTCGTCAAAGACGTCGTGCACACGGCGGTCACCGGTTTCATGCGGGTCCTCACCGCTGTTGCCGGCGGCGACCCCACTAAGGTGCATGTCGCCGTCTTCACCCTCGGCGGGCACGAGATTGCCCGCGAGCAGGTCCATCAGGCGAAGACGGTCGTCGGCGCGGTGCCCGCCCTGCCGCAGGCCGGATCGAAAGACTGGCTCGACCTGTCCCAGACCTTTCGAGCACGAGGATGGCAGTGAGCGCCGCCAGCACCACAGCTGGAGTGAGCCGGTTTGAGCTCACCCTCGACGAGTTGAGCCTGCTCAGGGAGCACATCCCGGGGCTCGTGCTGCCCTCGTTCATCCAGTCGAACGCCGTCCCGGACGAGGGCGCGGCGTTCGCGGCGATGCGAAAACGCGAGCTGGTCGGTGAGGCGACCATCGCATCCGAAGTGGACTGGACCGCGACGATAGCGCCCGCCGTGAAACTCGCCCTCGCGCTACAGATGTCGGGCGACTTTATCTTCCAGGTCACCGCCTGGACTGACACGGAGGTGACCGCCCACTCGTCTACAGTGACTGGGGGCGTAGCCTCAGGCCTGACCGCCGCAAGCGCGCGCCAGAACGCGCAGGCGCCCCTTGCCCCTGCTGGCATCGTTCTGACTCTCGCTCCCGTCGCCGTATTGTCGAAGTCGCTCGCGGAGCTGCTGCCGAGCACAGCCGGGGCGCCAGTCGCGCCAAGCAGCGGGCCGCTGACTGTCGGACTGGTCGAATCCCGCGCTCTCGTCGCGGCGATCCGTGCCGGCGACCCGCGCGTGATCGACGCCGTTGCCGCCGACATCCACGCTGCGGATGCCCAAACGGTGTTCAGCCAGCTCGCCGGGCCCATCACGGCGGGATTCCGAGTGAAGGTGTTCACACTGTCCGGCGGATGCGTTTACTCCGGCGACTGGTTTCTCGGTGCCAACGGTTGGCTGAAGATTTCCGTCGCCGCGTCGCCGGCCCCGAACGCTTCAGTCACGGCCCAATCCGTCACCGACGGCGGCAGCGTCACGATCAGTGCTGTTACCGCGAAGAGCATCGAGGTCGAGCTCCTCAGCCTCGTCTCAGAAGGGGTCCGCGACAACTATGTCGAACGACAAGCCTGACAACAACCCCTCGGTAGTTGACGCCGCCGTCAGCGGCTACAACGACGTGGCGGACTCCGCGACGAGCGGCGGCGAGAAACTTGCCCAAACTGCACAGAACACAGTCAGCGCGGTGAATCACGACGTGGCACAGAACACCGCCGTAGCGGGCCGCAGTTACGCCACCGCTGGCCGGAACCTGTCCGTCACCTTCGGCGAGGTCGAGGCGATGACGGCGGCCATCCAAGGCCTCAACCGCTTCGTCGTGCCGCTGATCGGTACCGTTGGCTCCGTCGCGACGGACCCCGACCTGGTCGCCTCCCTTATCCTGTCCCCGATCACCGGCGCGAATGCCGAAGCCGCAGCGCTGAACGCGGCCGCGCGCCTCAGCGCGAACCTGGTCGTCACCGAGGGACTCGCCTTGATCACCGCCTCCGTCGTCACCACCTACCAGCTCGCCGACAGCGCGCTCAGCAGCGCCGCCGCGACCCTCCGTGCCGATGTCAGGATCACCGGCTCTGCTCTCGGCGGGCTCTCCACCGTCAGCGGCTCGTTTGTCTTGGCGGAGGGCCAAACAGCAGGATCGATACTCGGCGGCGTCTGGGGCGTCACCACCGCCACCGTCGACCTCGTGGGCTCGGCGATAACCCTTCCGCCGCTCATTGCCGGAATCATCTTCGCGGGGATCGGCGCACTGACATCCGGCATACTCACCGAGGCAGGCGGAAGCATCCGCGACGCCGCAGGCAAATCTCTCACCAACAACCCGTGGGACATCGTCGGCCTGTTCTCGGCAGTAGCAGCCGCGCCATTCTCCTGGAACGACGCCTGGGCCAACACCGCCGGTGACTTCCAAGGCATCCTCGGCGCCACCGGCTCCTCCTACGACGACATCCTCGGACTGCTTATCCACGACGGCCACACCCGCGGCATGTTCCGCGATGGAGACGCACATCTTGGCGGATCGGGGCTTTCGGAAGGGATAATCGAGAACCGAGCAAGAACTGCCGCCGGGCAATCCGGTAACGAGATCTATGGTTCGAAAAACGCCTTGAACCTTGACCCAAAGTTTCACATTTTGCCCAACGACGTCGCATCGATGCTCGCCGGATCTGCGCAAATTGATCGAGTGGGACTAGGTGGTGCCTCGGTCATTCGAATCGTTGAGAGCACTCACGCAGATGGCCAGAACTCGTACATAGTTCAAATCCCCAGCACGCAATCGTGGATGCCAATTGCTGGCTCGATCCCAAACGATGTGACTTCTGATCTTTACGCGATGCGGTACGGTGACCAGACGGCGCTTGCTCATGCAGTTTTCGACGCGATGAGCAAGGCCGGTATTGCAACCGGTCCAGGTGCGCCGCCGGTAATGCTCACCGGATTCAGTTTGGGAGGAATCACGGCTGGCGCCATGGCGGCGGACCCTCACGGGTACAACATCCAACAGGTTGTCACAGCGGGAGCGCCGATCGGCGGGATGGACATCCCTTCCACTACACACGTCACGGCGTTCGAAGCCAGACAGGATGCCGTCCCGACCCTGGATGGAACGGCGAACCCATCCTCCTGGACGACTATTCATCAAAATGCATACCGGCTGGCGAACGAAGCCACGCCAATTGCCTCAACACCGCTAAACGCGCACCTCGCGAATAGGTACGCCGTCATGGCAAAGGAGAACCCGGCTGTGAACAACGATCCAGCAATCGGGAAATTCTTCCAAGGCACCCTGACCGTCACTGACCAGTACGCTACTCGATGATGAAACATGCTCTTACAAACTCAGGTTGGCCCCGACGGGCTGTTGCTGCACTGGTCGCTGTGACGCTCGCGGTAGGTCTGGCTGGCTGCGCCGCCGGCGGAGGACAAACTGCTGCTGCCGCGACGCGCCAGGTGAAGGCGATTCCGGGCTCCGCAGCCTCGACGTACGTAGCGTCAGACAGTTCCTACAGCGGGTTCACGAAGGAAAACGGCACCACCGTGCAACTGACGGTCGAACCAGGCTTTCAAATACCGGATCCAGGAAAGCTGGTGGACTTCCTGATTCGACTCGGGTGGTCGGTGAATGACAACAAGCCCAACTCTGAGTTGTTCGTCGTGATCGATTCCGCCGCCCCGATAGACGCGACAGCGGCTGCAAAAGGCGCGGGATGGAAAAGTGCGAGTTCGCTCCCTGATGACTCGACCGGCGTCTTTATCGACCTCAAGGAGGTAGAGAAGCGTCTGGGCGGATGGCCGGGAAAGGTGCCCGCCATGCCTGCCGGGGTGGTTGTGAAGGATCCCGTTTCACCCGATCCTTCGACCCGTTGATCCCCTGCAGGTGTGTGGCCGATTTCGACCTCAAGGTGTTTCACGATGCGGGCATCACCACTACGCCGTCATGGCTAAGGAGAACCCCGACGTGAACAAGGATCCCGCCATCGCGAATTTCTTGCATGGCACATTGACCGTGACCGACTACTACGCTTCTCGATGATGAAACACGTTCAGGGAAAATCACACTGGTCCCACCGCGTTTACCCTGCAATTGTCGCACTGGCGCTCGTGGGCGGCCTCAGCAGTTGCTCATCTGCGCGCGGCGGCCAGACCGCAGGCGCCGCAGCGAGCGAGGTGAAGTCCCTCCCGGGAATCTCGAAGTCGACGGACGTGTATTCGAACAGTTCGTATAGCAGGTTCACGAAAAAGAACGCCACGCTGGTAGTCGTCACGGTGGACCCTGATCATCGCAGCGAGGACACGGAGGAGCTCGTGGAATTCCTGATTCGAGTGGCTTGGTCGGTCAATGATGCCAAGCCGAACATGGAGTTGATGGTCACTGTCAAATCCACCGTCCCAATAGATGCACTCGCTGCGGCGCGAGCCGCCGGATGGACAAGCGCTCATTCTCTCAACAATGAACGGAGCACAGTCTTCGTGGGTCTCAGCGAAGCCAAGAAACGACTCGGCGACTGGCCGGGGAAGGTGCCGGAGACGGATGGGCTGCTCGGGACCGTCACAACGTCGCCGTGACCCGAAACGGTCCCCGGCCCGAGCGCGTACGTTGGTTCTGCTGAAACAGAACAATGGAACGTTCATCTTGGACAACCATCCAGCACGACGCTTATCCGTTCGTGAACGAAAGCGCATCGACAACCTTTTCACCGATGAACGCGCACGACGCGAATCGATACGCTGTCATGGCGAAGGAGAACCCGGGCTTGAGCAATGACCCGGCCATCGCGAAATTCTTCAGCGGAAGTTCTTCGGTGACCGACTTCTATGCCAACCGGTAAGGGGAGAGCCATATGAACCGCAAGAGAACCCCTCGTGGGGCGGTAACCGTCGTCGCTCTGGCTTCCGTGATCGCGCTGACGTTATCCGGGTGCGTCTTTATACACCGGGGTCAGTCCGAGCACGATGCCAGCAAACATATCAAGTCCATACCAGGCCTGGCTTCGGGCGAGGTCTTCGTCAGCAATTCCTACGACGGCTTCCAGAAGGTGACCGGAACGGCAGCGCTCATCACGGTGAAACCGAACTACACGGTGAAGGACCCTGCCGCTTTGGTCGACTATTTGATTCGCGTCGCGTGGTCGGCGAACCAGTCGAAACCGACGGAGGACATACTCGTCACTGTGGAGTCAAGCTCCTCGTTCGATTCTGTCACCGCGGCGAAAAGCGCGGGATGGAGCAGTGCATACTCGCTACCTAACGACCCCACAGCCGTCTCCATCGACCTGAGCGAGCTCAAGAAACGACTCGGCGACTGGCCGGGCAAAGTCCCTGCACCGTCTTCCGCGGTGGCCGCTGCGATTGTGTCCGCACCATCTCAGTAGAAAATCGCTTCCAGGGAACGCAGACCGTGACCGACTACTACCCGGCCCGACGGCGAGGCGCAAGACGACGGGCGCGGATCAAGTGACCCGTGCGATTCGAGGGTTGGCAGTCTAGAGCCGCTTGCGGACCTGTCGCGCCACATCATCGTGCGCACGACGGCTTGTTTGCAGGAATGAATCGTCAACCAGGGCGCTCAACTACTTGCGCTCGACCATTAGCATCGTCCCAGCTTGCTTGCCGAAATTGAAACGGCGACCGAGTTCCGGTCCATTCGGGCGACAATCTCCACCACTGCGCGGATCTCAATTACCTTTCCGGAGGCTGAAGGTGTGACCGTCGGTACCCGGTACCCGGTACCCGGCACCCAGTGCCGTCGTAGAGGGCGATCAGGTCTCCAATTCGGACGTCGGCCCGGGGGTCGATCAGAGCCTTCCATGCCCCAAGTATGCCCTGCAACGCCTGTCGTATTGATCCACGAATGGGAGCTGCTAATTGATCCGGCGAAATCGCTTCAGCGGACTATTCAGGCCGGTCCTCTGACGGCGTGCCTCCCGCTCGGACTTGCTCGAACGCGCATCAGATGTCTCTGTTGGTTCGAGAGAAGGGGCTAACGGCCATTCCTTCTTCGCAAAGACAGTGGTTGGTTTCGTACCTGACGTGAGCTGTCAACTTTCTACCCCGCGCCACAGCGCATGAGGCCCGCTCATCTGACAGGATCAATCTATGTTATGGCGAATAAAGAACTTCAAGGGTGTCGGGACCGCCGAGATTGATATTCGGCCTGGTAAGGCCACAGTGCTCACCGGGGTCAATAGCAGCGGCAAGTCGTCGATCATCCAGTCGCTGCTGCTGATAGCGCAAAGCCTCCAGAATGAGAACAGGGTGGTTCTGAATGGGCCACTTGTGCGGCTCGGCGACGCTCAGGACCTCGTGAGAGAAGGAGCAGAGCAGGGGGCCATCGAGCTGGGCATCGGCCTTGAAGAGGCGACAGGCGAAGATGGCGCAAAAGCAGAGGGCCTCCAAGCCGTATTCGATCTGGTGCCGGCGGATGACCGGTCTACTCTCCGAGCTAGGAGCGTGGGTCAGTAGTCTTGCAAGGCCTTTGGGGCGAGGCGATCGGCTGCAGTGGGGCTGAGTCTGGTCAGGTGAGTTCGAGGTTGCCGGGTTCGTCGCGTTGTGGTGCCGACCGAAAATGGGGCCAGTGCCGCGTCACGCTGTGTCGTGTCCCGCCGGCAGAGGTTTGTGCGCCACCGTCCTGCGCGTTAGATTGCGGGGCGGGCTGTTAGCGCGGCTTGCGCGGCCAGAAGGGCGCGCGTTTGCATGCTGTGGAGTTTCATCAGGTTGTGGCAGGCAGCCGACAGGTCCCACTCGTGCGCTGATTGTTCCAGTCCGCGCGGTAGGACGAATTTCCCTTGCCGGGTGTGGATCTGACCAAATACCGGTTCCACGATCGCTTTGCGCCGGGCATAAACCGTGCGGCCCTTCTTCGTCTTGAGTTTGCGTGCCATGCGTTCTCGGAGCGTCGCATTCGCCGGGATTCGACCCCGGGGAATCTCCGGAACGAGTTCGCCGTGTTTCAGCCGACCGGTCGCGATGAAGAACTCCGTCTGGCCGCTCGTGTTCGTTTCAAGAGTCTTCACATAGTCGAGGTTCGTCGCCGGGCAGTAGCCGGCATCGGCGAGGACTTGTCCTGGCAGGTCGCCCACCGTTTCGTGCAGTTTCTCGACCATGGGGATGACCTGTTCAACATCCACGGCAATATTCGTCAACGTTGTCGCGACGATCACTTGATGGTCCGCATCCACGACCGCCTGCGCGTTGTAGCAGTAGTGAAAGGACCCGTCCGCGGTCTTCATGATCCGTGCGTCCGGGTCGGTGAAGTTGCGTTGAGCTTTCGGAGCGACGACCGCGTTCTTCGCTGCTTCTTCACCCTTCTGGGCGACGTCGGTATCGTCGTCGCCTTTGTCTCGTGCTTTCTTCTCCGCCTCTTTCCGTGCGCGGGCCGCCGCATCAGCCTCCAACGCGGCGCGCGCTTCAGCGAGTTTCACCAGGCGTGACTCCCGCCGGGCGAGCTCCGGCGGCAGTTCATAGACCTCACCCTTCTGCAAGCAGCTACGGGGCTTCGAGTATCGGAGGCCAACGCGATCACATGGGGGCGGCACATCGAGACCGATGAGGACGGCGCTATTCACGTGACGGTCACCAAAGACATCTCGACAACTCATCGCGAGCGACGCGTGCCCGTCCTCGACGACCGGGTCGCTGAGAGATTGCTTACTCGTCAGAATGCTGCCCCGACTCAAGCAGCCCATGTGATCGGCTCACCGGCCGACTCGACGACTAATTGGGATCGCCTCAATTGCGGCGGGGCGGTCGCGAAGCTCTACGTCGAACTGGCCGAGGCTCTCGACATCGAATTGTTGGAAACCGAGCGTACACACGTGTGGCGGGCGACGTTGAACTCACTGCTGCTCGATGAAGCGCCCGAGGTGATTCGAGCGGCCTTCTTCGGACACGACACTGCGGTGAACCGAGGCTCGTATACAGACCTCGCTGATACCTCTCGCATGGTCGCGGCAGCCCGTGGGCTTCGCATCGTTTAGTGGGCTGCAACTCCGCTCAAGACTCCGCTCTAACTCCGGGGACTCTGGGGATCACCCCGGGCCACTCGGAGCTGGCTTGACTACCGAAAAGACTGGTTTATCAGCATAAAAGCACTTCGCTGGCAGGTGTTGTTGGATTTTGCGCTCATAATCCGTCGGTCACGGGTTCAAGTCCCGTCCGCCCCACCACTCATCGTCCGTCCGCTCCGCCGCATGGGCCAAATTGTGCAATCGGGGCCGACGCGTTGGCCCCGATTGCACGCGGTGGCCCCTTTCCGAGGGCGGGAGCGACTTCGACGTGAGTCAACGTCACCGGGCGGCGCCTGAGGGGTACGGCTAGCAGCATGCGAGCCGGCGCCGGAGTCGAGCGGGAAGAGTCGAACGCACGGTCGCGGTCGGCGCCCGAATCGGCAAGGAACCTCGCGATCGACCGGTTCAGGGGCGTGCTCGTCATCCTGATGGTGGGCGGCGACTATGTCGGCGGCGTGCAGATCGTTCCCGCGTCCCTCAAGCACGCCCCTGAGATCGGCTTCATCGTGGCCTACTCGAAGTAGCGCGCAATGGGCGAGGCACGGCGCCCCGCGCCCGACAGCGAATGTGCGAAACTTCACGCCGCGCCGGCTCCGTCGAGCACGTACTCCCTCGACTGCCCCGGCGCCAGCTCGGAGCGATGGCCGTCCACCACCACCGTGATCGCGGGCGCGCCGCTGCTCTCCACCGCGATGGTGAGCAGCGTGTGCGAGAGTTCCAGCCGGAGCTGCTGTGACCGGTAGGTGAAGTCGAACGCGATCGAGTCGATCTCCGGGGGCAGCAGTGGATGCAGCCACAGCATGTCCGAGCGCAGTTCCAGCCCGGTGTAGCAGCGGCCCACCATGTCGATGGAGCCGGCCATGGCGCCGACGTGGATGCCGTCCCTGGTCGACCCGCCCTGAATGTCGGAGAGGTCGCTCTCGAGCGCCCGGGTGAGAAAGTCCCAGGATCGCTCGCGCCGCTGCCGTGCCTCGATCCAGGAGTGCACGACGTTGGAGAGGGTCGAGCCGTAGGTGGACCGCTCGGTGTAGTGGTTCACGGTGCGCACGACCGCCTCGGCGGGGAGGGGATAGCCCATCTCGCCGAGCAGTTCACGCAGTTCCTCGGCGGAGAACAGGTAGAGCAGCATGAGGGCATCCGGCTGTTTGGCTACCTTGTAGCGGTTGGTGCTGTCGCCTTCGGCGTTGAGGATCAGGTCGAGGCGGCCGATCGAGCCGTCGCGGCTTCGGTAACGCTCCCAATCCAGCTCGGCGAGCGTCTCGTAGCCCTCGAATTGGGCAATCACGCCGTCCTCGAGGAACGGCACGGTGAGGCGCCTGCTGATGTCCAGCCAGCGATCGGCCTCCGTCGCGAGAAGTCCCAGCCGGTCCCAGAGCGGTCGGCACGAGCGGCTGGCCAGAAGCGACACGGTGTCGGCGGCTCGGCGCAGCACCCACGCGGCCATCACGTTCGTGTATGCGTTGTTGCGCAGGCCACCGCCCGGCTCGTCAGGGTAGCCGTCGTGAAACTCGTCCGGCCCCATCACTCCACTGATCGAGTAGCGGTCGGCGTCCGGCTCGTGCCTGGCCAGATCCGCGAAGTAGCGGGCCACCTCGATCACGAGCTCGGCACCCTGGTCCACCAGGAAGTTCAGGTCGCCGGTCGACTGGTAGTGCTGCCAGGCGCTGTAGGCGATCCCCAGCCCGACGTGGCGCTGGCGGTAGGAGTTGTCGGGCATCCACTTGCCGGTCAGCGGGTTGTACAGCTCGCGGGGCGTGACCTCCCGACCGTCGATGCCGCTCTGCCAGGGGAACATCGCTCCGCTCAGTCCCTGAGCTCGCGCGGCCGACCTCGCCTCGTCGAGGCGCCGATAACGGTAGCCGAGCAGCGTGCGGCTGAGGTCCGGTCGGCGGAGGGTGAGCGACGGGTAGACGAACAACTCGTCCCAGAACACGTGGCCGCCGTAGCCCTCCCCGTGCAGTCCCCGCGCCGGGACGCCGGCGTCGAGGTCGGCGGTCACGGAGGCGAGGGTCTGCAGGATGTGGAAGGTGTTGAGGTTGAGGGCGAGAGACTGGCGCTCGCCGGAGCGCAGCTCGACCCGGAACTCGTCCCACAAGATTCGCCATGCCCTCTCGTGCGCGGCGAGCAGGGCGTCCGCGCCCGGAGTTCGGCCGAGCAGGGTCGCGGCGGCCTCGGCCGGTGACGCTATCGCGCGGTCCCGGGAGGTGCGCACCACCACGACCTTCTCGATCCGGATGCCGCGCCCGGCGGTCACTGTGAGGTCGAGTTCGTGGGCCACCCAGCCCTCCTCGTCGACCAGGAAGCTGCGGGTGGGAGTCAGTTGCTCGTCCCCGTCGAATGCCCTCGTGCGCGCGGCGGTCGCGATGTGGATGCCGGAACGGATCGTCTCCATCTCGAGCAGGATGCTCTCCGCATCGAGCTCCTGCGTCTTCCTGGCCGCGAGGTGCCGTCGGGTGAGCATGGGCGACCCGGCGGAGTTGCGGTTCGTCACCCGACCGTCGATGGCCGACCGCACGGTGAGCGCTCCGCTCCAGTTCTCCGGTTCGATCGTGGTCTCGATCATCGCCGTGTGCGCGCTGGCCTGGGAGACCAGCCGCCGCGACCGCACGCGGGTGATCCGGCCGTCGTCGTCGCTGAATCGGAGGTCGCGCGTCAGCAGGGCTCGGCGCAGATCAAGCTCCTGCCGGTAGTCGAGGAGTCGCCCGGTCGACGGCTCGAACCAGGCCCCGCCATCCACCCGGAACCACAGGGGCAGCCAGTTGGGAGCGTTCACCATGCTCTCGCTCTCGATGGCGACGCCGTCGCGCTCGCTCGTGACCGTGTTGTAGACGCCGGCGAAATAGGTGCCGGGGTAGTACACGCCGTCGGCATCGGCCTCCGCCGCGGCGCCGCGCGTGCCCCAGTACCCGTTGCCGAGGGTGCACAGCGCCTCGCGGGTGCCCTCCTGCGCCGCGTCGAATCCGTCGTAGCTCAGCATCCACTGGCTCGTGGGGCCATCGCGGCCCACCACGGCGAGGTCCAGTTCGCGCAGGTCGCGCACGACCACGTCGGCGCCGGCGACCAGAAGTGGCGAGTTCGCGGGGGATCGATCCAGTCCCACCACCAGGCCGAAGCCGCCGGCCGCTCCCGCCCGCGCCCCCGAGACCGCGTCCTCGACCACTACTGTGCGGTCCGGTTCCACCGCGAGGGCACGGCACGCCTCGAGAAACAGGGCGGGACTCGGCTTGCCGGCGAGCCGAAGTCGTCGGAGGTCGTTGCCGTCCACGCAGACGTCGAAGAGGTCGGTGACCCCTGCCGCCGCGGCGACACTTGCGGCATTCCGGCTCGATGTGGCGAGTGCGGTGCGGATGCCGCGCCCGCGCACCGCCCGTAGGAATTCGACGGTGCCCGGCACGGTGCTGACCCCGGTCGTCGCGAGTTCCGCCTCGAAGAGGCGCTGCTTTTCGGTCGCGAGGGCGGCGATCGACTCGGCGTCTTCGTCGATGGCCCTCGAGGCGAGGAACTCCCGGATGCCATCCTCCCTCGTGCGGCCGTCGAGGTGACTGCGGTAGTCGGCGTCGTCGAAGGGGCGAGCCGCCGGCGCAAGCCGGGGGAGGGCCGCGTCGAAAAGCTTCTTCCACGCCCTCGCGTGCACGCTCGCGGTGTCGGTGACGACTCCGTCCAGGTCGAGAATGACGGCGTCGAATGGCGACGAGGTTGACCCGTGAGTGGTGCTTCGCCGCTCGCCCATCGTGCCAGTCTTGCGGCCGCCGGGTGGGCGCACCAGTGGCTTTGGTCCCGCCAGCGGAGGCGGGGCGAGCGATGGATTCCTCGACTTGTGCGGGACAAGTGCCTGTCCCCACAACGGGGGACAATTACGCCGAATGGCCCCCGATCAGGGGTACAACCAGCCAACTGTGCGGGTTTTTTCAGCCTTGCTGTGTTTAGCCTGTACTCGGCACCATCCGCCGCGACACCTCCGGTTGACACTCACGTCATGTGGGTCACGCGCGTTGATCGTGTCGTTTCAGTGCAGCAGGTGAAGGGCACAGAGAGCCCCACCGCCAACGCCATCGTCGCCGTTGCCCGGCACCACGTGCCGGGCGCGATTCATCGCGCCTGCCCAACGGAATGGAGATCAGCATCATGGCACCACTCTGGAAAGACAGACCCTTTCGCGGCAACCGCCGCTCGCAGCACACCCCTCTCGCCCGTGTCGCCGAGAATGGCGCGGCCAACTCGCCGACCCTCGTGCTCTTCGTGCTCATCGCCACGATCGGTGTACTCGCGTACACGTTCTTCCTGCTCAACCCGGCCAATCGCGGAGACTGGTTGCCGTACAGCCTCGTGATCACCGCCGAGGTGATTCTGGTGACCCAGGCCCTGGTCTCGATGTGGACGATCCTTTCGGGGGGAGTCGATCCTCGCGACTTCGCCTTCCACCACTCCCAGGAGCGCATCTTCGACGCCGAGACCATCGAATCCGAAGGCACGGAGTCGAGCCCGAAAGATTGGGCGATCTACCTCGACGACAAGCGCATCGGCGTCGACGTGTTCATCACCGTCTACGGCGAAGAGTTGTCGAAGATCCGCCGCACAGCAACGGCGGCCATCGCGATGCGCGGCGAGCACATCACCTGGATCCTCGACGACGGCGAATCGGATGCCGTGCGCGACCTCGCGGCGGACCTCGGGGTCCGCTACGTGCGGCGGCTGAGCAGCCACGGGGCGAAGGCCGGCAACATCAACCACGCGCTGTCGATCAGCAACGGCGAGTTCTACGCGATCTTCGACGCCGACTTCGTGCCGAAGGAGGATTTCCTCTACGAGACGGTCCCGTTCTTCATCGACGGCAACGTCGCATTCGTGCAGACGCCGCAGACCTACGGCAACATCAAGAACCTCGTCTCGAGCGGCGCCGGATTCATGCAGTCGGTGTTCTACCGGTTCATCCAGCCCGGTCGCAACCGCTTCAACGCCGCGTTCTGCGTCGGCACCAACGTGATCTTCCGTCGCGAGGCCATCAACGACATCGGCGGCATGTTCACCGACTCCAAGTCGGAGGACGTGTGGACCTCGCTCATGCTTCACGAGAATGGCTGGCGCTCCGTCTACATCCCCGTGACGCTCGCCGTCGGCGATGCTCCGGAGACCGTGGAGGACTACACCAAGCAGCAGTTGCGCTGGGCATCCGGCGGTTTCGAGATACTCCTGCGGCACAACCCGCTGCGCCCGCGCCACCGCCTCACCATGGACCAGCGACTGCAGTACACGGTCACGGCCACCCACTACCTCGTCGGCATCACGCCGCTGCTCCTGCTGCTCGTGCCGCCGCTGGAGATCTACTTCGACCTGCGACCGGTGAACCTCACGGTGACCTGGCTCACCTGGCTGCTGTTCTACCTGGGCTTCTATGGCCTGCAGATCATGCTCGCGTTCAACACCATGGGCTCGTTCCGGCCCGCCACGCTCGTCATGGCCACCGTGTCGTTTCCCATCTACATCCGCGCGTTCACCAACGTGTTCGCCGCGCGGGAGCAGAAGTGGCACGTCACCGGAGGCGCCGGCAAACGCGTGTCGCCCTTCAACTTCATGATTCCCCAGGTGCTCGTCTTCGCCTTCCTGCTGCTCACCTCGGCTGTAGCGATCATGAAGGATGTCGGCCACGGCACGCTCACCCTCGCCACGGCCTGGAACCTCACGAGCACCGCGGTCTTCGCGGTGTTCATCGTCGCCGCGCTGAAGGAGGCGCACGTCGCCCGCGTGACGGTGCCCGAGGTGCCGCAGCTCTATCCGACCTTTGCCCGGCCGCCCGTGGTGCGAGCCGCGCACCGCGCTCCGGCTGCCCCGGCGGTGCCCTCGCATGCTTTCGACTCGAAAGGAATGGTGACCCGATGACCTGGGGAAACCGATTCCGCCTTCTCGGCGGACTGCTCATCGTGCTCGCGATCGTCGCGGGAGCGACGCTCGTTCTGAACCAACGCGAGAACCAGGTGGCGAGCGGCTCCGCGTCGATCAACGCCATCTCGTACTCCGTCGGCTCCGACTACGCCGGCTCCGTCGTGAGCGAGGCCGTGAAGGCGGGTGACAAGGTTAAGAAGGGCGATCCGCTCATGACCATCCAAAGCGCGACCCTCCTACGCGACCTGTCGTCGCCCAAGACCGTGCCGGTGAGCGCCGCCTACACCGTGTCGAAGGACGGCACCCTCACCCTCATGGCGACCGAGCCCGGTGTGGTGTCTGACATCAAGGCCCAGGTCGGCGGACTCGTCGGCGCCGGCCAGCCCCTCGCCACGATCGACCGCACCGGCCCGTTCTTCGTGCTCGCCAAGTTCCGTGTCGACTCCTACGACTTCGCCCGGGTCGAGAGGGGCGCGCGCGTCGAAATCGTGCTGCCCAACCACCAGCGGGTCACCGGCACGGTGTCCGACGTGAAGGTGCAGACGGTGGCCGGCGCCGCGGATGCCGCGATCAAGATCACGAGCAAGGACCTCATCGCGGGCAGCCACGATGGCCTCGTCGAACCGGGCACCCCGGTGACGGCGATCATGCACTTGCGCGATGACGGACCCCTCGCCGGCGTGAAGGATTCGTTCTTCTCGCTGCTCGAGCAGATTGGAATCTGATGAATCGCACGACAATTACCCGCAGCACGGGCATCCTGGCGGCGGGAGTCGCGGTTCTGCTCGCCGTTGCGGCCTGCGGGAGTCCGAACGCGCCGGCCGACCCCTCGACGAGCTCGGTTCTCCCCGACTCCCAGATCGGCTCGACCGTGGCGAAACTGCCGGCCAAGTCGGTCGGTAAGGTCCCGACCATGCGACTGGCGAAGGGGCTCGCCCCGCCGACCAATCGCTGGTTCTCCGGCCTCGTTTTCGGCGAGAAGCCGCTGCCGGTCTTCCCGCTGCCCCTCTCGTTCGGCCTCACCGACAGCGGTTTCACTCTCGGGCTGCCCACGGTAACCACCACTCCGGACACCATCACGGGCGGCAACACCCCGAGCATCACGGTGGATGCCGGAGCGGCACAGAGTGAGATCACCGCGTACGACGATGTCTCAGTGACCGTCGCGCACCTCGACGGCTCGGGCGCCCAGCTGGGGTCGACCGTCATCGCCGAGGGCTCGCCGCTCGTGAGCTTCGCGGCAGTGAAGAAACTGACCATGCGGATGGGGCAGCAGTTCACCGCAGCCGGCACCGGGGTGTGGTCGACCAGGGTCGGCAACACCACCTACGGCCTTCGGACCGCGGGAAACGTGGCGCAGGACGGCACGACCCTGTCGCTCGACAAGGGGGACACCGCGGTCTGGTTCCCCGTGCCGAAGGACGGTACGCTGGGGGCCGTCGCCGCCCACGTCGCACCGCTGCAGTCGGTGACCCTCGACTACACCGCGGAGGGCCCCAACGCCACGACCAGGCTCGGCTACCGCACGCAGGGGCAGAAGGACACGCTCATCGCCGCCCTGCCACACCAGCAGAAGGCGATGTCCACGCCGGCGTGCACCCTCGGCAGCTACCCGTCCGCCTACGGCACGATGTCCCTGTGCGCCGGCACCTCCCTCGCCTGGAGCAACCCGGTCGTCACGCCGTCGGACGCCCTCGACGTCAAGTCGCTCAGCGAGTCGGAGAAGAGCGCGCTGCGGAGCCAGTTGGGCAAGGACGTCGCCGCGACGACGGCGTTGCCAGCCGACACCTACTTCGGTGGAAAGGCGCTCTACCGTCTCGCCAACCTGCTGACCCTCGCCAACCAGCTCGGCGACACCGCCGCGGCGAAGTCGGTCGGCGCGACCCTGGGCACGGCGCTCCGCCAGTGGACCAATCCGGCAGGCTGCAAGTCGAGTGCGGAGCGCTGCTTCGTCTACGACGCGAAGATGAAGGGGCTCGTCGGGCTCACGGCATCGTTCGGGTCCGAGCAGTTCAACGACCACAACTTCCACTACGGCTACTTCCTCTACGCGGCGAGCGTCGCCGCGGCGCAGGATGTCGTCCTGCGTAAGGACATCACACCGGTGATGAATCTCATCGCGGCCGATCTCGCCACCAGCGGTCCGTCGAAGTACTTCCCGGACCGCCGCGGATTCGACGCGTACTCCGGGCATTCCTGGGCATCCGGCTACTCGCCTTTCGCCGACGGCAACAACCTCGAGTCGAGTTCGGAGGCGGTGAGCGCCTGGAACGGCCTCGCGCTGTGGAGCGGCGTCACCGGCAATACGCCGCTGAAGAAGGAGGCGTTGTGGATGTTGTCGGGCGAGGCGGCGTCCGGCAAGGCATATTGGACCGACTTCACTGCGTCGGACGCCGCATACGCGGGCTACTCGCATTCGATAGTCGCCCTCAACTGGGGCGGCAAACGCGACTACTCCACGTGGTTCAGCGCGGAGGCGAACGCCAAGCTGGGCATCCAGCTCATCCCGATGAGCCCGGTCTCGACGTATCTCGCCGGGGACGCGGCGCGAATCGGCAAGAACGTGGCCGAGGCGACACCGGCCGGCTACGGGGCGCAGTTCGGCGACTACCTGCTGATGTACTCGGCCCTCGCCGGACCCGAGCAGGCGAAGACCGCCCTGGCCACCGCGCGGGACCTGCCGGAGAAGTTCATCGACGATGGCAACTCGCGCAGCTACCTGCTCGCGTGGATCATGACGCGCTGACCTGTCCGCGCGCAACGAACGCCCCCGCCACGCTGGCGGGGGCGTTTGTGGTTGTCGGGACGATTAGTCAGCGCGTCATCTGGCTGATGCAGATGAAGTTGCCTTCACTGTCTCTGAACCAGGCCGACCGCATCGATTCGGTCGTCGCGACACCGTTCACGGTCTTCATTCCGGGAATGTCGTAATCTTCGAACACGATTCCGTGGGTCCTCATGCTCGCCATTTCGGCATCCAGATCGTCGGTCATCCAAATCATCTGGGTGTTCTTGGCCGTACCGGCGTTACTCGTCTCATAGAGATCGAACGATCCGGCGCCTGCCCGGTAGAAAAGGTTGCCGTCGACTTCGTCCTGCGGATCCATGCCGAGCTTGTCGTGATAAAAGGTCTTCGCGCGCTGCAGGTCGGCAGCGGGCAGAACCGTGTGGAGTTCCTTCAACATTGTGTCTGCTCCTTGGGAGAGTGAAGGATGGGTGTGCTCGAGACTCGCGAGCCGCGCGGTCGCTTACCCGGCCGCGCGATCTCGCGAGCGATTGTGGGAGCCCGGAACCGGCCTGCCTCGCGGAGTGCCGACCCGCGGCTCCTCGTCCGCCGGACCGACTGGCTCGGTTCGAGTGGGCGGTGTTATTCTGATCGAATTCTACGCCTATCGAGCCTTCGCGTCGACGTCGAACTCGAGGCGCAGCAGACCGCGCCGGCGGCCGGTCGCCTCGGCCGGAGTGAAGAGGCCGAGGAGCACGAGTAACAGCCCCACTTCGAGCATCCCGATCACGATGTACGCCACCTGCAACGGGCTGAACGGGATGAAGATCATCTGCACGAAGATCCAGATGAGCATCTCGTACCCGCAGATCATCTCCCGGGGTTCGTGAGGGGCTCCCTGGCGATTCGTCGCGTGAGGTCTTCGCCATCGACGAACGCCATCACGAAGTAGATGCGCGGACTGTCGAACTCGTCCCGGTCGATGGCCGCGTCGATGGCCGCGTCGAGGAGAGTGGCGAGGCCGTGGTGGTTGAGGCTGGCGAGCACGTTGACCTCCCGCCTCCTGGCGGCGGTTCTCGGTCTCGTCGGTGCTCGTCGGTGCTCGCCGGTGCTCGCCGGGAAGATCTTGACAGCGACGTCCCTCGCGAGGAACTCGTCGTGGGCGCGATAGACGGAACCGCCGCCGCGTCCGAGGAGTTCGCCGACGCGGTACCGCCCGCGCAGCAGCTGTGGTTCTGGTGCGTCCACGTCAGCCGTCGTCTCCCTGTCTGCGCTCCCCGCGCGAGTGCGACTAATCGTCGAGTACCGAATGCCCCTGGGCCGGATTCCGGCTCGACCGTCGACAATCGACCCCGCCGGGAGTAGACGACGCAGGTCAGGACAGCCTGACCTTGCTGGACGGCGCGTGCCCCGCATGTTTTGCTGTGCACGTGACCACAGACCAGCCGATTCCCCAGCAGCACGAACTCGAACCCCATCGGGACGGCACCGCCCAACGATTGAACTGGCTGCGGGCGGGAGTGCTCGGTGCCAACGACGGCATCGTGTCCGTCGCCGCGCTCGTGGTGGGGGTCGCCGGAGCAACGACGAATACCGCCGTGATCCTCACCGCCGGCGTGGCCGCACTCGTCGGTGGCGGTATCTCGATGGCGCTGGGCGAGTACGTCTCGGTGAGCAGCCAGCGAGACAGCGAACGCGCCCTGATTGCGAAGGAGCGACGCGAACTGCTTGAGTCTCCGGAGGAGGAGCTGGCCGAGCTCGCAGGGATCTACCGGTCGAAGGGCCTCTCCGAGGAGACCGCGTGGCAGGTGGCCTCCGAGCTGACCGAACACGACGCGCTCGCCGCTCACCTCTCGGCCGAACTCAACATCGTGGAGAACGACGTCGCGAGCCCCTGGCACGCGGCGTTCGCCTCGGCCGTGGCCTTTCTCATCGGCGGGGTGCTTCCCCTCATCGTGATCCTTCTGCCGCCGGCCGCCTGGCGGGTTCCGGCCACCTTCGTCGTCGTGCTCGTCGCCCTCGCCGCGACCGGGCTGGTAGGGGCGCATCTCGGCGGCAGCTCCCGTCTCGCCGCCGCCGTGCGCGTGGTCGTCGGGGGCGCGCTCGCCCTCATCGTGACCTTCGCCATCGGTGCGCTCCTCGGCACAACAGGCATCGTGTAGCCGACCGTTCGCGCATCCTGATGTAACCTCAGCCCCATAACCGGCGACTCGACGGCTCAAGAGTCGGACCTTCCGGAGCGCGGCGGGGGGCCGGTTTCGACCATCTCGTCGTGCTCATGTTCGAGAACCGCTCGTTCGACAATCTGCTCGGCTACCTCTACTCGTCGCACGGTTTCCCCTTGCCCGCCGGCCAGGTGTTCGAGGGGCTCGAGGGCACCGCGCGCACCAACAGCGCACCGGACGGCACGGTCGTCGCGGCCCATCCGTACAGCGGGCCCACCGACACCGTGATGAGCAGCTGCCGAAGACCTGCACCGACGCGCACGAGTTGCTCGAGAAGCACGGTCGCGAACTCTTCGGCTGACTGCCTCGCCACGCCGCAGGCGGGGTCGGACTTCGAGGGCGAGTCGTGCTTAAGCGTACGCTGGCGGCAGCCTAGGACCTTCGGCCCTGTCCGCCTGTTTGACCCTCTGTCTACCCTGTCAGAGGCAACGAAAGGATCACCACCGAATGGCATCGTCCTCGGAATCCACCTCCCACGAACTCGCAACCAGATCCAGTTACCCGCTCCATGTGGTGGACGAATGGTGGAGGGCCGCCAACTACCTCACGGTGGGGCAGATCTACCTCAAGACGAACCCGTTGCTCGCCGCGGACCTCACCCCCGAGCACATCAAGCCGAGGCTGCTTGGCCACTGGGGCACGTCCCCGGCGCTCAACCTCATCTACGCGCACCTGAACCGCATCATCGTGCAGCGCGAGGCGAACGTCCTCTATGTTGCCGGCCCGGGGCACGGCGGACCGGCCATGGTCGCCAACGCCTGGCTCGACGGCACATACTCGGAGCTGTTCCCCAACGTGAGCCAGGATGCCGCGGGCATGGCGGAGCTGTTCCGGCAGTTCTCCTTCCCCGGCGGCATCCCGTCGCACGCCTCGCCCGAGACTCCCGGTTCGATCCACGAGGGCGGCGAACTCGGCTACTCGCTCGTTCACGCCTACGGCGCGGCGCTCGACAACCCGTCGCTCACGGTGGCCTGCGTGATCGGCGACGGAGAGGCCGAGACGGGCACCCTCGCCGCGAGCTGGCATCTCAACAAGTTTCTCAACCCACAGACCGACGGCGTCGTGCTGCCGATCCTCAACCTCAACGGCTACAAGATCGCGAACCCCGCGGTGCTCGCCAGGATTCCCGAAGACGAGCTGCTCGCTCTCTTCCGCGGCTACGGCTACTCGCCGCGAATCGTCTCGGGCGGGTTCGACGGTGAGGATCCGATGGTCGTGCACGATGCCATGGCCGCGGTGCTCGAGCAGGCGTTCGACGACATCCAGAGCATCAAGCGGCGCGCCAGAAGCGGCCGCTCCGTGGGTCGGCCGGCCTGGCCGATGATCATCCTGCGCACGCCGAAGGGCTGGACGGGTCCCCGGTTCGTCGACGGGCTGCCGGTGGAGGGTACCTGGCGTGCCCACCAGGTTCCGCTCGCCGAGGTGCGTGAGAACCCGGAACACCTCGCCCTGCTCGGGGCGTGGATGCACAGCTACCGCCCGCGGGAACTCTTCGACCGGGAGGGCAAGCCCACCCCCACCCTCGAGTCCATCCGGCCTCGAGGTGCCAAACGGATGAGCGCCATTCCCGCCTCCAACGGTGGACTGCTGCTCAGGGACCTCGCCCTGCCGCCGATCGAGAACCGGCAGGTGGATGTGAGCGGGCGCCGCGGGGTGACGTCCGAGGCCACGCGCGTGCTCGGACACTGGCTCGCCGACGTCGTCAAGGCCAACCCCGGAAATTTCCGCATCTTCGGCCCGGACGAGACGGCATCCAACCGGCTGGACGGCGTCTACGAGGTCACCGCCAAGCAGTGGCAGGGCTCGTTCGAGCCCACGGACGAACACCTCGAGGCCGAGGGCAAGGTCATCGAGATCCTGAGCGAGAACCTCATCCAGGGGCTGCTCGAGGGCTACCTGCTTACCGGCAGGCACGGTCTCATGAACTCGTATGAGGCGTTCATCCACGTGGTCGATTCCATGTTCAACCAGCACGCGAAGTGGCTGGAGTCGAGCGCCCACGTGCCCTGGCGGCGCCCGGTCGCATCCTTCACCTACCTGCTGAGTTCGCACGTCTGGCGCCAGGACCACAACGGGTTCTCGCACCAGGATCCCGGATTCCTCAACCACGTGGTGAGCAAGAGCGCCAAGGTCGTGCGGGTGTACCTCCCGTCCGACGCCAACGCCCTGCTCGTGACCGCGGAGCACTGCCTGGCGACCCGCGACTACGTGAACGTGATCGTCGCCGGCAAGCAGCCGGCTCCGACCTTCCTGAGCCTCGAGGAGGCGCGGATCCACGGTGCGCGCGGAATCGGCATCTGGGACTGGGCCGGCACCGAGCGGGACGGGGAAGACGTCCACGTCGTGCTCGCCGCGGCCGGCGACGTGCCGACGCTCGAGGCGATGGCGGCGGTGCACCTGCTTCGGCAGAACATTCCCGAGCTGCGAGTTCGCTTCGTCAATGTCGTCGACCTGATGCGGCTGCAGGATCCGCTCGAGCACCCGCACGGCATGCCCAACAACGACTTCGACGCCATCTTCACCACGAGCAAGCCGGTGATCTTCGCCTTCCACGGTTACCCGGCCCTCGTGCACCAACTCGCCTATCGCCGCACGAACCACGACAACATCCACGTGCGCGGGTTCAAGGAGAAGGGCACGACGACGACACCGTTCGACATGCTCATGCTCAACGATCTCGATCGATATCGCCTCGCGATGGATGTGATTCGGCACGTGCCCGGGCTCGGCGAGCGTTACGCGGGGCTCGCCCAGCACTTCGACGACGAGCGCGCCAGGCACCGCGCATTCGCCTACGAGCATGGGATCGACAGCCCGGATGTCCTTGGGTGGGGCTGGCTCGACGCGCGGCATGGCGAGACCGAAGAGCCGATCGGAGACGCCATAGACACCGGGGCGGACGCCGTCCTGGGCGCCTGAGGCGCTGGCGTGACAACGGGAGTCGCCGGGCGATCTCTCGCACCCGAGGCGGCTGGATCGCTGTCGATCGAGGACGCCGCGGCGCGCGGGGTGGACGAGGTCGCCGCCGCGCTCGGCTCGACGCCTGCCGGGCTGTCGAGCGCCGAGGCGGCTCGTCGGCTGGCGCTCCTCGGGCCGAACGCGCTCCGAACCCATAAGGCGAATGGCTGGGCAGTGCTCGGCCGCCAGCTGCGCAGCCCCATCCTGATCCTGTTGGTGGTCACGGCCGCCATCTCGCTCTTCGTCGGGCAGACTACCGACTCGATTGTGATCGGCGTGATCGTGATCGTGAGCGTCGGACTGGGATTCGGCAACGAGTATCGCGCCGAGCGGGCATCGGAGGCGCTCCATTCCAACATCGCCCATCGCGCGATCGTGATCCGCGACGGCAACCCGGCCGAGGTGAACGTGATCGACCTCGTGCCCGGCGATGTCGTGCGCCTCGCCCTGGGCGCGGTGATCCCGGCCGACATCCGGGTGATCGCCTGCGAGGATCTCCTCTGCGAGGAGGGGATTCTCACCGGTGAGTCCCTCCCGGTGGAGAAGTCAGTCGCGCCGGTCGTGGCCGGCGCCGCCCTCGGGGACCTCAGCTCCTGCATCTTCATGGGCACGATCATCCACGCCGGAAGCTGCACGGGGATGGTCGTGGCGACCGGCGGGCGGGCCGAATTCGGTCGGATCGCGATGGGCCTGAGTACCCGGCAACCCCAGACGGAGTTCCAGCTCGGACTGAGCCGGTTCTCGATGCTGCTCCTCGAGGTGGCCATCGCCCTCACCGCCCTGATCTTCGTGGCGAATCTGCTGCTGCAGCGCCCACTGCTCGAATCGCTGCTGTTCTCGCTCGCCATCGCCGTGGGGATCACTCCACAGCTGCTCCCGGCCGTGGTCAGCACGAGTCTCGCCACCGGCAGCCGGGCGCTCGCCCGTCGCCGGGTGCTCGTCAAGCGCCTCATCTGCATCGAGGACCTCGGCGACATGGACGTGCTCGTCACCGACAAGACCGGCACCCTCACCGAGGGCCGCATCGGCTTCACCGCCGCCCTCCCGGTCGGCAGCGGTTCGACGGCGCCGGAGGTTTTCCGCTGGGGACTTCTGGCGACCGAGGTGGACTACTCGCGGCCGCAGGTGTCGATCCTGGGCCAGAATCCCCTGGACTCGGCCCTGTGGGAGTCGCCGGATGCCGCGGGTGCCGACGTGGGCACGGTCACCCAGCTCGACGTGATCCCCTTCGACCACCAGCGTCGGATGACGAGCGTTCTCGTGCGCGAGGCGACCGGTGAGGTGCTCCTGCTCACCAAGGGCTCGCCGGAAGACGTGATGGCGCGCTGCGTGGCCCTACCCCCGGGAGCCCAGGCGTTGCTCGACGGCCAGTACGACCAGGGCTCACGCGTTGTCGCGGTGGCGTCCCGCGTGGTGACCGGGCTGGATTCCATCACCGCGGCGTACGAGAAGGACCTCAGCCTCGCCGGATTCCTCGTGTTCGTCGACCCGCCGAAGGCGAACGCCCGGGAATCGCTCGCCCAACTCGCTTCTCTCGGAATCACCGTCAAGATCGCCACGGGCGACAACGCGAAGGTCGCCGAGAAGGTGTGCCGCGACCTGGGGCTGGAGTCCGGCGAAACGCTCACCGGTGTGCAGATCGACGCCCTGTCCGATGTCGAACTGGCCGACGCCGTGCGTCGGGCAGGAATCTTTGCCCGGGTCTCCCCGGAGCAGAAGGCGCGCATCATCGCCCAACTGCGGCAGCAGGGGCGCGCGGTGGGCTTCCTGGGCGACGGGGTCAACGACGCGCTCGCCCTGCACCGCGCCGACCTCGGCATCTCGGTAGACAGCGCGACGGATGTCGCCAAGGATGCCGCGGACATCATCCTGCTCGACAAGGACCTCGGCGTTCTCGCCCAGGGCGTGATGGAGGGGCGTCGGATCTTCTCCAACACCATCAAGTACGTGCTCATGGGTACCTCGAGCAATTTCGGCAACATGTTCAGCGCGTCGGTCGCGTCGGTGGTCCTGAGCTTTCTGCCCATGCTTCCCGGTCAGATCCTGTTGAACAACCTGCTCTACGACAGCAGCCAGCTGGCGATACCCGGAGACCGGGTGGACCGGGAACAGCTGGTGGCGCCGTCGCACTGGGACATCAAGTTCATCCGGCGCTTCATGCTCGTGTTCGGCCCGATCAGTTCCCTGTTCGATTTCACCACCTTCGCCCTGATGCTCCTCGTGTTCCACGCCGCACCGGGGGAGTTCCGGGCCGGCTGGTTCATCGAGTCGCTCGCGACCCAGACGCTCATCATCTTCGCGATCCGCACCAGGCGGGTGCCGTTCTTCACGAGCCGGCCATCCGTCGGCCTGCTCAGCGCGGTGCTCGGCGTCGTCGCGATCGGCGCCTATCTGCCGTTCTCCCCGATCGCCACCGTGCTCGGCTTCAAGCCGCTTCCCGCGCCGTTCTTCCTCGCGCTCGTCGGCATGATCGTGGTGTATCTCGTTCTCGTGGAACTGGCGAAGACCTGGTTGTTCGCACGCCCCCGTCCCGCGGTGGTCGTGCCGCGAGCGCGTGGTCGAGCCCATCGGATCTCGCGCCGTGCCGCACGGTTCAGCAGCCCCGAAAGGCTCGCCTCGCCGCGATCCTGAGCCCGGGAACCAGGTCGCACCAGCACCACAAATGTGCCCAGGAGGGTGGGTGCGGCCTGGTCCGGTCCGGGGCGGCTAGTAGCGCTCCGGTTCCGGTGCGCGCAGGAAGCGGCGCCCGGTGATCTCGGTCGGCGTGATGCGCACGTAGATGTACTTGAGGGTGGGGATCCAGGGGGTGAGGGGCAATTGGTCGGCCTCGAAGACCTCTTCCTGGTTCTCGATCACGTGGGCGCGTCCCTTCACGATCACGCTCCATGCCCACTCGTCGGTGTAAGCATCCGCCTCAAAGGCGACGTGGGAGTTGATAGTCAGCTCGAGCAGCTTGGTGCCCTCCGAGGTGCGGAACAGGATAGTGTCCCCGTCGGCGTAGTAGTTGATCGGGAAGATCTCGGGCTGGTTCGCGACGCTCACGCCGAGCCTGCCGAAGGCGGATCCGTCGAGCAACTCCCACGACTCGGCCTCGGTGAGCACCGTCACCGGACCCTGGGGAGACCAGAGATCGACGTTCTCTTCCTGGTGTGACATGACGTGCTCCTCCCGTCCTGCCATTAAACGGCGGGGGCACTTCTCGTCGTAGAGTCGAAGGTCCCGGCGGCCTCGAGCGGTCCGCGACGGGAATCGAGGTCGAGGTGGTGCGAAACGAGCGCGTCCGGCACGGGCAGGTGCGAGATCAGGATGACCGTGCGGTGCTCGTCCGTCGCGATCGACAGGATGTCTCGCAGGAGACGCTCGGCGAGACGTGGTTCGACGTTCGCGGTGGGTTCGTCGAACACGATCACCGGGAAGTCCGCGAGAAGTGCCCTGGCGAGGGCGATCCGCCCGGCCTGACCGCCGGACACAAGCGACCCAGCATCGCCGACCCGGGCATCAAGCCCGCCCCTCTCGCTCAGCCAGGTTGCGAGACCGACCCGCTCCAGCGCGGCCACCAGCTCGTCGTCGGTGGCGGTGTCCCGCGCGAACAGCAGGTTCTGGCGAACGCTCTCGTCGAAGAGGTGCGGAGACTGCTCGACCAGGCCGATCGTGGCGCGCACCGTCTCGAGCGGCAGATCCCTCGCCTCGACGCCGCCGAGGCGGAAGCTCCCCGAGTACTCGAGAAACCGCACGAGCAGATGGGCGAGAGTCGTCTTACCCGACCCGCTCGGTCCGCGCACGACGAGACGATCCCCGCGCCGCAGCCGCACGCTCACCCCGTGCACGGCAGGCTCCGCGGCGCCGGGCCAGCTCGCCGCCACGTCGACCAGATCGAGGATGGTCCCGTCGGGCGCCGCCGACCGGGGACGCCGCGCCCTCGGACTCGGTGCGCCTGCCGGGACCTCGAACGGGAGCTCTACCGGGGGGTCGGCCGGCACGGACGCGCCGATGCGCTCGGCGCTCGACCGCACCTGCCGCCACGCGGCCATCGCGAGCGGCGCCGTGCCGACGACGTCGAAGACCGCGAGGGGCACGAGGGCGATGACGGCCAGGGCTGGGCCGGTGATCGAGCCGTGCGCGAGGGCCGGGATTCCGACGATCAGCCCGCCGACCGTGGCGATGGCGGCGAGCGCGGAGAGCACCGCCGCCGTCACCCCCGCACCGGCGGCACGAGTGAGAGTCGCTGTGCGAAGCCGGGCGTCAGCCTGGTCCACGGCGGCTTGGCGCTCCGCGACGGCGCCGAATGCGATGAACACGTCGAGGCCGTTGACGAACTCTAGGAGGCGGTCACCCAGCGCCCCGCGCAGGGGGGCGATGGCCCGTTCGGCGCGCCCGGCGATCGCCGAGTGGGCGACGGTCGAGACGGTGAATCCGATGGCCAGGGCCACCGCGAGAGCGAGCCCAGCCGCCGGGAGAATCAGCGAGATCCCGATCACGCTGAGCACGGCGGTGACCGCGGCGGTCACGAGGGGCTGCACGACCCGGAGCGGCAGGTTCTGCAACTCGTCGACGTCGTTGACGAGACGAGTGAGGAGGTCGCCCCGCGCGGTCGCGCCCAGGCCGTCCGGCGCGAGCGGCACGAGCCGCGAGTAGATCCCCACCCGCACGGCCGCGAGCTGGCGGAAGGCCGCATCGTGGCTGGCGAGCCGGTCGGCGTAGCGGAATCCGGCCCTGCCGAGCGCGAAGGCGCGAACGCCGACGATCGCCGCGGAGAGGAAGAGGATGGGCGGATGCTCGGCCGCTCGGGTGATGAGCCACGCCGACGTGGCGAGGAGCGCGACGGAGCTCGCCGCCGACAAAAGGCCCAGGAGCGCGCCGGGGGCGAACCTGGCGAGCCGGGGCTGGGCGAGGCGCAACACGGCCATCGTTCGAGAGTCAGGCATTCGCGGACTCCGTCATCCGGATCAGGTCGTCCGCCGCGGCGAGAACGGCCGGCCGGTGGCTCGCCACCAGCACGGTGATCCCGGCCGCTGCGAGTGCGCGGAGGCCGACGAGAAGCTCGGCCTCCGTCTCGCCGTCGAGCGCGGCGCTCGGTTCATCGAGCACGAGCACGGGGCAGTCGCGATCGAGGCAGCGGTAGACGGCCCGGGCCACCGCCACTCGGTCCGCCTGCCCGCCGGAGAGCCCGCCGCCGTTCACCGAGACGAGGGAGTCCGGGGCGAGCTCGGAGGCCGCGGCGAGCGCAAGCGACCGCTCGACGAGCGCTCGGTCCACATTCTCCGCGCCGAGCGCGACATTGGCCGCGACCGTCCCCTCGAGGAGACCGGCGTTCTGCCCGGCCCAGGCCACCCGATCGAGCCTGTCAGCCGACCGGTCGCCGTCGATGTCGATGCCGACATCGATCTTCCCGGCGTACGGCACGAATCCGAGCAGTGCGGCGATGATGCTGGACTTGCCGGACCCACTCGGCCCGGCGAGCACCGTCACTCTCCCGGGAACGATCTCGGCGGTGAAGGGGTGCACGGCCCGCTCACCCTCGTGGTCGACGGTCACGCGCGAGAATCGGATGCCGGCGGGCGCCGTCGAGCGACGCGTCCGGCTCGAGACGGTGGTGTCCCTCATCGCCGGCGCGGGCATCGCGTCCGCCGCATCGAGGATGGTGAAGACGTCCTCGGCGGCCGCGATGCCGTCTGCCGCGGCGTGGTAGTTGGCCCCGACCTGCCGGAGCGGCAGGAAGGCTTCGGGGGCGAGCAGGAGCACGAACAGGCCGACACCGAGGCCGAGGTCGCCGTTCACGAGTCGCAAGCCCACCGAGACGGCGACGAGGGCGACCGAGAGGCTGGCGATGAGTTCGAGGGCGAACCCGCTGAGGAATGAGATGCGCAGCACCTTGATCGTCTCGACCCGGTAGCCCTCGGTGATCGCCTCGATGCGGGAACGCTGGCGTTCCGCGCGACCGAAGATCTTGAGCGTGGCCAGCCCGTTCACGAGGTCGAGGAACCGGCTGGAGAGGTGGGTGAGGCTGCGCCACTGCGCGCGCTGCACGGTCTGCGTCGCCCAGCCGATCAGCACCATGAAGAGGGGGATCAGGGGCAGCGTGACGAGCACGGCGATGCCGCTCGTCGCATCCTGGAGCAGCATGACGGCCACGATCACGGGCGTGGCCACGGCGGTGAGCACCAGCTGCGGCAGGAAGAGCGAGAAGTACCCGTCGAGGGCCTCGAGACCGTGCCCCGCCGTGGTGACGATCTCGGCCCGGTTGCGGCCGGCGAGCCAGCCTGGCCCGAGCCTCGCGAGGCCGCCGACGAGCCGCCGGCGCAACTGGCTCTTCACCAGGGCCGAGCCGCGCGCGGAGCCGTAATCGGCCAGCCAGACGAGCACGGCCCGCAGCACCCCCACGGCGGCCAGCGCGCCGATCCCACCCCAGGCGGCCTCGAGCGGCACCCCGTGGATGGCGGCCACGAGAACGCGCGACAACAGCCAGCAGAACGCGACGGTGCACGCGGTGCGCGCCACGCCGAGCGCACCGGAGAGCGCCAGGAACGCGCGCGCGGCGGTCGCGTAGCGCAGCAGGCGGGGGTCGAACGGACGCACCGCCTGGTCAGCTCACCGTCGTGCTCGTGGGCTGGGGAATGGATGCCCGGGTGACCCGCTTGCGGAACACCCAGTACGTCCAGCCCTGGTACAGCACGACGAGCGGGAGGAAGATCAGGGCGGTCCAACTCATCACCGTGAGCGTGTACGGCGTGCTCGACGCGTTCGCGATAGTGAGGCTGTTGGCCGGGTCGTTACTCGCCGGCATCACGTTGGGGTAGAGCGCCGCGAAGAGGCTCAGCACCGCGACCGCGATGGTGACGGCCATGAGCGTGAAGGCGCCACGCTCCTTCGCTCGGAAGTTGGCGAGGAACGATCCGATGAGCAACACGGCGGCCGCCCCGGCGAGAATCCAGGAGAGCGGCTTGCCGTGGGCCAGGTTGGTCCAGAGCAGGAAAGAGGCCGCGACGACAATCGTGACGATGCCCGAGCGCACGGCGAGTTTCTGCGCCCGCACGCGCAGGTCGCCATCCGTCCTGAGCGAGATGAAGACCACGCCGTGGGTGAAGAACAGCAGCAGGGTCGTCAGGCCGCCGAGCAGCGCGTATGGGTTGAGCAGGTCGAAGAGCGTGCCGGTGTAGTTGTGGTTCGAGTCGAGTGCCACCCCCTGCACGATGTTGGCGAACGCGACGCCCCAGAGCAGGGCCGGTACGGCCGAGCCGACGACGATCATCCCGTCGAACCAGCTCTTCCAGCGGGACTCGGGGCGATGGTGGCGGTATTCGAACGACACCCCGCGCGCGATGAGGGCGAGCAGGATGAGCAGCAACGCGAGGTAGAACCCGCTGAAGAGCGTGGCATACCACTCGGGGAAGGCGGCGAAGAGGGATGCGCCGGCCACGATCAGCCAGGTCTCGTTGAGGTCCCAGACCGGGCCGATCGTGTTGATCATGACGCGACGATCGATCTCGTCGCGGCCGAGGAAGGGCAGGGCCATTCCCACGCCGAAGTCGAAACCGTCGAGCACGAAGTAGCCGATGAAGAGGAAGCCGACAATGCCGAACCAGAGTAGGGAGAGATCCATGGTGTGCTCCTAGTAGACCGTGACGGCGTCGGACGGCCGGCCGGATGTGTCGTCGAGGGGGACCGCGTCATCCGGCCCCTTCTGGGCTGCCCGCTTGATGAGCCTGAACTCGACGACGGCGAGTGCCCCGTAGATGAGGGTGAAGGCGACGATCGAGATCAGCACGTCGAGACCGGTGACGTTGGGGGAGACCCCGTCCCTGGTCTTGAGCAGGCTGAAGACGATCCACGGTTGGCGGCCCATCTCGGTGAAGATCCAGCCCACGATCATCGCTGCGAGGGGGAGCGGGAACGCCCACACCGCGACCCGCCAGACCCAGCGTTGCTTCGGCATCCGACCCCCGCGGATGAGCCAGAGGCCCACGATCGAGATGATCACCGACACGAGGCCCAGGCCGATCATCCAGCGGAACGCCCAGTAGGTGACCCAAATCACCGGGGTGTAGTTGCCCGGCCCGTAGAGGGTCGTGTACTGGGCCTGGAGATCGTTGATGCCCTCGACCGTGCCACCCAGGGTGTGGGTCGACAGGAACGACAGCAGGTACGGGATGCGGATGGAGAACAGCTCGCTCACCCCGTCCGGTGTGCCGAGGGTGAAGATCGAGAATGAGGCGTCGGCTCCGCTTGACGTCTTGTACAACGCCTCGGCGGCGGCCATCTTCATCGGCTGGGTGGACACCATCGCGAGCCCGAGCTGGTCGCCGGTGAGCACGGTGAGGATCCCGGCGCCGATCATCGTCCACATCCCGAACTTGATGGCGGGGCGCATGGTGTCGAGGTGCTGGTTGCGGGCCAGGTGCCAGGCCGCGACGCAGATCACGAGGGCGGCAGACACCATGAACGACGCGACGATCGTGTGCGGGAAGGCGGCGAGAGCCACCTTGTTGGTGAGCACCGCCCAGATGTCGGTGAGCTCGGCCCGCCCGCGCACCTTGTTCAGCTCGAAGCCCACCGGATGCTGCATGAAGGCGTTGGCCGCGATGATGAAGTATGCGGAGAGGATCGTGCCGGCGGCGGTGAGCCAGATGGTCGCGAGGTGCAGGCCGCGTGGCAACTTGTCCCAGCCGAAGATCCAGAGGCCGATGAATGTCGCCTCGAGAAAGAAGGCCAGAAGGCCCTCAAGGGCGAGAGGTGCTCCGAAGACGTCACCGACGAACCGGGAGTATGTCGACCAGTTCATGCCGAACTGGAATTCCTGAACGATGCCGGTGACCACGCCCATGGCGAAGTTGATCAGGAACAGCTTGCCGAAGAAGTGGGTGAGCTGCAGGTACTTCGCCTTCGACGTGCGCACCCATGCCGTCTGGAACACCGCGGTCGTCGTGGCCATCCCGATGGTGATCGGCACGAACAGGAAGTGGTAGATCGTCGTCAACCCGAACTGCCATTGCGATAGCACGAGGGGACTGAGCAGGTCGTTCACGTGGCGCTCCCGTTCCGGCGAACGCTGGGTCCGCGACGAAGTATGTCGAATGCCGCCGCGTGGGCGTGTCCGCTCAGGCGGTCACACCGTCATCGGGGCAGAGCCAGAGTATTTTTCGGCGGTGCACCGGCGAGGGACTTTGGTCCCGCAAGTTGCGACGCCCTCACGGCGCGGTCGTGAGGGCCGCTGTCGCCAGCCGCCCGATCTGTTCGCCCCACGCGCGAGCGCGCTCAAGTTCGCCGGCCTTGATCGCCTCGTTCTCGTCCACGAGAAAGCTCGAACGCCGCGCTACCTGCCGCAGACCACGGCGGGCGAGGGTCTTGCCGATCGACGCCGACGCCGCCCCCGTGAGGATGCGGGCCATGTCCCGCCGGGTGTCGAACGCGGCGAAGAGTCCGGAGCCCGGCGGCGCGGTGTCGAGCCATTCGCGCACCCCGACGCCCAGGGCGCCCGACTCGAGCGCGAGGTGCCGTTGCGGGTCGTTCGACATGGCGGCGGCGGCCGCTCGGGTCGCGGGCATGCTCATCCCGTGCACGTGGGTCGGTGCACCCACCACGACAAGGTCGGCGAGCCCGATGCCCTGTGGATCCGCGTCATGCACTCTCACGAGCACCACGGTCGACGACCCGGCGAGGCCCGCCGCAATCTGCTCCGCGATCTTCCTCGTGTTACCGAACATCGACTCGTAGATTACGAGCGCCTTCATCCCGGGCTTCCTCCCGTTCGGCGTCGTCGGCATCCTGGTCGCCGTGCACCACGAGCGTCGGACCGGCGAGGTTGAGGAGCACATCGTGGCTCACCGGGCCGAGGGCGCGCTGGGCCAGCCCGTGGCGACGGGAGCTCCCGATGACAAGCAACCGGGCAGAGGTGGAGGCCTCGATCAGGGCCTCCGCCGGCGTCCGGCGCATGGTGCGCGACTTCACCGAGACGGTGACGCAGTGCTCCTTCGCCAGCGACACGGCCTCGGCCATCATCTGCTCGACGGACGCGTGCACGAGCTTTTCGTGCTGGAGTGTCCTGTCATCCGGGTCCAGCCGCAGCTGGGGGAGGCGCCACGATCGGACGAGGGTGAGGTCCTGGCCGGTGCGTTCGGCCTCTGCCGCGGCGAATCGCACGGCCGCCCAGCCCGCGGTGGAGTCGTCGACGCCTGCCACGATGCCCCGGCGGTTGCGTACCGAGGACTCCGGGATGATCGCGACCGGCGCCTGGGCGCTCGCCGCGAGTTGGAGGCTTCGGGAGCCGAAGGCCCTTCCGTGCAGGAACCCGGTCTTGTGGGTGCCGACGACCACCAGTTCGCAGCGGGCGGAGGCGCTCGCGAGCTCCACCATCGGGTCGCCGCGGAGCACCTCGCTCGTCACCGGCACCGTCGGTTCCAGTGACCGGGCGAATTCCGTCTCGGTCTCGACGAGTTCGCGCGCAGATCGGTGGATCTCCTCGAGAGCGAGGGTGCCGATCATGCCCCATTCGTCATCGACCACGTGCACGAGCAACACGCCAGCGTCCGTGGCCGCGGCGCGCCGCATCGTCCAGGTGAGCGCGGAGCGGCTGGGTGACGACCCGTCGATCCCCGCCAGGATGGTGCGTTCCATGGTGCGGGCCTCCCTGCCGTGTGCCGCTTGTCGGCTCGTCCATCGTGCCGAACCCAGCCGGTACGCGACAGGGGCTTTGGTCCCACCGCCGACGGCAAGAGCCCCCTTGTGCCCCGAAAGTAGGCAAACCGGGGATAGGCTCACGGTTACGAGGACCCGGCCAGGCGGATGTCCGAGTCGCCAGTTAGTTGAGGTGCAGCCGTGACGAGCGAAGATGACTCCCTGAACTTCCCTGACGAACCGCGCGCCGAACTCGACCGGGCGCTCAGCGAACTCGTCGACCGGGCCCAGGACGTGCTCACCACCCAGAGCAGACTCCGCGCGCTTCTCCGGGCCAACCAGGCGGTGGTCGAGCAGCTCGAGCTCCCCGTCGTGTTGCGCAGGATCGTCGAGTCCGCGGTGGGTCTTGTGGGCGCCCAGTACGGCGCGCTCGGTGTGATCGCGCCGCAGGGCGGACTCGAGCAGTTCATCAACGTCGGGATGCCGCCGGAGCAGGTAGAGTCGATCGGGCATCTTCCCGAGGGGCACGGGCTGATCGGAGCGCTCATCGACGACCCGCGGCCCATCCGGCTGCGTCATCTCTCCGAGGACTTCCGTTCGGCCGGATTCCCCGAGTCGCACCCCAACATGGACAGCTTTCTCGGCGTCCCTGTCCGGGTTCGCGACGAGGTGTACGGCAACCTGTACCTCACCAACCAGACGTCAGGTAAGTTCAGCAAGGAAGACGAAGAACTCGTGACGGCACTTGCCGCCACCGCCGGCTTCGCCATCGACAACGCCCGCCTTTTCGCCGAGACCCGGCGCCGCCAGGCCTGGTCGGCCGCATCCGCGGAGGTGACGGCCGCACTTCTCTCCTCCGAGCGCAGCGACTCGATCTCCATCCTCGTCAGCCGGGTCCTTCTCCTGGCCGAGGCGGATCTCGTCTGCGTCGTGTTGCCCACCGACGATCCGGCGAAACTCGAGGTGGGCACAGCCCGCGGCGTCGACGAGGAGTCCCTCGAGGGAACATTCCTGGATGCCGAAGGCTCGATCGCGGGGAGCGTGCTCGAGGGGCTGCATCCCCGCCTCGTCAACGATGGCGATCGCGAGGAGATCGCGCTGCCCAGTGGCAACCGGCTAGGGCCGGTGATGGCCCTCCCGCTCGTCGTCGGCAGCCGGGCAGAGGGCGCCCTCATCGTGGCCCGGGTCCACGGGGCGATGAGCTTCTCTCCAGCCGACCTCGAAATGGCCGCCGACTTCGCCGGGCAGGCGAGCGTGGCCATGGAGCTCGCCAAGGCCCGGGCGACCCGCCAGCGGATGCTGCTCCTCGAGGATCGCGGACGCATCGCGCGAGACCTGCACGATCACGTCATCCAGCAGCTCTTCGCCACGGGGCTCGAACTGCAGAGCCTCGCCGGAGTCATCGCACCGTCGCCTGAGGCGGACAGGGTGCTGCGTAGCGTGTCGAGTCTCGACGCGGCGATCGCGCAGATCAGAACGGTGATCTTCGCGCTCTCCTCGCAGGCCGAAGATCGCCGCGACACCGTGCGGCACTGGATCATCGACCTCGCCAACGAACTCGCACCCGGCCTCGCCCGCACCCCCACCGTGCAGTTTTCCGGTCCCGTCGACCTCGTGGTGACCGAAGGCCTCGCCGATGACGTGATCGCCGTGACCCGGGAGGCGCTGACGAACGCGGCCAAGCACGCCGGGGCGCAGAACACCATGGTCTCGCTCGCAGCCACCGACGGCTGGGTGGTGCTGGAGATCAGAGATGACGGCGCCGGGGGAGTCTCCGCGAGTCCGCGCCGCAGCGGCCTCGCTAATTTGGAGGAGCGCGCCGTGCGCCGCCGCGGTACATTCAGCCTGGACTCGGACGACAGCGGCACGCGTGTGTGCTGGAGCGTCCCATTCGATCTGGCAGACTGAACGACCGAAGGACGGAGCGACCCGATGATCCGAGTGTTCCTGGTCGACGATCACGAGATCGTGCGCCGAGGCATTGCCGACCTGCTTAACGCCGAGCCGGATATCGAGGTCGTGGGCGAGGCGGGCACGGCTGCCCAGGCTCGGGCGAGGATCGCGGCGACGCTGCCCGACGTGGCCCTGCTCGATGTGCGTCTCCCGGACGGGAGCGGCATCGACGTGTGCCGCGACGTGCGTTCGAAGAGCCCGGAGGTGCGGTGCCTCATGGTCACCGCCTACGACGACGACGAGGCGCTCTCCGCCGCGGTGGTGGCCGGGGCGGCCGGCTACGTGCTCAAGGACGTGCGCGGCAGCGGGCTCGTCGAATCCATCCGTAAGGTCGCCGCTGGCCGCACTCTCATCGATCCGGCGCTCTCGAGGCGAGTCGTTCAGCGGATGGAGCACACCAGGGACAGCGATCCTCGACTGGGATCGCTCAGCGCCCGCGAGCGGCAGATCCTGTCGCTCATCGCCGACGGCCTCACCAATCGGCAGATCGGCGTCGAACTCTCGCTCGCCGAGAAGACGGTGAAGAACTACGTGTCGAGCCTGCTGAGCAAGCTCGGCCTGCAGCGCAGGACCCAGGCGGCGGTGCTCCACCTGGGCACGCTGCACACCGACCAGTAGCGGGGGACTTTGTGCTCTAACGTCTCGAACGGGACGCCGTGAGCATGGGGTCATGGATGCAACGAATCGCGCCGAACAGACCATCGTTGGGTGGGACCGTTCGCCTGCTGCCCACGCGGCCCTTGCCTGGGCGATCGACCGGGAACGACCTCGGAACGGCACGGTCACGTTGCTCTGGGTCTTCGGCGACATCGCCACCGGCCGGCACGACCTGGAGACCGCACGAACGCTGGCCGCGAAGGATGCCCAAGTGGCGATGGAGTCGGCCCACGGGGTGACGGTCCTCAGCGAGGTCGTGCTGGGAGAGCCGTACGACAGGCTCCTCTCCCGATCGGAACCCGGGTCGCTCATTGCGGTCGGCGTGCACGATCGAACGGCGAGGCGGGTGCTCCGCGGCGCGTCCATCGGACTCCGACTTGCGGCATCCGCGCCGGGGCCGGTGGCCATTGTCCCGGCGCCGCACGGCCAACGAGAGGGCGTCGTCGTGGGGGTCGACGGTTCCGAGGCATCCCTCAACGCCGCGAGGTTCGCAGCACGCGAGGCCGAGCGCCGCGGAGAGGTGCTCACCGTCATCCACGGCTGGCTCGAACCGAACATCTGGCTCGACGCCTTTCCGCTGGAGCCGGAGTTCCTGCTTCAGTTGCAGGAGGCCCACGACCAGATCCTCGACAAGTGTCTCGCGATCATCTCGCACGAATTCCCGACCCCCCGCGTCTCCGGACGCACCGCCCGCGGCCACATCCCGCGCTCGATCCTCGAGGCCTCGTCGTCCGCGGCCCTCGTCGTTGTCGGAAGCCAGAGTCGCCGGCTCGTCGGCCGCACACTGCTCGGTTCGGTCAGCCACGAAGTGATGCTCAATCTCGACGTGCCGGCGGTCGTGGTGCACACCCCGGCGCCGGACGGAGCGGCACCGGCGAGCATGCCGAGCCGCACGGCGGCGCCAGCCACGACGTGAGCGAAACGCGCCTGGAGCCCCCGACGGGCGTCGTCGCCGAGGTTCGCACCGCGTCGCGCGTCTTCGCCCGGTATCCGGTCGTCGCGGCGACCATTCTGGTCGGCGCCATAGGCGGAGTGATCTGGCTCGCCGGCGCCCATGACGCCGCCCGCTGGGTCGTGAGCGGCTACGCCCTCGCGATGGCCGCCGTGCGCGGCTGGCGGATGCTCCGCGATCTCATCCGGGGACACGCCGGCGTCGACATTCTCGCGATCGCCGCGATCCTGGCCACCGTGGCCGTCGGCGAGTACTGGGCGAGCCTGGTGATCGTGCTGATGCTGTCCGGCGGAGAGGCGCTAGAAGCCTTCGCCGGCCGCCGGGCGCGCCGGGAATTGACCGCTCTCCTCGCGCGGGCTCCGCAGTCTGCGCACCGCGTCGGGGAAGGGGACTCGGTCGACGAGATCCCGATCGACAGCGTGGCGCTCGGGGACGAGCTGCTGGTGCGACCGGGAGAGGTGGTGCCGGTCGACGGCACGCTGCTCTCCGAGATCGCGACCTTCGACGAGTCGCAGCTCACCGGTGAGAGCCTCCCGGTCGAGCGCGGCGTGGGGGAGCAGGTGCTGAGCGGCAGCGTGAACGGTGAGTCTGCCATCCGCATCCGCGCGACCGCGGTGGCGGCGGACAGCCAATACCAGCGGGTGGTGCAGCTCGTGGCCTCCGCTGCCCAGAGTCGGGCGCCGCTCGTGCGTCTCGCCGACCGATTCGCCGTGCCGTTCACTGTCGTGTCGGTCGCCATAGCCGGCTTCGCCTGGTGGGCGAGCGGCGAGCCGGTGCGATTCGCCGAGGTGCTGGTGGTTGCCACGCCGTGCCCGCTCCTGATTGCCGCACCGGTGGCCTTCATCGCCGGGATGAGCCGATCCGCCAAGGCCGGCGTGATCGTGAAGTCGGGGCGGACGCTCGAACAGCTCTCCAGGGTGAAGACCGTCGCCTTCGACAAGACGGGAACCCTCACCCTCGGGCTGCCCCAGGTCGTGGCTATCCTGCCCGAAGGGTCGCTCGCCGCCAACGACCTGCTGTCCCTCGTGGCCTCCGTCGAACAGTATTCCCCCCACGTTCTCGCGTCGGCCATCGTCGACGCCGCCCTCGCGGCGAGCCTGGCCCTCGAGCCGGCCACCGACATCCATGAGGAGACGGCCGCAGGGGTCACCGCCACGGTCGGTGGCCGCCGGGTTGCCGTCGGCAAGCGGCAGTTCGTCTCCGGGCTCGCCGGCGACATCGACTCGCCGCCCCCGCGGTCCGGCCAGTTGGCGGTCTACGCGGCGGTCGACGGCGCCTTCGCCGGCGAAATCCTGCTCTCCGACCGGGTGCGGGACAACGCGAAGTCCACCCTCACTCAGCTGTCGCGGCTCGGCGTGCGGCGCACGATCCTCATCTCCGGCGACCTCGCCGCCACCGCGCAGCACGTGGCGGACGAATTGGGGATTAGCGAGGTGCGCGCCCAGTGCCTGCCGGAGCAGAAGGTGGAGGCGGTGAAGGGCATCACCGATCGGCCGGTGATGATGGTGGGGGACGGCGTCAACGACGCGCCGGTGCTCGCGGTGGCCGACATCGGGGTGGCGATGGGTGCCCGCGGTTCGACGGCGGCAAGCGAGTCGGCGGATGTCGTGATCATGGTCGACGACCTGTCCCGCGTCGTCCGCGCAATCACCATCGGCTGGCAGACCAACGCGACCGCGTTGAGAGCGATCTGGCTCGGCATCGCACTGAGCCTCGCCCTCATGATCGTGGCGACGTTCGGCGTGCTCCCGGCCATCGTCGGGGCGGCGCTGCAGGAGGTCGTGGACCTCCTGGTTATCCTCTATGCGCTCCGTGGGCTCGTGGAGCGGTCGGACCGCCGGCTCAGCCGCTGATCGGCGGAGGGGTCACGGCCGCCAGACCATGAGAACGACCACCGCGACGAGCAGGAGCGAGACGATTCCCGAGCCGGCGGCGATGGCGGGGTAGCGCGGCGCGGCGACCACCGTCGCTGCACCTGCACCTGCACCGGCGGGCGCCGCGCCGGCAGACTCGAGGTCCGCAGCCGCCCGACGCAGGGTGGGCACCACGATGGCGAGGCTGAGCGCGATCGCAATCACATAGAGGATCAGGGAGATCAGGATCCACGGGGTGGTCATCGAAAGCTTCTCCTTCGGATCGGTCATGCCCATGAGGGCGAACCCCAACACGACCACCAGCAGGGAGAGCAGACTGAACAGGTTGGTGGACCTGGCCAGCAGCCCCACCTGGGCCGCATTGCGAGCACGGATCGCGCGCATCGCGCTCATCGGCAGGATCGCCATCGGTCCGACGATGAACACGGCGCCGACGACATGCAGGACATTCACGAGAGTTTCCATGGGCCACAGCCTAGTGACGACACGCCCGCCCGGTGACCCGCGCGAGGGGCGGGTATCCCACGGCGTACACTGATCGCCATGCTCATCGTGGTCGTCGTCGTTCTGCTCGTGCTCTGGCTGGTTCTCTCGATTCTGGGCTTCGTGCTCAAGGGGCTGCTGTGGCTCGCGGTGCTCGGGATCGTGCTCTTCGCGATCACCGCCGTCGTCGGCTTCCTGCGCCGCTCCGGCGGTCGCCCCAGGCCTTAAAGGGACCGCCCTGCCGCGACCCAGCCCATCCCGATAAGCGGGCCCATCCCGATAAGCGGGACCCTCCTGATCAGCGGGACCATCCCGATAAGCGGGCCCATCCCGATAAGCGGGCCCATCCCGATAAGCGGGACCCTCCTGATCAGCGGGCCAGCAGCGCGTCGATCACCGCGGCGATCCGGCGTGACCGCGTCTCGGCGGTCTTGGCCGCCTCGATCGGGCCGACGAATGCGGCGCGGCGCGAGGGCGAGAGCGCGGCGAACGCCTCCGCGCCTCCCGGCGAAGCGGCCAGTGCTGCCGCCAGGTCGTCCGGAACCGCCACCACGCGCGGCGCGGTGTCCAGTTCGAGGGTCACCTGCACGCTGTCGCCGGCCGCCAGCCCGAGGGCGGCGCGGTGTTCCGCGCTCAGGGAAACGATGAATCCGCCGTACCGCGTCGACACCGTCGTGCGGTAGGAATAGTCGCCGATCCGCACGGTCACCGCCGGCTTCCTCGAGCCGCCGAGCCCCTCGACTGCGTGATCGGGAACGGGCAGCCCGGTGGCCTTGAGCCCGGGCGCCTGAAGCACGGTAGTGGTGAATGTCTCCGCCATTCTCCGACCCTATTCCTCGCGGTCGTCCGTCGGAAGGCCCCGAATCTCCGTGCGTATTCGGTCGCGCTTAGTACTCATCGCGAGTTATTTATTGAGTTTTCTTGGGCATTCGCGCAAAATTCGGCGTCGTGGTCTACGCTGGGACATGCAGTTGCAGTACCTCGCACATCTTGAATGCTTGGAACCCTTAAGATCGGTCGCTTGAGAAATCAGTCGGCTGGGTGCCATGTCTCTTTCGGGAGCGGACGATGAACACCGCGACGAGCGGGCCCGACAGTCGGGTTCGCGCGAAGACTCCTGAAGGAGAAAATTATGGCACTAGGAACAGTGAAGTGGTTCAACGCTGAAAAGGGCTTTGGATTCATCGCCCCGGACGACGGAAGCCCGGATGTGTTCGCACACTACTCGGCGATCGCTTCGAGCGGCTACAAGTCGCTTGACGAGAACCAGAAGGTCGAATTCGACCTGGCCCAGGGCCCCAAGGGCCCGCAGGCGGAGAACATCCGCCCGCTGTAATGGCAACAGGCCGTAGTGGCCGAACAGGATGCAACTAATGCTGATGTATGTCAGCCATAGACGTTGAGACTCCGTGAGACCGGCCCCCGCACCTCGGTGCGGGGGCCGGTTTTCTCGTTAAGGGAATCCCGGCATGTCCCGGCTCGTTGCAGTGAGGGACTTCAGCAAGGATGGAACGTATGACCGACACAGCCACAACAGCCACGCCAGCCGAGCAACTCGCCACCTTCCACACCAGACGCGAGCTCTCGGTCGTGCAGCCGAAGGGCAGTCTCGCCCTCGTGAACACCCAATGGATCGACTCCGAGCAGACCATTTGGGGCGTGCCGGGCACCTGGGCCCCGCTGCCGGCCGGAGAGTCGGGACTCGCACTCACGGCGACCGCGGCCGACGGCATCCGGGTCGACGGCGTGCTCATCGATGGCGAAGCGGTCGTGCGCGGCAAGGACTCGCCGACGCCGAGCGAGATCACCTTCAACGACACCACGTCGGGATTCGTCATCGCGAGCGAGGCCGGAAGCTACGCCCTGCGCGTGTTCGACTCGAACTCCGAGGGAATCCAGGAGTTCGGTTCGATCTCGGCCTTCGACTACAACCCGGACTGGGTGGTCACCGGCACCTTCACCGAGCTCCCGGATGGCACCACCGTCGGCTTCGAACACCTCAAGGACGACGGCAAGTCCCGCGAACTTCCGGTGCCCGGCGAGATCACCTTCACCAAGGACGGCGCGGACTATAACCTCGCGGCGTTCAAGGCCGGGCGTGCGCTTCAGCTCGTCTTCTCGGACTCGACGAGCGGCGACAGTACATACAGCGTCGGCAGGTTCCTGTTCGTGGCTCCGAACGCAGACGGCACGATCACCCTGGACTTCAACCGCGCCATCCTGCCCCCCTGCGCCTTCAGCTACGCCTTCAATTGCCCCATGCCGCCCAGGCAGAACCGATTCTCGGTGCCGATCGAGGCCGGCGAGAAGCAGGTTCTGCAGCAGGACGGCACGCTGCTGCACGAGGAGTGACGGCCGTAGTCGAATCGTGACCAGTCGGACCGGGCGGCCACTCTGGCCAGCCCGTACCGTTGTGCCATGAACCATCTCCCACGCGCCCGCCTCACGCCACTACTTGTCGTGCTCGCCATTGCCGCCATGAGCGGGTGCGCGCCGGAGGGCGGTGGGCAGGCATCTGGCTCGTCGTCGGCCTCGCCGAACGCGACGACGACGCCGGTTACCACGGCGACGCTCCAGGTGGCACGGGAGGGGATCACCCTCCTCGGAAGCGACGGTTCGACCCTGCAGACCCTGTCCTATGCCACGGATCCGGTGGACGCGATCGCGGCCCTCACCAACCGGCTCGGGGCGGCACCAGCCACCGAGTCCTTTGCGGCTAATGCGTGCTCGTATGCTCAGAAGACCGCGAGCTGGGGCCACGGCTTCAGCCTGACCTATGTCACCGACGACCCGGGTGGCGCGGCGAAGACCTTCACCGTGCGTTCGGATGCCGCCACGATCAGCGGAAACGTGTCGGTCGAGACCGCCCAGGGTTTCTCCGTCGGCGATCCGGTGAAGGCGTTGATCGCCAAGACCCCGAACGCCGTCACGCAGGGCGAGGACGATCCGAGCGCGTTCGGCATCCGGGTGTTCTTCGACCTCGACTCCGACCAGAATGGCGTGGGCGTCGATTCCGACCCGAAGACGCTGCTCATCTCGATCATCTTCGCTCCGGCCAACGTGAACCAGGACTGCTGACCTCCGCTCAGATTGTGCGCTGGTCCCCAGTCTGCACGGTGATTGTGCCGGGTACGATGGGTGGCACTCGACCAACGATGATCGGAGTGCTTTGGCCAGTCCCTGGATCGTCACCCATACGGATGACGTGCGTGATCGCGCGCGCATCGCCAGTGCGCACGACTCGGTGGTGGGCACTCGGATGCCGGCCACGGGAGTACGGCGCCTGGTGGAGGAGTCCTGGCAGCGCTCCCTGCAGCTGAAACTCGACCCGGATCGTCTCCGCACCGCGCTCGAGTTCGACGAAGACGAACTTCGGGAGTACCGGGACGCGCATCCGATGTCCCTCGTGCTGCCGACGATCCACAGCCTGCTCATCCGGCACACGTTCGACTCGGGGCTGATCGTCGCCGTCGGCGACGAGGCGGGCCGTCTGCTCTGGATCGACGGCGACCGTTCCCTGCGCCGGAAGGCCGAGGGGATGCTGTTCGTGGAGGGGGCGGACTGGTCCGAGCGCGCGGTGGGCACGAGCGCCCCCGGCACCGCGCTGGCCCTCGACCACGGCATCCAGATCCAGGGGGCCGAGCACTTCAACCGCATCGTGCATCCGTGGAGCTGCACGGCGGTGCCCGTGCACGACCCCGGGTCCGGGCGGGTGCTCGGCGTGATCGACATCACGGGTGGGGACGACGCCGTTGCACCGGCCACGCTGCCCCTCCTCGAGGCCGCCGTCGCGGCCGTCGAGTCGGAGCTTCGCATCCGGCGCCTCGACGAGCTCTCCTCCCGGCCGAGGCGCGCCACGCCACCGCGTCGGCCGTCGGTCGTGGCAGCGGAGCCGCTGCTGGCGGTGCTCGGCAGCGACACCGGTCGTCTCGCCAGCCGAGGCGGGGCCGTCGAACTGAGCATGCGGCACGCGGAGATTCTTACCCTGCTCGCCTGGCACCCCGAGGGACTGTCGGTGGACCGGCTCGCGGACCTCGTCTACGAGCGCGAAGGCTCGGTGGTGACGCTGCGTGCGGAGATGGTGCGCCTGCGAAAGGTGCTCGAGGCCGCCGACGAGGCGCTCGTGCCGCTGTCGCGACCGTATCGGCTGCCGCGCAAGCTGGAACTCGACGCGCATCGCGTGCTCGCGTTCCTCGATCGAGGCGCCCATCGGGTCGCCCTCGCCGCCTACTCCGGCGCGCTGCTTCCCACGTCGAGCGCCCCCGGGATCGTCGCAATCCGGGCGGAGCTGAGCGCGCGGCTGCGCGACGCGCTCCTCACCGACGCGTCCGTCGACACGCTTCTCACCTACGCGCGCACGGATGAGGCGGTCTACGACGCCGAGGTGTGGCGGGCTTGCCTGATGATGTTGCCACCGAAGTCGCCCAAACGGGCCGCCGTCGTCTCGCGACTCGAACGCATCGAGATCGAGCTCGGCGCGGTGCAACAAGTTGCAACCTGGACGCAACCTCGCCGCTCCTAGTCTTCTCGGAGGCCACCAGTGGGCCATCGGACAACGACGTCGACAGGAGTTGCAATGACCGTTTACGCGGCCCCGGGTTCCCCGGATGCGAAAATCACCTTCAAGCCACGGTACGAAAACTGGATCGGGGGTGAGTGGGTCAAGCCGGTCAAGGGCCAGTACTTCGAAGACATCTCCCCAGTCAACGGCAAGCCGTTCGCCGAGGTCGCGCGCGGCACGGCGGAAGACATCGAACTCGCCCTCGACGCCGCCCACAAGGCCGCGCCGGCGTGGGGCAAGACGAGCGCCACCCAGCGTGCCGCCGTTCTCAACAAGATCGCCGACCTGATCGACGCGAACACCGAGCTGCTCGCCCTCGCCGAGACCTGGGACAACGGCAAGGCGATCCGCGAGACTCTCAACGCCGACATCCCGCTCGCCGCCGACCACTTCCGCTACTTCGCGGCGGCAATCCGTGCCCAGGAGGGCAGCTTCGCCGAGATGGACGGCGACATGACGGCCTATCACTACCACGAGCCGCTCGGCGTCGTCGGGCAGATCATCCCGTGGAACTTCCCCATCCTCATGGCCGTCTGGAAGCTCGCACCGGCCCTCGCCGCCGGCAACGCGATCGTGCTCAAGCCCGCGGAGCAGACCCCGGTGTCGATCCTCGTGCTGATCGAGCTCATCGGCGACATCCTGCCGCCCGGGGTCGTCAACATCGTCAACGGATTCGGTGTGGAGGCGGGCAAGCCGCTCGCCTCGAGCCCCCGCATCCGCAAGATCGCCTTCACCGGGGAGACGACCACCGGCCGCCTCATCCTGCAGTACGCGAGTGCCAACATCATCCCGGCGACCCTCGAGCTGGGCGGCAAGAGCCCAAACCTGTTCTTCTCGGATGTCGCAGACAAGGACGACGCGTTCTACGACAAGGCGCTCGAGGGCTTCGCGCTCTTCGCCTTCAACCAGGGCGAGGTCTGCACCGCTCCGAGCCGTGCCCTGATCGAGAAGCCGATCTACGACACCTTCCTCGGCGCGGCCGTGAAGCGCACCGCCCTCGCGGTGCAGGGCAACCCGCTCGACACCGACACGATGGTCGGCGCCCAGGCGTCGAACGACCAGCTGGAGAAGATCCTCAGCTACATCGACATCGGCAAGCAGGAGGGCGCGAAGCTGCTGCTCGGCGGGGAGCGCGCCGACCTCGGCGGTGACCTCAGCGAGGGCTACTACGTGCAGCCGACCATCTTCGAGGGCCACAACAAGATGCGCCTCTTCCAGGAGGAGATCTTCGGGCCGGTGCTCGCCGTCACGAGCTTCGACGGCTACGACGACGGGATCGCGATCGCCAACGACACGCTGTACGGACTTGGAGCCGGCGTCTGGTCGCGCAACGGCAACGTGGCGTACCGGGCCGGCCGCGACATCCAGGCCGGTCGCGTCTGGGTGAACAACTACCACGCCTACCCGGCGGGTGCGGCGTTCGGCGGCTACAAGAGCTCGGGCATCGGCCGCGAGAACAGCCGCCTGGCACTCGACCACTACCAGCAGACGAAGAACCTGCTCGTCTCGTACTCCGAGGACAAGCTCGGGTTCTTCTAAACCCGCATCAACTCGGGGATCGAGCCTGTCGAGAAGCATTCGGC
>NZ_DATCQQ010000009.1:0-21056 GCF_036569425.1 Lacisediminihabitans sp.
AGGGTGTACGTCGACCGCGGGAGCACGTTTCATGGCCAAGATCAAGGTGACCACCCCTATCGTCGAGCTCGACGGTGACGAGATGACCAGGATCATCTGGCAGTTCATCAAGGACCGGCTCATCCATCCCTACGTCGACGTCGACCTGGAGTACTTCGACCTCGGCATCGAGAAACGCGACGCGACCGACGACCAGATCACCGTCGACGCGGCGAACGCGATCAAGAAGTACGGCGTCGGCGTCAAATGCGCCACGATCACGCCTGACGAGGCCCGCGTCGCGGAGTTCGGCCTCAAGGAGATGTGGAAGTCGCCGAACGGCACGATCCGCAACATCCTCGGCGGAGTGATCTTCCGCGAGCCGATCATCATCTCGAACATCCCGCGCCTGGTTCCGGGCTGGAACAAGCCGATCATCATTGGCCGTCACGCCTTCGGCGACCAGTACCGCGCCACCGACTTCCGTTTCGCGGGCAAGGGCAGGCTCACCGTGGCGTTCACCCCGGACGACGGCTCCGAGCCCCTCCAGTTCGAGGTCTACCACTCCCCGGGCGACGGGGTCGCACAGGTGCAGTACAACCTCGACGACTCGATTCGCGACTTCGCGCGGGCGAGCCTCACCTACGGCCTCTCGCGCAACTACCCGGTCTACCTCTCGACCAAGAACACCATCCTCAAGGCCTACGACGGCCGTTTCAAGGACATCTTCGAAGAAATCTTCGAGGCCGAGTTCCGTGTCCAGTTCGAGGCGGCCGGGCTCACCTACGAGCACCGTCTGATCGACGACATGGTCGCATCGGCGATGAAGTGGGAGGGCGGCTACGTCTGGGCCTGCAAGAACTACGACGGCGACGTGCAGAGCGACACCGTGGCGCAGGGCTTCGGCTCGCTCGGCCTGATGACTTCTGTGCTGTCCGTTCCGGACGGTTCGATCGTGGAGGCGGAGGCAGCCCACGGCACCGTCACGCGCCACTACCGGCAGCACCAGGCCGGCACGCCCACCTCCACCAACCCGATCGCCTCGATCTACGCGTGGACCCGCGGGCTCGCGCACCGCGGCAAGCTGGACGGCAACCAGGACCTGATCGACTTCAGCCTCACCCTCGAGGATGTCGTGATCAAGTCGGTCGAGTCCGGCGCGATGACAAAAGACCTCGCCGCGCTCGTCGGCCCGCACCAGCCGTGGCAGACGACCGAGGAGTTCCTCGACACCCTCGACAAGAACCTGGCGACGCGCCTGGCGTAGCTAGCTGGCCTGCTCGCCCGCGTGTGTTCCCGTGTGTGGGTTTGTGCCTGCTTGCGCGGGCACGAACCCGACAGGGGGCACAACCGCGGGCGCGGTTGTGCCGGGTAGTGTTTTCGGCATCCGTCCAGTGGCGGCCAGGGAGGTGACGGAATGCGACTCGGCACCAACCTGCCCGCCGTGGGCGGCTACAACCAGAAGGTGATTCTCGACGTCATTCGCCGCACGAGCGGTGGACTGAGCCGGGTCGAACTCGCCGAGGCCACCGGGCTGTCGGCCCAGACCGTGTCGAACGTGAGCCGCAGGCTGCTCGCCGACGGGCTCATCCGCGAGGCGGGCACCACCACCGCCGGAGGCGTCGGCAAGCCCCGCACCATCCTGCAGCTCGAATCCCGCGGACGGTTCGCCGTGGGCGTGCACCTCGACCCCTCGGTGATCACGCTCGTCGTGCTCGACCTCGCCGGCTCCGTGGTGACGCATTCCCGCATGCCGGCCCCGTCCGCGGTGTCGTCCGAGGAGACCATAGACCGGATCGCCGCGGCCGTCGAGTCTCTCATCGCGACCTCCGGGGTCGGCCGTGACCGCATCGTCGGCGTCGGCGTGGCGGCACCCGGCCCGGTGGACCTGGGGCGCGGCATCATGCTCAACCCGCCGCTGCTCTCCGGGTGGCAGAGCGTGCCGCTGCGGGACGCGCTCCTCGAGCGGCTCGCGCTGCCCGTGCTGGTGGAGAAGGACGTCACCGCCGCCGCGGTCGCCGAACTGTGGATGGGGGACGCAGACGACCGCGGAAACTTCGCGTTCTTCTACTATGGCACCGGCACCGGAATGGGCGTCGTGCTGAACGGCGAGGTGATCCGCGGGGCGAGCGGCAACGCGGGCGACATCGGCCACATCCTCGTCACCGACGACGGGGCACTGTGTTCGTGCGGTCGGCGCGGGTGCCTCGGCAACGTGATCCTGCCGCGACTGCTTGTCACCGACTGGATCGGGCGGAGCGCGGTCGCGCCGACGGACGTCGAACTCGACGTCGAGGCGGTGCACCGCGAGTTCGCCGCTCTCGCCGCCCTCGCGGAGGCGGGCGACGACGAGGCGCGATCGGTCCTGGAGGCGACGGCCGCCCACATCGCGACGGGCCTCGTGGCGATCATCAACCTGCTCGACCTCGACCGGGTCGTCTTCGGCGGCCCGTTCTGGCCTCCGGTCTCGGCGTTCCTGCTCGGCCGTGTTCCCGCTCTCGTTGCGGCCTCCCCGGCCCTGGTGGCGCTCCACGCTGTCGCGTTCGAGGAGTCGGAGATCGGCGAGGATGTCGCGGCGGTCGGGGCGGCGTGCCTCGTGCTCGACAACACCTTCTCGCCTCGCCCGGACAGCCTGCTGCTGTCCCCGAGCATGCGCTCCTAGCCTCGCGGCCGCCTCCCGGAGTCGCGCGCTCCATCGTTGCGCGCACTGCAACATCCGCGGATAGCCTTGACAGCCAATTACTAAAAATGATTTAGTAAAACCGCAGCGCACGGCTCGCACAGGTTGTCCGAGTCGGCACCATGAGGCAAAGGAGCATTCGTGAAGAGCATCCTGTCGGCGCTCGCCATCACCGCGGCCGCGACACTCGTTCTCGCCGGTTGTTCGGCCGGAGCGCCGGCCGCGACCGAGATCAAGGTCGCGTACCAGAAGTTCGGCCCCTCCCAGCAGCTCGACCACCACATGAGGGCGGTCAAGGAGGCCTACGAGGCGAAGCACAAGGGAGTCACCGTCAAGCTCGTGCCGATCGAGGCCCAGCAGAACGACTACTTCACCAAGCTTGCTCTCATGAATCGCGCCAGTGCCACCGCGCCGGACGTGATGTACGAAGACACCTTCATGATCAAGTCGGATGCCGAGGCCGGCTACCTGGCGCCCCTCGACTCCTACGTCGCGAAATGGGCGGACTGGAAGCAGTTCCCCGACAACGCGAAGCAGGCCGGCGCGGGGGACGATGGAAAGATCTACGGCGTCTCGATGGGAACGGACACGCGGGCGCTCTGGTACAACAAGCAGATCTTCGCGAAGGTCGGACTCACGGTGCCGTGGGAGCCGAAGACATGGCAGGACGTGCTGGATGCCGCCAAGACGGTCAAGGCGAAGGCGCCCGGCGTGATCCCCATCAACGTGTACTCGGGCAAGCCGCAGGGCGAGGCGGCGGTGATGCAGGGCTTCGAGATGTTGCTCTACGGCACCCAGGACACGCTCTACAAGGCCGACACGAAGAAGTGGACGGTGGGCTCGAAAGGGATCACGGATTCCCTCCAGTTCGTGAAGGACGTCTACCAGGGCGAGCTCGGCCCGAAACCGGAGCAGGCGCTCGACACGACGGTCGGCAACACGGTCTCCAACGAGTGGCTGCCGCAGGGCAAGCTCGCGATCAGCCTCGACGGCTCGTGGGTGAGCGGAACCTGGCTCGAGACCGGCGGCACGCCGTGGCCGCAGTGGAAGGACGTGATGGGCGTGGCCCCGATGCCAACCCAGAACGGCGAGAAGCCCGGGATGACGAGCATGTCTGGCGGCTGGACCCTCGCCGTCGGCGCCAAGTCCGCCCACAAGTCCGCCGCCTGGGACTTCGTGGCGCTCGCCCTCGACAAGGACAACTCGCAGAAGTTCGACATCATGAGTAGCCAGATCGCGGTGCGCAAGGACGTGTCGACCGACAAGGCCTATCTCGCCTCGAACCCCACCGTCGGGTTCTTCTCCACGCTGGTCGCCAACACGCACTTCCGGCCGGCGACCACCGACTACCCGAAGGTGGCCAACGAGATCATGGTGGCGATGGAATCAGCGATGACCGGCCAGCAGACCCCGAAGCAGGCGGCGGCCACCTATGACGGTGCCGTCGTCGGGATCGTCGGCAAAAAGAACACCTCGAAGTAGCCGGCGTGACGTCCCTCACCACCACCGCGGCGGGCCAGGACGCCCGCGGGCGGGGAGCTCACCCTCCCCGCCCGCGTGGCGTCGGCCGCAGTCTCGTGCGCAGCCTCCCGCTCGTGCCCGCGATCATCCTGCTCGCCGTCTTCCTGGTGGGCCCGGTGATCTCGTCGTTCTACGGCTCGTTCACCGACTCCTCGCTCACGGGCAGCGCGGCGAAGGGCGCGAGCTTCGTGGGATTCGGCAACTACCTCGAGCTCGTCGCCGACAAGGACTTTCCCAAGTCCGTGCTGCTCACCCTCGTCTTTCTCTTCGCCTCGGCGATCGTCGGGCAGAACGTGCTCGGTCTGGGGCTGGCGCTGCTCATGAAGTCGGGCAACCGGGTGGTCGGCGCGATCGTCGGCACGCTCGTGGTCACCGCGTGGGTGCTCCCCGAGATCGTGGCCGCCTTCGCTGCCTACGCGTTCTTCAACGCCACCGGCACGCTGAACACGCTGCTGGCCGCCGTGGGTCTCGACGGCCCCAACTGGCTCTACCGGCTGCCGATGATCGCGGTTATCCTCGCGAACATCTGGCGCGGCACCGCCTTCTCGATGCTCGTCTACTCGGCGGCGATCGACGACGTGCCGGATGACGTGCGCGAGTCGGCGGAGATCGACGGGGCCGGCGGGGCGAAGCGGCTCATCTACATCACCATTCCCATGATCCGCCGCAGCATCAGCACCAACCTCATGCTCACGACGCTGCAGACCCTCTCGGTGTTCACCCTGATCTTCGTGCTCACCGGCGGGGGGCCGGGCACCGACAGCTCGACGCTGCCGATCCTCGCCTACCAGGAGGCGTTCAAGTTCTCCCGGCTCGGATTCGGCACCGCGATCGCCACGATCATGCTCGTGGTCGGCGCGCTGTTCTCGATCGTCTACATCCGCGCCCTCAAACCGGAGGTGGACTGATGGGTCTGACGTCCCCGAGCGGCCGCAGCCTGCGCGCCGTTTCCAACTCGGTGCTCCTCGTGATCGCCGTCTGCTTCGCCCTGCCGATCCTGTGGCTGCTTGTCGCCTCCCTCGACACCTCGGCGACCCTGTCGCTCACGCTGCCCGCGAGCCTCTCCCTGCAGAACTTCGCCGAGGTGATGACCCCCGAACTGGCCTTCGTGCCGCTCGGGAACAGCCTCATGCTCGCCGGCGGATGCGCGATCATCACGGTGATCGTGGCGGTGCTGGCCGCCTACCCGCTCTCGCGCTACCGGATGCGGGTGAACAAGCCGTTCCTCTACGGCATCCTGTTCGGCACCTGCCTGCCGATCACCGCCATGATGGTGCCCGTGTACAGCCTGTTCGTGTCGCTCAATCTCATCGACTCACTCGGCGGAACGGTCCTGTTCCTCGCCGCCACGAGCCTTCCGATGGCGATCTGGATGATGAAGAACTTCATGGACTCCGTGCCCATCTCGCTCGAGGAGGCGGCGTGGATGGACGGCGCATCGATGCTCACGACCCTCTCGAGGGTGGTCGTACCGCTGATGCGGCCCGGCATCGCGGTGGTCTTCATCTTCGTGTTCATCGGGGCCTGGGGAAACTTCTTCGTGCCGTTCGTGCTGCTGCTCAGCCCGGACAAGCAGCCGGCAGCCGTGAGCATCTTCGCGTTCTTCGGCCAGCACGGCACCGTCGCCTACGGCCAGCTCGCGGCGTTCTCGCTGGTCTACTCGGTGCCGGTGCTCGCCCTCTACGTGTTCGTCTCGCGCGTGCTCGGCGGGGGTTCGGCGCTCGCCGGGGCCGTCAAGGGCTGACCGCCACCATCCATCCGTACTATCACCCATCCGCACAACCATCAAGGAGCACCAGTGCACGACAACTCCCGCCTCGTCCTCGCTAGAATCGCGCGGTTCGTCGACGAACGGATCACCCCGGCCATCTACCCGGCGACACGGCCGATCGAGCTGACCGCCTGGGAGGTTCCGGATGAGCCGGTGCCGTTTGCCGAGGCCGTCGGCCAGCGGTTCGAGCCGTTCGCCGTCGGCCGGACGTGGGGCAAGCCCTGGGGGACCACCTGGTTCCACGTGGCCGGGGAGGTGCCGCGGGAGTGGCGCGGCGCCGGGCACACGGTGGAGCTGCTCGTTGACCTGGGCTTCAGCGGCGGCCAGTCCGGGTTTCAGGCCGAGGGACTCGTCTACGAGCCGGGCGGCGGCATCGTCAAGGCGATCGAACCATTCAATTCGTATGTGCCGCTCGCGCCCACCGCGGACGGCGCGATCGACCTGTACGTCGAGGCGGCATCCAACCCGGACATCGGCTCGAACTGGGGGTGGAAGGCCTCGCCGTTCGGCGACAAGGCCACGGCGGGTACCGACCCGATCTACACGCTCCGGCGCGTCGACGTTGCGCTGCGCGACGTGACGGTGTGGGAGCTTGACCGCGACTTCTGGGCCCTGCGGGGACTGCTCGCCGAGCTGCCATCCGACCTGCCGCGTGCGGCGGAGATCCTGCGCGCCCTCGAGCGCGCGGTCGACGCCATGGATCCGGATGACGTGGCCGGCACAGCGGCAGCCGGCCGGAAGGCGCTCGCCGGCGTGCTCGCCCAGCCCGCGTATGCGAGCGCCCACCGCGTCACCGCCGTCGGGCACGCGCACATCGACTCGGCCTGGCTGTGGCCGACCAGGGAGACCATCCGCAAGTGCGCGCGCACCTTCTCCAACGTCCTCCAACTCATGGAGGTCAACGACGAGATCGTCTTCGCCTGCTCGTCCGCGCAGCAGTTCGCCTGGATGAAGGAGTTCTATCCCGAGCTGTTCGAGCGCATCCGGGCCCGCGTGATCGAGGGCCGTTTCGTGCCGGTCGGCGGCATGTGGGTCGAGTCGGACACCAACCTGCCGGGCGGCGAGGCACTCGCCCGCCAGTTCGTGGCCGGCAAGGGATTCTTCCTGCGCGAGTTCGGCGTCGACCCGCTCGAGGTGTGGTTGCCTGACTCGTTCGGATACTCCGCCGCGCTTCCGCAGATCGCCTCCGCCGCCGGGTCGGAGTACTTTCTCACCCAGAAGATCTCGTGGAACGAGACGAATGTCATGCCGCACCACACGTTCGACTGGGAGGGCATCGACGGCACGCGCATCTTCACCCACTTCCCGCCTGTCGACACTTACAACTCGGTGCTGTCGGGCCAGGAGCTCGCCACGGCCCAGCGCCAGTACGCGGAAAAGGGGGCGGCGAACTCGTCGCTCGTGCCGTTCGGCTTCGGCGACGGCGGCGGCGGACCGACCAGGGAGATGCTCGCCGCGGCCTCCCGCACCGCGTCCCTCGAGGGCTCGCCCACCGTGCGTATCGCCTCGCCCAGGCGCTTCTTCGACGACGCACGGGCCGAGTACCCGCATCCGCCGGTCTGGACGGGCGAGCTCTACCTCGAGTTCCACCGCGGCACGTACACCTCTCAGGCGCGCACCAAGCAGGGCAACCGGCGCAGCGAGCACCTCCTGCGCGAGGCCGAGCTGTGGGCCACGACGGCCCAGGTGCGCGCCGGGGTGGACTACCCGTACGCGGAACTGGACAGCATCTGGCAGACGGTGTTGTTGCTGCAGTTCCACGACATCCTGCCCGGATCGTCGATCGCCTGGGTGCACAAGCAGGCGGAGGCGAGCTACCGCGAGGTGGCCGGGCGCCTCGAGGCCGTGATCGCCGCGTCGATCGACGCCCTGAGCGGTACGGGCGGCGAGTCCGTGGTCTTCAACGCCTCGCCGTTCGCGGTGGCCGGAGTGCCGCCGCTCAGCGCCGGCGTGCCGATGCGTGCCGGGGAGGTCACGGTCTCCGCCGTGGAGGGGGGAGCGTTGCTCGAGAACGGGCTGGTGCGTGTGTCGATCGATGCGACCGGCCGGGTCTCTTCCCTCGCCGATGCGCTGGGCGGCCGCGAATTCGTGGCTCCCGGGCAGTCCCTCGGCGAGTTGCAGCTGTTCCGCGACACGCCCAACCAGTGGGATGCCTGGGACATCGACGAGCACTACCGCCGGCACGGCCAGACCCTCACCGACGTCACCTCGTTCGAGATCACCGAGGAGGAGGGCCGGGCGGCGGTGCGCGTGCTGCGCGAATTCGGCGAATCGAGTGTCATGCAGGACTTCGGCCTGGCCGCCGGATCGACGACGCTGGAGATCACGACCACGCTCGACTGGCACGAACGGCAGAAGCTCATCAAGCTCGCCTTCCCGATCGACGTGCGCGCCGAGCGGGCGGCATCCGAGATCCAGTTCGGCCACGTCTACCGCCCGACCCACGAGAACACGTCGTGGGATGTCGCCCGGTTCGAGACGAGCGCCCACCGCTGGGTGCACGTGGGCGAGCCCGGCGTCGGCGTCGCGGTCGCGAACGATGCCACCTACGGCCACGACATTACGCGCCAGCCGCGCGAGGGCGGCGGAACCACCACGCTTGTGCGGCAGTCGCTGCTGCGTGCGCCCGTGTTCCCGGACCCGGAGGCCGACCAGGGCACCCACGTGCTTCGCTCGTCGGTCACCGTCGGGGCCGAGATCATCGATGCCGTGCGGGAGGGCTACCGCATCAACCTGCCGCAACGGGTGCTGCCGGGCTCCGGGCCGGTCGCACCCCTCGTAGTGGTGCACAACCGGGCGATCGTGGTGGAGGCGATCAAGCTCGCGGACGACCGGTCCGGCGACGTGATCGTGCGGCTCTACGAGTCGACCGGCGTCCGATCGGGCGGAACCATCGACTTCGACGGTGCGCTCGACGCCGCGACGGTGCGCGAGACCGACCTTCTCGAGCGGGAGCTGCCGGCTCGAGCGGTGACCTCGATGTCCGGCGGCACGGTGCACCTCGCCGTCGGGCCGTTCCAGATCGTGACCCTGCGGGTGTCTCGGGTCCAGATCGTGACCCTGCGGGTGTCTCGGGCGTAGCCCCATCCCGCGATTGGCCCCGTGTGACACGGTTGTGTGCGAGACGGTTGTGCCCGCGCGAGTCGGCACCCTCCCGACACACGGGAACAATCGCGCCGGATCCCACGGCGATCGCCGCGGATCGCCCCGCATTGCGCGCGGGAGAGTTCGTAAGGTTGACTTACAAACATGAGCGAACCAGGCGCCGGTGACACCGCAACCGAGCATGGTGCGGCCCGGGGACGCCAGGGTGCCCGGCGCGCGCCCGGGGCGCTCGTCTCCGGTCGGGTGCTGCGGCCGAGCACGAAGGTGCTTCCCGAACACGCGCGCGGACACAACCGCGCCCTCGTGCTGCAGACCCTCTTCACGGCGGGCCAGCAGAGCCGCGCCGACGTGGCGAGGCGCACGGGGCTCACCCGTGTCACCGTCTCCGACCTCGTCGGAGAGCTCATCGCCGAAGGCCTCATCGTCGAGACCGGCCAGCGCGACGGAACGCGTCCCGGCAAGCCGGCAACGCTCCTCGACATCGGCCGCTCGGCCTTCCAGATTGTCGGCATCGATCTCAGCGACCACTCGGTGTTCCGCGGAGCAGTCCTCGATCTCGCCGGCACGATCCTCGCGCGGGCGGAGGTGCCGCTCGCGGGCGGAGTCGGAGACGGCGCGCTCGCCACGGTGTTCGCGCTCGCCGACGAGCTCGTGTCGCTGTCGAACCGGCCGATCCTCGGCATCGGCGTCGGATCACCGGGGGTCGTCGACCCGGACGGCGTCGTGCTCGGGGCCCCGAATCTCGGCTGGGTCGACGTGCCCCTGCGGTCGCTGCTCGCCGAACGCTTCGGTCGCCCCGTCGTCGTGGCCAACGACGCGAACGCCGCGACCCTGGCCGAACACAGCTTCGGCAACGCCGAAGGGGACTCGATGCTCGTCAAGGTCGGGCACGGAGTGGGAGCGGGCCTGCTGCTCGGCGGGAGCCTGCTCTCCGGCGGTCGTTTCGCCGCCGGGGAGATCGGCCATGTCGTGGTCGGCACCGACGGGGGCGACCAGTGCAGCTGCGGCAAGTTCGGATGCCTCGAAACCTGGCTGGCCGTTCCGCGGCTCGAGGCCAGGATTCGGCAGGCGCCCGCGGAACGGGAGGCGATCCTGCGCGAGGCCGGCCGGCGGCTCGGCATCGCCCTCGCTCCCATCGTCGGGGCGCTCGACCTGTCGGAGGTGATTCTGAGCGGTCCGCCGGCACTGCTGGACGGCACCCTTGCCGAGGCGACCCGCGAGACAGTGCGCGATCGCACCATGGCCGAATTCCACGGCGACCTGATCCTGAGGATGACGACGCTCGGCGACGACATCGTGCTGCGGGGCGCCGCGGTCATGGTCATCTCCGCCGAGCTCGGCGTCTCCTGATCCGGGCTCCCACGATCGGTGAACGCTCGGTAGCATGGGGAGGGGCTTGTTTGTTAGGACCCTTGACGTAATTATCGGACCGGCCAACTCCGACGCACGGCCGGATCCGCCCCAGAGTGAGGAACAGCATGACCGATCGCCAGACGAGCGGGAGCCACGCGGCCGGTGTGCTGCTCCCGGGATTCGCCGGCACGACGCTCCCGGACTGGCTCGCGGAGAGGTTGCGCCTCGGTCTCGCCGGGGTGTGCCTGTTCGCCGAGAACATCGTCTCTGGTGACCAGGTCCGGCGACTCACCGACCAGATCAGGCAGGCGAACCCCCTCGCGCTCATCGCCATCGATGAGGAGGGCGGCGACGTCACCCGGCTCTTCGCGGCGACCGGCTCGCCCTATCCGGGCAACGCGATTCTCGGCCGGATCGACGACCTGGACTACACCGAGGCGGTCGCCAGCTCGGTCGGCTGGCAGCTGCGGCGCGCCAGCTGCACGCTCGACTTCGCACCGGATGTCGACATCAACTCCAATCCGGACAACCCGGTGATCGGCGTGCGCAGCTTCGGAACCGATCCCGCCCTCGTCGCCCGCCACAGCGCGGCCTGGGTGCGGGGACTCGAGTCCACCGGCATCGCCTCGAGCGTCAAGCACTTTCCGGGGCACGGCGACACGGCGCAGGACTCGCACGTGGCCCTTCCCGTCGTCGACCTGTCGCTCGACGAACTGCGCGAGCGCGAGCTGGTGCCGTTCCGCGCGGCGATCGAGGCGGGGGCGAGCACCATCATGACCTCGCACATCGTGCTGCCCCAGGTGGACCAGGAGGGCCCGGCCACCTTCTCGCGCCGGATCCTCGGCGACCTGCTTCGCGGCGAGCTCGGCTTCGCCGGCCTGATCGTGACCGACGCCCTCGACATGGCGGGCGCGAGCGCCGAGATCGGCATTCCGGCCGCCGCGGTTCGCGCCGTGGACGCGGGCTGCGACCTGCTCTGCATCGGCACGAGGAACACGGCCGAGCAGCTCGACTCGATCGAGCGGGCGCTCCTGGACGCGATCTCCGACGGCAGCCTCTCGGCCGCGCGACTCGAGGATGCCGGGGTCCGCAACCACGACCTCGCCCGCGTTCTCGACCAGCGGTCCAGTCTCATTCCTATTCCGGAATATGTCGGCGAGCTCGACGAGCAGTTCGACCTCGAGCGCACGACGGGCGCATTCGACGTGCGGCCCGGTGTCACGGTGTCCGCCGACCGCGCCGTCGTCGTGCTCGAGACCGCATCGAACATCGCGGTGGGGCGGTCGCTGTGGGGCGTGGTCGCCGCGGGTGCGGATCCGGTCGTGCAGCGACGAGGCGACGCGCTCGACCTGCCGCCCGGCGTGCAGCCGGTGCTCGTGGGAAAAAACAACCATCGGCACCCCTGGGTCCGCGAAACGATCGACGCGGTTCGCGCCAGCCATCCCTCCGCCATCGTCGTGGACATGGGCTGGGCGGGCGACGACCGCGCGTACGCCGACGTGGCGACATTCGGCGGATCGCGCCACGCGGGCCGGGCCCTGCTCGCCTGGCTCGAGACGCGCGCCGCCGACACAGGTGCAGCCGAGACGGGCCGGCCATGAGAGTCGGCGTGGACATCGGCGGCACCAAGATCCACGCCGTGCTCGTCGACGAATCCGGGGTCGTGGTGCAGCAGGTGCGGCTGCCCACCGGGTTCGGGCCGAAGGTCGTGCTCGAGACGGCCGCCGAATCCGTGCGGACGCTCGCCAGACTAGCCGGGGTCGAGACGGCGTCCTTCGCCACCGTGGGGGTCGGCATTCCAGGGGCCGTGGACAGCGACACCGGCCGGGTGTCCCATGCGGTCAACCTCGGGCTCGAAGGGCTGGAGCTCGGCCGGGAACTCGGCACGCTGCTCGGCCTGCCGGTGCGGGTGGAGAACGACGTGAACGCGGCGGCCGTCGGGGCGTTCCGACTGCTCGACCGGCCGGCCGAGCAGTCCATGGCGTACCTCAACCTCGGCACCGGGCTGGCCGCGGGACTCGTGCTCGCCGGCCGGCTCTGGCGGGGTTCGCGGGGCACCGCCGGCGAGATCGGCCACATCCCCGTCGACCCGAACGGACCACTGTGCCCCTGCGGCCAGCGCGGCTGCCTCGAGACCGTCGCGTCAGGGTCGGCGGTCACCCGGCAGTGGCCGAGCGATCATCCGAGCCCCGTGCACGCCCTGTTCGAGACGGCAGCCAGCGGAGACGCGCGAGCGGTCGAGGTGCGCGACGGGCTCGTTCGGAACGTCGCCTCGGCGGTGCGCATCCTCGTGCTCTCGGTGGACGTCGACAGCGTCGTGATCGGCGGCGGCCTCAGCTCGCTCGGCGACACCCTTCTGGTCGGCGTGCGCGGGGTGCTCGGCGCGTGGGCGAGTTCCTCGCCATTTCTCGCCTCCCTCGACCTCCCCGACCGCGTAGAGCTCGTCCCGAGCGATTTCCCCGCCGCCGCCGTGGGCGCAGCCCTCGTCGGCATGACAACGACCGGAGACTCCCCATGGCAGAAATAGTGATCCTCGACAGCATGGCGGCGGCCGGCGAACTCGCCGCCGACGCCATCCTCGCCATCGTGGCGGCGAAACCGGATGCCGTGCTCGGCCTCGCGACCGGATCGACGCCCCTCGCGGTCTACCGCGCCCTCGCGGCCCGCGAGGCCGACCTCTCGAGGGTGCGCGGCTTTGCGCTCGACGAATACGTCGGGCTGCCGGAGGGCCATCCGGAGAGCTATCGGGCGGTGATCACCCGCGACGTGGTCGACCCTCTCGGGCTCGACCCGGCGCTCATCCGCGTCCCGGGGCATGACGGGCCGATCCAGACGGCGGGGGACGACTACGAGCGCGCGATCCGCGAGGCGGGAGGGGTGGATCTGCAGATTCTCGGCATCGGCACCGATGGGCACATCGGGTTCAACGAGCCGGGTTCCTCGTTCGAATCGCTCACCCGCGTGAAGACCCTCACCCAGCAGACCAGGCACGACAACGCGCGCTTCTTCGACTCGATCGACGAGGTGCCGGTGAACTGCATCACCCAGGGTCTCGGCACGATCCGGCGCGCGCGGCACCTCGTGCTGCTCGCGTTCGGCGCGGCCAAGGCCGAGGCGATCGCGGCGGCGGTCGAGGGACCGGTCACCGCGAGCGCGCCGGGCTCGGCGATCCAGTTGCACCCGCACGTGACCGTTCTCGTGGACGAGGAGGCGGCATCCGCTCTCGCCAACGTGGACTACTACCGCTACGCCTGGGCCAACAAGCCCGACTGGGAAGCGCTCTAGCTAGCCAGCGCCGCGGCTCAGGCGATCCGGAGCCCGTTTGCCCAGACTTCGCCTACCTGCCAGTCGTGGTCGAGCAGCACGGCGTCGGCGGTGAAACCGGGGGCGAGCCGGCCGAGTCGGTGATCGAGCCCGAGCACCCGGGCGGGCGTCGCCGTGAGCGCGGCCACCGCGTCCGTCGGACTCACGCGGGCGTTCTCGATCGCGCAGCGCAGGGCCACGTCCTGGGTGAGCGTCGAACCGGCGATCGTCGAGGTTCCGGAGAGTACAGCGAGCCCGTCCCGCACGGTCACGTTGAGCGAGCCGAGCCGGTAGTTGCCGTCCGACGCGCCGGCGGCGGCCATCGCATCCGTCACGAGAGCGACCCGGTGCGGCGCCTCGCGGAAGGCGAGCGCGGCGACCTGCGGATGCACGTGCCGGCCGTCGAGGATCAGCTCGATGGTCACGCGGTCGTCGCCGAACGCCGCGACCACCGGGCCGGGCGCGCGGTGGTGGATGCCCGGCATAGCGTTGAACGCATGGGTGAGCAGCCGCGCGCCGCGGTCGAAGGCCTCCATGGTGCCCTCGAACGTGGCATCCGTGTGGCCGACCGCCACGACGACTCCGGCCTCGACGAGCACGTCAATGGCGTCGAGCGCGTTCGGCAGTTCGGGAGCGATCGTCACCTGGCGCAGCGTTCCCCGGCTCGCCTCGAGCAGCTCGTCCACCCGGTACGGGCTCGGGTCGAGCAGGAACTCCGGATTGTGGGCCCCGCGGCGGTCGGTCGCGAGGAACGGGCCCTCGAGGTGGGACCCGAGCACGAGCGGGTCGGACTCGGCGAGGTCGGCGATCACGCCGAGGCTCTCCCGCAGTTGCGCCATCGGGTTGGCGACGAGGCTGAGCACCGTGCGGGTGGTGCCGTGCGCGCGGTGCGCGGCGAGGGCGCCGCCGATCGCCGCCGGTCCGTCGTCGTAGGCGTGACCGCCCCCGCCGTGGCCGTGCAGGTCGATGAAGCCGGGCACCATCCAGCGACCGGCCACGTCGACGGTCTCGGACGCGGGCGGCAGGTCCTTGCCCGAGCCGGTGGCGAGAATGCCCTCGCCCTGCACGAGCATCCAGAAGTCGTCAACCTGGCCGGTGATGTCGAGCTTGCGCGCCCCGTGGAACAGGATCGTCATTCGTGGTCTCCCTCGGTGAGCTCTGCCCGGCCGTTGATGACGCCGCTCACCGCGGCGATCACCGCGAACGCCGCGCCGATCAGGGGCAGGCCGAGCATGAACCACGCGGCCGCCGCGGAGCCGAAGACCAGGATCTCGACGAGCGCGCTGCCCACCGGGTCGAGGGGCACGACCGCCTTCGGCGAGCGGAAGACCGCCCACACCACGGCGGCGAAGAGCGGCACGCCGATCATGAACAGCACGCCGGGCCACGGGAACGGCCAGGCGCGGTAGCCCCAGTAGCCGAGCGAGAAGAGCGCGAAGAGTTCGAGCAGAAAACGCACGACGTCGTTGGGGCCGAGCCTGAAATTCTGGTCCACCCGCCCAGCCTAGGGGCGAGAGGGCGCGCGGCGCTCCGGCTACTTGAAGATGATCGTGCGGGCGCCGTCCCGCAGCACGCGGTTCTCGGCGAACCACTTCACGGCCTGCGTGAGCGTGCGTGACTCCTCGTCCTGGCCGATCGAGACCAGCTCGGCCGGCGTGCGCGAGTGGTCGACGCGCACGACGTTCTGTTCGATGATCGGCCCCTCGTCGAGGTCGCTCGTCACGAAGTGGGCGGTGGCGCCGATGAGCTTTACCCCGCGGGCGTGGGCCTGCCGGTAGGGGTTCGCCCCCTTGAAGCCGGGCAGGAAGGAGTGGTGGATGTTGATGATGCGGCCCGCGAGGCGGTCGCAGAGCTCGGGCGAGAGGATCTGCATGTACCGCGCGAGCACCACGAGCTCGATGTCGAACTGGTCGACCGCATCGAGGATGCGGTCCTCGAAGGCGAGCTTCTGGCCCTGGGAGACCACCGGGTGGGATTCGAACGGCACCCCGTAGAACTCGGCGAGGCTCGCGAGGTCGTGATGGTTGCTGAGCACGAGCGGCAGTTCGACGGGAAGCTGCCCGGCCCGCTCCCGGAAGAGGATGTCGTTGAGGCAGTGCGCAGCCCTGGACACGAGCACGAGGGTGCGCAGCGGACGGCCCACGACATCCAGCTTCCAGGCCATGTCGTAGCGGGCGGTGACGGGCGCGATCTTCGCCTCGAAGGTGGCCCGGTCGGCGGCGGATTCCACCTGGAGCCTCATGAAGAACGTGCCGGTGTCGTCGCTCGAGAACTGCTGCGACTCGGTGATATTGCCTCTGGCCTCGACGATGGCGCCGCTGATGGCGTGCACGATTCCCGGTTGGTCGGCGCAAACGAGGGTCAGCACCCAGTGGGTCGAGGACGTGGTCACGCCTCAAGAGTATTCTGGAATGGTTGCGACGCGCGTCTGCCGCAACCCGCGGGCGGCGAAGCGCACCACACTCCACACGGGACGGTTGTCGATTGGCTGCGCGCGGGACCCAGAGCACCACGGCATCGTCCTTCCCGATCGCGGGACTCCTCGTGCTCGCGGGGGCCATCTTCGTATCGGTGACGAGCGAGTTCCTGCCCACCGGCCTCCTGCCGGACATGGCCAGCGAGTTGAAGGTGTCAGAGTCCCGCATCGGACTGCTCATCACGATCTTCGCCGCGACCGTCGTGGTCTCCACGACGCCCCTCGCGGCGCTCACCCGGCGTTTCTCGCGCAAGTCGCTGGTGATCGTGGTGCTGATCGTAATCGCGAGCGGGGCCGTGCTTGCCGCGCTCGCTCCGACCTACGAGGTGCTGGTGGCTGCGCGCGTGATCGGCGGGCTCGCGCACGGGCTCTTCTGGGCGGTCGTCGGGGCGTACTCCGCCCACCTCGTGCCCAAACACCAGATCGGCCGGGCGGTGGCGATCACGAGCGGCGGCGCGACGGCGGCGTTCGTGCTCGGCGTTCCCCTCGGCACGGCGCTCGGACACCTGCTCGGCTGGCGTCTCGCCTTCGCGGCGATCGGGGGAGTCATCCTCGTGCTCGCGGCGCTCGTGTTGCGGTTCCTGCCGCCGGTGGAGCATCGGGTGACCCTCTCGACGGGAGAGATCGCGGTGCCCATCGGGCGGGACAGGAGCCTGCCGGGCGTGATCGTGATCTGCCTCGTGATCGTGGTGATCATGATGGGCCAGAACGTCTACTACACCTACATCGCGCCCTGGCTCATCCACACCGCGCACTTCGACGCCTCGTCGATCGCGCTCGTCCTCTTCCTCTACGGCGGGGCGGGAGCTGTGGGCCTGGCGCTCGCCGGCGCGGTCGCCGACAGGTTCTCGCGGCGCGGTTTCGTGGTCGCGACGGCGATCGTGCTCCTTGCGGTGCTCGCGCTCGCCCTGTTCCCGACCAACCCGGTGGTGGTACTCGCCGCCATCGTGGTGTGGGGCATCGCGTTCGGAGGACTTCCGGCCATGCTGCAAACGCGGATGCTGCACACGGCGTCCGCGCGCATCCGCGACCTCGCCGCCGCGCTGTTGACGACCTCGTTCAACCTGGCGATCGGCGGCGGGGCGCTCGTGGGCGGCATCCTGCTGGACCGGGTGGGGCTGGCGAGCCTGCCGTTCGTGAACCTCGCGTTTCTGGCGGCCGGAATCGTGCTCAGCCTCGCGACGGACGCCTGGCTCAGCGCCCGGGCCAACCGCGCGCATCCCCGTTCGGCCTGATTCTCGTCGGGCCCGATTCTCGTCGGGCCCGATCGCCCACCCGCGCTCCGGGCAGGATCCTCGACTCGGGGCGGATGGCCGCTTCGGCCGTCGCAGAGCGGCCGTTTGCCCCGGCTCGACGGGCGGGCGGCACCGTTGACACGCGCTGGCGGCGAGGACTAGCTTGTGCTGAACAGGTCTGAACAGGTGCATTTCGAGAGGGGATGGGTCGTGGCCACAACCGCAAGCGAGGGCATCACGTCCTCGGGCAGGGACGCCCTGAGCGTCGAACTGAACGGCATCAACACCATCGCCGAGGGCGAGCGCAAGGGCGCGCCGCGCAGCCTCTTCTGGCCGTGGTTCGCGGCGAACGTGTCCGTGCTGGGGATCGGCTACGGATCGTTCATCCTCGGCTTCGGCATCTCGTTCTGGCAGGCGACTCTCGTCGGCGTGGTCGGGATCGTCGTGTCCTTTGCGCTCTGCGGAATCATCGCGCTCGCCGGCAAGCGCGGCTCCGCTCCCACCATGATCCTCAGCCGCGCCAGCTTCGGCGTGCGCGGCAATGCCCTTCCCTCGGTGATCTCGTGGGTGCTCACGGTCGGCTGGGAGACGGCGCTCACGGCGCTCGCCGTGCTCGCCACCTCCACCGTGTTCAGGGAACTCGGCTGGTAGGGCGGTGTCGCGACCCAGACCGTCGCCCTCGTGGTCGTCGCCGCCCTGATCGTTGTCGCCGGGGTGATCGGCTTCGACCTCATCATGCGGCTGCAGGTATGGATCACGATCATCACCGGTGTGCTCACCGTGATCTACATCATCCTCGCCGTGCCGCACATCAACCTCGCCACCGTGGGCGCGCTGCCCACCGGCGCGGGGCAGGCCGTGATCGGGGCGCTCGTCTTCGTGATGACCGGCTTCGGCCTCGGCTGGGTGAACGCCGCCGCCGACTACTCGCGCTACCTGCCGCGCGGATCGCGCAGCTCGTCGGTCGTCGGCTGGACGGCCTTCGGCGCCTCGGTCGCCCCGGTGATCCTCGTGGTATTCGGCCTGCTGCTCGCCGGGTCGTCGGCCAGCCTGAGCAAAGCCATCGGGGCCGACCCGATCGGCGCCCTGACGACGATCCTGCCCACCTGGTTCCTGGTTCCGTTCGCCCTTGTCGCCGTGCTCGGCCTCGTCGGCGGAGCGGTGCTCGACATCTACTCGTCCGGCCTCGCGCTGCTGAGCGCCGGCATCAGGATCCCGCGGTTCGCCGCGGCCGGTATCGACGGTGTCGTGATGATCGCCGGCGCCGTCTACGTCGTGTTCTTCGCCCCGAGCTTCATCGCGCCATTCGAGGCGTTCCTCGTGACGCTCGGCGTGCCGATCGCGGCCTGGTGCGGGGTGCTGGTCGCCGACATCGTGCTGCGGCGCAAGGACTACTCCGAGGCTGACCTCTACGATCACCGCGGTCGGTACGGCGACGTGCGGTGGCTGTCCGTCGGCCTCGTCGTGGTGGGGACCGCGATCGGCTGGGGCATGATCACGAACACCTTCGGGGTGCCGGACTGGCTCAACTGGCAGGGCTACCTGCTCGGGCCGGTCGGACTGGGCGGACGCTCTGGGCCGTGGGCCTTCGCCAACCTCGGCGTTCTGATCGCGCTCCTGATCGGGTTCTTCGGAATCCTGCTCTTCGGCCGCGGGGCGATCCGCCGGCAAGAGGCGCAGCCGATCGAGCGGGCAAGCGTCGAGGAGCGCGCGTGACCCAGGCAGCGCCGTGGCTCGTCGTGATCGACATGCAGCGGATCTTCGGCGACCCGAGAAGCGAGTGGTTCACCCCCGGTTATCCGGCGATCGAGCCGACCGTCGCCCGGCTGGTCGAGCAGTTCTCCCCGCGGGTGGTTTTCACGCGTTTCGTCGCGCCGACCGAGCCACAGGGAGCCTGGATCCCGTATTACGAGATGTGGCCGTTCGCGCTCGTGCCGCCCACCGATCCGCTCTACGAGCTCTCGCCGGTGTTTGCCGGCCTCGGACTGCCGACCGTGACCCGCGAGACCTTCGGCAAGTGGGGAGCCGAACTCGCGGCGGTCATGGGCGACAGCACCGAGATGGTGCTCGCCGGGGTGTCGACGGACTGCTGCGTGCTCTCGACGGCCCTTGCCGCGGCGGATGCCGGAGTGCACGTGCGCGTCGTTGCGGACGCGTGCGCCGGGCTCACCGACTTCGACCACGACCGGGCGATCGGTGCGATGGCCCTCTACGCGCCGCTCATAGAGATCACGACGGCGGCGGCGCTCGGCGCGGAGCGCGCGTGACCGCCACCGAGCGCCCGCTCCCGCGGCTCAAGCACGAGCAGGTGGCGCGTGTGCTCGAGACGGAGATCCGCGGCGGCAGCGTGCCGTTCGGGCGGCAGTTGCCGGGCGAGGCGGCGCTCGCCGAGCGCTTCTCGGTGAGCCGGAACACCGTGCGGGCGGCGTTGTCTGAGCTCGGCGAGGCCGGGCTGATCGCGACGCGCTCCGGGAAGGGCTCCTTCGTGACCTTCGATGGTCGGCCACTGGACGTCAAGCTCGGCTGGGCGCGCGCCCTGCAGGAGCAGGGCGTCGACGCCCGAGTGGAGGTGCTGCGGCTCGAGCAGGTGACGGATGTCGGACTCGCCAAAGAGCTTGGCGAGACTTCTGACCGGTTCATTCTCGTCGAACGCCTCCGCCGCGTCGTCGACGGTTCTCCCGTCTCCTGCGAGCGTTCGCGCATTCCGGCGACGCCGCTCTCGGTCGCCGCGTTCGGCGCAGGCCTCGCCGGCGGTTCGCTCACCCGGCTGCTGCTCGAGTCCGGCCTGGTCGCGGCCCAGGGCGAGCAGTGGGTGGAGGTGCGGCGGCTGGAGGGGGAGGATGCCCGGCTGCTCGAGCGCGATCCGGGGGAGGCGTTCCTGTGGTCGCGCTGTGTCACCCGGGACTCGAGCGGCGCGCTCGTGGAGAGCGTGGAGAGCCTGCTCGACCCGGCGCACTTCAGCCTGCACCTCTCCTTCTCGGCCCGCTGACGTGGTCGCCTCCCGCGACCGCGCGCTCGCGGCACTCTACGGCCTGGCGATCGGCGACGCCCTCGGGATGCCGACCCAGCTCATGGACCGCGCGGCGGTCGGAGCGCGGTACGGTCGCCTCACGGGCTTCGAACCGGCGGCGGCCGATCACCCGCTGGCGGCCGGCCTGCCCGCCGGGTCGATCACCGACGATACCGAACAGGCGCTGCTGCTCGCCGGGATGCTCATCGACCGTCGCGGCCGAATCGACCCGCTCGAGTTCGCGGCCGCCCTCGTGGCCTGGGAGCAGGACATGCGCGAGCGCGGCTCGCTCGATCTGCTCGGGCCGTCCACCACGCGCGCGGTCCAGGCGGTGCTCGCCGGCGAGGCCGTCGAGCTGGCCGGCCGGTTCGGCACCACGAACGGAGCGGCAATGCGGGTCGCCCCGGTCGGCATCGCCGTCGGCGCGCGCGACCTTCCCCTGCTCGTCGACCGGGTGGTCGAGGCGAGCCTCGTGAGCCACAACACGGGCGTCGCGATCGCCGGTGCGGCGGCGGTCGCCGCCGCGGTCAGCGCCGGGGTCGACGGGGCGACCGTCGACGAGGCGTTCGACGTGGCCATCGCGGCGGCGGTGATCGCACGCACACGCGGCCATTGGGTGGCGG
>NZ_DATCQQ010000010.1:0-16423 GCF_036569425.1 Lacisediminihabitans sp.
CGAGGGGCTCAAAGCCCGCGTTGAGGACCAGCGTGCGCATTCTCATCCTTTCGAAAACGCCTGGACGGCTTCCAGGCAGTTCGATGCACCCTGACGATCTGGGAGTTGGGAGAACGCGGCCAACAAAAAAGGCACTGTCGAAGACAGTGCCTAACTCGATGGCGCGAGGGTGACCACGCGCCGCTGACTGCAGTGCCGTATGAAAAAGAGCGCGCGCGCATCCACGGATTGGATGGCTCTCGTTCCTGACATTGGCTCTCCCGAAATATCAACTCTCAGAATTGCAAGAATCTAAGGGTAACCCAGAATTTTGGCGCATTTGAGCCTTGGCGCGCCGCAGCGACAACCGTTAACCAGCCGTTAGCACGCCACGGCCCACCTCCACCGTCACTCAACCGTCACCAGGTGCTCGCCCCGGGCCCTCAGCCAGCACGTACTGACGGCTGACCGAGAGGGTGGGATGCCGACGGGCAGGCGGCTGGGGAGCAAGAGCCTCCCGGCAGGCACGCGCCGAGCTGATCGGCCGAGCATCCGGACGAGAAACCGGCGGAGCGAGACCGGCGGAAGCTAGATCCCTATGCGAACGAAGAAGACGTTGGTGGTCCAGATCTCCCGAACGCTGACCGCGCCGCCCGGCTTCGGCGCGTCGAGCACCATGTTGTTACCGGCGTAGATTCCGTCGTGGGCTCCGCCGTCGAAGATCACCAGGTCACCGGGGCGGGCGTCCGCGCGGGAGATCACGGTGCCGGACTGGCCCTGCACCCGGGCGTTGTGGGCGAGGCTGATGCCCACGTGGGAGTAGAGGAAGAGCACGAAGCCGGAGCAGTCGAACCCGGCCGGCGTCGACCCTCCGTAGACGTATGGCACGCCGATGTACTTCATGCCGTCGGCGAAGATGCCGTCGAGGCTGAACGAGGGCAGGCCCGGGTTGATGGCCGTGCCGCGCGCGGCGGCGACCGTCTTGACGGTTGCCGCCGCGGCCGCGACCTTCGCGGCGGAGGTGGCGGTGTAGGCGTCGCGCTCGACGGCGCCGATGGCCACGGCGGGAGTCACGGAGAGGGTCTGCGCGTTCTCGTGCACGAAGTTGAGCTGCTCGGTGGCGGCGGCAGTCTTCGCGGCATCCGCATTCTCGTTGGAGGCGTATGCCGGAATGGCGAGAGTGGCGATGAGGCCGGTCGAGACGGCGATGATCACGAGCTTGAGCGGGCCGCCGCGATGGCGAAGGCGCGAAAGACTCTTCTGCCTGGCCGGGGTTTCGAGCTTGGCGGGTAATTCTTGCGATGTTCCGCGTGGTTCTAGTTCGGTCAAGAGTTCGACTCCTGCGTCCCGACGACTCTAGGCAGTCGCCCCATCCCTTTCGCTCATCGAGTGCATTCTCGGAGGCTGCAGGGTGGTGATGAGACGTTGCAGTTCCGGGTCCAATTACCGCGTTTCGGGTGGTGTGGACCTGCCTAGGCTACGGGACCGTTACCTATTTGTCACCTTACGTTCACCGCGTGGGGAAATCAGATGCCCACGTAGACATGAATCGCGACCTCATTCGGCAGCTCGAGACCGTCTTCGTGACCCTCGACTTCGACGAGCACGTAGGAGCCCACGGCCGAGAAACTCGCCTTCGCTCCGGGCATCACGCCGGCCGCACGCAACTGCTCCAGCAGTTCCACCTCGTACTGCACCGGCTCGCCCAGGCGACGGATGACGCCCCTCACCGGTCCGACCGCTCCGAGCACGTAGTTGACGATATTCACCACGCCATCGGAGAACTGGCCCACCGGCTGGTCACCCAGCTCGTCGAGGCCCGGGATGGGGTTGCCGTACGGGGAGTGGGTGGGGTGCTCGAGCAGCTCGATGATGCGTCGCTCCACCGATTCGCTCATCACGTGCTCCCAGCGGCAGGCCTCCTCGTGAACGAGGGTCCAGTCCAGGCCGATCACGTCGGCGAGGAGCCGCTCGGCCAGGCGGTGCTTGCGCATCACGTGCACGGCCTTGCTGCGGCCTTCCGGCGTGAGCGCGAGGTGGCGATCGCCCTCCACGACGACGAGGCCGTCGCGTTCCATGCGTCCAACCGTCTGCGAGACGGTGGGGCCGGAGTGCCCGAGTCGCTCGCTGATGCGCGCGCGCAGAGGAAAAATGTTCTCTTCTTCGAGCTCGTAGATGGTGCGCAGATACATCTCTGTGGTGTCAATGAGATCGACCATCGTCGCCTCCAGCTCGTGCGTGCATCTCAGGTAAGCCTAACCTGCGCCCGCTCGGCAGAATTCCTGCGCCACGGGCGGCGAAGGACCGGCAATAGACTTGGCGACATGCCGGAATTGACGATCCCCACCGACCTCCTGCCCATCGATGGACGCTTCGGCTGCGGCCCGTCCAAGGTTCGGCCGGAACAGCTCGCCTACCTGACCGGTGCCGGGGCGGCCATCATCGGCACCTCGCATCGCCAGGCGCCCGTGAAGAACCTCGTCGGCCGGGTGCAGGCCGGCCTCGCCGACCTGTTCAGCATCCCCGACGGCTACGAGGTCGTGCTCGGCAACGGCGGCTCCACCGCCTTCTGGGATGCCGCCGCGTTTTCGCTCATCGAGAAGCGCAGTGAGAACCTCACCTTCGGCGAATTCGGCGCCAAGTTCGCGCAGGCGGCATCCGCCCCGTTCCTGAAAGCGCCTCGCGTGATCGACGCCCCGGCCGGGTCGCGCAGCGAGGTCGAGGTCGCGTCGGGCATCGACGTTTACGCGTGGCCGCACAACGAGACGTCCACCGGAGTCATGGCCCCGGTCACCCGCGTTGCCGGGGACGCCGGAGCGCTCACCGTGATCGACGCCACGAGCGCGGCCGGCGGCATCGACTTCGACGCGGCGCAGGCCGACGTCTACTACTTTGCACCCCAGAAGAACTTCGCCTCGGACGGCGGCCTCTGGCTCGGCCTCTTCTCCCCCGCCGCGCTCGAGCGCGTCGAGCGCATCGCGGCGAGCGACCGCTGGATCCCCGAGTTCCTCAGCCTGAAGAACGCCGTGGACAACTCGCGCCTCAAGCAGACTCTCAACACCCCGGCGCTGTCCACGCTGCTGCTGCTCGAGAACCAGATCGAGTGGATCAATGGCAACGGCGGGCTGAAGTGGGCGAGCGCGCGCACGGCCGAATCGTCATCCGCCCTCTACGACTGGGCGACCGCCACCGAGTACGCCGCCCCGTTCGTGCAGAACCCGGAGCACCGCTCGCAGGTGGTCGTGACGATCGACTTCGATCCGTCGATCGATGCCGCGGCCGTCGCCAAGACGCTGCGCGCCAACGGGATCGTCGACACCGAGCCCTACCGCAAGCTCGGACGCAACCAGCTGCGCGTGGCCACCTTCACCGCGATCGACCCGGATGACGTGCGCAAGCTGATCGCGTGCATCGAGTTCGTCGTGGAAGGCCTCTAGCCCGTGCGGCTCTGGCTGAAGGACTCCGAGCGCCGGCCGGATCCGTCGCCCGCGAAGACCGACGACCGCAAGGCGATGCTCGTGGGCGTGAGCCTGTGGCTAGTAGCTCTTGTCGTGCTCCTGGCCGTACTCCGGCCACTCCTCGCCGCCGGCAACGGCCTCTGGCTGTGGACCTGCGCCGTCGGACTCGCCCTCGGACTCGTCGGCATCCTCTACACGAACTGGCGCCACACCTAACTCGAGCTCGTCGTCGTCGTCGATGTGATCGTCGAGCGAGTTGCCCAGCTCGGGGTCGACCGCCTCGTCGATGTCGACGCCGTCGAGGTCCCCGCCGTGCAGCACATCGCTGCCGAGGTCGTCGTCGTCATCATCTTCGTCGTCGTCGTCGTCGTCATCGTCGTCATCGTCGTCTTGATCGTCGTCATCGTCGTCATCGTCGTCGTCGTCGTCCGACTCGTCAGCCTCGGTCCCGTCCTCGGCCGCCTGAAGGTCGGCGAGGCGGTCCACCCACGGAATCCAGGCGGGCGACAGCAGCGCGTCATCCCCCGGCGTGAGCTCGGTCTCGAGCGCGCTCGCCTCGCCGTCGACGTGGGCGATGCTCACCGTCCAGCGCCAGCCGGGGTAACCGGCCAGCATGGTCTCGAAGTAGACGGTGACCACGCCGTCGCCCAGGTCGATTGACCCGGCCGGCGCCCCGACCGAGGCGGCCGACGTGATCTCGAGCAGGGCCGTGCGGCCCAGTTCGAAGTCGGCCGGCGTCGCCGAGGTCGACCCCGTGCTCGACTCAGGCATCACACTCGACTCAGGCATCCAGCTCGTCCGCGACCTTGCGCAACATCGCGGCAATCGTCTTGCCGTGCTTGTTGTCGGGGTAACGACCTCGCTTGAGGTTCGTGCCGACGCCGTCGAGGAGCTTGACGAGGTCTTCGATGATGACCGCCATGTCGTCGGCTGGCTTGCGGCTCAGCTTGACGAGGCTCGGCGGAGCCTCCAATATCCGAACCGAGAGCGCCTGGGCGCCCCGCTTGCCGTCGGCGATGCCGAACTCGAGCTTGGTTCCGGCCTTGACCGTGGTTCCCGCTGGGAGGGCGGACGCGTGCAGGAAGACTTCCTGGCCGTCATCGGAACTGATGAAGCCGAAGCCCTTCTCGTCGTCGTAAAACTTGACCTTGCCGGTTGGCATGGCAATACCTCTTTCGCTTGGACCTAGCTGTAAGCCTACGGGCAGTCGGGGGGCCTTATCCTTGTCACTGTGGCAAAAGAAACCCCAGTGACCATTCATCGTAACGAACGCGTGCTCGCGTACATGATCGTGGCCGTGATCGCCGTCGCCATCATCGACCTCATCGGGGTGCTCATCGCCGCCGCGGCTGGAGCCAAATCCATCTGGCCGATCTTCGGGGTCTTGCCGCTCGTCGGACTTCCGCTGGGAATCCTGCTCATCGTGGCACTCACCGTGATCAGCGCCCGTCGGCGCAGTGCGGAGGCCAGGGCCCAGCTCGAGGCCGAACGGTCAGCCAAGCCCAAGCCACGACCCAAGTCCAAGAAGTAGCCCAACCGACCGGCGACGCCGCCGGACATCGACTCACATTGAGGGCCTATGAGCAACACCCTGTCGCTCGCCTCACGGCTCCGCGCCATGTCGGATGCGGAACTCGCGCGGGCGATGAACGAACGAGGCGTCGGAGCATCCGGGATCAAGGATTTCTTCGACCTCGCCGAGGCGTTTCTCGACCGGGCGTCGATCCAGCAGACCCTGACCAGGCTTGACCGGCAGACCCTCGCGGTGCTCGCGGCCGCCGGCCAGCTCACCGACGAGACCGGAGACGCTCCCGGCCACGCTCAGGTCGAGGCCCGACTGGCCTCGATCGCGGGCAGCGCCCCCACCCTCGAGGTGATCGGCGAACGCTCGGACAAGGCACGCGCCATGCTGCTGCTCGAGGAAGACCCGCTGCGGCTCGCCGCCTACGACGGCGTACGCGAGCAGCTGCGATCGTGGCCGGCCTTCGGCCTTCCCGGCCTCGCCGACCTCGCCCTCGCGACCCCGCCCGCCGCGCTCGAACCTGTACCAGACGTCGACCGGAGATTCATCGACCGGCTGGGCGCCGAACGCGCCTTCGCCGCCACGACCGCGATCACCGAACTCCTCGTCGAGATCGAACGCGATCCGGCCCGCGAGCTCGCCAAGGGCGGAGTGGCACTGCCGGACAGCAAGCGGCTCGCCAACGCGATGTCCGTGGATCTCGAGTCGGTCGCGAACCTCCTCGCCGTGGCCGACCGGGCCGAACTAGTGGCCCGCGAGACCGGATCCTGGATGATCACCGAGGCCGGGGCGTCCTGGCTGCTCGAATCCTCGGGTTCCCGCTGGGCCGCGCTCGCCGGCGCCTGGTTCGGCCACCTGCCCGGCGACATCCGCACCCTCCTCGGCGAGCGCACCCACGCCGTGTGGGGCCGGGGGCTGAGAGGCTACGTCGACTGGCTGTACCCGGCGGGCGGCGACTGGATGGACGAACGCATCACGGTATACACGCGCGACGCCGAGCTGCTCGGCATCACGGCGAACCAGGCCCCCACCGGGCCTGGTTTCCTGCTGCTCGGCGACGGCCTGGACGACGCGGCGGCCGCCATGGCGGCCCTGCTTCCCGCGGAGGTGGAGCAGGTGTACCTGCAGCACGACCTCTCGGTCGTGGCGCCCGGGCCGCTCACTCCCCGGGTGGATGCCCGGCTGCGGTCGATCGCGGACGCCGAGAGCCGCGCCCTCGCCTCCAGCTATCGCGTGTCCACCTCGAGCGTCAACCGGGCGATGGCCTCGGGCGACACGGCCGAGTCGATCCTGGACTTCCTGCGCAGCATCTCGCTCACCGGCATCCCGCAGCCGCTCGACTACCTCGTCGGCGAGGCCGCGACCCGCTACGGACAGGTGCGGGTGGGCGTGGTCGATGAGCCCGGCACCGAGGCGAGGAGCTATCTGCGGTCCGACGACGAGCACCTGCTCGGCACGATCATGGTCGATCAGAACCTGTCGGCGCTCGGTCTTGCGCGCCTCGGCGCCGGGCGCCTGGAGAGCCGGTTCTCGCGCGACGTCGTGTTCTGGTCGCTCAGCGACGCGCGCTACCCGATCGCGGCCGAGGATGCGGCCGGGGAGATCATCGCCCTCCGACGGCAGCGCACCGCACGGTCTACGGCCACCGGCGCGGTCAACCCCGTCGAGACGCTGATCGAACGCCTTCGGCTCGTCGGCGAGCCGGAGGAGGGCGGGGCCAGCCAGGCCTGGCTCATCCGCCAGCTCGACGTGGCGATCAAGGCACGGGCCGCACTGACGGTGAGCGTGAGCATGCCCAACGGCTCGGTGATCGACTACCAGCTTGAGCCGACGAGCGTGGCCGGCGGGCGGCTGCGCGGGCGGGACAAGAAGTCCGCAATCGAGCGCACCCTGCCGCTCGCGAGCATCGCCGGGCTCGGCCCCGCGCTCTGAGTTCGGCGACCTCGCGCTTTCCCTGGCGTCGTCACGCCATTCCGCCACCCCCTGCTCCCTGGCTCCCTGGCTCCCTGGCTCCCTGGCTCCCCTGCTCCCTGGCTCCCCTGCTCCCTGCTCCCTGCTCCCTGCTCCCTGCTCCCTGCTCATATCTCAGGCTGTTTGCGCAGCGACGAGGTTGAGGCGCCGGTAATGCGGGGGGCGCCGCCGCTCGGCCCGCCAAATAGCCTGAGTTGTGCACAAGCGCTGGACGATCTCGGCAGTCATCCCCGGTGCTATACCCGGTGCGGCGTCGTGCGGCCAGCAGCACTGCCAGCCGCGCGCAACCCGAGCGGGCCGGGCCGCTGGCTGCGCATAACTCAGGCTGATATCGGCGCCGGCCAGGTCGCGCCCCGCGAATCCGAGCGCCGGATGCCCCGGCCGCTAGAACAGCCTGAGTTGTGCACACAGGGGGGCGGAAGGCACGCAGGCAACCCGGAAGAGAGCGGGGCGGAGACTATCCGGTCGGGCGGTGGCCCGAGCCGTCGGCGTTGCCAGCACCGTGACCTAGGCTTGTCGGGTGAATACGGCAGCGGGTCCCCTGATAGTGCAGAGCGACCGAACCGTTCTCCTGGAGGTCGCGCACCCCGACGCCGAGGACGCCAGGCACGACCTCGCGGTGTTCGCCGAACTCGAACGCGCGCCCGAGCACATCCACACCTACCGCATCACGCGGCTCGGCCTGTGGAACGCCCGCGCGGCCGGCCACACCGCCGCGAACATGCTCGCGACGCTCGAGAAGTACTCCAAGTTCGACATACCGCAGAGCGTGATCGTCGACATCGGCGAGACCGTCGGCCGCTACGGCCGGCTCGTGATCGAGCGAGACGACGCCGGCACCCTCATCCTGCGGTCGACGGATGCCGCGGTGCTGAGCGAGATCGTGCGGGCCAAGCGAATCGCGCCTCTGCTGTTCCTGCCGGACGACCAGAAGGGACGCGGACCGGCGATCGACCGCTACGAGATCCAGACCTGGGCGCGCGGGCAGGTGAAGCAGGAGCTCGTTAAGCTCGGCTGGCCGGCCGAGGACCTCGCCGGCTACACACCGGGCACCCCGCACGAGATCGCCCTCGACGAGAGGGAGTGGTCGCTGCGCGAATACCAGAACCAGGCCGTGGCGAGTTTCGTCGACGGAGGTTCCGGCGTGGTCGTCCTCCCCTGCGGGGCGGGCAAGACCCTCGTGGGCGCCGGGGCGATGGCCACGGTGAAGACCACCACCCTCATCCTCGTCACCAACACCGTCTCCGCCCGGCAGTGGCGCAGCGAGCTGCTGCGGCGCACGAGCCTCACCGAGGACGAGATCGGCGAATACTCCGGCCAGGTCAAGGAGGTGAAGCCGGTGACGATCGCCACGTACCAGATCCTCACCGCCAAGCGGAAGGGCGAATACGCCCACCTCGCGCTACTGAACGCCCTCGACTGGGGTCTCGTGATCTACGACGAGGTGCACCTGCTTCCCGCGCCCGTGTTCAAGCTCACCGCCGAGCTGCAGGCCCGCCGTCGGCTGGGCCTCACCGCCACGCTCGTGCGCGAGGATGGCCGCGAGGGCGACGTCTTCAGCCTCATCGGGCCCAAGCGGTTCGATGCCCCGTGGAAGGAGATCGAGGCCCAGGGCTTCATCTCCCCCGCATCCTGCTTCGAGGTGCGGATCGACCTGCCGCAGCAGGAGAGGCTCGAGTACGCGGCATCCGCGGACGACGAGCGTTACCGGCTCGCGGCGACCGCCCCGGCAAAGCTCTCCGTGGTGAAGGAGCTGGTGAAGAAGCACGAGGGCGAGCGCATCCTCGTGATCGGCCAGTACCTCGACCAGATCGACATGCTCGCCGAGGCACTGGGCGCGCCCAAACTCACCGGCTCGACCCCGATCGAGGAACGCGAGCGGCTCTACCAGGAGTTCCGCGACGGCGTCACGAAGATTCTCGTGGTGTCGAAGGTCGCCAACTTCTCGGTGGACCTGCCGGAGGCCACGGTCGCCATCCAGGTCTCCGGGTCGTTCGGTTCGCGGCAGGAGGAGGCCCAGCGCCTCGGCCGGCTGCTGCGCCCGAAGGAGTCCGGCCTGCCGGCCAACTTCTACACCCTCGTCGCACGCGACACCGTCGACCAGGACTTCGCCCAGAACCGGCAGCGTTTTCTCGCCGAACAGGGCTACAGCTACACGATCCTGGACAGCGACAACCTCGCCGCCTGACGCGTCAGCGCCGTCCCGCGCGCCGGCTTCTCCTCCGAAAACGCAGGAGATCCGTTCCCGATACGCGCGCCACGGCCAATTCCGGCCGGTTGACCGCGAAATCTCCTGCGTTTTCGGAGGGGACGGGTTCGGAGGGGACGGGTTCGGAGAGGACCGGGCGTCAGCGCGCGCGGAGGTAGCGCAGCAGCAGCGCGCCCTCCGAGTGGAGCACCTGCGCGAGGCTGAGGTCGCGAGCGGCGTCGAGCGGCCCTCGCGCGATGCGGCCGGAGTCGCCGGCCACGAGCAGCGGGCTCACGGTGAGGCACAGCTCGTCCACCCGGTCGGCCGCGAGCAGCGCCCCGAACAGCGACGGCCCGCCCTCGTTCAGCACCCTTCCCAGTCCACGGTCGGCCAGCGCGGAGACCATCGCCACGGCATCCACCGTTCGCTCGCCGGCCACCACCACGTCGGCGACCGGTTCGAAGCGGGCGCGCTGCTCGGCGGTGGAGCGCTCGGTCGTCACCACGATCGGGCGCACGGGCGCCTCCGTGAAGATCGGCGAGCCGGGGTCGAGGGCGAGGGCGCCGGAGACGATGGCGAACACCGGATGCGCCGGCCGCCCCCGTTCCGTGCGCCAGGCGGCGGACTCGGCGCTCACCAGCATCGGCCCGTAGCCCTCGGCGCGCACGGTTCCCGCCCCCACGAGCACCACGTCGCTCAGTCGCCGCAGCAGCTCGAACACCCTCTTGTCTGCCGCTCCCGACAGGCCGCCGGAGAGGCCGCCCGCCGTGGCGGCGCCATCGACGCTCGAGACGAAGTTGACGCGCAGCCAGCGCGCCGGGGTGGCCCCGAAGGCCTCGAGGAGGTCGTCGTCGCCCACCTCGGCGGCGGGTAGGGGCAGCAGCCTGTCGATTCGAGTCATGGTCAGCCCATGTTATGGCGCAGGTAGGCCGGCTCCCGCAGCCCGAGCACGGCCTCGGTCATCCGCACGGCGGCCACCGTTGCCGGCACATTGTGCATGCGCACGATCCTCGCGCCCTTCATGATGCAGATCACGGCAGCGGCGATCGAGCCCTCGAGCCGCCAGTCCTTTTCCCGGTCCAGCGTCTCGCCGATGAAGTCCTTGTTCGACACGGCCACGAGGGTCGGCAGGCCGATCGCCACGATCTCCTCGAGCCGCCGGGTGAGCTCGAGGGAGTGCAGGGTGTTCTTGTTGAGGTCGTGGCCCGGGTCGATGATGAGCCTCTCGAGGGGAACGCCGGATTCGACGGCGCGTTCGACCCGATCGCGAAGGAACTCGATCACCTCGGCGGTGACGTCGCCATACTCGGGGCGCGGCGGCTCGCTGCGCGGCGGGGCGAGGCTGTGGGTGAGCACGAGCGTCGCCGAACTCTCGGCGATCACTCCGGCCATCCGTGGGTCGTACAGCCCGCTCGTGTCGTTGATCACGCCGGCGCCCGCCTGGATGCTGAGCCTGGCCACCTCGGCGTTGAAGGTGTCGACCGAGATCACCACGTCGGAGGCCGAGCGGATGGCGGCGACGACGGGAACGACCCGCTCGATCTCCTCCTCCAGTGTCACAACCGGTCCCCGACCGAACGGCACGCCGCCGATGTCCACGAGGTCCGCGCCATCGGATGCCGCGGTGAGAGCCGCCTCCACGGCGCGGTCGAGGGCGAAGGTCGCGCCCCGGTCGTAGAACGAGTCCGGGGTGCGGTTGACGATCCCCATGACCGCGACCTCCCGGCCGAAGTCGAACGAACGCGAGCCGAGTGTTCGCCGCACGTCAGAGGCTCTCGAGCGCGATCGACTCGTCGGCGAGCCTCGCCGGATCGACCGTGTTCGCGCGGCGGATGATCCCCTGCACGGCCTCGTTCACGTCCCACACGTTCACGTTCATGCCGGCCACGACCCTGCCGCCGGCGAGCCAGAAGGCGATGAACTCCCGCTTGGCTCGATCGCCGCGGTAGACGACCGTGGCTCCCTTCGTGAGCGGCCCGTAGCCGGAGTACTCCATGCCGAGGTCGAACTGGTCGGTGTAGAAGTACGGGATGTCGTCGAATGACACGGTCTGGCCGAGCATCGACCGCCCCGCGGCGGCCCCGCTGCCGAGCGCGTTCGCCCAGTGCTCGCTGCGCAGCCGCTGGCCGATCACCGGGTGGAACGCGTTGGCCACGTCTCCCGCGGCGAAGATGCGCTCGTCGCTCGTGCGGAGCGCGGCATCCGCAAGCACCCCGTTGTCGGTTTCGAGGCCCGCGGCCCTCGCCAGTTCCACGTTCGGCACCGCCCCGATCCCGACGAGAACGAGGTCGGCCGCGATGGTCTCGCCCCCGGCGAGCACGACGCCGGTGATTCGGCCATCCGTTCCGTCGATCGAGTCCACCACCACGGACCGGCGCAGAACGACGCCGTGCTCGAGGTGCAGCTCGGCGAACATCGTGCCCAGCTCGTCGCCGACCGCGGTCGTGAGCGGGATCGCGTCGCGTTCCAGGATCGTCACGTCGTTTCCGAGCGTGCGGGCGGTCGCGGCCACCTCCATGCCGATCCAGCCGGAGCCGATCAGCACGAGCCGCCTGCCGCCTTCCTTCAGCTCGGCGCGCAGGGCCTCCGAGTCGTCGATCGTGCGCAGGTAGTGCACCCCGTCGAGGTCGGCACCGGGTATCGCCAGCCGTCGAGGCGTCGACCCGGTCGCGAGAAGCAGGGCGTCGTAGTCGACCCGTTCGCCGTCGGCGAGCGTTACGCTGCGGCCGGCGGGGTCGAGGGAGGCGACGACGCTGCCCGTGGTGACCTCCACGCCGTTCTCGTCGTACCAGGCGTGGGGATGCACGAAGACGGTGTCGATCGGGTCCTTGCCGCTGAGGTAGTCCTTGGAGAGCGGCGGGCGGATGTACGGGTGGTGCCGTTCGCCGGCGAACAGCCGGATGCGCCCCTCGAATCCCCCCGCGCGCAGGGCCTCGGCGGCCGACGCACCGGCCAGCCCGCCGCCAACGACGATGAAGCTCTCTTGAGTGGTCATGTCCGCCTCTCGATTCGGTTCAGTTCGACCCTATGCCGGATGCGCCGCCGCGGCGCGGGCGACGGCCAACCGATTCAGGGCGAGAGGCGGCGAGCAGGAGCCCGAAGTCTCCGAGCGCCACGGATTCCGGCGCAGCCGATAGCGCTCGACGACGCCGGCTACGAGCCGACCGATGATGGGGCCGGCGGAATGATGCTGACCAACTGCCCGTTCCATCAACTGGCCGCGAGCCACACCGAGGTGATTTGCCAGGCGAACCCGGGACTCCTCCAGGGCGTCGCGGAGGGCGTGGGCGACGTCGACCACGACATCCGCTTCTCCCCCGCCGACGGCCGGTGCTGTGTGCACATCGCCGCCCGCGGCCGGGTGGAACGCTAGTGGGAAACCCCGCTAAAACACTCAGGATTCACCCAGCCAATGCGCAGATACTGGTGCCATGAGCGACGGCCCGAAAATTCTCATTGTCGATGACGAACCCAACATCCGCGACCTTCTCACCACGAGCCTGCGATTCGCCGGCTTCGCGGTGCGCGCGGTCGGCAATGGCGCGCAAGCCATCTCCGCCGTGCTGGAGGAGGAGCCCGACCTGATCATCCTCGACGTCATGCTGCCGGACATGAATGGTTTCGGGGTGACGAAGCGGCTCCGATCGAGCGGCTACACCTCCCCCATCCTGTTCCTCACGGCAAAGGACGACACCGAGGACAAGATCACCGGCCTCACCGTGGGCGGCGACGACTACGTCACCAAGCCCTTCAGTCTCGACGAGATCGTCGCGCGCATCAAGGCGATCCTGCGGCGCACGATGGCCGACGAAGAGGATGCCGTGATCCGCGCGGGTGAGCTCACCATGGACCAGGACACGCACGAGGTCACGATCGGCAACGAGCAGATCGAACTGAGCCCCACCGAGTTCAAGCTCCTGCGCTACCTCATGCTCAATCCCAACCGCGTGCTCTCCAAGGCGCAGATTCTCGACCACGTCTGGGAGTACGACTTCAACGGCGACGCCGGCATCGTGGAGAGCTACATCTCCTACCTGCGACGCAAGCTCGACCAGTATTCGGAGGAGCCGGTAATCCAGACCAAGCGAGGGTTCGGATACATGCTCAAGGCAGCCAGAATCTGACGGGGTACAGGGCGCGGCCAGTTTCTGGCCGTAACCTAGCCTTCTGATGCAGGATCAAGTCGCCGGCTGGTGGAGTTCCGTCTCCCTCCGCACCAAGATCACGGGTGTGACCGTGCTGCTCGTGACCCTCGGTCTGCTCGTCGCCGGCGTGGGCACGATGACGGTGCTGCGCAACTACCTGCTCGACGACGTGGATAAACGCATCGTCATCTCCGCCCAGAGCGTGACGTCGATCTCCGGAACCGGTTCATCCACGTGCGAGCAGACGGCCGGCCCCAACAACTACTTCTTCGCCGTGCTCGGACCCGACGGCGAATTCATCTGCAGCAACAAGAAGACCTCCGAGGACAAGCCGAACGTGGGCGACCTGTCGCTCAGCAGGGTGGTGCGCATGGCGGGCGCCCCGTTCACGGTCTGGGATTCCGATCACACGAGCCAGTGGCGGCTCGTGGCGATTCCGGTGAACGTGCCCAAGACCGGGGCGTTTCTCACCCTGATCGTGGGCCAGAGCCTCGACAACAACAACGACATCATCGGTCGGTTCCTCGCCATCTTCCTCGGCTTCGCGATCTCGGTGATCGTGCTCAGCGCCGCGCTCACCCGCCTGCTCGTCACGTCCACCTTCGCCCCCCTGCACGAGGTCGAGGCGACGGCCGCCGCGATCGCCGACGGCGACTTCAGCCAGCGACTCCCGGGCGCCACGCCCAACACCGAGGTCGGCCGGCTCAACCGTTCGCTCAACACCATGCTCAGCCGCATCGACCGTGCCTTCGCCGACCGCGCCCGCACGATCGACCAGATGCGCCGCTTCGTCGGCGACGCCAGCCACGAACTTCGCACGCCGCTCGTCTCCGTGCGAGGCTACGCCGAGCTGTACCGCATGGGCGCCCTGCAGAAGCCGGAGGATGTCGCCCAGGCGATGGAGCGCATCGAGAAGGAGGCGATCCGCATGGGCGGTCTCGTCGAGGACCTTCTCGAGCTGGCCAGAATCGACGAGGCCAAGCCGCTCAAGCTCGGGCCGGTCGACCTCGTGCCGATCGCGCACGACGCGGCCCTCGACGCCATGGCCTCCGCGCCCGACCGCGAGGTGACCGTGATCGTCTCCGACGCCCCGCCCGCCGAGGTGGAGCGCAAGGAGGAGCAGGAGGGCCAGCCGGTCGGCGCGACAGGGCCCATCGGCGCGACAGATCCCATCGGGGCGACCGGGCCCGCCGCGACCGGCCCCATCGCCTTCGCCGGGGCCCAGCTCGCACGACTTCGCCGACGCCCGGGCCGGGCCGGTACCCAGCGCGCCGCCACGCCCTCCGAGGTGCACCAGGCGACGGTGCGCTCCGCCCCGGCGGTGGTGCTCGCCGAGGAGAACAAGATCCGCCAGGTGGTGACCAACCTCATCGGCAACGCCATGCGCTTCACGCCGGCCGGCAGCCCGCTCGAGATCGTGGTGCACGTCGACCCGCAACAACGGGTGGGCATCCTCGACGTCGTCGACCACGGCGAGGGCATCCCGCCGCAGATCCGCGACAAGATCTTCCAGCGGTTCTGGCGGGCGGACACGTCACGCACCCGCGAGACCGGCGGCAGCGGCCTGGGGCTCGCGATCGTTTCCGGCATCATCGCCTCGCACAAGGGCCAGGTGCTCGTGCTCGAGACTCCGGGCGGCGGCGCGACGTTCCGCATCATCCTTCCCCTCCTCCCCGACGGCTTCACCGCCCCGGCTGCCCCCGCAGCCTCGTAGTCGCGCCCGCCGCGCGCCCCGACGCCGTACCGTTCGATCGACCGGGAGCACGCCCGGCAATCGAGATGAGGAGGCGCCACTTGCGCTACCAGGTAGACAGCGAGGCAGTGATCGGCGCGACAGCGACCGTTCGCAACAGCATCGCCCGCATCCAGGCCGAGGTGAACGGCCTGCACGGCCAACTCACCAACCTGCAGGGGTCGTGGTCCGGGCAGGCGGCGATGGCGTTCCAGTCGGCCGTGACCGAGTGGAAGTCCACGCAGCAGCGCATCGAGGAGAGCCTCGCTGCGCTCAGCCATGCGCTCGGGCAGGCGGGGCAGCAGTACGCGGAGATCGAGACCTCCAACGCCCGGCTGTTCGGTCGCTGACCGACAGGAAGCCGACGCAACAGAAAGCGGGCGGCCCCTCCTGAGAGGAACCGCCCGCTTGTCAGCTGCTATGGACTTAGAAGTCCATTCCGCCCGACGGGTCGCCCATGGGTGCGGCGGCCTTCTCCGGCTTGTCGGCGACGACGACCTCGGTGGTGAGGAACAAGCCGGCGATCGACGCTGCGTTGAGCAGCGCGGAACGGGTGACCTTCACCGGGTCGTTGATTCCGGCGGCGAGCATGTCGACGTACTCACCGGTCGCGGCGTTGAGGCCGTGACCGTTCGGCAGGTTGCGCACCTTCTCGGCCACGACTCCGGCCTCAAGCCCCGCGTTGAGCGCGATCTGCTTGAGCGGCGCGTCGACGGCGACCTTGACGATGTTCGCCCCGGTTGCCTCATCGCCGACGAGACCCGTGAGGGCCTCGCTTGCGAAGGCGACGGCACCGGCCTGGATGAGAGCGACGCCACCACCGGCGACGATACCCTCTTCGACGGCCGCCTTCGCGTTGCGAACGGCGTCCTCGATGCGGTGCTTGCGCTCCTTGAGCTCGACCTCGGTCGCGGCTCCGGCCTTGATGACGGCGACGCCACCGGCGAGCTTCGCGAGGCGCTCCTGGAGCTTCTCACGGTCGTAGTCGGAGTCGGTGTTGTCGATCTCGGCGCGGATCTGCTTGACGCGACCGGCGATGGCGTCGGGGTCACCGGCTCCCTCGACGATCGTGGTCTCGTCCTTGGTGATGACGACCTTGCGGGCACGGCCGAGCAGGTCGAGGGTGGCGTTCTCGAGCTTGAGTCCGACCTCCTCGGAGATGACCTGGCCACCGGTGAGGATGGCGATGTCCTGCAGCTGCGCCTTGCGACGGTCGCCGAAGCCCGGGGCCTTGACGGCGACGGACTTGAAGATGCCGCGGATCTTGTTCACGACGAGGGTCGCGAGGGCTTCGCCGTCAACGTCCTCGGCGATGATGAGCAGCTGCTTGCCGCTCTGGATCACCTTGTCGACGATCGGGAGCAGATCCTTGATGTTCGAGATCTTGCTGTTGACGATCAGGATGTAGGGATCCTCGAAGACCGCCTA
>NZ_DATCQQ010000011.1:0-20181 GCF_036569425.1 Lacisediminihabitans sp.
CCGCCTCGTTGAGATGCGCCCCCAGTCGGGGCTTGGGGGCGCTCACGTTGATGGCGGCGATGATGTTCTGCCTGAAGTCGAACACGGGCGCCGAGACACCGACCACGCCCGTCTCGAACTCCTCGTCGACGGTCGCGTAGCCGCGGCGCCTGATGCGGGCGATTTCGGCCGTGAGGCTCTCGAAGTCGGTCACGAGCGGGGCTACCCCGGTGGGGGCCGTGGTCGGGACACCGGACGCCTGTAGCGGGGGGCTGACGGGACTCGTGACCGCGGCGTCGTGGCCGTGGGCCTCATACCAGCGACGCAGGTCGTCTTCCGCCCAGTCGCTCACGAGCACACGCCCGGACGAGGTCTGCCAGGCCGCGGTGCTCACGCCCTCCCAGCCGAGGCCGCGGAACGCGTACTCGCTCAGCTCGCTCGCGAGGGTGAGCACATTGCCGCCGCGAAGCACGCACAGGTGGGTGGTCTCGTGCGTCGCGGTGACCATGCGCCGCAGGTAGGGCACGGATGCCCGCACCAGTCGGGATTCGAGCGTGCGCGCCGCGAGTGCGTAGAGCTGGTAGCCGAGCCGATAGCTCTGCGTCACGGGGTCGCGCGAGACGAGTCCGGAGTCGGCGAGGGTCGCGAGCGTGCGCGAGATGGCGCCCTTGTCGCGTCCGGCGAGCTCGGAGACGCGCACGACGCCGAGTCCGCCGGCCGATTCCGCCTCGGGCGAGCCAAGGATCTCGAGCAATTCGAGGTCCCGGCGGAGGCCGGCCGAATTGCGTCTGGGGGCCGAAACTGCCGCTTCACTGTCGGTCGTCATGGGCCCCACACTATTGGGCAGTTGCCATTTGCGCAACTGGGGTTGCCCAAATAAGAACCAACTCATAGTGTTCCTCTAGTCGACCGCCGCACCACGAGCGGCAACGGCAACTCAACGAAGAGTAAGGAGGACGCAACCGTGACCGGATTCGATTTCAGTCGACTGCTGCATTTTTGGTCACAGCGGTGGCCGGACATCCTTGGTCTGATCGTCGAACACATCGCGGTCGTCGCCATCTCGCTGCTCATCGCCATGGTTCTCGGCGTCGGAATCGGCATGCTCGTCTGGAACCGGCCGATTCCGCGCTCCGTGGTCATCGCCGCGGCCGGCGTGGCCCTCACTATCCCCTCCCTCGCCATGCTCGCGCTGCTCATCCCCACCTTCGGCCTCGGCTGGACACCCACCGTCATCGCGCTCGTCATGTACTCGCTGCTGCCGATCGTGCGCAACACCGTGGTCGGGCTTCGCGAGGTGCCGCCGGCCGTCATGGAGTCGGCAACGGGCATGGGAATGAACCAGTTTTCGGTGCTCCTGCGCATTCAGTTGCCGATCGCCTGGCCGATCATCCTCACCGGGGTGCGGGTCGCGGCGCAGCTCACCATCGGCATTGCCGCCATCGCTGCGTATGTCGCCGGTCCGGGACTGGGCTCGTACATCTTCCAGGGCCTGTCCTCCCTCGGCTCCGTGAACGCGCTCAACTTCGCGCTCACCGGCACTCTCGGCGTCGTCATCCTCGCGCTCATCGTCGACGCGCTCTTCGTCACCATCACCCGCTACACCACGTCAAGGGGACTCCGTGCCTAAAACACCAGACACCGCAATCATCCAGATCGCCCGCAACACCAGCGGCGCCCGGATAGTGCTCGACCACGTCACCAAGAGCTACGCCAACCAGCCGGTGTCGGCCGTCGAGGACTTCTCCATGACCGCGGAGCCGGGCGAGCTGATCATGTTCGTCGGACCGAGCGGATGCGGCAAGACCACCACGATGAAGATGATCAACCGCATCATCGAACCGACAAGCGGCTCGATTTCGATCGACGGTCGCGACGTGCTCTCGCTCAACCCGCACGAGCTCCGACGTCACATCGGCTACGTGATCCAGCAGATCGGCCTGTTTCCGCACCTGACCATCGCGGAGAACATCGCCGTGGTGCCCAAGCTGCTCGGCTGGAGCAAGAACGCGATCGGGGACCGCATCGACGAGCTGCTCAGCACTGTTGAGCTCAACCCGAAGGACTTCGCGCACCGCTACCCCAAGCAGCTCTCCGGTGGGCAGCAGCAGCGAGTCGGCGTCGCCCGCGCGCTCGCCGCCGATCCGCCGGTCATGCTCATGGACGAACCGTTCGGCGCCACCGACCCGATCACCCGCGAGAAGCTGCAGGCCGAGTTCCTGCGGCTGCAGGAGTCTCTCGGCAAGACGATCATCTTCGTCACCCACGACTTCGACGAGGCCGTGCGTCTCGGCGACCGAATCGCGGTGCTGAGCGATCGCAGCCAGATCGAACAGTTCGACACCCCGGCCAACATCCTCGCCTCCCCGGCCAACGATTATGTAGCCTCCTTCATCGGCCACGGCGCGGCGATCAAGCGGCTCACCCTCATCCCGGTCACCGACGCCGTGCTCGGTCCGGTGAGCGAGGCGTCTGGCGGGCCCATCACCGTGAGCGACACCGACACCCTCCGCGACGCGCTGGACTCGCTCGTGCTCACCGGGCTCGCCTCCCTCACCGTTGTCGACGAGGCACGGAGGCCGATCGGGTCCATCAGTGTCGACCGGATCTCGGCGGTGCTCGGGGCCGACGTCGCCACACCGACGGTGCAAGCGAACTGATCATGACCAGCCAAGCCACCAGGGACGTGTCAACGTCGTACAGCCAGCAGCCGAGCGGGCGCGCCCGGTTCTTCACCGCGAAGCGGTTCGTCACGCCGGCCCTCGTGGTCGTCTTGCTCGGGGTTCTGCTGCTCTGGCTCTCGACCCTCCAGCTCGACTCGATCGAGCGGCGCACCCTCAACATCGACTACATCATCAACCGCACCCGCGAGCACCTCGGTCTCACGATCGTGGCGTCCGCCCTGGTCGCCGTGCTCGCCATTCCGCTCGGAATCGCGCTCAGCCGCACCCGGTCGAAGGTCGTGCGGGGCATCGTTCTCGGCATCGCGAACGTCGGGCAGGCGACCCCGGCCGTCGGGGTGATCATCCTGCTTGCGATCGTCTGGCAGACCGGTTACACGACGGCCCTCGTGGCGCTCGTCATCTACTCCTTCCTGCCCGTGCTGCGCAACACCCTCATCGGCCTGCAGCAGGTGGACGAGAGCGTGCGCGAGTCTGCGCGAGGGATGGGGATGACTCCCAACCAGGTGCTGCGCGATGTCGAGCTTCCCCTCGCCGTACCGGTGATCCTCGCCGGACTGCGCACCTCGCTCGTCTTCTGCGTCGGCGTCGCGACCATCGCCACCTTCATCAACGCGGGCGGTCTCGGCGACATGATCGTGAACGGCCTCAAGCTGCAGCGCTACCCGGTGCTCATCACCGGAGCCGTGCTCGTCGCCTGCATCGCCCTGCTCATCGACTGGATCGCCGGCATCGCCGAAGACCTGCTCCGACCGCGCGGAACCTGATTCCCCGATTTTCACCCGCACAGCACCCACCCATCACCGCACAAGGAGAAACCATGAACAAACGCACCACCACGTCGCTGCTGGCCGTCGCGGCCGTCGGCCTGCTCGCGCTCAGCGCGTGCTCGGGCGCTGGAAGCGCGACGAAGTCGTCGGGCAAGGGCACCGAGGTCGCCGGCCTCACCGGCACGATCGGAGCGAAGGACTTCTCCGAGCAGTACATCCTCGCCTACCTCACGAGCGACCTGCTCAACGCCCACGGCGCCAAGACGACGGCGAACATCAAGGTCGTCGGTTCGGCGAACGTTCGGGCGGCGCTCGAGAGCGACAACTTCATGGGGTACTGGGAGTACACGGGCACGTCCTGGATCACCTACAACAAGAACACCGCTCCCGTGAAGGGCGAAGCGGCCCAGTTCGCGGCGACGAAGGCCGCCGACGCGAAGAACGGCATCGCCTGGGTCGACCCGGCGCCGCTCAACAACACCTACGCGTTCGCGATCCGATCCGACAAGGCGAAGAAGCTCGGGGTGAAGTCGCTCAGTGACATCGCCGGGCTCCCGGTGAAGGACCAGACGTTCTGCATCGAGAGCGAGTTCTCCACCCGGGATGACGGATGGCCGGGCCTCAAGAAGGCCTACGGCATCGACGTTCCGGACTCCAACGTGGCGCTGCTCGACACCGGCGTCATCTACACGGCCACCCAGAAGGGCACGGACTGCAACTTCGGCGAGGTCTTCCAGACCGATGGGCGCATTAAGGCCCTCGACCTCACGGTGATGAAGGACGACAAGGAGTTCTTTCCCGTCTATCAGGGAGCGTTCACGGTCAAGCAGACAACACTGGACAAGTACCCGGGCATCGCCAAGGTCATCGCGCTGATGGCCCCGAAGCTCACGACCCTGGAGATGCAGACGCTCAATGCGCAGGCGGATGTCGACGGCGACGACCCGAAGACGATCGCGCACGACTGGCTCGTCAAGCAGGGACTGATCTAAATGACCCAGGCTCTTCAGATTGGTGAGAGTTTTGACGGGGACGGCGTCAACGCCGCCCATGTCAACACCGTTTTCGGTCACCGCGAGGGGCCGGCAGGAGTGGCGTGGGCTTCGGCCCTCGCCACCCCCAGCCAGGGGCACGTGCCCTTCGTGACCGTGCTGCGGCCGTCCCTGCCCGTCAAGCCGCTCACGCTATTCGTGACCAAGGCAGCCCCGGTCGGCGACGACCACGGGCTCCTGATCTGGGGACCGGCGCAGGCCGGCATCGCCGCCGGTGTCGCGGATGCGCTCGCCGACGGCGTGATCTCCCTCGAAGAGGCGGACAGCCACGTGATCATCGCCGCCGTGTGGGTGAATCCCGCAGCGGATGACGCGGAGGCCGTCTACGCCAACAACCGCCTCTCGGTGCGCACGGCCCTCGAAAACGGCGCCAGGTCGCTCCCGAGCACCGACGAAGTGATCGCGGCGAGGCACTCGCCGTCGAATCCCTTCTTCACCCCGCGGGCCTAGCCCCACACCGACCAGGAAGTCACGCATGAAGATCACCGCCATCCGGCTCACGCGGCTGAGCCTGCCGCTCGACCCGCCGTTCCACGCGGCGTGGGACCCCCAACCGCGGCGCGACTTTCCGGCCACGCTCGTGGAGGTGGAGACCGACAACGGTCTCGTGGGCGTCGGTTCCGGCGACACCATGGACGGCTTCGAGGCGTACGAGCACCTCTTCATCGGCACCGACCCGATGCAGATCCTCAACCAGGTGCGCCGCATCGAAACGATCAACTTCCACGGCGGCCGGTACTGGCCTCTCGAGGCGGCGCTCTGGGACATCATCGGGCAAGTGGCCGGCCTGCCCGTGAGCGTGCTCTTCGGAGGGGCGCGGGACCGACTCGTCGCCTACGCGTCGAGCGGGGAGCTGAAGTCGCCCGAGGCTCGGGCGGAGTCCGCCGTCGCCGCTCGGGAGCGTGGCTTCAAGGCGATGAAGATCCGCATCGCGCGGGACAACGTCGACGAGGGGATCGCCGCAGTGCGGGCCGCGCGAGAGGCTGTCGGGCCGCACTTCGATCTCATGGTGGACCTCAACCAGATGTGGCGGATGAGCGGGGACATCGAGGCCGCGCTGCCGCTTGCGCGGGTGCAGCGGATCGCCGCGGAGCTGATGGAACTGGGTGTGCTCTGGCTTGAGGAGCCGCTGCCGCAGGCGGATGTCGTCGGTGCGCGCCGGGTGCGCGCCCAGACCGGCATCCAGGTTTCCGGCGGCGAGATGGTGCGCAGCATGCCGGAGCTGGCGGCCCTCATCGAGGCAGACGCCTACGACATCTACCAGCCGGATGTCGTGCTCGCCGTTGGCATGTACCGCGCCCGCCAGGTGGCCGAATCGGCCAACCTCAGGCACCGACTATTCACCCCGCACACCTGGAGCAACGGACTCGGTCTCCTGGCCAACCTGCACGTGGCGGCCGGTGTCGACGCCGGCCCGTACCTCGAGTTTCCGTACGACCCGCCGGGATGGACGCCGGAGCGCCGTGACTTCTTCATGGAGCCGCTGGACATCGACGGCGAGGGTAATCTCATGGTTCCGACGGCACCGGGACTCGGTGCCACCATCGATTGGGATGCAGTGAAGAGGTTCACGATATGACCAACTGGGCGGCCCGCGCGGCGGCGCTCACCCCCGAGAACCGTCTGTTCATCGACGGCGAGTTCCGTCCGGCGGTCGACGGCGCGACCTTCGACACGATCTCGCCCCGCGACGGCACGCTCATCACGAGCGTGAGCGCCGCCGGCGAGGCCGACGTGGATGCGGCAGTACGCGCGGCCGCTCGGGCCTTCGACTCCGGGGTATGGTCGCGGGCCGACCGTCGGGAACGCCAGCGTGTGCTCATGCGGCTCAGCGAGCTCATGCTGGAGAACCTCGACGAGCTTGCACTCCTCGAGGCGATGGACTCCGGGCATCCGATCGGCGACTCGCGCCGGGTCGACGTGCCGAACGCCGCCCGCACCATGCGCTGGTATGCCGAGGCGATCGACAAGATCTACGACGAGGTCGCTCCGGCCCCCCAGAGCGCGCTCGCCCTCGTGACGCGGGAGCCGCTCGGCGTGATCGGGGCCGTCGTGCCCTGGAACTACCCGCTGATCATCACGGCGTGGAAGGTCGCGCCGGCGCTCGCCGCCGGCAACTCCGTCGTACTCAAGCCGGCAGAGCTCACGAGCCTCTCGGCCCTCAAGCTTGCCGAACTCGCCGCCGAGGCGGGAATCCCGCCCGGGGTGTTCAACGTGGTTCCCGGCCTCGGCGCGGTGGCCGGCCAGGCGCTCGGCCGCCACTACCTGGTGGACAAGATCACCTTCACCGGCTCACCGGCGGTCGGTCGCCGTTTTCTCAGCTATTCCGGGGAGTCCAACGGCAAGCAGGTGGCGCTCGAGCTCGGCGGCAAGTCGCCCCAGGTGGTGCTCTCGGATGTCGAGGACATCGCCGCCTGCGCGTCGGCCGTCGCGTGGGGCATCTTCTACAACGCGGGGCAGACCTGCCACGGCGGCAGCCGCCTCATCGTGGACGAGCGGGTGCACGACGAGCTCGTGGAGAAGGTGCGCCGGGTGGGCGACTCGCTCATCCTCGGCGACCCGCTCGACGACGCCACCCAGATCGGCACGATCGCGAGTTCGACCCAGCTCGACCGGGTGCTCGAATACACCGAGGTCGCGCGCTCGGAGGGCGTGACGGTGTACGGCGGAGAGCGCGTGCGCCCGGAGGGGCTGGCCGAGGGCTTCTACGTGGAGCCAACGGTGTTCGTGGGGGTCGACAACGCGGGCCGCATCGGCCAGGAGGAGATCTTCGGTCCCGCCCTCGCGGTGACCACGGTGCGCGGCGCGGCCGAGGCGGTGCGAGTGGCCAATCACAGCGCGTACGGTCTCGCGGCCAGTGTCTGGACGGCCAACCTCACCACGGCCCACACCGTGGCGCGGGACCTGCGCGCCGGAACGGTCTGGATCAACACCTACGACGTCGCCGACGTCATCACGCCGTTCGGCGGGTTCAAGAGTTCGGGCAGCGGCCGCGATCGGTCGCTGCACGCCTTTGACTCGTACACGGCGCTCAAGACCACCTGGATCAACCTGGGCGATTCGCCCCTGACCAACGATTGAGAACGCACGAACACATGAGCACCAACACTCCGACGCGCGTCGGCTTCATCGGCCTGGGAAACATGGGCTCCGGCATGACCCGAAACCTGCAGAAGGCGGGCTTCGACCTCGTGGTCAACGACATCCGGCGGGAGTCGGCCGACGAGCTGGTCGCCGCCGGAGCAGTCTGGGCCAACACCCCGGCGGAGGTGGCGGCCCAGAGCGAGGTCGTCATCACGATGCTGCCGACACCGCGACACGTGGAGACCGTGGTGTGCGACCCGACCACGGGAATCCTCGCCGGGATCGCCGACAACGGCACCTGGGTGGACATGTCCACCTCGGTGCCCGAGCTCGCCCAGCGGGTTCGCGCGGACTACGCGGACCGCAACCTGCACATCCTCGACGCGCCGGTCAGCGGAATGTCGGTCGGGGCCGCGAACGGGATGCTTCAGATCTTCGTCGGAGGAGAGGCGGATGACGTGGCCCGCCTCCGCCCGATCTTCGAGGCGATGGGCGACCCGGAGCGCATCCTGCACGTGGGGGACGCCGGCACCGGCTACGCCGTGAAGCTCATGATCAACCAGCTCTGGTTCTCGCACCTGGTGGCGACGGCCGAGGTGCTCGCCATCGGGGTGAAGGCCGGTGTCGACCTCGACGTGTTGCGCAATTCGCTCATCGCGAGCCCGGCCAACAGTAACTTCGTGCAGAACGACGTGCTCTCGATCCTCGACAACGGCGACTACGACGAGGGCTTCGCGATCGCGCTCGCCTGTAAGGACCTCGGCCTGTCGATCGACCTCGCCCGGGCCGTGGGGGCACCGTCCGAGCTCAGCGCGCTCGTCGAGCAGATCTACCGCCGGGCGCGGGCCCAGTACGGCGACCGCGCCGGCGAAATGACCCCGGTGAGACTCTACGAAGACCTTCTCGGCATCGAGTTTCGCCTCCAGAAGGAGTTCGCATGAAGACCATCGCCCCCACCGGCCTCGCCCCGCTGCCACGACCGCTCGCCGACACCGAACTCACGATCGACCAGAAGCCGATCGCCCACTTCGGGCGCGGCACGGTGACCAGGGTGGGCCAGATCACCGCGGCGACCGGCGCGACGAGTGCCATCATCGTCACGGATCCGTTCCTCGCTGCATCCCCGATCGTGGCACGCGTGCGCGAGTCGCTCGAATCGGCCGGGCTCGCCGTGACGGTGTATGGGGGAGTGACACCCAACCCCACGACGACCTGCGTCGACGAGGGAAGCGACCTCGCTGCCTCCGTCGGGGCGCAGGCCATCGTCGCCGTCGGAGGCGGGTCCTCGATGGATGCCGCCAAGGGAATATCTCTCGGCGCGGTCAACCAGGAGCGCGGCGTCGGCCTGGACTACAGCACGACCTTCGCCCACCCTGCGCTGCCGATCGTCGCGATTCCCACGACAGCCGGCACCGGGGCCGAGGTCAATGCCTTCGGGGTGATCACCGACATCGTGAGCCACCGTAAGTTCTACGTCGGCCACGACAGCGCCCTCGCGAGGGCCGCCATCCTCGACCCGGACCTCACGGTGGGCCTGCCGGCCGGGGCCACCGCCGCCACCGGCATGGACGCCCTCACCCACTCCCTCGAGTCGTACCTCTCGGTGCGCGCGAATCCGTACAGCGACGGCATCGCCCTCCAGGTGATCTCCACGGTGGCCGAGTACCTGCCGCGCGCCGTCGATGACGGTTCGGACATCGAGGCCCGGGCCGAGCTGCTGCTCGCGAGCCACGTCGCCGGCGTCGGTTTCTCGCACACCGGTCTTGGGCTGGTGCACGGCATCGCGCATCCGCTTGGCGGCCAGTTCAACATCCCGCACGGGCTCGCCCTCTGCATCGTGATCGAGAGCGTGCTGCGGTTCAACCTGCCGGCGCGGGCGGAGCGTATTGCCCGGGTCGCCTTCGCTCTCGGGGTGGGGGACACCGCGGCGTCCCAGGCGGAGAACGCCGAGTCGGCGATCACGGCGATCGCGGCGCTCGCGGCGCGAGTGGGCATGACGGGCCCACTCTCCACGTTCGGGGTCACGCTCGAGGCTCTTCCGTCGCTCGCCGCCGACACGCTCGCCGATTCCGTGACGGTCAACAACCCCATCCAGCCCACCGTGGACGACGTGGTGCGCATCCTCAAGGAGTCCCTGTGATCATCACGCCGACAATCGAGAAGTCCCTGCTCGAGCGCATCCCGACCGGTCTCTTCATCGGCGGGGAGTGGCGCCCGGCTGCCGACGGTGGCACCTTCGACGTTCACGACCCGTCCACCGGCGAGGTGCTCCTGACCATTGCCGACGCGACGCCGGCCGACGGTGCCGCGGCTCTCGACGCGGCGGCTGCCGCCCAGCGCTCCTGGGCGAAGACGGCGCCGCGGGTGCGGGCGGAGATTCTGCGCTCGGCCTTCGAGCTTCTCACGGCGCGCGCCGACGACTTCGCCCTGCTCATGACGCTCGAGATGGGCAAACCGATCGCCGAGGCCCGCGGCGAGGTGGCCTACGGTGCGGAGTTCCTGCGCTGGTTCTCCGAGGAGACCGCGCGCATCTCCGGCCGGTTCTCGACCGCCCCCGATGGCAACAGCCGTCTGCTCGTCACCAAGCGAGCGGTTGGACCATGCCTGTTCATCACCCCGTGGAACTTTCCCCTCGCCATGGCCACGCGCAAGATCGCGCCGGCGATCGCGGCGGGCTGCACGATGGTGTTGAAGCCCGCCGCCCTCACGCCGCTCACCGCCCTCTTCTTCGCGCAACTGCTGCAGGAGGCCGGTCTGCCGGGCGGCGTGCTCAACGTCGTCCAGACCACGAGGGCAGGCGCGGTGACGGCCCCGCTCATCAAGGACCCGCGCCTGCGCAAGCTCTCGTTCACCGGTTCGACCGAGGTGGGGCGGCGCCTCATCGCGGATGCCGCCGACCAGGTTCTGCGCGTCTCGATGGAGCTCGGCGGCAACGCTCCGTTCCTGGTATTCGGCGACGCGGATGTGGAAAAGGCCGTCGACGGCGCGATGATCGCCAAGATGCGCAACGGCGGAGAGGCCTGCACCGCGGCCAACCGCATCCTCGTGCACGAGTCGGTGGCCGACGAGTTCACGGCGAGGCTCGTCGAACGGATGCGGGCCCACACCGTCGCGCGCGGTACCGAGCCGGAGTCGAAGATCGGGCCGCTCGTCGACGAGGGGACCCGGGCCAAGGTTCACGAACTCGTCACCGCCTCGGTGGAGGCCGGCGCGACGCTCGCCCTCGGTGGCAGGGCCGTCGAGGGGGCGGGCTACTTCTACGAGCCGACCGTGCTCACCAACGTTCCGGCGCACGCCCGCATCATGCACGAGGAGGTCTTCGGGCCCGTCGCGCCGATCACGACCTTCGCGACGGAGGCAGACGCCATCCGGCTCGCCAACGACACCGAGTTCGGCCTCGTCGCCTACGCGTACACGCGGGACCTCAACCGGAGCCTTCGCCTCGCGGAGGAACTCGAGGTGGGCATGCTCGGCATCAACACGGGCATCGTGTCGAATCCGGCCGCACCGTTCGGCGGCGTCAAGCAGTCCGGGCTCGGCCGCGAGGGAGGTCTCGAGGGAATCGAGGAGTACCTGGAGACGCGATACGTGGGAATCGCCGACCCGTTCGCCGACGCCTGAGCGGTGCCGGTCAGATCGCGGCGTGCTGCCGGCTGAGCTCCACGTAGTGCATGGCGTTGGCGGTGACCCCGAGCCGTTCGTCCCTGGTCAGCTCACGGCGCACCTTCGCCGGCACCCCGGCCACGAGCGAGCCCGGCGGCACGATCGTGCCCTCGAGCACGACGGCCCCCGCCGCGACGAGGGAGCCGGCGCCGATTACCGCGCCGTTGAGCACCGTCGCGCTCATGCCGATGAGGCAGTCGTCTTCCACGGTGCAGCCGTGCAGCACCGCCGAGTGGCCCACGCTCACGCGCGCGCCGACCGTGGTCGGGATGCCCGTGTCGCAGTGCACTGAAACGTTGTCCTGGATGTTGCTGCCCGCGCCGATCGAGATCGAGTCGGTGTCGCCGCGCAGCACCGAGCCGTAGAAGACGCTCGCGTCGTCGGCGATCGTGACGCGACCGATGAGCGTGGCGTTCGGGGCGACCCACGCGGTGTCGGAAATGGCCGGCGTGTGTCCGTCGAAGGCGAGAATGAGTGACATCCGTTCAGGCTATCGCGGCGACGATCCGCGCCCCTGATTCCCAAAACGCAGGAGATTCGCCGCGAAATGGCCATCGCGGCGGCGTTACGCGGCATTCGGTGCCAAATCTCCTGCGTTTTCGGCTTGGCGAGAGGGCGCGGGCGCTCAGGCGAACAGCGCCCCCACCTGCTCCGCGAGCGCGTCGTCGAAGTCCATCGACGCCGCTTCCGTCACGGCGTCCCACTGGGCGGTGCGCCTGGGCGAGACGATCGTCGCCGTGACGAGCGGATGCCGCAGCAGCCAGCCGAGCGCGAGTCCGGCGATGCTCACCTCGCGTTCACGGGCGACCGGCTCGACGGCGGCGACCCTGGCCAGGTTCGGCAGGGTGAACGCGTCGCCGTACATCGCGGGGGCGAGCGCGAGCCGGCTCCCGGCGGCGGGCTCCGGGAGCGCCTCGAGGTCGGTCCCGAGGAACCGGTTCGACAGGATGCCGCCGGCAAGTGGCGAGTACGCCACGAAACCGAGTCCCTCCTCCGCGAGCAGCGGCAGCAGGTCTCGCTCGACCTCGCGCGACAGCAGGCTGAAGCCGTTCTGCACCCAGCCCGGCCGGGGGAGTCCCGCCCGGTCGGCGGCGAGCAGCCAGGCCTCCACCTCGCGCACCGAGAGGTTCGAGCATCCGTACGCCCGGATCTGCTCGGTGTCGATGGCCGCGGCGAACGCGGTGATGGTCTCCTCGAGCGGCGTGGACGGGTCGACGCCGTGGGCGAGGTACAGGTCCACCGTGCCGAGCCTCGAGCGGCTGAGCGCGAGCTGGCGCGCGATGTGGTCGGCGGAGAGGGAGATGGTCTCCTGGCCGCGCTCCACGACGTTGCCGACCTTGGTGGAGACGAGCACGTCGTCCCGCTCGCGTTCCTCTCGCCAGCGGCCGATCACCCGTTCGCTCTCGCCGCCCGCGAAACTGTTGGCCGTGTCGAGCACCCGGATGCCCACCTCGTATGCTTCGTCGAGCCGCTCGAGTGCCTCGTCGGTGGCCATCCCGAGCCCGATTCGCGACGGCGCTGAGCCGATGCCGCCGATCGCGGCACCGCCGAAGAAGAACTCGCTCACGAGAATCCCGGTCGTGCCGAGGGAAACGGAGCGAATTGCGGTGTCGGCCATGCCTGCAGCCTAGGCGCCGAGTCGGGTCGCGACCGGCTCAGAGGCTCTTGACGGCACTGAGGATCCGGGTCAGCGATTCCTTGGCGTCGCCGAAGAGCAGGGTCGTCTGCGACTCGTAGAGGAGCTCGTTCTCGATTCCCGCGAATCCGGGGCGCATCGACCGCTTGAGGAAGACCACCTGCCTGGCCTCCGAGACGTTGAGGATCGGCATCCCGTAGATCGGCGAGCCCGGGCTCGTTCTCGCGGCGGGGTTGACGACGTCGTTGGCTCCGACGACGAGCACGACATCGGCGGTCTTGAACTGCGGATTCACCTCGTCCATCTCCCGAAGCACCTCGTACGCCACGTTCGCCTCGGCGAGGAGCACGTTCATGTGCCCCGGCATGCGGCCGGCGACCGGGTGGATGCCGAAGACGACCTCGATGCCCTTCGCCTCGAGCACCGTCGCGAGCTCGGCCATGGTGTGCTGCGCCTGCGCGACGGCGAGCCCGTAGCCGGGCACCACGATCACTCGTTGCGCGTATCCCAGCAGGATCGCGACATCCTCGGCCGACACCGAGCGCACCGGACGCTCGGAGATCGTCGTCGACCCGGCGGTCGAGCCGCCTTTGAACGCGCCGAAGATGATTCCGCTGACGCTGCGCCCCATCGCCGCGGCCATGGCCCTGGTCAGGATCGTGCCGCTTGCCCCCACGAGCGTCCCGGCCACGAGGAGGAGCACGTTGCCGAGGACGAGGCCGGATGCCGCGACCGCGAGCCCCGTGAACGCGTTGAGCAGCGAGATCACGATCGGCACATCCGCCCCGCCCACCGGCAGCACGAGCAGCAACCCGCTGAGGAGTCCAAGCCCCAGGAGGATCATCGCGGGCAGGAGAGACCCGGTCGCCACCACGAAGCCGCCGGACGCGAGGGCGCCGGCGAGCACGACGACCATGACCCAGCGTTGCCCGGCGAAGATGAGGGGCCTGGTCGAGATGAGTTCCTGGAGCTTCGCGAAGGTGACCGCCGACCCGGCGAAGGAGACGGCGCCGATCAGAATCGTGAAGGCGATCGCCAGGCCCGACCAGGGCGATTCGGCGTGGGCGAGCTCGAGAATCGCCACGATCGCCGCGGCGCCGCCGCCGACCCCGTTGAAGAGGGCCACGAGCTGGGGCATTTGCGTCATCGTGACCCGGCGCGAGACCGGGGCGGCGATCGCGGAGCCGACGAGGATCGTCGCGATGATCCACGGCAGATTGCCGAGGTGGACCGAGAGAAACACCGTGCCGACCGCGATCACGGCGCCGACGGCACCGATCAGGTTCCCCCGCCTGGCCGTTCGGGGCGAGCTGAGCCCCTTGAGGGCGAGGATGAAGCAGACCGCGGCGAGCAGGTAGAGGCCGGCGGTCCACTCGGCCGTGAGCACATTCACAAGGCGTCCTTCTGCTTGCGGGAGGACGGCTGCTTGCGGGCCGACGGCTGCTTGCGGGCGGATGGCTGCCTGCGGGCCGACGGCTGCTTGCGGGCGGATGGCTGCCTGCGGGAGGCCGGCGCCGCGCGTCCGCCGAACATCCTGAGCATCCGGTCGGTCACGACGAATCCGCCGACGAGGTTGATGGTCGCGAGCAGCACGGCGACGAGGGCAGTCACGAGCAGCCAGGTCTCGGTGGCGGAGCCTGCAACGATGATCGCGCCGACGAGGATGATGCCGTGGATGGCGTTCGCCCCGGACATGAGCGGGGTGTGCAGGGTGCTCGACACCTTCGAGACGACCTCGAAACCGATGAAGACCGCCAGCACGAACACGGTCAGGAGGGTCATGGCATTCATCGCTGTGGTCCCGTCTCGCGTGCCTCTTCGCTCAGCGACATCGCCTCGAGCGTCGGTTGGTGGGTCACGATCCCGTCGCGGGTGAGGCACGCGCCGCCCACGACCTCGTCGGTGAAGTCGGGGACGACCACGCCGTCGACGGTCATCAGAGTGAGGAGATTCGAGACGTTCTTCGCGTAGAGCCTCGAGGCGTCGTACGGCATCGCGGAGGCGACATCCTTCATCCCGACGAGCGTGATCGTGCCGCGGTCGCCGTCGAGGCGGATCGGGATGTCGGCCCCCGGCACGCTTCCCTCGACGTTTCCGCCGGACTCCGCGGCGAGGTCGATCACGACCGATCCGGAGCGCATGCCCCGCAGCATGTCGGAGCTGACGAGCCGCGGCGCCGGTCGGCCGGGGATCGCCGCCGTCGTGATCACGACATCCGCGGCCTCGATGTGGGGGCGCAGGAGCTCGCGCTGGCGGGCGGCCCGGTCCTCGGCGAGCTCGGTCGCATAGCCGCCGGTTCCGTCGGCGGTGTCCGCGTCGAGAGTGATGAAGGTCGCGCCCATCGACGCGACCTCCTCGGCGGATGCCGCGCGCACGTCGTAGCCGGACACGCGGGCCCCGAGGCGCTTCGCCGTGGCGATCGCCTGGAGGCCGGCGACGCCGGCGCCGAGGACGAGCACCCTGGCCGGCGGGATCGTCCCGGCCGCCGTCATGTACAGGGGGAAGAAGCGGGGCAGCCGCATCGCGGCCTCGAGCACGCAGCGGTAGCCGGCCACGAGCGCCTGCGAGGTGAGAGCGTCCATGGACTGGGCCCTGGAGAGCCGCGGCACCAGTTCGAGCGCGAACGAGGTGACCCCGGCATCCCGAAGCGCCGCCACGACGGCGAGGTTCGCCGCGGGGGCGGCGAGGCCGACCGTGATCGTCCCCTCGGCGAGCCGGGCAACGGTGCCCGGATCGAGCGGCCGAACGTGGGCGAGCACGTCGCACTGCGCCGCGTCGAGGGTGTCGACGAGCCGGGCGCCCGCCTTCGCGTATTCGCCGTCTGGATAGCCCGCCGCGGCTCCCGCTCCCTGCTCCACCGACACGCTCAGGCCCGCGGCGACGAGCTGGAGCACGGATTCGGGAGTGGCCGCGACCCGGCGTTCCCCTGGGTCGATCTCGCGCCGAACACCGATGTTCATCTGACTCCCTGTGGGCCCTCACGAGCGACCTCTGCCAACGTATCGCTTCGGGGCCGAAAATCCCGGTTACGGCGTCGCGGCTCGCTAGCGCAGGGAGTCGAGCCGGCCGGCCACCTCTTCGAGCACCGAGACGGATCCGGCGTAGACGCCGTCGCGGCGCGGCCAGTGCGAGATGACGTCGGTGAACCCGAGCCCGGCCGCCCGGCCCACGAGATCCTCGAAAGCGCCGACGCTCTCGAGAGAGAACCGCCCGCCGGAGTCGAGCGAGAGGTACCGTTCGATGGCTGCCGGGTCGCGCCCGGCGGCAGCCGCCGCGTCGTCGAGGCGGGCGACGAGCGACTCGACGGACGCCCACCACTCCTCGCCGGTGGCGCCCTCCTTGCCGGTGCTCACCCAGCCCTGCCCGTACCGGACGACGACGCCGAGGCCGCGGGGCCCGTTCGCGGCGATCACTAACGGCACGCGGGGCTGCTGGGCGGGCACCCCCACCATCCGCGCCTCGTGCGTGGTGAACCACTCGCCGGCGAACGAGATCGGCCCATGCTGCTCGAAGCGCAGCAGCCCGTCGAGCTGCTGTACGAATTCGGCGAACCGCTCGTGCCGCTCCCGCGCCGAGAGCGCGGCCTGGCCGAGCACGAACGCGTCGAAGCCCGTGCCTCCCGAGCCGATCCCGAGAATGAACCGGCCGCCCGACACGTCGTCGACGGTCGCGACATCCTTGGCGAAGGTGACCGGATGCCGAAAGTTGGGCGACGAGACGAAGGTACCGAGGCGGATCCTGGTCGTCACCGTCGCCGCCGCGGTGAGGGTGGGGATCGTCGCGCCCCACGGCTCGTCGGCGAGGGTGCGCCACGACAGGTGGTCGTAGGTCCAGGCGTGGTCGAAGCCCAGGTTCTCTGCCGCCGCCCACGTGTAGCGGGCCTTCGCCCACGGCTCCTGAGGCAGGATCACGATTCCGAAGCGCATGTGCCCAGCCTAGGAGCGGGAACGGCACGAGGCGAGGCGCGCCTCGTGACACGCACGGCGGGACCCGGCGCGGTCGGGTTAAACTGGTCGCACCATGGCCACCTTTGGAAATCTCACCGATCGACTCGTCGACACCTTCAAGAACCTTCGCGGCAAGGGCAAGCTCAGCGCGGCGGATGTGGACGGCACCGTCCGCGAGATCCGCCGGGCGCTGCTCGACGCCGACGTCGCCCTCGAGGTGGTGAAGGACTTCACCGCTCGCGTGCGCGAACGCGCGATGGGGGACGAGGTCTCGAAGGCTCTCAATCCCGCCCAGCAGGTGGTGCAGATCGTCAACGACGAGCTCGTGACGATCCTCGGCGGCGAGGCCCGGCGCATCCAGTTCGCCAAGAATCCGCCGACCGTGATCATGCTCGCCGGACTCCAGGGCGCCGGAAAGACCACCCTCGCCGGCAAGCTCGCGAAATGGCTTGCCGCCCAGAACCACACCCCGCTGCTGGTCGCCGCCGACCTCCAGCGCCCCAACGCGGTCACCCAGCTCAAGGTCGTCGGCGAGCAGGCCGGCGTCGCCGTGTTCGCGCCGGAACCGGGAAATGTCGGCGCGGAGGATGCCGCCCCCAAATCGTTCTTCGGCGGAGGCGGCGGCAACCCGGTCAAGGTGGCCAAGGACGGCATCAAGTTCGCCAGGGACAAGCAGTACGACATCGTGATCGTGGACACCGCCGGCCGCCTCGGCGTCGACGCCGAGCTGATGAAGCAGGCGTCAGACATCCGCAAGGCGATCGACCCAGACGAGGTGCTCTTCGTCATCGACGCGATGATCGGCCAGGACGCCGTCGCCACCGCGAAGGCGTTCCAGGAGGGCGTGGACTTCACCGGTGTCGTGCTCACCAAGCTCGACGGCGACGCGCGCGGTGGTGCGGCGCTGTCCGTGGCTTCGGTCACCGGCCGGCCCATCATCTTCGCCTCCACCGGTGAGGGCCTCGACGACTTCGAGCCGTTCTATCCCGACCGCATGGCGAGCCGCATCCTCGACCTCGGCGACATCCTCACTCTCATCGAGCAGGCGCAAAAGAACTTCGACGAGGAGGAGTCCCGCAAGGTCGCGGAAAAGTTCGCCACCGACACCTTCACGCTAGAGGACTTCCTCGGCCAGATGCAGCAGCTCAAGAACATGGGCTCGATCAAGAACATGCTCGGCATGCTCCCCGGAGCGAAGGGCATGCGCGAGCAGCTCGACAACTTCGACGAGTCGGAGATCACCCGCACCGAGGCGATCATCCAGTCGATGACGATCGCCGAGCGTCGCCAGGCGAAGGTGCTCAACGGCTCAAGGCGGGTGCGCATCGCGCGCGGCTCAGGCACGACCGTCACCGAGGTCAACGCGCTCGTCAATCGTTTCGAGCAGGCGGCGAAGATGATGAAGACCGTGGCGAAGGGCGGGGTGCCTCAGGTGCCCGGCATGGGGCCGATCCCAGGCGCCAAGTTCGGCGGGGCGAAGAAGGTGCAGCAGAAGAAGGGCTCCAAGTCAGGCAACCCGGCCAAGCGCGCGGCGGAGAACGCCGCCCTCGCGGCCGGGGCCAAGCCGTCGACGGCCGCCTCGGGCTCCGGATTCGGCCTCGGCGGTGCCGGCACGGCCGGGCCCTCCGAGGAAGAGCTCGCGAGCCTGCAGAAGCTGCTCGGCCGCGGCTAGAGCTTCAGCTTCGCGCTTCGGACGGCCCCGGCGATCGCCTTTGCGAGTTCCCGCTGGCCCTTGACGGTGGGGTGCACGTCGTCGCTCTGCAGCCACGAGCGGTGGCCGGCGAGCGGCTGCCCGATGTCGAGGTAGACACCGCCCACCCCCTTCACGGCCTGGCGCACCTGCTCGTTGATGTCGTCCATCTGGTCGGGCGCGGCGGTGTCGTTCCAGACGGTGCTGATGCCGACGATCGTCGTCGTGGGGAGGGCGGCCTGCAGCGCCGTCACGACCTGGATCGTCTGCTCCTGCAGTTGAGAGTTGCTGATGCCCAGGTCGTTGCTGCTGCCCGAGATCAGGACGAGGGACGGCTTGGCCGCCACCGCCTCGGCGACGAGGCCGGAGAAGTCGCCGCCGCAGTCGTCGGCGTCCCCCGCTTTCACGAAACCGGCGCCATCGCAGGCGAGGTTGTCGAGCGACCACGCGTTCGTCTGGGCGAGCAGCGCCGGCCACGCCTGGGCCGGAGACAGTCCGTGGCCCTTCATGATCGAGTCCCCGATCGCCACGACGACGGGACCCGAAGTCGTGGCCGTCGCGGTCGTGGTCGTGTCCGTGTCGAGGTCATTCGACGCGCAACCGCCGAGGGCGAGAGCCGCGGCGAGCATCGCGGCCAGCGCGACGAATCGTGGCTGGCGCAGGGTCATGGTCGACAGGTTACGTCGCGCACCCTATGAGAACACTTGGAATGAGACCACTCGGAGTCGATCCGAGTCGGAGGTGGGCGCCGAGCGTCGACTCGTTCTAGGCTCGAGTAATGACCCCAGCCCACAACCGCCCGGTGCGCCTCGGCGTGCAGATCGCCCCCCAGCACGCCGGATACGAGAAGATCCGCGAGACGGCGGCCGAGCTCGAAGACCTCGGCGTCGACATCCTCTTCAACTGGGACCACTTCTACCCGCTCTACGGCAACCCGGACGGCCTGCACTTCGAGTCGTGGACAATGCTCGCCGCCCTGGCCGAGCAGACCTCGCGGGTGGAGCTGGGCGCGCTCGTCAACTGCAACAGCTACCGCAACGCGAATCTGCAGGCGGACATGGCCCGCACGATCGACCACATCAGCGCGAAGGGCACAGGCACCGGCCGGTTCATCTTCGGCACCGGTTCCGGCTGGTTCGAGAAGGACTACGTGGAGTACGGCTTCGAGTTCGGCACGGTCGGCAAGCGGCTCGACGCGCTCGCGGCGAGCCTGCCGGTGATCGAGGCGCGTTGGGCGAGGCTCAACCCGGCGCCGACCAGGCACATCCCGGTGCTGATCGGCGGGGGCGGCGAAAAGAAGACTCTGCGGATCGTGGCGAAGCACGCCGACATCTGGCACTCGTTCAGCGACCCGGAGACGCTCGAGCGCAAGCTCGGCATCCTCGCGGAGCACGGCGCGGAGGTGGGCCGCGACGTCTCGCAGATCGAGATCTCGACCGAGCTGCGCGGCCGCAACCACGATCAGGCCGACGAGCTGCACGCTCTCGGAACCAGCCTCTTCACCATCGGGATATCCGGCCCCGCCTACGATCTCGCCCCGGTTCACAACTGGCTGGCCTGGCGCGACGCGAAGAACGCCGGCTGACGCGGCACGTCGGCGTCGCCGCTCGCCGCATCCGCAACACGCGTTTCTCCGGAGGTGTGCTCCAGAATCGGGCATTTGGCGCCAGTTTCGTGGG
>NZ_DATCQQ010000012.1:0-36233 GCF_036569425.1 Lacisediminihabitans sp.
CACGTCAACAGTGTTAGCCGCATCATGACCTCTCTGATGATTCTCGTCGGCTCTGTTCGCCCCGGTCGCGTTGGCCTCTCCGTCGCGGAGTGGGTGAGAACGCAGGCCGAGCAGTACGCGGGGTTCGACAGCATCGATTTCGCCGACCTCGCCGAGATCAACCTGCCGTTCATGGACGAGCCCAACCACCCCATGCTGCGCCAGTACACCAAGCCGCACACCTTCGCGTGGAGCGAGCGGGTGGATGCCGCCGACGCCTTCGTCTTCGTGACCCCCGAGTACAACCACAGCTTCTCGCCCGCGCTCAAGAACGCGCTCGACTACCTCTCCGCCGAGTGGTGGCGCAAGCCGGTCGGCTTCGTGAGCTACGGCGGCGTCTCGGCCGGCAGCCGCGGCGTGAACGCGATCGAGAACGTGATCCTCGCGCTCGGCCTCGTCAAGACGGGGGCTGCGGTGGAGATCACGTTCGCCGGCAAGCAGGTGGAGGACGGGCGCTTCGTGAGCAACGAACGCCAGGACTCGATTCTCGCGGGCGTCCTGGCCGAGCTGGCGATCCTCGCCGGCGCACTCACCCCCCTGAGGTAGCCGCCGCGCCGGCTCGGAACTGTGCGCGAGGCGAGGCGCTCGGCGCGGGACGGGCCTCAGCTCGGCTGGACGGGAACCGGTTCGGTGTCGGGGATCGGGCTCGCGTCGCGGCCGCGAAGGTCGGGGTGGGCCCGGCGGAACAGCATCGGCACGAGGAACCCGAGACCGGCGAGCGCCACGGCCGCCCAGAACGCGCCGGGCGCCTCGTAGCGGTCGATCAGGAACCCGGCAGCAGCGGAGCCGAGGGCGGCGCCGATGAGCTGGCCGGTGCCGACCCAGCCGTAGGCCTCCGCCGTTTCGCTGAACCGCACGCTGGACGAGACGATCGCGAACATCACCGCGAGGGCCGGGGCGATTCCGATGCCGGCGATGAGCAGCGTGACGGCGAGCCACCACACGTTGAGGGAGAACGCGGCGAGGGACATCCCGACAAAGACGATGAAGATCCGCCTCGCCATGGCCCACGGTCCGATCGGGATGTGGCCAAGCGCGAGCCCGCCGATGAGCGAGCCGAGCGAGAAGATCGCGAGCACCACGCCGGACTCCGGGCTCTTCTCGCCGAACGCCGAGACGACTCCGGCCTCGATCGAGGCGCACGCTCCGATGAGGAGGAATCCGGTGACCGTCGCGAGCAGCACGGCGGGCTTCTTGAGAACCACGCCCAGGTTGCGTCGGCTGCGCGGGATGCGCACCCGGCCGACCTCGGGGGAGGCGATGAACCAGATTCCGCCGCCGATCATGAAGAAGAGAGCGAGCAGGATCGCGGCTACCGTGCTCACCTGGGTGGCCACGAAGGTCGTCAGCACTGGCCCGGCGACCCAGATGATCTCCTGGGCGGACGCGTCCAGGGAGAACAGGGGGGTCAGCTGCCGCGAGTTGACCATCTTGGGGTAGATGGTGCGCACCGCGGGCTGGATGGGCGGGGTGCTCAGCCCGCCGAGGAGTCCGAGGGCCATGTAGACGGGCACGGGAAGGGTGGGTGCGAGCGCGATCGTGCCGACCGTCGTCGCGCACACCGCGAGGGTGAGCACCAGCACCCGGCGCATGCCCCAGATTCCCATCCAGCGGCTCGTCAGGGGGCCGGAGACGGCCTGGCCGATGCTCGTCGCGGCGAGCACGAGGCCGGCCGCCCCATAGGAGTGGTGCAGTTGCTCGATGTGCAGGAGGTATGCGAGCGACAGCATTCCGTTGGGGAGTCTGGCCACGAGTTGGGCCGACATGAGCCGCGCGACACCGTGCGTCTTCAGAAGGCTCAAATAGGTGCTCACAAGGGTGCAAGCCTATCGTTCCGGCGGGTATTCCCGGGCGAGTCTGGCGGCGCCCCAGCGTCGCTCGGGGGCGTGCTGGATCCGTCCACAGGCTGTGCAAAACTCCGCGAACTTATCCACAGTTGTGGATGACACGCCCACTACATGTGGGGTTACCGGAATGTCGGATGCCCGCTATATAGTGGTGGAACTGCGGGAGAGCAACTCCTGGGTCGCCCACTCGGCGCGGCTCAGCCTGATGCGCATCGCAGTCGATTCCGGGACCAGCCGGAGATCATTCGGGGCAGGAAACCGCCGGTCGGGGTGGGTTTCAGCAGACGCGTTTTAGCAACGCAAAGGGAGCAGAAGTGGGCATCACCGTAGTCAAGCGCAACGGGCAACGCGAGCAGTATGACGCCAACAAGATCAACCTGGCGATCGAGCACGCGAGTGCCGGCCTGGACGACAACATCACCTGGGTGACCCAGATCGCGAGCGAGCTCGAGCTGACACTCTTCGACGGCATCACAACCCAGCAGCTGGATGAGGCCGTGATCCAGGTCGCGCTGCAGAACGTGAAGGACGACCCGGCCTTCGACACGGTGGCCGCCCGCCTCCTGCTCAAGACCATCTACAAGCGCGTGCTCGGCGACTACGAGACGGCCGCAGAGCTCAAGGAACTCCACCGCGCGCACTTCGCCGCCAACGTCACGCGCGGGGTGGACGAGCAGCTTCTCGACCCCCGCCTCACCCAGCTCTTCGACTTCGACGTGCTGGCCGACGCGCTCGAGCCGGCCCACGACGAACTGCTCAAGTACATCGGCGTCGTCACGCTCAACAACCGCTACGGCATCAAGGGCCGCAACGGGGACGCGCTCGAGGTGCCGCAGTACTTCTGGATGCGCATCGCCATGGGCCTCTCGCTGAACGAGGCGAACCCCACCGAGCACGCGATCAAGTTCTACGAGAAGATGTCGCGGCTCGAATACCTGGCCGCAGGCTCCACCCTCGTCAACGCCGGCACGATCTACCCCCAGCTCGCCAACTGCTTCGTCATGGAGATGCAGGATGACATGGAGCACATCGCGAAGACGACCCGCGATGTGATGTGGCTCACCAAGGGCACCGGCGGCATCGGCCTCTCGGTGACCAAGCTCCGCGCGCAGGGCTCGCCCATCCGCTCCAACAACACCACCTCGACCGGCCCGATCCCGTTCATGCACACGATCGACTCGATCCTGCGCGCGGTAAGCCGCGGCGGCAAGAAGTTCGGCGCCCTCTGCTTCTACATGGAGAACTGGCACCTCGACTTTCCCGAGTTCCTCGACCTGCGCCAGAACTCCGGCGACCCGTACCGCCGCACCCGCACCGCCAACACCGCGGTCTGGATCAGCGACGAGTTCATGAAGCGCGTGCAGAACGACGACGACTGGTACCTCTTCGACCCGCTCGAGGTGCAGGACCTCAACGAGCTCTACGGCAAGGAGTTCTCGGCGAGGTACAACGAGTACGTCGCCCAGGCCGAGGCCGGCGAGATGCGCCTGTTCAAGAAGATCACCGCCCGCGAGCAATTCAAGTCGATCCTCATCTCGCTGCAGACCACCAGCCACCCGTGGCTGTGCTGGAAAGACACGATCAACAACCGCGCGCTCAACAACAACACCGGCACGATCCACCTCTCCAACCTCTGCACCGAGATCACCCTCCCGCAGGACGAGGACAATGTGTCGGTCTGCAACCTGGCCTCGATCAACCTGTCCCGTCATTTGGACGACGCGGGCAAGCTGGACTTCGGCAAGATCGAGGAGAGCGCCCGCCTCGCCGTCCGACAGCTCGACAACCTCATCGACATCACCCGCTCGTCGGTGCAGGAGGCCGACTTCTCCAATGCGCAGAACCGCGCGGTCGGCCTCGGCGTGATGGGCTTCACCGACGTCGTCGAGAAGCTCGGCTTCAGCTACGAGAGCGAAGAGTCGTACGACCTGATCGACGAGATCATGGAGCACGTCTCGTACGCCGCCATCGACGAGAGCGCGAACCTCGCCGTCGAGCGCGGCGCATACCCGAACTTCGCCGGCTCGCGCTGGTCGGAGGGCCTCGTGCCGCTCGACTCGATCGCGCTCACCGAGGCGGACCGGGGCATCGAGATCAAGGTCAACCGCAAGACCCGTCTGGACTGGGATGCTCTTCGACTGAAGGTCAAGGGCGGAATGCGCAACGCGACGCTCATGGCGATCGCGCCCACCGCATCCATCGGTCTCGTCGCCGGCACCACCCCCGGCCTCGACCCGCAGTTCTCGCAGATCTTCAGCCGTGCAACCTCCAACGGCAAGTTCCTCGAGGTGAACCGCAACCTCGTGAACGACCTGCAGGAACTCGGCATCTGGGACTCGAGCCGTGAGGCGATCCTGCGCAGCCAGGGCGACATCCAGGGCATCGCGGCCATCCCGGACCACGTGAAGGCGACGTACAAGACGAGCTTCCAGCTCTCGCCGTACGCCTTCCTCGAGGTCGCCGCGCGCGCCCAGAAATGGATCGACCAGTCGATCAGCCGCAACATGTACCTCGAGACGCGTGACCTCGGCGACATGATGGACATCTACATGTCGGCGTGGGAGCGCGGCGTGAAGACCACCTACTACCTGCACATGAAGCCGCGGCACACCGCAGAGCAGTCGACCGTGAAGGTGAACAAGTCCGAGGACATCGGATCGGGTGCTCGCAAGGGCTTCGGCGCTGCCCCGGCCACCGAGCTCGTCGAGACGGCGGCAGCGCCGGCAGCGGCACCGCGCAAGGGTTTCGGCTTCGGTGGGCTCGCTCCCAAGTCGGGGGAGTAGAACATGAACGGGACGAGCGGAACCGCCGCGCAGGGCGTAGCACCGTTCGAATACCAAGTACCGGTCGACCCGATGGACGACCTCCAATGTGACAGCTGCCAGTAGAAAGCGAATGCCAATAATGGGAATTCTCGGAACCGGCCTCCAGGAGGGGCTGCTGCTCAAACCGATCCGGTACCAGTGGGCGATGGACCTGTACGACCAGGCCGTGGCCAACACCTGGTTCCCGAACGAGATCCAGCTCGGCGAGGACATCGCCGACTTCAAGAAGATGACCGACGAAGAACGCCACGCGGTGACGTTCCTCATGAGCTACTTCAACCCGAACGAGCTGCTCGTGAACAAGGCGCTCGCGTTCGGCGTCTACCCGTACATCAACGCGGCAGAGTGCAGCCTGTACCTCGCCAAGCAGATGTGGGAGGAGGCCAACCACTGCATGTCGTTCGAGTACGTGCTGGAGACCTTCCCGATCGACCGCGAGGCCGCGTACAACTCCCACGTCGACATCCCGTCGATGGCGAAGAAGGAGGAGTTCGAGGTCAAGTTCATCAAGCGGATGACCGAGCAGACGCTCGACATCACGACGACGGAGGGCAAGAAGGACTTCGTGCGCAACCTCGTCGCGTACAACGTGATCCTCGAGGGCATCTGGTTCTACTCGGGCTTCATGGTGGCGCTGAGCTTCCGCCAGCGCAACCTCTTGCGCAACTTCGGTTCGCTCATGGACTGGGTGGTGCGTGACGAGAGCCTGCACCTCAAGTTCGGCATCAACCTCATCCTCACCGTGCTCGAGGAGAACCCCGACCTGCAGACGGAGGAGTTCGCCGCCGAGATCAAGCAGATGATTCTGGATGCCGTGGAGATGGAAGAGGAGTACAACCGCGACCTGCTCCCGGGCGGCATCCTCGGCCTCAACTCGAACTACATCAACCAGTACGTGAAGTACCTGGCCGACCGCCGGCTGGAGGAGCTCGGTTTCGAGCCCGAGTACAACGTCTCGAACCCGGCCAAGTGGATGGCGGCGGCGAACGACACGCTGCAGCTGGTCAACTTCTTCGAGTCGACGAACACCTCGTACGAGTCGAACGCGAAGGCGACGGTCGGCACGAAGTAGAAGCACCAGGAGGGAGGCGCGCGACGCGCCTCGAGCCAGAAGCGGATGCCTGTCCACCGGCATCCGCTTCCGGCGTTAACGGCCTGCCGATTCGCTCGCCGAATGCACTCCCGGTCAAGGTGTAGGCTCCGAGAACAGTCGAGGCAAGGGTGCCGGGACGGTTGGATATGACCCGAGGACACGAGACGCATGGCCACAGCGATTCACCCCGATCGCCGCGATCACGGCCGAGCCTTGTGGGTCGCATTCGGCCGACCGCACTGTCGCTCCCGCAGGCCTCACACCAGGAGAGATAGGTAGAAGAATGCGAATCAGATACGCGATTCCCGTGCTCGCCGTTGTCACCGCGCTCGCGCTCAGCGGTTGCGTGAACAACGAGACGCCCACCGGTCCTTCCGGTTCGAGTGGCACGACGACCGTGACGAAGGACGCCGCTGCCGCCGCCCTGCTTCCCGACACGATCGCCAAGGCCGGCAAGCTCATCATCGGCATCGACCCGACATACGCGCCCAACGAGTACAAGGACGCCAACGGAAAGCCGATCGGCTGGGAGGTGGAGCTCATGGATGCCGTGGGCGGCAAACTCGGCGTGAAGACCGACTACCGCGTCGCCAAGTTCGACAGCATCATCCCGAGCATCACGGGTGGCAAGTACAACCTCGGCCTCTCGTCGTTCACCGACAACACGGCCCGGGAGAAGGTCGTCGACTTCGTCAACTACTACACCGCGGGCATCCAGTGGGCGTCGGCGACCGGCAAGACCGTCGACCCGGACAACGCCTGCGGCCTCAAGGTCGCCGTGCAGGCGACGACCTACGAGGACACCGACGAGGTTCCGGCCAAGTCGAAGGCGTGCACGGATGCCGGCAAGCCCGCCATCCAGGCCGTGAAGTTCGACACCCAGGACCAGGCCACGAACGCCGTCGCGCTCGGCCAGGCCGACGCGATGAGCGCGGACTCGCCCGTCACCCTCTATGCCGTCGCGCAGCTCAAGGGCAAGATCCAGCTCGCCGGAAAGGGCTTCGAGGTCGCGCCCTACGGGGTGGCCGTCAACAAGGGCGACAAGCTCGGCAAGGCGCTGCAGAAGGCGTTCCAGTCGATCGTCGACGACGGCACGTACAAGAAGATCCTCGACAAGTGGGGTGTCGCCGATGGCAGCATCGACACGATCACGATCAATGCGGCCGCAAACGGCTGACACCATGAGCGCAGAGACCCGGAGCGGGTCGGTGGCTGGGGCGGCTCCGCCGCCGACCGACGACGGTACCGCGATCCGGGCCGTGAAGCTGCGGCATCCGATCCGCAACATCTTCGCCGTCATCATCCTGCTCTTCGCCGCGGCGTTCGTCTACGACGCGGCGCTGCGGCCGGCATACAACTGGCCGGCCGTCGGCAAGTACATCTTCGACCGCCGCATCTCCGAGGCGGCGGTCATCACTCTCGAGCTGACCGTGTATTCGATGCTCATCGGTGTGGCGCTCGGCGTCGTCCTCGCGGTGATGCGGCTCTCGCCGAATCCGGTGTTCAAGAGTCTTTCGTGGTTCTACCTCTGGGTGTTCCGTGGAACCCCGGTATACGTGCAGCTCACCTTCTGGGGACTGCTGTCGGTCATTTACCCCACGATCGACATCGGGCTCCCGTTCCTGCATCCGCTCATCACCCTGCCGACGGGCGATGTGCTCAACGTGTTCCAGCTGGCGGTGATCGGGCTCGCCCTCAACGAGGCGGCCTACATCGCCGAGATCGTGCGGGCCGGCATCCTGTCGGTGGACCGCGGCCAGGAGGAGGCGGCGACGGCGCTCGGCATGAGCTGGTTCCAGACCATGTCGCGGGTGATCATCCCCCAGTCGATGCGCGTGATCATCCCGCCGGTCGGCAACGAGGTGATCTCGATGCTCAAGACGACCTCGCTCGTGACCGCGGTGCCCTTCAGCTTCGAACTCTTCACCCGCTCCCGGGACATCTCCGCCGAGACCTTCACTCCCATCCCGCTCTTCCTCGTGGCATCCATCTGGTACCTGGCCTTCACCTCAATCCTCATGATCGGCCAGTACTTCCTGGAGAAGCGCTTCGCTCGGGGAATCGGGGTCGCGCAACCGGAGAAGAAGGTCACGGTGGCGACCGGAGTCATGCCGGTGGTCGGCGACGGCAACGGTAACGGTGACAGTGACGATGCCGGCACCCGGCCCGGCGACGGCAAACACTCCGGCGACGGCGAAGGCGCACCATGACCGACACGCAGATGGTGGACGCGGACCGCGTCTCGAAGAGCTTCGGCTCCAACAAGGTGCTCAAGAGCATCTCCCTCACGGTGAAACGCGGCGAGGTGATGTGCCTCGTGGGGCCGAGCGGTTCCGGCAAGTCGACGTTCCTGCGCTGCATCAACCACCTGGAGAGCGTGGATGCCGGCCGCCTGCGCGTCGACGGCGAACTGGTCGGCTACCGCGAAAAGGGGCACACCCTCCACGAGCTTAAGCCGCGGGAGGCGGCCCTCCAGCGGCGCGACATCGGCATGGTGTTCCAGCGGTTCAACCTCTTCCCCCACATGACGGCCCTCGAGAACATCATCGAAGCGCCGATGCGGGTGAACCGGATGCCGAAGGCGAAGGCCATCGCGCGCGGCAGGGACCTGCTTGCGCAGGTCGGCCTCGCCGACAAGGCCGACTCGTACCCCGCGTACCTGAGCGGCGGCCAGCAGCAGCGCGTGGCGATCGCGCGGGCGCTCGCCATGGATCCCAAGCTGATGCTCTTCGACGAGCCGACGTCGGCCCTCGACCCCGAGCTGGTCGGCGAGGTGCTCGACGTGATGAAGCAGCTCGCCAAGGAGGGCATGACCATGATCGTGGTGACCCACGAGATGGGCTTCGCGCGCGAGGTGGCCGACTCGCTCGTCTTCATGGATGGCGGGGTCGTCGTCGAGTCCGGCGACCCGCGCGAGGTGCTCGCGAACCCGCAGCACGAGCGCACGAAGGCCTTCCTCTCGAAGGTGCTCTAGCGGCCGCAAGATTGTGCCGCCGCACAGGGAGGCGGCGAGTTGGTGGGGCGGGCAACTGCGGGTTTGCCGTGCGAGCGCTTGGCGGGTTGACCCCCGGATGTGCCGTGGCGTAGCGTCTCGAATACCATCGCCGTCGGGCGATCAGCCAGTCAATGGTGACAGGAGAATCATGACCCACCCGAGCTACTCCACCATTTCCGTTGCGGCGATCCTCAAGGAGTCCGCCGAACGCCATCCGGACAACGTCGCGGTCGTCGTCGGTGGCACGGAATACACCTATGCGCAGCTCTGGCGGGAGACCCGTGGTTATGCCGGTGCCCTTAAGGCGCTCGGCGTGGGGGTCGGGGATCCCGTCGCCATCCTCATCCCGAATGTGGCCGACTTTCCGCGGGCCTACTACGGCATCCTGAGCCTCGGCGGCATCGTCGTGCCGATCCACGCGCTGCTCAAGGCCGACGAGATCGAGTACGTGCTGCGCGACTCCGGCTCCACCCTTCTCGTGTGCGCTGCGCCCCTGCTCGGCGAGGGAGCCAAGGGCGCGGCGCAGGCCGGCATCCCGGTCGTCTCGGTGCTCGCGCCGGAGCCGGTGGGCGACATCCCGCAGCTCGAGCGGCTCGCCGCCGAGGCCGTGCCGATCGACACCTACCTGCCTCGCCAGCCGTCGGACACCGCGACGATCCTCTACACGAGCGGCACCACGGGCAAGCCGAAGGGCGCCGAGGGCAGCCACTTCGCGATCATCGAGCAGGCTAACACCCTGCTTCTCAGCACCTTCGACATGCGGCAGGACGACACCGTCATGGGCTGTCTTCCCCTGTTCCACACCTTCGGGCAGACCTGCACCCTCAACACCGGGTTCCGCATCGGCGCGAAGATCGTGCTGTTGCCGCGCTTCGACGGCGACACGGCGCTGCGCACCCTCATCGACAGCGAGTGCACGATCATGATGGGCGTGCCCACGATGTACATCGCGCTGCTCGAGGCGGCCAAGAAGACGCCGGACCGCCCGAAGCTGCGGTACGCGGTCTCCGGCGGATCCTCGTTGCCTCTCGCCGTGATCGAACGGTTCACGGCCGAATTCGGGGTGGAGATCTACGAGGGCTACGGCCTCACCGAGACCTCGCCGGTCGCGAGCTTCAACCACGTGGGCCGGCCGCCGCGCGCCGGCAGCATCGGGCAGGCGATCTGGGGCGTGGACGTGGAGATCGCGCGGGCCGACGTGGACGACTCGATCGAGCTCCTGCCGGTGGACGAGCTCGGGGAGATCGTGATCCGCGGCCACAACCTGATGAGCGGCTACCTCAACCTCCCGGAGGAGTCGGCGAAGGCCGTGGTGGACGGCTGGTTCCGCACGGGAGACCTGGGAACAAAGGACGAGGCCGGCTACCTCTGGATCGTCGACCGCAAGAAGGACATGATCCTGCGGAACGGCTACAACGTCTACCCGCGCGAGGTGGAGGAGGTGCTGACCGCGCATCGGGCAGTCTCCACCGCCGCCGTGTTCGGGGTCGCCCACAAGACGCACGGGCAGGAGGTCATGGCGGTGGTCGTGCTCACTCCCGGCGAGGAGGTGGACACCGAGACCCTCGTGGCCCACGCCAAGGAGAAGCTCGCCTCGTACAAGTACCCGCGTCGGGTGGAGATCGTCAAGGCCCTGCCGCTCGGCCCGAGCGGGAAGGTGCTCAAGCGCGAACTCGTGGCCCACTACGAGGCCGAGGCGGCCGGAGCGATGGAGGTTCAGGCGAAGGGCGTCACGGCGCCGTAACGGCCGTCACACGAGGCAACACGGCCCCGAACTCGGTGTCGCTCGATTAACGTCGAGCAGATGACCAAGCTAAACGTCGTTGCCGTGACCGGCAGCCTGCACGCGCCGTCGAAGACGATCGCCCTCGTGGAGGCGATCCTCGCCGAGCTCGGCTCGCAGCTGCCGATCGACGCCCACCTGATCAGGCTCAACGAGCTCGGGCCGTCGTTCGCCGGCGTGCTCACGAGACCGGAGCTGCCGGAGAACGTGGAACGGGAGCTTCAGCGGATCGAGACCGCGGACCTCCTCGTCGTCGCGTCGCCGGTCTACCGGGCCTCCTTCACCGGACTGTTCAAGCACCTGTTCGACTTCGTGGACCAGTACGCGCTCGTCGACACCCCGATCCTGCTCGCGGCGACGGGGGGATCGGAGCGTCACGCCCTCATCATCGAACACCAGTTCCGCCCGCTGTTCTCGTTCTTCCAGGCGCTCACTCTGCCGCTCGGAATCTACGCGCACGACTCGGACTTCACCGACTACACCGTCAGCAGCACGTTCCTGAAGGACCGCATCCGCAAGGTCGTCGAACGCTCGCTGCCGCTGATCAACTCCAACTTCGCCGAGAAGCAGGACATCGTCAAGGTGCTCGACGGCCGCGTGGTGCGCGAACCGGAGGCGGCCGTGGCCCACGTGCCGATCCGACTGCTCAACTGACATTCGACTGCCCGGCTGAGGCCAAACTGTCCAGCTGAGGTCTGACCGTCCGGCTGAGGTGGTCAGATCCGCTCGATGATCGTCGCGTTCGCCATGCCGGCGCCCTCGCACATGGTCTGCAGGCCGAACCGGCCGCCGGTCTGCTCGAGCGTGTTCACCAGGGTCGTGAGCAGGCGGGTTCCCGAGGCGCCGAGCGGATGCCCGAGCGCGATCGCCCCGCCGCGCTGGTTCACCCTGGCCGGGTCGGCACCCGTCTCGTACTGCCAGGCGAGGGGCACACAGGCGAACGCCTCGTTCACCTCGAAGCTGTCGACGTCGTCGATCGACATGCCGCTCCGCTCGAGGATGCGCCGGGTCACGGGCATCACACCGGTGAGCATCTCGATCGGGTCGGAGCCGGTCACGGCGAAGTGACGGAACCGGGCCCTCGGGGTGAGGCCGAGCGACGCGGCCCGCTCCTCGCTCATGATGAGCGCCGCCGACGCGCCGTCGGCGAGCGGGGACGAGTTGCCTGGCGTCACCCGCCACTGGATCTCGGGGAAGCGGGCCGCGGTCTCCTCGTCGAAGAACGCGGGCTTCAGGCCAGCGAGCCCCTCGACGGTGGTGGACGGTCGGATGGTCTCGTCCACGAGCGGGGTGTCTCCCACCGGCACGATCTCGCGGGAGAAGTCGGCGGCGGCGGCGAGCCGGTGCGAGCGGGCGGAGAACTCGTCAAGCTGCTCGCGCGACAGGTCCCAGCGCGCGGCGATGAGCTCGGCGGAGACACCCTGGCCGACGAGGCCGTGCGGGTACCTGGCGTGCACCATCGGCCCCCACGGGTCCTCGCCGAGGGTCGCGAAGTTGATGGGGTTGCGGCTCATCTGCTCCACGCCGCAGGCGATCACGATGTCGTAGGCGCCCGCGATCACGCCCTGGGCGGCGAAGGCGGCGGCCTGCTGGCTCGAGCCGCACTGCCGGTCGACGGTCGTGCCGGGCACCGACTCGGGGAATCCGGCCGCCAGCACGGCGTTGCGGGTGATGTTCACCGACTGCTGGCCGACCTGGCTGAGGCAGCCGCCGATCACGTCGTCGACCATGCCGGGATCGAGGTCGTTGCGGTCCACGAGGCTGTACAGCACGGTGGCGAGCAGGTCCACGGGGTGCAGGCCGGAGAGCTGCCCGCCGGGCTTGCCCCGGCCGGAGGCGGAGCGGACAACGTCGACGATGACTGCCTGTGACATGAATCGAGCCTAACCCCGTCGCGCCGGGATGGCGCCTTGGGCGGTTCGGGGGCTCGGCCGGCTATTCGGCGAGAAGCCGCGTGATGCGCTGCAACGACACCGGTTCTGCCGTGGCGATGTGCTGGGCGAAGAGGCTCAGCCGCAGCTCCTCGAGCAGCCAGCGGGCGCGCACGAGACGCTCGTCGGCCCCGGTCGCGAGCGACAGGGTGCCGCCGGCCGCGGTGTAGCGCGCCGTGGCCGACTGCACCTCCGACATCCACACCCGGTCCCGGCCCAGGTTCTCGGCCAGCTTGCCGATACGGTGCACGATCGCCGTGAGGTACACCGGCAGTCGGCGCAGTTGGGCAAGGCCGGTCGCCGACACGAAGCCGGGATAGACGAGCGCCGAGAGCTGTTCGCGGGTGTCCGCGAGCGGGCTCAGCAGCGCGACGCTCGTGGCGGCCTTGATGGCCTTCTCCACCTCGCGGCCACGGGCGATGATCGTGGACACGAGCGACACCGTCTGGAACAGCGAGTCCATGATCGTCGCGGACACGGCATCCCGCGCCGACTCGAATTCGGGCCGCGTCCAGACCTCGCGGGTGCCGAGCACCGCGTCGATGCAGGCCGCCATGCAGTCGGCGAAGAGCTCCCCGGTGGTGCGGTACGGGCTCTGCGCGAGGGTGAGCTTCTCGGCCTGGGTGAGGTGTTCCTGCACGTAGGAGACGGGGGAGGGGATGGCGAGGAGGAGCATCCGACGCACCCCGGCTCGCATCGCGCTCGCCTGGTCCTGCGGGGTGCTCATCAGCCGGATCGCCACCGTCGCGCCCTCGTCGACGAGGGCCGGGTACGCGCGGATCGTGTTGGTGCCCTGTTCGGTGTCGAGGATGCGGGGAAGCTCGTCGAAGTCCCAGCTGGTGATGCCCGTGCGCTCGATCGCGTTGGTCGGGATGGCGACAGAGGCGCGTGCAACGCTCTCCCGTACCGACGTGGCCAGTCGCTTCTGCAGCTCGACCAGGTCCTTGCCGCTCGCGACCGGGCGCGACCGTTCGTCGAGCACCGCGAAGGTCATCCGCAGGTGCGGCGGAATGCGGGCCTCGTCGAAGTCGCCGGCGGCGACCGGCACGTAGGTGAGCCGGGTGATCGCGGCGGCGAGGGTCGCCTTGAGCGAGAACTCGCCCGGCTCGGCCGGAAGCTCGGCGAGAAGCTTGCGTGCCCAGTCGGTTGCGGGCACGACGTTGCGGCGGATCGGCTTCGGCAGCGACTTGATCAGCGCCGTCACGAGGTCCTCGCGCAGCCCGGGCACCTGCCAGTCGAAACCGTCCGGGCTCAACCGGGCGAGCAGCGCGATCGGCACCTGCACGGTCACGCCGTCGTCCTCCGCGCCCGGCTCGAACCGGTAGGTGAGGGTGAGGCGCTGGTCACCCTGCTGCCAGAGGCTCGGGTATGCGTCCTCCACCGGCTCGACCTCGGTCGCCTCCGGCTCGTCGACGAGGTTCTCCGCGGTCATCGTGAGCAGTTCGGGAGTCTCGACCCGCGCCGTGCGCCACCAGGTCTCGAAGGATCGCTGGGAGGTGATGTCCGCCGGGATGCGGCGCTGGTAGAACTCGAAGACGGCCTCGTCGTCGTAGAGGATGTCGCGTCTTCTGGTGCGCTCCTCGAGCTCGGCGAGTTCCCGGCGCAGGGCGCGGTTGGCGCGGTCGAAGGCACTCATCCGAGCATCGAGCCTGGCCAGATCCCACTCGCCGTCGACGAGCGCGTGCCTGATGAACAGCTCGCGGGCGTAGCCGGGGTCGACCCGGGAGAACTGCACCCGGCGCCTCGCGACGATCGGCACGCCGTAGAGGGTGACCCGCTCGTAGGCGACGGCCGCACCCTGCTTCTTCTCCCAGTGCGGTTCGCCGTAGCTGCGCTTGACCAGGTCCCCCGCGATCGGCTCGGCCCAGGCCAGATCGATCGCCGCGTTCGTGCGGGCGAAGAGCCGGCTCGTCTCCACCAGTTCGGCCGACATGATCTCGGCCGGCTGCTTCCTGGCCAGGGCCGAACCGGGGAAGATGCTGAAGCGCACCTGGCGAGCGCCCACGTAGTCCTTCTTCGCGGCATCCCGGATGCCGATCTGGCTCAGCAGGCCGGCGAGAAGCGAGCGGTGGATGCCGTTCGGGTTGACGCTCGCGCCGGTGATCACGAGGCCGAGCGGCTTGGCCTGGCGTTCGAGCTGCCGGTAGACGTCCTTCCACTCGCGCACCCGAAGGTAGTTGAGGTATTCGCTGCGGCACATCCGGCGGAACTGGTTGCCGCTGAGCTCCTTCTCCTGCTGCTCGAGGTAGTTCCAGAGGTTGACGAGGGTGAGGAAGTCGCTCGTCGGGTCGACGAAGCGGGCGTGCGACTGGTCGGCCTGCTGGCGCCGCTCGAGGGGACGTTCGCGGGGATCCTGGATGCTGAGGCCCGCGACGATCGCCATCACCTCGCGCGTGACCCCGTGCTGCTTCGACTCCACCACCATGCGGGCGAGGCGCGGATCGATCGGCAGCTGCGCGAGCTGGCTGCCCACCCGGGTGATCGTGGGCTCGGCGCTGGTGCCGGCGACGGCGCCGAGCTCCCGCAGCAGATCGAGGCCGTCCTTGATGCCCCGCGAGTCCGGCGGCTGCAGGAACGGGAAGCTCGCGATGTCGCCGAGCCCGAGCGAGATCATCTGCAGGATCACGGCGGCGAGATTGGTGCGAAGGATCTCCGGCTCGGTATATTCCGGTCGCGACATGTAGTCGGCCTCGGAGTAGAGCCGGATCGCGATGCCGTCGCTCGTCCGGCCGCTGCGGCCCGAACGCTGGTTGGCGCTCGCCTGGCTGACCGCCTCGATCGGCAGGCGCTGCACCTTCGACCGCACGCTGTAGCGGGAGATGCGGGCCGTGCCAGCGTCGATCACGTACTTGATGCCCGGCACCGTGAGGCTCGTCTCGGCCACGTTGGTGGCGAGCACGACCCGGCGCCGGATGCCGGGCGCCCTGGCGGTGTCGAACACTCGGTGCTGGTCGGCGGCGCTCAGCCGCCCGTAGAGGGGCAGAACCTCGGTGAACGGGAGGTTCCGTCCGCGGATCGACTCCTCCGCATCCCGGATCTCGTTCTCGCCGCTCAGGAAGACGAGCACGTCGCCGGTGCCCTCGCGGGCGAGTTCGTCGAGGGCGGCGTTGATGCCCTCCATCGGGTCGAGGTCGGCCGCGGTCTCGGCGGCATCCTCGTCGTCGTCGATCGGCGCCTCGGCCACGAGCGGGCGGTAGCGCACCTCCACCGGGAAGGTACGGCCGCTCACCTCGATGATCGGGGCGTCGCCGAAGTGCTTCGAGAAGCTCTGCGGGTCGATCGTCGCCGAGGTGATGACCACCTTGAGGTCGGGCCGCCTGGGCAGGAGCTGCCGCAGGTAGCCGAGCAGGAAGTCGATGGTGAGGCTGCGCTCGTGCGCCTCGTCGATGATGATGGCGTCGTACTTGGTGAGCAGCCGGTCGCGGTGGATCTCGTTGAGCAGGATACCGTCGGTCATGAGCTTGATGCGGGTGTCCTTGCCGACCCGGTCGGTGAAGCGCACCTGGTAGCCGACGAGGGCGCCGAGCTGGGTGCCGAGCTCGTCGGAGATGCGTTCGGCGATGGTGCGGGCGGCGATGCGACGCGGCTGGGTGTGACCGATGCTCTGCTTGCCGAGCTCGAGCAGGATCTTCGGCAGCTGCGTCGTCTTGCCCGAGCCCGTCTCGCCGGCGACGATCACGACCTGGTGATCACGGATGGCGGCGGCGATGTCCTCGCGCCGCTGGCTGACCGGGAGGTCTTCCGGGTAGGTGATAGGGATGTCCGACATGCGGCTTCTAATCCTACGGAGTGTAGGTGGGCAGAGTCTCCGGCCTCGAGGTGCCCACTTCTGCCGTCAAGGGCACACGGGTAGCGGCGAAAGCGGGCGCCTGAATGGAACCGTACGACCGCGATGTGGAGAAGGCGCTCGGCGTTGCGCGGGATCCGGCAGTCTCGAGGCATGCCCCGTCGCCCCCGCCCGCTCCCGCCGGGGATCGCGCGCGGGGCGTTCACCGTGGAAGAGGGCCGTGCGTCTGGGCTGAGCGCTCGACGACTGCGCGCAGGCGACCTTGATCGCAGGTATTGGGGCCTGAGATCGGCCGCCCGGGCGAGCACGCTTCGCGAGCGGTGCCTGCTGCTGCAGCGGCGGTTGCCGGACCACGCGTTCTTCAGTCATACAACAGCGGCCGTGCTCGCCGGCATCCCCGTGCCGCTCTCCTGCGAGACGGATCCCGCTCTGCACGTGAGTGTCGTGGATCCGACCCGTGCGCCTCATGCTCGAGGGCTTGCCGGCCATCGGCTTCGCATCGAAGAGATCGACATCGCCGTGCGAGGGGGTATTCGCCTCACGTCGGCGGCCAGAACCTGGTGCGATCTCGCCGACATTCTCACCCTGCCTGATCTTGTGGCTGCCGGCGACCACATCATCCACTGGCGACAGCCGCTCGCCACCCGGAAGCAGCTCGAGGTCGCCGTCGCGTCGCGCGTCGGGCGCCGCGGACTTAAGGTTCTCCGGCGGGCAGTTCAGATGCTCAGCGACCGCGCGGAGTCGCCGCCGGAATCGCACCTTCGGGTGATCCTGCTGCTTGCCGGGTTTCCGGAACCTCGGGTCAATCACGCCGTCACCGATCGAAATGGCGAGTTCGTCGGTCGCACGGACCTCATCCTCGACGCGGAGAAGATCATTCTGGAATACCAGGGCGACTATCACCGCCCGGGGCAGCGCCAGTGGCGCGCCGACATGACCCGCCGGTCGCGTCTCGAGGCGCTGGGCTGGCGAGTGATGGAGCTGAACGCCGACGACCTGAAGGATCCGGTCGAGCTTGTGGCCCGCATCCGCGCTCTTGCCGCCCTGCCTCGCACCCTCTGACTATTTCGCCCCGTCCGCCCCGCTCGAGCAACTCCGAGCAACGAGGTGCCCAGTTTTGTCGCTTTTCTGCAGCTGAAGCGACAAGTCTGGGCACCTCGACGATGCGGGGGCGGGCGAGGGGCGGCGAGGGCGCGGGGGCGCGGGGGCGCGAGGGCGAGCGGGCGAGGGCGGGGCGGGCGAGGGCGGGCGGGCGACGACGGGAGCGGGGCGGCGGAAGGTCAGCCGCGTGCCACCGAGTCCACGATCACCTGGATCGCCTGGGTGTCCTCGATGGTCGGCGGGATCACGTAGTCCTCGCCATCCACGATCTGGCGCATGGTCTTGCGCAGGATCTTGCCCGACCGCGTCTTCGGCAGCGCGCTCACCACCACCACATCGCGGAAGGCGGCGACCGCGCCGATCTGGTCGCGCACCATGGCGACGAGCTCCGCGGCGAGCTCGCTCTCGACGGGGGTCGAGCCGCTCTTGAGCACCACATAGCCGACGGGTTTCTGCCCCTTCAGCTGGTCGGCGACGCCGATGACCGCGCACTCGGCGACGGCCGGATGCTGCGCGAGCACCTGCTCCATCGAGCCGGTCGAGAGGCGGTGCCCGGCGACGTTGATGATGTCGTCGGTGCGTCCCATCACATACAGGTAGCCTTCGCGGTCGAAGTAGCCGGAGTCGCCGGTGAGGTAGAAGCCGGGGAAGGCGGAGAGGTACGAGTGGATGTAGCGGTCGTCGCCCTTCCACAGCGTGCTGAGGGTTCCGGGCGGCAGTGGGAGCCTGATCACGATGTTGCCCTCGGAGAGCGGATGCTGCTCGTGCCCGTGCTCGTCCACGATCTCCACCTGGAAGCCCGGCACAGGGAAGGAGGGGGAGCCGGCCCGCAGCGGCAGTTCCTCGATGCCGCGCGGGCTCGCGCAGATCGCCCAGCCGGTCTCGGTCTGCCACCAGTGGTCGACGACGGGCTTCTCGAGCAGCGCGGTCGCCCACGTCCAGGTCTCCGGATCGAGGCGTTCGCCGGCGAGGAAGAGAGCGTCGAGCGAGCCGAGGTCGTACTGGTCGGCGAGGGTGGCGTGCGGGTCGACCTTGCGGATGGCGCGCAGCGCGGTGGGGGCGGTGAAGAGCACCTTGACCTTGTAGTCGCTCACGACGCGCCAGAAGGCGCCGGCATCCGGCGTGCCGACCGGCTTGCCCTCGTAGAGCACCGTCGTGGCCCCGGCGATGAGCGGCCCGTAGACGATGTAGGAGTGGCCGACGACCCAGCCGACGTCGCTCGCGGTCCACATCACATCGCCCGGGTGCACGTCGTAGATGTTGCGCATCGACCACGCCATGGCCACGGCGTGGCCGCCGTTGTCGCGAACGACCCCCTTCGGCGCGCCTGTCGTTCCGGAGGTGTAGAGGATGTAGAGCGGGTCGGTGGCCGCGACGGGCACCGGATCGTGGGGCGTCGCGACGCTGGCGGCCTCGTCCCAGTCCCACCAGTCCACGCCGGCCGCGCCCTCGAGCTCCCGGGCGGAGCCGGGAACCTCCGGCCGGTCCTTGACGATCACGGTGCGCACCGTGCCGCGGCTCAGCTCAAGGGCGGTGACGATCGTCGGCAGGTATTCGACCACCCGGCTCGGTTCGATGCCGCCCGAGGCGGTCACGATCACGGTCGGCTCGGCGTCGTCGAGTCGGACGGCGAGCTCCTTCGCAGCGAAACCGCCGAAGACGACGGAGTGCACGGCGCCGAGGCGCGCGCAGGCGAGCATCGCCACGACGGCCTGCGGCATCATCGGCATGTAGATCACCACGCGGTCGCCGGCCGACACGCCGGCCTGGGCGAGCACGCCGGCGAACCGGGCGACCTTCTCGAGCAGCGCCGAGTAGGTGTAGCTCTTCTTCGCGCCGACCACAGGGGAGTCGTAGATGAGCGCCGTGGTGTCGCCGCGGCCGGCGATCACATGCCGATCGAGCGCGTTGTAACAGGTGTTGAGCATGCCGTCGGCGAACCAGCGGTAGAGGGGGGCGTTCGACGCGTCGATCGCCGCGGTCGGTGCGACGTCCCAGTCGATCGCCTCGGCAGCCTCGAGCCAGAATCCCTCAGGATCGCGGATGCTGCGCTCTGTCGTGGAGCGATAGTCCATGAAAACCTCCCCGTTGAAGTTCGTGTGTATACACAAAGATGCTCTAGTCTGGCATATTGAGTCCGAATAGGGTCACAATTGTCTAATTTGTATACACAGCCTAGACTGCACGACACGCCCGCCAACGAGGGAGATGGGACCATAGCTGTTGCACTGCGCGCGAGCGATCGCGCCTATCTCGTTCTTCGCGAAGAGATCATCGACTGGGAGCTACCGCCAGGGAGCGTGCTCGGCGAGGTGGAGCAGTCGGCCAGGCTCGGCCTCTCCCGCACGCCGTTGCGCGAGGCTCTCGCCCGGCTCACCGCCGACGGTCTCGTGCGCGCCCAGGCCGGCCGGGGACTCGTCGTGAGCGACATCTCGGTGGAGAACATCCGCGAGCTGTTCGAGGTGCGCCAGTCCCTCGAGGCGCAGGCGGCCCGACTCGCGGCGATCCGGCACGAGGGCGACGTGTTCCACCAGCTCGGCCGCGAATTCCAGGCCGTGCCGCAACTGCTCGAACGCGACGATCCGGCCAGGCACGCCTATTACGGGCTCGTCGAGCGGTTCGACCAGGCTGTGGATGACGCGGCAAGAAACCCGTATCTGGTCGCTGCGCTCAACGGCCTTCGCACCCATCTCGTGCGCGTGCGCCGCCTCGCGAAGGACAACCCGGTGCGCCTCTCGGCCGCCGCGGGGGAACACCTGCTCATCGTGCAGGCGATCGACGCGCGCGACGCGGACCTCGCCGCCCATGCGACCCACGTGCACCTGCACAACGCGCTGCAAAGCGCCCTCGAGTCCACTCAACACGCCCCGACCACGTAAGGAAGCACCGTGAAACTGCACTCCGTTCGTCCGCACCCGAGCTCCGAGAACCTGCCGCGCGAGCACCAGCTCGCCTGGAAGATCGCCGAGGTCGCGACCGACCCGGTGGCGGTGACGGATGAGGTGGCGGAGATGATCGTCAACCGCGTGATCGACAACGCGGCGGTCGCCACCGCGTCGCTCACCAGGGCTCCCGTCGTGGCCGCGCGGGCCCAGGCGCACGATCATCCGTACGACCCCGGGTCCACGGTCTTCGGCTTCGGCGGCCGGTACAGCCCCGAGTGGGCGGCCTGGGCGAACGGGGTCGCCGTGCGCGAGCTCGACTACCACGACACCTTCCTCGCCGCCGAGTACTCGCACCCGGGTGACAACATCCCGCCGATCCTCGCCGTGGCCCAGCACGCAGGCAAGTCGGGCGGCGACCTCATCCGCGGCATCGCCACCGGCTACGAGATCCAGGTCGACCTCGTGAAGGCGATCAGCCTGCACGCGCACAAGATCGACCACGTCGCGCACCTCGGCCCGTCGGCGGCCGCCGGCATCGGCACCCTGCTCGGGCTCGACACCGCCACGATCTTCCAGGCCATCGGGCAGGCCCTGCACACGACCACGGCGACGCGGCAGTCCCGCAAGGGCGAGATCTCCACCTGGAAGGCGTACGCCCCGGCCTTCGCCGGCAAGATGGCGGTCGAGGCCGTCGACCGGGCGATGCGCGGGCAGACGAGCCCCACCCCGATCTACGAGGGCGAGGACGGCGTGATCGCCTGGCTGCTCGACGGACCGGATGCCCGGTACGAGGTTCCGCTGCCCGAGGCCGGCGAGGCCAAGCGCGGGATCCTCGACACGTACACAAAGGAGCACTCGGCGGAGTACCAGGCGCAGGCCTGGATCGATCTCGCCAGAAAGCTGCACCGGGAGTATCCGGCACTCGGTGACGGCGGCACCATCGAGCGGGTCATCATCCGAACCTCTCATCACACGCACTTCGTGATCGGGTCGGGCGCGAACGACCCGCAGAAGTACGACCCCCGGGCGAGTCGCGAGACTCTCGACCACTCGATCCCGTACATCTTCACGGTCGCCCTGCAGGACGGCGAGTGGAACCACGAGCGCTCTTACGCTCCGGAGCGGGCCTCCCGCCCCGACACCGTCGCGCTGTGGAGACGCGTGGTCACCGAGGAGGATCCGGAGTGGACGCGCCGCTATCACTCGACCGACCCGGCCGAGAAGGCCTTCGGCGGGAGCGTCGCGATCACCCTCACCGACGGCTCAACGATCGTCGACGAGATCGCCGTCGCCGACGCGCACCCGCTCGGCGCGAGGCCGTTCGCCCGGGAGCAGTACGTGGCCAAGTTTCGCATCCTCGCGGACGGTGTGCTCGAACCGGCGGAGATCGAGCGCTTCCTGGACCTCGCCCAGCGGCTGCCGTCTCTTGCCGCCGACGACCTGTCCGGCCTCACCGTCACCGCCCGCCCGGGACTCCTGGCCGCTTTCCCCGGCCCGAAGGGACTCTTCTGATGCTGTACGCCACCACCACCGCCGCCGAGAAGCGCGCCAACCTTCGGGGCGCCCTCGCGACCGGTGAGCTGCTGCGCCTGCCGGGCGCCTTCAACCCGCTGAGCGCCAGGCTCATCCAGGACAAGGGCTTCGACGGGGTCTACATCTCCGGCGCCGTGATCTCCGCCGACCTCGGCCTGCCGGACATCGGGCTGACGACCCTCACCGAGGTCGCGGCCCGCGCCCAGCAGATCAGCCGGATGACGGACCTGCCATCGCTCGTCGACGCCGACACCGGATTCGGCGAGCCGATGAACGTGGCCCGAACCGTGCAGACCCTCGAGGACGCCGGGGTCGCCGGCCTGCACATCGAGGACCAGGTCAACCCCAAGCGCTGCGGCCACCTCGACGGCAAGGCCGTTGTCGACTCCGACACGGCGATCAAGCGCATCCGCGCGGCCGTCTCGGCCCGCCGCGACCCGAACCTGCTCATCATGGCGCGCACCGACATCCGGGCCCTGGACGGAATCGGGGCGGCGATCGACCGCACCCGGCAGCTCGTGGATGCCGGCGCCGATGCGATCTTCCCCGAGGCGATGGCGGACCTCGCCGAATTCGAGGCGGTGCGCCGGGCGATCGACGTGCCGATCCTCGCCAACATGACCGAGTTCGGCAAGAGCGAGCTGTTCACCACCCGGCAGCTCGCCGATGTCGGAATCAATATCGTCATCTACCCGGTGAGCCTTCTTCGGCTGGCGATGGGGGCGGCGGAGCGCGGCCTCGATACCATCAATGCGGAGGGTTCGCTCGCTTCGCGCGTTCCCGACATGCAAACCCGGGCGAGACTGTACGAGCTGCTCGACTACGAGGCGTACAACGCGTTCGATAGTTCGGTATTCAACTTCACCGTCTGACGACGGCCGGGCCACGGAAAATCACAAGGAGCACCATGACCGATCCAGCCATCCACAAGGGCCTCGCCGGTGTCGTCGTCGACTTCACGGCGGTCTCGAAGGTGAATTCAGACACCAATTCGCTGCTGTACTGCGGCTACCCGGTGCAGGAGCTCGCCGCGAAGTGCTCCTTCGAGGAGGTTGCCTACCTTTTGTGGCACGGCGATCTTCCCGACGAACGCCAGCTGGCCGAGTTCGAGACCCTCGAGCGTTCGCTCCGGGCCCTGGACGACAACGTCAAGCGCGTGATCGACGATCTTCCGCTGACCGCCCACCCGATGGATGTCGTGCGCACCGCGGTGAGCGTCATTGGTGCCAACGATCCGGATGCGGCAGACTCGAGCCCCGAATCCAACCTGGCCAAGTCGGTGTCGCTGCTGGCCAAGATTCCCGCCATCGTCGCGTACGACCAGCGCCGCCGTCGCGGTGAGCACCTGGTCGAGCCGCGCGACGACCTCGGCTACAGCGCCAACTTCCTGCACATGACGTTCGGCGACGTGCCTGACCTCGTCGTGGTCAACGCCTTCGACGTGTCGATGATCCTCTACGCCGAGCACTCGTTCAACGCGTCGACGTTCACCGCGCGCGTGATCACCTCCACCCTCGCCGACCTGTACAGCGCCGTCGTCGGCGCGATCGGCGCCCTCAAGGGCGCGCTGCACGGTGGGGCCAACGAGGCGGTGATGCACGCCTTCGACGAGATCGGCAGCGCGGACAAGGCCGCGGCCTGGCTCGACGCCGCGCTCGCGGAGAAGCGCAAGATCATGGGCTTCGGCCACCGGGTCTACAAGCACGGCGACTCCCGGGTGCCCACCATGAAGGCGGCGCTCGACACCCTCATCGCCGAGCACGACGCGCAGGATCTCGGCGATCTCTACGACGCCCTCGAGACCGCGATGGCGGAGCGCAAGAACATCAAGCCGAACCTCGACTACCCGTCGGGTCTCGCCTACCGCCTGATCGGCTTCGACACCGAGATGTTCACGCCGCTTTTTGTCGCGAGCCGGATCACCGGCTGGACCGCGCACATCATGGAGCAGCTTGGCGCGAACGCGCTCATCCGTCCCCTGAGCCTCTACAACGGCCCGGACGAGCGGCACATCGACTGACCTCGACCACGAATGCCCGGCACTGGAAGGCGGTGCCCCAGGCTCCGCCCTCCAGTGGTCTGGATGTCGTGTTCTGGCCTTCCAGCGAGTTGGCCTTCCAGCGAGTTGGTTTAGACGGGTTGGGTGGCTCCGGCGACCGGTGCGAGCTGGTCGAGCGCGAGCAGGTCGAGACCGGTCTGCACGAGCTTCGCGAGCAGCGCGTCAGACGCCGGCTCGCGCATCACGAACTCGGAGAGGAACAGCGGTCCCACGATCTGCAGGTACTGGTCCCGGGTGACCGGGGCGACAGCGTCGGTGAAGGCGTCGATCGGCCAGGCGCCGAGGGCGGCGAGAGGCTCGGCCGCGGCGTCGTCCTGGGCGGCCTGGTGGATCAGGGTCGCGAGGGCGACATTGGTCACCGGGTCGTGCAGGCGTTCACGGATCGTGCCCAGGAAGATCTCGAGGCGCTCGCGCGGCGAGAGTCCATCCGGGCTGAGTCCGTCGCTGTTCTCATGGAGCGTCACGGCGTCGCTGATGACGCGCTCGATCGTGCCCCAGTGGGTGTACAGCGTGCGCCGCGAGACTTGCGCTCTCGTGGCGAGGCTGGTTAGCGTCAACGGCTCCCCCGAGCGCTCGCCGAGCATCTGGCGGGCGGTATTGCGCACGTGGAGCCGGGTTCTCTGCACTCTAGGATCAGACATCTGCTCATGATAGGCCCGAGGCGCGGACATACCTAGGACTTTCGACCCCGGGTGTTCCGAGTCATACGCCCCAGTAAAATTGCACCCGTTCGCCCCGCGGCGTGGCGACGAGGAGGTCGGTGCCGTCGAACGCCGCCTCCAGGTTGGCGCGGTTCTCCGAGAAGTGCGCCCAGTCCTCGGTGTGCACGCCGACCACCCGTTTCGCGCCCAGCATTCGCGCCGCAGCCACGGCATCCGCCGAGGTCAGGGTGAGCGGAGCATCCACGGCGGGTACGCGCGCCGCGCCCGCGTTGAGCACGGCGATGTCGATGGGCGCGAAGCGGTCGGCGATCTGCCCGACGAGGGGGAGGGACGCGTTGTCGCCGCTCACGTAGACGGTCGGCTCGTCCGGTGCTTGCAGCACGAAGCCGATGACCGGTCCCGACCGGCGTTCCGAGCCGGGCGGACCGTGCAGCGCCGGCACGGCGGTGATCGTGACCGCCCCGATTTCGAACGTCTCCCAGCCGTCGAGGCCGATCACGCTTCCGCCGAAGAGGTCGTTCGCCGCCATCACGGTGCTGAGCGTCGGAATGCCCTGCGCGATCAGTTCGAGACCCTCGTAGTCGAGGTTGTCCTTGTGGCCGTGGTGCGAGAGCAGCACGAGGTCGACGGGGCCGAGCTCGCTTCGCGGGATGCCGGGGCCGTGCGTCTTCACGAGGGTGGTCGACCCCGGTTCGGCATAGGTCTGGGGCGCATCGAACGTGGGATCCGTCACGATGCGGAGGTTCGCGTAATCGAGAAGGACCGTTGGTCCACCGATGTAGGTGATGGCTGTCGTAGACACCCTCTGAGCCTACGCTGGAGAGATGCCGAACCACCTGACGGATGCTGTGAGCCCCTATCTGCGGTCCCACGCCGACAACCCGGTCGACTGGTTTCCTTGGGGCGATGCCGCCTTCGCGGAGGCGGAGCGCCGGGATGTTCCGCTGCTCATCTCGATCGGCTACTCCACCTGCCACTGGTGCCACGTGATGGCGAGGGAGAGTTTCAGCGACCCGGACATCGCGGCACTCCTCAACGACGGCTTCGTGGCCGTGAAGGTGGACCGGGAGGAGCATCCCGATGTCGACGCGAGCTATCTCGCAGCGGCGGGCGCCTTCACCGAGAACCTCGGCTGGCCGCTCAACGTGTTCGTAACCCCGCAGGGTCGCACCTTCTACGCCGGAACCTACTGGCCTCCGGCGCCGATGGGCGGGCATCCGGCGTTCCGGCAGGTTCTCGAGTCCGTGCTCGACGCGTGGCGGCACCGGCGTGCGGAGGTGGAGCAGAACGCCGCTGTCGTTGCGGCGGCGATCGCCGACCAGGGCGTGCCGGCGGCCGGTGCCCTGCCGGGCGCCGCGGGACTCGCGCTGGCGGTGCGGCACGTGCTCGATGGCGAGGACACCGCGTTCGGCGGATTCGGTCGAGCGCCCAAGTTCCCGGTCGCGCCCGTGCTGCTCTTTCTGCTCGAACGGGGCTCCGCCGGGGACACGGAGGCGGGTGCGCTGGCCGCGCGCACCCTCCGCACCATGGCCGGCTCCGGGTTGCGGGACTCCCTCGAGGGCGGCTTCTTCCGCTACGCGACGGCGCGCGACTGGACAGAGCCGCACTACGAGCGGATGCTCTACGACAACGCCCTGCTGCTCCAGGCCTACGCGCGCCTCGAGCAGCTCGAGCCGGGCAGCGGCCGGGCGACCGCCGAGGGAATCGTCTCGTTCCTTAACGGCGTGCTCTCCCGGCCCGGCGGCGGTTTCGCCTCGGCCCAGGACAGCGAGAGCACGGTCGACGGCGTGCGCGTGGAAGGCGGCTATTACTCCCTCGATGCCGCGGGGCGGGCCGCTGGGCAGCCCCCGGCGGTTGACGCGAAGGTGCTCACCGGCTGGAACGGTCTCGCGATCGAGGCGCTTGCCACGGCCGGCCTTGCGCTCTCCCGTCCCGACTGGGTGGAGGCCGCGTGCTCGACGGCCGACGCGATCCTGACCCGGCATCTCGCGGCGGACGGCACGCTGCTCCGCGCGTCGATCGGGGAGCGCGTGTCGAGCGCCAAGGCCACCCTCGAGGATTACGGCATGCTCGCCGCCGGCCTCGTCGCGCTCGCCGGGGCGAGCGGGGAGGTGCGCTACGCGATCGCCGCGCGCCACCTCGTGGATGTCTCCATTGCGGCGGCCGCCGCCACTCCGTTCGGCGTGCCAGGCGGTGCCGACCCGGCGCTCGCGGCCCGCGGCCTGGCCCTCGAGGTCGACCCGTCGGAGGGCGCGTATCCGTCCGGGCTAAGCGCGATGGCCTCTGCTTCGCTCCGGCTGTACCTGCTCACCGGCCATGCCCCGTATCGGGAGGCAAGCGAGCACGCCATGGAACTGCTCGCGCCCCTCGCGGTGCCGCGGCCGGTGTCGTTCGGCGGGGCGCTCGCCGTGATGTCCGCGCTCGCGGCGCCCGTCGGCCAGCTCGTGGTCGTGACGGACGACGCGGACTCGGCCATGGCATCCGTCGCCCGCGGCTGGTTTCGCAGCGGGGCGGTCAGCACGGTGGTCACCCGCGCCCAGACCGCCGCGTTCGCCGCCGCCGGGTTCGAGCTCTTCGAGGGCCGGGACCGGGAGGCCGCCTACCTCTGCGAGTCGTTCGTCTGCCGGCTGCCGCTCACCGATGCGGCCGAGCTCGAGCGCGCTCTGCGGTCCTGAGTGCTTCGGGCGTGACGGCCAGCAGGCTCCGGTTGTGTAGGACGTTGGCGCTCCGGTTGTGCAGGACGCCTCGCGTTCCGGTTATGCAGGACGCCTCGCGTTCTGGTTGTGCAGGACGTTTGGCGCTCCGGGTTCGGGCGTGACGGCCGGCGGACTCTGGTTGTGCAGGACGCCTCGCGTTCCGGTTGTGCAGGACGTTGGCGCTCCCGGTTCGGGCGTGACGGCCGGCGGACTCTGGTTGTGCAGGACGGCGCCTCACCGGCACGCCGACACTCCACGCGGGCGCCGGACTAGCTGTCCTGCAGAACGGGAGTCTGTGCGGGGGAGCCGGGCTGGCGGGGCCGTGTCCTGCACAACGGGGCCGAAGAACCGCTGTCCTGCACAACGGGGCCGAAGAACCGTTGTCCTGCACAACGGGGCCGAAGAACCGTTGTCCTGCACAACGGGGCCGAAGAACCGCTGTCCTGCACAACGGGGCGAGCAAGCTGCCTTGGAGGCCTCAGCGCACCGTCTTGCGGGAAGTGATCACTCCCGTGTCGAAACCGAGCAGGTGCAGGCCGCCGTGGAACCGGGCGTGCTCGATCTTGATGCACCGGTCCATCACCACCGTCAGTCCCTTGCTCTCGCCGTAGATCGCGGCCTCCTGGTTCCAGATGCCGAGCTGCACCCAGATCACCGGGGAACCGATCGCGACGACATCGTCGATCACGGAGGGGATGTCGCTCGCCTTGCGGAACACATCCACGATGTCCGGCACCTCCGGCAGCGACGCGAGATCTGGATAGGCCTTGTGCCCGAGGATGGTGTCGGCGTTCGGGTTGACGAAATAGACCCGGTAGTCGCTCGACTGCAGCAGGTAGGTGCCGACGAAGTAGCTCGACCGCGCGGCATTGGGGGACGCCCCGACGATCGCGATCGACTTCGCCTTGCGCAGGATCGCGAGCCGCTCCTTGGCGCTCGGCCCCACCCAGGTGCGCTGCGACTTGAGCAGCCTGGCGAGCGGAGAATCGGCCGGGAGCGCGCAACTGAGGCCGTTCGGCAGAACGGTCACATCGGTCGCCGGTGCTGTGCTCATCAGTTGCCCTTCGTCGCGGCCGTCAATGCCTGGTCGAGGTCGTAAACAATGTCGTCCGGGTCTTCTATTCCTACACTGATGCGCACGAGTCCGGGAAGCACGCCGGCATCGGCGAGCTGCTGCTCGTTCAACTGCGCGTGCGTGGTCGACGCGGGATGGATCACGAGCGTCTTGGCGTCGCCGATATTCGCGAGATGGCTGGCCAGGTTCACCGACTCGATGAACGTCTGCCCCACCTCTCGGCCGCCCCGAACGCCGAAGCTGAACACGGCGCCCGGCCCCTTGGGAAGGTACTTCTTCGCGCGGTCGAAGTGCGGGTGGCCCGGCAGCCCGGCCCAGTTCACGAATTCGATTCGTGGGTCGGCCTCGAGCCATTCGGCCACGATGCGGGCGTTGTCCACGTGCGCCTGCAGGCGGAAGGGGAGGGTCTCCACGCCCTGGGCGAGCAGCCAGGCCGAGTGCGGAGACAGCGCAGGACCGATGTCGCGCAGCTGCTCGGCACGCAGTCGGGTGAGGAACGCGTACTCGCCGAAGTTGCCGTGCCAGTTCAGCCCGCCGTACGACGGCACCGGCTGGTCGAAGAGCGGGAAGTGCTCGTTGGCCCAGTGGAACCGGCCGGACTCCACCACGACACCGCCGAGGGTCGTGCCGTGCCCGCCGAGGAACTTCGTGGCCGAGTGCACCACGACATCCGCTCCCCACTCGATCGGCCGGGTGAGGTATGGGGTGGCGATCGTCGAGTCGATGATGAGCGGGATGTGGTGCGCGTGGGCGACATCGGCGAGCCCCTCGAGGTCGGCGATCTCGCCGGACGGGTTCGCCACGATCTCCGCGAAGATGAGCTTGGTCTTGTCGGTGATCGCCGCCGCGTAGTCCTCCGGGTTGGAGCCCTGCACGAACGTCGTGTCAACGCCGAAACGGCGCAGGGTCACGTCGAGCTGGGTGATCGAACCGCCGTAGAGGCTCGCGGAGGCGACGATGTGGTCGCCGGCGCCCGCGAGCGAGGCGAAGGTGATGAACTGCGCGCTGAGACCGCTCGCCGTCGCGACCGCGCCGAGCCCGCCCTCGAGCGAGGCGATGCGCTCCTCGAACGAGGCGACGGTGGGGTTGCCGAGGCGGCTGTAGATGTTGCCGTACTTCTGAAGGGCGAAGCGGGCCGCGGCATCCGCGGTGTCGTCGAAGACGAAGGCGGCGGTCTGGTAGATCGGCAGGGCACGCGCCCCGGTGACGGCATCGGGGATGTTCCCGGCGTGGATTGCGCGGGTGCGGAAGCCCCACTCTCGGTCTGTGTTGTCGCGTTCGGCCATGCGAGAACGCTACCGGAGCGTGGCCGGCCGGGCCGCTCGCGCACGCCACGAGACGTAACACGCCACGGCTATCGCCAGCCGGGCAGCCAGTAGTGCGCCTGCGAGAACCAGGTGGGAATCTGCAGACCCGTCCACACCGGGTAGAAGAAGGCGCTCACGAGCACCGCGAGCACCAGGAAAACCGCCACGATCCGGATGCCGCGCAGCCGCTGCCAGGGGGGATCCGTGCGCGAACCGAGAATCAGGCCGATCACGAAGACGAGGCCGAGGATCATGTACGGCTCGAAGACGATCGCGTAGAACTGGAACACGGTGCGCTGCGTGTAGAGCAGCCAGGGCAGGTAGCCGGCGACCATGCCCATCAGGATGAGTCCCGCCCGCCACTCGCGGTACCGGATGAGGCGATAGACGAGGTAGAAGATCGCCGCGGTCGCCGCGTACCAGATGAGCGGATTCGCGATCGAGGTGATGTACTGGGCGCATCCGCCGGCCAGCGTGCACCCGCCCTGGCCCTGGGCCTGCCCCTCGTAGAAGAAGGCTGTCGGCCGCTGAAGGAAGAGCCAGCCGAGCGGGTTGGCCGAGTACGAGTGCACCGCGCGCTCGTTCACGTTGAAGTCGTAGACGCTCTGCTGGTAGTGCCAGAAGCTCTGGATCGAGTGCGGCACCCTCGAGAACACTCCGGTCGCCGCGTTGCCCGGCGCGTCTGCGAAGCCGCGATAGTAGCCGCCGTAGGTGCGGAACCAGCCGATCCAGCTCGCGAGATAGGCCGCCCCGGCGATCGGGACGGTGAGCAGGAAGGTGACCGGCGCCTGCCGGAACACGACGCCGCTCGCCCAGAACACGAGCCCGGCCCGGCGACGCGCGGCGGCGTCGACGACGAGGGAGTAGATCGCGAACGCGGCGAGAAAGTAGAGGCCGCTCCACTTCGTGGCGCTCGCGAGTCCGAAGGCGAGCCCGGCGGCGACGAGCCACGGACGAAACCACAGGGCTGGCCCCCAGTCCGTGCCTCGGCCGGCATCCGTCCTGGCCGCGATCCACGCGGAGAGCCTCGACGCGCTCTGGGAGCGGTCGAGCAGGATCGCCCAGAAGCCCGCGAGGGTGAGAATCATCACGAAGTTGTCGAGCAGCGACGTGCGGGACATCACGATGGCGTGGCCGTCGATCGCCATCAGCCCGCCCGCGATCGTCGCGAGCACGGTCGACGTGAGCAGGGCGCGGGCGATCATCGCGAGAATGAACACCGCGAGGATGCCGGCGACGGCGGTGCTGATGCGCCAGCCGACGCTGCTCTCCGCGCCCAGCGCCCGAAGCCCGACCGAGATGAGCCACTTTCCGAGCGGCGGATGGGCCACGTACGACCCGGCCGACGAGTAGATGTTCACGGTGCCGGCGTTGAAACTCTTGTCGGCGTCTGCCGGCCACGACCCCTCGTAGCCGAGATTCATGAGCGTGTACGCGTCCTTCACGTAGAAGGTCTCGTCGAACACGAGGGAGTGCGGGTCGCCGAGCCGCCAGAGCCGCAGCACGGCGGCGAGGAGGGTGACAGCGATCGGACCGCCCCAGTACCACAGGCGCTGCCGCAGCGGCGTGCCGAGCATCCGCCCCCACCAGGCATCGATTCGGGTCAGTGGATGCTGGCCAGCGGTCGCGTCGTCTGTCGCCCGGTCGGGCGCTCTCCCGGCGGCGGGGGCGACGAGCGCGTCGAAGCCGGCGTCTGGTCTGGTCACAGGAGCAATGCTAGGGGAGCGAACCGGTGAGAACCGGGATGGGAGGATGGGGCCATGATCATCCTCGCCGCGACTCCGATCGGCAACCTCGGCGACGCCTCCCGGCGACTCGTGGAGGCGCTCGGCAACGCCGAGGTCATCGCCTCGGAAGACACCAGGGTCACCATCCACCTCATGCGCGCCCTCGGCATCGACAACCGGCCGCGGCTGATCGCCCTGCACGAGCACAACGAGGTGGCCAAGGCGGCCGAGATCGTGGAGCTCGCGCGGGGTGTCGACGTGCTCGTGCTCACGGATGCCGGCATGCCGGCCATCAGCGACCCCGGCTTCTCGATCGTGACGGCGGCGGCCGCGGCCGGCGTCACAGTCACCGCGCTGCCCGGCCCCTCCGCCGTCATCACCGCCCTCGCCGTGTCCGGCCTGCCGACCGACAGGTTCACCTTCGAGGGGTTCCTGCCCCGCAAGGGCCGGCTCGCCTTCCTCCGCACGCTGGCGCGGGAACCGCGCACAATGGTCTTCTTCGAGTCGCCCAATCGGCTGGCTGGCGCGCTCGGCGACATCGCGACGGCCCTCGGCGGCGACCGTCGCGTGGCCGTCTGCCGGGAGCTCACGAAACTCTACGAGGAGGTGCGCCGGGGAACCGCCGCCGAGCTCGTGGACTGGGCCGCCGCCGGGGTGAAGGGTGAGATCTGCATCGTCGTGGAGGGCGGTGCCGCCCAGCAGGTGGATCTCGCGACCGGCATCGGCCAGGTCCTTGCCCTGGTGGAGTCCGGTTCCCGGCTCAAGGAGGCCGCGGCCGAGGTCGCCGAGGCGACGGGCCTCGGCAAACGCGACCTCTACGAGGGGGCGCTCAGTTCGCGCGGGGTCAGCTCGCGCTGAGCCTCTCGAGGTCGCTCGTGCGCAACACGAGGTCGGCGGCCAGCGCGGAGTCGGCGATGCTCTCCGGGCGGCTCGCGCCGGGGATCGGGATCACGCAATGGCCGAGCGCGAGCTCCCACGCGAGGGTGACCCGCTGCGGGCTCACCCCGAGCTCCTCCGCGATCTCGGCGAACGCCGGGTGGTCGCCGAAGACCTCCGCGCCGCGCCCCACGCCGCCGAGGGGGCTCCAGGGCAGGAAGGCGATCTCCCGCTCGACGCAGTAGTCGAGCTCTCCCTCGCTCGACCGGTACGCCGGGGAGAACTGGTTCTGCACCGACACGAGGCGGCCGCCGAGCACATGGTCGGCGAGGGCGATCTGCTTGAGGTTGGCGTTGGAGATGCCGGCCATGCGGATCACGCCCTCGTCCATGAGCTCGCGGATGGCGCCGATCGACGTCTCGTAGGAGACCCCGGGGTCCGGGCGATGAAACTGGTAGAGGCCGATCGATTCCACGCCGAGTCGGCGTCGCGACTCCCTGGCCGCCTGCTTGAGGTGGGCGGGGGAGCCGTCCCGGTCCCACGGTCCGCCGTCGCGATGCACGAGCCCGCCCTTCGTCGCGACGAGCACACCGGAGGTGTCGCCGGACCACGAGGCGAGCGCCTCCGCGACGAGGGTCTCGTTGTGGCCCTGACCGTCGGCATCCGTCGTGTAGGCGTCGGCGGTGTCGATGAGAGTGATGCCGGCGTCGAGGGCGGCATGGATGGTGCGGATCGCCTGGGGGCGCTCGGGCCGACCCTCGATCGACAGGGGCATCGCGCCGAGCCCGATCGCGCTCACCTTCGTGTCGCCGATCCTGCGATATCTCATGCCGCAAGCCTAGGGCGAGCCCGCCCGGTGCACGGCTGACGCCCACCGGCGCCGCATATACCGATTCTTCTGCCCCCCTTGTGGTTACTTTTGCTCAGCATTAGGGTCACGTTTGTGCGGTTTCGCGCTTCATGCCTTGTGCTCAGGAAGGATTTTGGATGACCATTTTCGCGCGCTCGGGGGCGTCCTCACGAAGGATCGTCGCCATCGTGGCCACGGTGGCAGCAGTCGTCGCCCTGTCATTCACGGGAGTCTCGGCGGCCACCGCCGCGGATCGCGTCCCGTTCTCTGGTTCCGTGCCGTCGTGGGCGAAGACCGCCAACGACGCCGGAGCGCCGGCCGCCGACACCACGGTGGAGGGTGAGATCTACTTGCCCCTGCGCAACGCTGCGGCGGCCGAGGCCCTCGCGGTCGCGGTGTCCACCCCCGGCGTGCGCGGCTACCGCCAGGCGCTCTCCCCCCAGCAGTGGATCCAGCGGTTCTCCCCGACCCAGGCCGACCTGGATGAGGTGGTCTCCTACCTCACGTCGCAGGGCCTCACGATCAGCGCGGTGCCGGCCAGCCGACAGTTCGTCGTCTTCCGGGGCACGGCCGCCCAGCTCAACGCGGGCTTCGCCACCGATCTCCACAACTACAGCTACGCCGGCCAGACCCTCGTCGCGCCGGCCGCGGCGCCCTCCGTGCCTGCCGCTCTCGGCGGCAAGGTCTCCGGCGTCAGCCTCGACCAGGCCCGCTTCCTCACCAGGCCGGACTCGATCAAGCAGGGCGACCTCGGCGCGGCGGACGGCGTGCAGGCCTTCGGCCGCCAGGCCGCCGTCACTCCAACGGTGCCCGCCCCGTGCTCGACCTACATCGGCGAGAACACGGTCACGGTGCCGGCCGCCTACGGCAAGACCCAGTTCAGCACCAACATCTGCGGGTACACCCCGGCGCAGCTGCGTTCGGCCTACGGGCTCGACTCGCTCGCCAAGTCGGGCGTGAACGGCGCCGGCCAGACCGTGGCGATCCTCGACGCCTACGCGTCGCCGTCGATCGTGAGCGACGTCAACACCTACTCGGCCGCTCTCGGCGAGCCGGGCCTCACCTCGGCGACCTACCGGCAGATCGTGCCGGCGCCGAGCGAGTTCAAGGACCAGGAGGCCTGCGGATTCCCGAGCGGTTGGCAGGGGGAGCAGACCCTCGATGTCGAGTCGGTGCATGGCATCGCCCCCGGTGCCAAGATCCTCTACGTCGGCGGATTCAACTGCGGCGGCGGTCTCGATGTCGCACTGGCGAACGTGCTAGACAACAAGCTCGCCAACATCGTGAGCAACAGCTACGGCAACCTCGGGGAGGCCATCCCCTTCGACGCTCTCATGGGCGCGGAGAACCTGCACATCCAGGCCGCAGGCGAGGGAATCGGGCTCTACTTCTCGAGCGGCGACAACGGTGACGAGATCGCCAACCTCGGCTTCGCATCGCCCGACTTCCCGGCATCCTCGCCGTACGTGACGGCGGTGGGCGGCACGAGTGTCGGCATCGACAATGGCGGCAAGATCGCGCTCGAGACCGGATGGGGCGACACCGCCGACGTGATCACGTCGACCGCTGGGGTGCTGAAGTACACGGAGACGCCCCCCGGCACGCTGTTCCTCGGCGGGGCGGGCGGCGGCACGAGCGGCGTCTTCAAGGCCCCCGCCTACCAGCACGGCATCGTGCCGGCGTCACAGTCGAAGGGCTTCCGGGTGTCTCCCGACATCGCGGCGCTCGCCGACCCGTACACCGGCTTCTCGATCGGCATCAGCCCGATCGTCGATGACACGACACTCGAGACCGGTGCGTTCGAACGGGACACCTACGGTGGCACGTCGCTCGCGTCGCCGATCGTGGCCGCGCAGATCGCGATCGTGCAGCAGGCGACCCGCACCTCGATCGGGTTCGCCAACCCGACCCTGTACGGGCTCGACCGCATCCTGCCGTCCTCGTTCCGCGACGTGCTGCCGCAGGATCCGCGCCAGGCTCTCGTCTACACGAGCGCCAGGAGCGGGCGCAGCTTCCTGATCAGCCTCGACACCGACACGACGCTCACCACGGCGAAGCGGTACGACAACGTGACGGGGATCGGCGGCGTGACCTTCGGGCTGCTGTCGCTGCTCGCGCAGGGCAGGCACTAACCGCGCCACCGTGATCCGGCGATCGGACGTCCGCACCAGTTGCGACGGTCGATCGCCGGATCACGCGGCGGGCGAACGGCGACGCACGTAACACTCCCCGGTCGGCGAATAGACTGGAGCCCATGGCCGCCGGTGATTCCTTCTATATTGCGACGCCCATCTTCTATGTGAACGATGTGCCGCACATCGGTCACGCGTACACCGAAGTTGCGGCCGACGTGCTCGCGCGCTGGCACCGCCAGGGCGGCGACGACACCTGGCTGCTCACCGGCACCGACGAACACGGCCAGAAGATCCTGCGCACGGCTGTCGCCAACGACACGACGCCGAAGGCCTGGGCCGACAAGCTCGTCGCGGATGCCTGGCTGCCGCTGCTCAAGACGATCAACATCGCCAACGACGACTTCATCCGCACCACGGACGCACGCCACGAGAGCGCCGTCACGATCTTCCTGCAGAAGCTCTACGACGACGGGTTCATCTACTCCGGTGAGTACGAGGGCTACTACTGCGTGGGCTGCGAGGAGTACAAGCAGATCGACGACCTCATGGAGCTGCCGAGCGGCGACTACGCCGGAAAGCTGCTCTGCAAGATCCACTCGATCCCCGTCGAGGTGCTCAAGGAGAAGAACTACTTCTTCCGCATGAGCGACTTCGAGCAGAAGCTGCTCGACCTGTACGAGTCGCAGCCGGACTTCATCCAGCCGGAGAGCGTGCGCAACGAGATCATCCAGTTCGTGAAGTCGGGGCTCGACGACCTCTCCATCTCGAGGTCCAGTTTCGACTGGGGCATCAAGATCCCGTGGGACCACAGCCACGTGCTCTACGTGTGGTTCGACGCGCTGCTCAACTACATCACCGCGATCGGCTACGGCACGGACGAATCGAACTTCGACCGCCGCTGGCCGGCCGTGCAACTCGTCGGCAAGGACATCGCCCGGTTTCACGCGGTGATCTGGCCCGCCATGCTCATGGCCGCCGGGCTGCCGACGCCCCGGCGGGTGTTCGGCCACGGCTGGCTCCTCGTCGG
>NZ_DATCQQ010000013.1:0-1736 GCF_036569425.1 Lacisediminihabitans sp.
CCTCCACCTCGTCCACGAGGTCACCTCGCCCCAGGCGTTCGAGGGACTGCGGCTGGCTGGTCGCCGGGTCCGCCGGCCCGACCTTACGGTGGCGACGATGGACCACAACGTCCCCACCCGAGGCGGCGTCCGCGCCGCAGACGGGCTGTCGCGGAAGCAGATGGAGGTCCTGGCGGAGAACTGCCGCCGCGAGGGCATCCCGCTCCACCAGATCGGCAGCCGCCGCCAGGGCATCGTGCACGTCATCGGCCCGGAGCTCGGCCTCACCCAGCCCGGGATGCTCATCGTGTGCGGCGACTCGCACACCTCGACGCACGGGGCGTTTGGCGCGCTGGCCTTCGGCATAGGGACCTCCGAGGTGGAGATGGTGCTGGCCACCCAGTGCCTGCCTCAAAACCGCTTGCGCGACCTCGCGGTCAACGTGGAGGGCGAGCTGCCTCTCGGCGTGACCGCCAAGGACGTGGTGCTCGGACTGATCGGGCGCACCGGCATCTCCGAAGGCCAGGGGCACCTCGTCGAGTACCGCGGCTCGACCATCCGCGCGCTGAGCATGGAAGGGCGCATGACCGTGTGCAACATGAGCATCGAATGGGGCGCGAAGGCGGGCATGGTCGCGCCGGACGACACCACCTTCACCTACCTGGAGCGCCGGCCGCACGCGCCGAAAGGCGCCGAATGGGACACCGCCCTCGATTACTGGCGCTCGCTCCACACCGACGACGGCGCGCCGTTCGACCAGGAGATCTCGATCGACGCAAGCCACCTCGAGCCACACGTGACGTGGGGCACCAACCCGGGCCAGGTGGCGCCGGTGACGGGCCGCGTGCCGAGCCCGCACTCCGACACGGACGAGAGGGCCCTGCGCTACATGGACCTCAAGCCGGGGACTGCGCTGGCCGACATTACGATCGACCGCGTGTTCATCGGTTCCTGCACCAACGCGCGGCTGGAAGACCTTCGGGCCGCTGCGCAAATCGTCGCCGGCAAGCACGTGCACTCGTCGGTGCGGGCGATGGTCGTTCCCGGGTCGACGTCGGTCAAGCGGGCGGCTGAGGAAGAGGGCCTCGACGCGATCTTCAAGGCGGCGGGCTTCGAGTGGCGCAACGCCGGCTGCTCGATGTGCCTCGGTATGAACCCTGACATCCTCGCCCCAGGCGAGCGGTGCGCCTCGACGAGCAACAGGAACTTCGAGGGCCGGCAGGGCTCCGGCGGCCGAACCCACCTGATGAGCCCGCCGATGGCTGCGGCCGCGGCGATCACCGGCCACCTGGTCGACGTGCGGGAGCTTCTGTAATGGACGCGGTTTCCAAGGTCACGGGCCGCATGGCGCCGCTCGACCGCGCCGACGTGGACACCGACCAGATCATTCCCAAGCAGTTCCTGAAGCGCATCGAGCGCACGGGCTATGGGCCCTTCCTGTTCTATGACTGGCGGGCCAACGGCGACTTCGTGCTGGACAAGCCGGAGCACAAGGGGGCCTCGGTCCTGGTCACCGGGGAGAACTTCGGCTGCGGCTCGTCTCGCGAGCACGCGCCGTGGGCGATCAAGGACGCGGGTTACCACGCGATCATCTCGCCGACCTTCGCGGACATCTTCCGCGCGAACGCCTACAAGACCGGAATCCTTGCCGTCACGCTGCCTGATCGCCAGGTGCGCCACCTGATCGACCTCGCGACCGAAGACCCGACGATCGAGATCACCGTGGACCTCGAGGCGAAAGAGGTGCGCGGCGATGG
>NZ_DATCQQ010000014.1:0-104710 GCF_036569425.1 Lacisediminihabitans sp.
GCTTCACCTTAAGCAACCCCCACCCACAGCCCATCCCGAGCGCGGGTCATCGCCACGTACAGCTCCCGGCGGTCGAGCTCCCGCCTCTCGCTCTCGGCCGAGTCGAGGCCGAGCGGGGCGGCCTCGAGCAGCCGCAGGGGAGTGCGCACGACGAGCACCTGCTTGAACTCGAGGCCCTTCGCGCGCTTGATCGTGCCCACCTTGACCGCGTCCACAGGTTTGCCGTCGTACTTGAGAAGCTCCACAGTGCGAACGCCCGTACTGGCGAGGGCCTTGATCACGTCGGTCGCTGCGTAGTTGGTGTGGGTCAGGATCCCGATGTCTCCGGGCCGGGTTCCGGCCGCGAGCAGGGTCCGTACATGCTCCACGAGCGATCGATCGTGGCCGGAACGGGAGGTGAACCTGGTCACCTTCGGCTTCGTGCCATGCCGCATGATCTGCGCCGGCAGGTCCGCCTTTGACATCAGTCCCTCGATGTCCACGAACTCGTCGCCGGCCACCAGGCTCGCTGCAAAGTCGGCGATCCCACGGTGTTGCGGTAGTTCCTGGTCATGATCACGCCGCGGCCGGCAATGGAAATACTGGCCTCGGAGAGGGTGTAGCCGCCGGGATAAATCGTCTGCTGGCCATCTCCGATGAGGTTGAGGCCGTCAGCGCGGTCGCCGACAACGGCATGCAGCATCCGGATCATCGCGCAGCTGAGGTCTTGCGCCTCGTCAACGACGACAGCGCTGTAGCCCTCCAGCGGAGTCTTGCGCAGCGACTGCTCCGCGAGCAGGATCACGTCGGCGAAGTCGTTGACGCCGCTCGCGCGAAGCGCGGCATCATACGCGGTGTGCAACTCCCACACCGCGAATCGGTTCTCTGCCGTGAGCCCGCGGCGGCGCCCAACCCTGGCGAGCGTCGCATACTGCTCGAACCGAGTGAGGCCGCGCCCCTTGATCACGCAAAGAATCTCGTCCTTCCAGTAGTCCGAGCGGCTGTCGATCCGTCCAAGCGGGCCATCCTTCGCGACGGCACGCCACGCAGCGTCGAAGCACTGATCGGCCCTCTTCGAATCCAGGGAGTATGGGATTCCGCGGGCCTTGAGCACGCCAATCGCGAAGGCGTGCACACCCGTGAACTCCACCCGGTCGGCGATCTCGGGCGCCATTCGCGAAAGGAGGGACGACAGCACGTCCGGCAGCGTGCGCACGAAGGTGGTGACCAGCACCTTGCCGGGCCGGGTGCGGGTGATGTACGCCGCGCGGTGCAGGCCAACGACGGTCTTGCCGGTGCCGGCGGCGCCGCGGATGCGCGACGGGCCGTTGAACGAGCGACGCACGAGGCGAGCCTGCTCAGGATGCAGGAACGCCATCCATTCTTCGATCGGTTTGGCGAGGATGTTGGCAAGCAGCGCTTCCTCGATCTCCTCAACCGTGATCAGTGCCTGTTGCAACGTCGTGGGCACGATCGGTGCAGGGAGGGTGAGCTCCATCGGCTGATCGCTCATCGCGTACGGAGGGAACAGCTGTTCGACGGCCGACAGGGCGGTCGCAATCTGCTCGGAGGTGAGCCGAGGGCCGCGGCCGACGAGATAGTCAATTGCCTTGTCTTCGCCGACGAGGTCGACGCCGTTGACTCGGCTGCGGATGCCGCGCTGGTTCATGAAGACCGCGACGACCCGAACCTCACCCGGGGCGAGCCCCACGTCGGCAAGCGCTGCCTCGGTCGTGGCGGCCAGGCTGGAGATTCCGTCGAAGCGATCGGTGACGTCATCCTGTCCCTGGAACACCCGATCCGCTGTGACGTGTAGCTCAGCCCAGGACTTGGCATCCACGATGCAGACTCCGGTCGGCCCCACCAGCACGAAGTCCACCTGCGCCTTGCGCGAATTGGGCCAGAGTCGGTCGGTCAGTACGTGGTATCCCATCTCAGTGAGGGGCTCGAGCATGGAGCCGAGTCGCGTCTCGGTCGCCTCGGCGGCGGAGTATCGGCGGTGCATCTCGCGCGCCTTGAGCGCGATGAACTCGGCCTGTTCGGCCTGCGCCTTGTACCGGGCGGCCTCATTGGCCGCCGAATGTCCCGCTGCCATTGTCGGCCTCCATCGTCGCGCCGGAGTGGTCGCGCCCCATCGTCGCGCCGGCCGGCGACCACATCCTCATCCTTGCCGAGTGAGGAGCCCTCGTCTATCGCCCGTTCGGGGGCGGCTGGTGCACCCCGCACCCGCCCGAACAGCGGCTCTCTCACTGCATCCACGGGGCGAAACGGAAGCGGTTTCTCTCCTCTCCTCCACAGGGGAGATCGGGCGAAGTTATCCCCTGCCAAAATCATTAAAATAGCTGATCAAAGCCACTATTTAACTGGATATTCTGGCGTCAAAGTGGGAGAATATAGCCATGACATTGACCCTCTCAACCCCTCGGGAAGCGGCCATGGCCGCGACCGATGTGTGGGCTGTTCCGGGGGAGCAGAACGGGCTCAATCACGGGTTCGGAAGTGGAGACGCGGGCGAATCCCGCATGCTCGAAGACCTCGAGAGCGCCTTCGCCGAGCGGCGGCTCATCGACGCGAAGATCACCCGACTCTCGGTGGATGCCGGCGAGATGATGAAGGCCGCGCGAGCCGTCGAGGCACCACATGTGGCGCAGTCGAGTCGCAGCGTGGTCGAACTCCTCGTCGACGTCGGTCGCATTTCGCGAGTGGAAGCTCATCGCTACTACCGCGTCGGGGTTGCGACCGAACAGCGCTCGACTCTTCTGGGGCAGCCTCTTCCCATCGAATACGGTGTGGTGCGTGGTGCGCTGGATGATGGCAGCATTCCGTTGGACTCCGCGAACTACATCATCTCCGCTCTTGCACAAGCCGCCCCTCGGGCCGACACCGCCGACCTTCTTGCCGCCGAGGACGCACTCGTCGCCTTCGCCCGGGAGTGCCCGGCAGACCTGGTGCGCAGGGTGGCGAACTCGTGGCGCGAAGCGCTCGACGTCGACGGCATAGAGCCCCGGGAGGAAGCCCTCGCGGCGCTGATCTCCTTGCGCCGCACCATCCGCCCGAATGGCATGAAGCGGTACATCATCGATGCCGACCCGATCGGTGCCGCCTATCTGGATGCTGCAATCGACTCGCATGTGGGGGCGAACATCCGCCGCCCACGCTTCGAAACCGACAGCCCAAACTTAGACAACGCAGACACCGACAACGCAGACACCGACGCAGACGCAGATGACGCGCTCATCGCCCAGCGCAGCATCGCGCAGCTCGGCGCCGAGGCGATCTTCGAGCTCGCCCGACACGGCATCGCCTGCACCAACACGGAGATCCCGATTCGGGCGACCACGATCGTGGTGCGGATGACGCTCGAGTCCCTGCTCAGCGGGCTCGGTGAAGCGAACATCGATGGCATCGAGCAGCCGATCTCAGCGGGAACCGCCCGCCGGCTGTCCGCGGAAGCCCAAATTATCCCCATGGTTCTCGGCGGAGACAGCCAGGTGCTCGACCTCGGCACCAGTCAGAGGCTGTTCAGCACGGCGCAGAAGATCGCCATGGGCGAACGTTTCGGCGGCTGCGCCTGGCGCAACTGTCAGCTACCGCCCAGCCATACCGAGGCTCACCATGTGGTGTGGTGGGGCCACTCGGGTCCGTCGGATCTCCGCAACGGCATACTGCTCTGCTCGAAACACCATCACGAAGTCCATCGCAACAACTGGATGATCGAGGTTCGCGGCGATGTTCCGTGGTTCATCCCGCCATCGACAATCGACCACCGGCGCACTCCTCGCCGCGGCGGAAAGCCACCGCGACCAGCGCTGTAGGCCGTCGGCAGACCGACAGCTCCTGCAGATCGGGCAGACCCGGCGGGCCCAGCAGATCCGGCAGACCCAGCAGACCCGGCAGACCCGCCAGACCCGCCGCGCGCGACCGCGCCCGCCACCCCTATTGCGCCACGTACCCGCCATCCACCAGGTGGTAGCTGCCCGTGATGAACGAGGCGGCATCCGAGGCCAGGAAGCAGACGAGCGCCGAGACCTCCTCCGAGGTGCCGAGGCGACCGAGGGCGTGCTTGCCGGCGAGGAACTTCTGCGTGGCGTCATCCAGATTCGCGTCCACGAGGGGAGTGTGAATGAACCCAGGACCCACCGCGTTGGTGCGCACCTTCTTGGCGCCGTACTCGAGGGCCGCGTTCTGGGTGAGTCCGAGCAGGCCGTGCTTGGCGGTGACATAGGCGGAGGAGGAGGCGAAGCCCACGGTCCCGAGAATGGACGCCATGTTGATGATGGATCCGCCACCGTTCTCCGCCATGGAGGGCAGCTGCTCCTTGAGGCCGTAGAAGACGGCGTTGAGGTTCACCTCGATCACCCGGCGCCAGCTCTCGAGCGAATAGTCGCCGATCAGTGCCTGCTCACCGCCGATGCCCGCGTTGTTGACCGCGATGCGGAGGGGCGCGAGCGCGTTCGCGTCGGCCACGCAGGCCACGGCGAAGTCGGGGTCGCTCACGTCGCCCACGATCTTCTCGGCCGTTCCGCCCGCCGCGCGGATCTCGTCGACCACGGCCTGAGCCGGTTCGGCATTCAACTCCGCCACGATCACCGATGCGCCGTTCGCCGCGAGTTCGAGCGCTATCGCGCGTCCGATGCCCGAGCCCGCCCCGGTCCCGATCGCCGAGCGGTGTGCCACGTCGTAGGTTGCCATCTGATGCTCCCGTTCTGGTTGTTGGGACTCCAGCCTGGCCCCGGCGCGGCGGGTGGCGATTGAGGCTTTTGGCCCTTCTTTGGCGGGCGGATGCTCGGCTCCTGGTGCTCGTTCCGGGGTTCTCGGGGTGCCGTCTTCTCCCCTGCGGTCGCTGCCGCCGCCTCGGTTTGCCGCGGGCTCCCATCCTCCACAGGCGCCGCCGGCGCTCCGTTCTACACAGGAAGTGCTGGTCAGAGGCGGGTTGCCGACTTCAAATGTCGGTGGTCGGTGAGACGATGTGAGTATGAACAGTCCGACGGCAGCACCGACGATGAGCGTGAATGCGCTCACCGGTGAGATCGGTGCGCCTGACTGTCTCGGTGCGGCCGGCTGTCTCGGTGCGGCCAACAGTCTCGGTGCGCCCGACTCTTCGCTCGGCGCGCTGACCGACTCGGAGCTGCTGCACACCCTCGAGGCCGCGTTCGCGCGGCGGCACGAGATCGACGCCGAACTCGTGCGGCTGGCCAGCCAGGTGGTCGAGCGATCGCGGTCGTCGCTGGGGCCAGCCGGCCTGGCATCGCGCCTGGGCCAGACCAGCCCCGCCGCTCTGTTGACCGACATCGGCCGTATCCCGTCCGACGAGGCCTTCCGCCTTTGCCGCGTGGGGGAGGCGACGGGCACGCGAATGAGTCTGGTCGGTGAGCGGATGCCGCCTCTCTATCCGGCGCTCACCGAAGCGCTCGCGGCGGGCGGCATCCCGGTCGCCTCGGCCAACTGGATCGTGTCCGCCCTGTCGCAGGTCGCGCCCCAGGCGCACCCCGACGAGTTCGCCGAGGCGGAACGGCAGCTCGCCGCGCACGCCGCAGACCGCTCGGCGGACGAGATTCGCAAGCTCGCCACCCGCTTTCGCGACATGCTGGACGTCGATGGCATCGAACCGCGCGAAGAGGCCCTCGCGCAGCTGTGTTCGCTGCGTCGGATCGTCCGCCACAACGGTATGAAGCGCTACGTGATCGACCTCGATCCGCTCGGCTCGGCGCACCTCGACGCGAGCATCGACGCGGCGGTGACTCAGGCGATCCGCAGCGTGCGATTCGAGGGCGGGGAGGGGCCGGATGCTTGCGGCGACGACCGCGAGCAGCTGCCAGACCCGCGCACCCTCACCCAGATTGCCGCGGCGGCGATCGTGGAGATCGCGCGTCATGCAAACTCGTGCACGAGCACGCACGTGCCGGTGCCGTCGGCCACTATCGTCGTGCGCATGACGCTCGAATCGCTCATGAGCGGCCTCGGTGAGGCGCACATCGACGGCATCGAGCAGCCCATCTCGGCCGGCACGGCGCGACGGTTGGCTGCGGACGCCCACCTCATCCCGATGGTGCTCGGCGGCCCGAGCGAGGTGCTCGACCTGGGCGCGTCCCGACGGCTGTTCAGCCGGGCCCAGCGCCTGGCGCTCGCAGAACGGGACGGCGGATGCGCGGTGCGCGGCTGCCACCGCCCGCCCAGCTACACCGAGGCGCATCACATTCAGTGGTGGTCGCACACCAAGCGAACGGATCTCGACAACGGGATACTGCTCTGTTCGAAACACCATCACGGGGTGCATCGCGACGGCTGGGGAATCGAGGTGATCGACAACGTCCCGTGGTTCGTTCCGCCCTCGAGCGTCGACGTGCAGCGGACCCCGCGTCGAGGCGGCAGGTTGCCCGAGCCGGAGCTGCCCGAGCCCGAGTTGCCCGAGCCCGAGTTGCGGGGGAGGAGTGTGCCCGGCCAGTCGCCGCCGCCGTGGACGCAGTGATCCGCCCGCCGCCGCCCGCCCTGCCGCGACCTGCCCAGCAACCGCCCCACCACTTCACCGAAGCCCGGCACGCCGCACGCCGGGAATGGATCCCGGCCCCCGCGACTTTGACGTTGGGTAGCGCAATGATGTTGAGTACCGCATCGACCAGCAGCATGCACCTGCAAGGGGACCACGAGTGAGTTCGACCGTCACACGCGCCGACATCGGCTTCCGCTCCGAACGCGGACCGATCCTCATCGCGCTCATGGTCACGACCGGCCTCGTCGCAATCGACTCGACCATCCTCGCGACCGCGGTCCCCTCGATCGTCAAAGACCTCGGCGGCTTCTCGGAGTTCCCCTGGCTGTTCTCCATCTACCTTCTGGCCCAGGCCGTGTCGGTGCCCGTCTATGCCAAGCTCTCGGATGTCGTGGGACGCAAGCCCATCATCTTCATCGGCATCGGCCTCTTTCTGCTGGGCTCGATCCTGTGCGGCTTCGCGTGGAGCATGCCGGCCCTCATCGCGTTCCGCGTGGTGCAGGGCCTCGGGGCCGGCGCGGTGCAGCCGATGGCCATCACGATCGCCGGCGACATCTACACGGTGGCCGAACGGGCGAAGACGCAGGGCTACCTCGCGAGCGTGTGGGCGATCTCCTCGGTGGTGGGCCCGACCCTCGGCGGAGTGTTCTCGCAGTACCTGACCTGGCGCTGGATCTTCTTCGTGAACGTGCCGCTCTGCATCCTGGCGGTGTGGCTGCTGCTCAAGTCCTTCCACGAGAAGATCGAGCACCGCACGCACAAGGTCGACTACCTCGGCGCGACCCTGCTCACGGTGTCGCTGAGCCTCCTGATTCTCGGCGTGCTCGAGGGCGGACGCGCCTGGACCTGGAACTCGCCCCAGAGCATCGGCGCCTTCGTGGCGGGCGGCCTGCTGCTCGTGGCGTTCGTCTTCGCCGAGAAGCGCGCGGCGGAACCGGTGCTGCCGCTCTGGGTGTTCTCCCGGCGCCTGCTGCTCACGACGGCGCTCGTCTCGGTGGGCGTTGGCGCGATCCTCATCGGCCTCACCTCCTACGTGCCCACCTATCTGGAGCTGGCCATCGGCACGACACCGATCGTCGCCGGCCTCGCCCTCGCGGCGCTCACCATCGGCTGGCCGATCTCGGCGTCGCTGTCTGGACGCCTCTACCTGCGGATCGGATTCCGCAGCACCGTGCTCATCGGGATGACGCTGGTCGTCGCCGGCGCCGCCGTGCTCGCGGCGTTCTCCCGCACACCGATGCTCGCCGTGGTTGCCGGCAGCTGCTTCCTGATCGGCCTCGGCCTGGGTCTCGTGGCGACCCCGAGCCTCATCGCCGCCCAGGCGAGCGTCCCGTGGAACGAGCGTGGCGTCGTCACCGGCACCAACCTGTTCTCCCGTTCGATCGGCAGTGCCGTGGGTGTGGCGATCTTCGGGGCGGTGGCGAACGCGATCTTCGCCGCGTCCGGTGGGAGCGAGAAAAACCCGGCAACCGTGATCGCCGCCTCGTCGAGCGTGTTCATCTCGGTGGGAATCGTGACGCTCGCGACCGTCGTCGCCGCCCTCACCATGCCTCGCAAGACCGTCGAGCTGGCGGACCAGGCGCCGGCCGGCGAGACATCGGGTTGAACTCCGTTCGGACCGCACTTAGTCGCGAGTGTGCACCCGGTAGACGAGCACGGGGATGAGCACGAGCGACCGCAGGTCGATAAGGGTGTGAGCCACGATGGCGGCGAGAATGCTGCCGGTGGCCAGGTAGAGCAGCATGAGCGCGCCGCCGATCACGATGGACCCGATGATGCCCGCCACGCCCTGGTACACGTGCAGGGCGCCGAAGAGCAGCACGCCGCCCGCCACCGCGACCACGGCGTTGCCGAACACCCCGAAGACGAGGGCGGGAACGGCGAGTCGAAAGAGCAGTTCCTCCACGACGCCGGCGTTGAGCGACAGCGCGATGCCGTAGCGAAGCTCCTTGCGGTCGCGGGGGAGCAGGGCGCTGATGTCGCCGATCGTCGGCACATCCACGGTCTTGCGCGCGAGGTAGACGGCAAGGATGGTTCCGCCGACGAGCGCTACGGCCACACCCACCGCGAGGCCAGGCACGAGCCCGTCGGACCGCTCGACAACGTCCGAGAACCACACGGACAGGGGCCACCGCCGAACCTCGGCGAGGAGCCTCGGCGGGTACTGCCAGACGAGGGCGAGAATCACGATCGACGCACCGCCGAACATCACGAACGAGTCGATGAGCCACTTGCGGAACATCCGCCGACGGCTCTGGGAACTCCGATAGCGCTTGAAGCGCGAGTATTCGCGGCGATCCTTGCGCACGGCCCGCACGATGAGCAGCGCGAGCAACGCCCAGAGCACGCCCACGAGGATCAGCGAACTGGTCGGGGAATCGGGCGAGAGCACGACCCATTGTCTCCCGGGCAGGTTGGCAGCCCCGCTCGCTGGTGCAGGATTGGAGGCATGACCGATCAGCCGACCAGCCCGCCGCATCCGAAGCTCGACGAACTGATCGCGGTGCTCGCCCGACTTCGCGCGCCGGGTGGATGCGCGTGGGACGCCGAACAGACCCACGAGTCCCTCGTGCAGTACCTCATCGAGGAGACCTACGAACTCGTCGACGCGATCGAGGGTGGCAGCCGGGAGGAACTCATCGAGGAGCTCGGCGACGTGCTCTACCAGGTGATCTTCCACTCCGACATCGCCTCGGCGAGCGATGGCGAGCGGTTCGACATCGAAGACGTGGCCGCCCAGATGACCGCGAAGATGATCGGACGCCACCCGCACGTGTTCGGCGACACGGTCGCGGAGACTGCCCAGGACGTGATCGCGGTGTGGGATGACGTGAAGGCGGTCGAGAAGTCGCACCGCACGAGCGTGCTCGACGGCATCCCGCTCGGCATGCCGTCGCTCGCGCTCGCCGACAAGCTCATCGGCCGCGCCCAGAAGATCGGCGTGATCGAGGCTGACGCCCCCGCCGTGATCGGCGTCACCGATGAGGAGGAGCTCGGCGGCCTGCTGCTCGCGATCGTCGCGTCGGCGAAGGCGAACGGGTTGGACGCCGAACGCGCCTTGCGCGTGACGCTGCGCGGCCTGCAAGACGAGATCCGCGAGGCGGAGTCCGACCCCTTCGACGCGGGCATCATCGGCACCGCCGGCTAGGGAATCCGAGACGAGTGGGTGGTGCCCCCCTCAACCCGAATGAGAGGGGCACCCAGCCCGGGAACCGTTTTCGCTGGGAATTCCACAGTGAAATGGTTGCACCGGACTCAGGTCCGTGGATTACCCGATCCACAGACCTGGTCATGAATCCGGGTCAACATAGACCCGAACGTGATTGTCGGCCGCGCGGTTCACCACCGGATTGGTATCGACGATGTGACTTCGCGTGCGCCAAAATCGAGTGTAGCCGCCGCCGCAGCAATAGACAAACGTGCGTTATGTTAATCGCGTGGCGCGCAAACCCGACCCGGAACGCAAGCCCGCCCTGCTTGTCCAGATCGTGGACTTTCTGCTCGACAAGCCGCTCTCCGCCCTCACCTTCCGCACCCTCGCGAGCGGGCTCGAGGTGAGCACATACACGCTCGTCTATCACTTCGGCACGCGCGCGGACCTCGTGCGCGAGGTCGTGCTCGCCGTCTCCGAGCGCCAGGACCTCGTGGTGGCCGCCGTCCGGAGCGAGTCGGGCGGCCTCAAGGAGCACCTCGCAAACCTCCGCCAGTCCTGGGAGCTCTCGCTCACCGAGCGAAGCCGGCAGTTGCGACGCCTCGAGTTCGAGGCGGCAACCAGCGAATCCCGGGAACACGGGCTCGGCCAGATCACCCGCGGACTGTTCGACCGCTGGTTTTCCACGGGGGTCGACGCGCTCGTGCGGATGGGCATCCGCCAGGAGGAGGCGACTCTCGAGGCGCGAACCATGGTGGACACTATCTACGGGCTGCACTACGACCTCATGGTGACGGTGGATGCCGAGCGGGTGTCCGCCGTGTTCGCGCGAGTGCTGCGCGGCTACGAGGCTCGGATCGCGGCCCTCGTAGCCGAGGGCGCCGCGGAGGGCGCCGAGGGCGCCGCGCCGACCGAATAGCCGCTCGCCGGCCCTGCCCGACCCGAGGCGGCTCCCGTGAAACAATCGACTCATGGCCAGCCCTGTGAACCCTCCTCGCGGCATGCGCGACTTTCTGCCGGCCGAGAAGGCGCGACGCGAGCACGTGCTCTCGGTGATCCGGAGCGTGTTCTCCACCCACGGGTTCGACGAGATCGAGACCCCCGTGATGGAGGATTCGGCCCGGCTGCACGCCGGTCTCGGCGGCGACAACGAGAAGCTCGCCTTCGGTGTGCTCAAGCGCGGACTCACCACCGAGGACTTCGCCGCGGCGAAGGATGCCCTCGACCTCGCCGACCTCGGCCTGCGCTTCGACCTCACGGTGCCGCTCGCGCGGTTCTACGCGACCCACCGGGCCGAGCTGCCGACCGTGTTCCGGGCCATCCAGATCGCGCCGGTCTGGCGGGCCGAACGTCCCCAGAAGGGTCGCTACCGCCAGTTCGTGCAGTGCGACATCGACATCATCGGCGAGGCCGGCCCGCTCGCCGAGATCGAACTGCTCACGGCAACCGCCGCGACCATGACGGCCCTCGGACTGGCCGACTGGACCATCAGAGTCAACGACCGGCGACTGCTCATCGGCATGCTCGACACCTTCGGCTTCGCCGCGGCCGACCACGACTCGGTGCTCGTCACAATCGACAAGCTCGACAAGGTGGGCCAGGACGGGGTCGTCGCCGAACTGCGAGCCAAGGGAGTGGATGCCGCGGCCGTCGATGCGCTCGACGCCTTCTTCCGCCGCCCCCAGACCCTCGAGTACCTGTCGTTCGGTGAACGCGCGATCGCCAAGGCCCTGCCGCCGGACGCGGACCCGGCCGTGATCGCCCAGCTCGCGGCCATCGGCCACGCCGTCAACGCCGGCCTCGGCATCACCCCTGCCGACGACACCACCGCGGCCGACGGCACCATCGCGGTCGACGGCGGAGTCGCCTCCTCGGTGGTGGAGTTCGACCCGTTCCTCGTGCGCGGCATGGGCTACTACACCGGCACGATCTTCGAGATCGCGCACCCGTCATCCTCCAGTTCGCTCGGCGGCGGTGGCCGCTACGACGGCATGATCGGCCGGTTCCTCGGCTCCGACGTGCCGGCGGCAGGCTTCTCGATCGGCTTCGAACGCATCGTCGACCTCGTCGAGTTGCCCGCAGACATCGGTGTCGGCGGTGTCGCCCTCCTGTACGACAGCGACGTGTCGGCCACCACGCTGATGCACCTCAAATCGGAGCTCATCGCGAGCGGCCGGCGGGTGAGGCTGGAGCGTGCCCCGCGCAACATCAAGCCGCTTCTCGAACGGCTGGTGGCATCCGGTTTCACGGAGATCGCGACGGTGCCGAATGGCGCCGTCACCGTGGCCGAACTGAAGTTACGCAAACTCGGCGCCGAGTAGGATAGCGAACGCAAATCCCCCAACGTTAAGGAGTCCCGTCGTGGCTTTGATCGAAGCAGTAGGCGCCCGCGAAATCCTCGATTCCCGAGGCAACCCGACCGTCGAGGTCGAGGTGCTGCTCGAGGACGGAATCGTCGCCCGCGCGGCCGTTCCCTCCGGCGCCTCCACCGGCGCGTTCGAGGCCTACGAGCTTCGCGACGGAGACAAGAAGCGCTACGGCGGCAAGGGCGTGCAGAAGGCCGTCTCGGCCGTCATCGACCAGATCGGTCCGGTGATCGAAGGCTTCGACGCCACCGACCAGCGCCTCATCGACGCCGCCCTCATCCAGCTCGACGGCACGGAGAACAAGAAGAAGCTCGGCGCCAACGCGATCCTCGGCGTGTCCCTCGCCGTGGCCAAGGCCGCGGCAGACTCCGCCGACCTCCCGCTGTTCCGCTACCTCGGCGGACCGAACGCCCACACCCTTCCTGTGCCGCTGCTCAACATCATCAATGGCGGCTCGCACGCCGACAACGACATCGACGTGCAGGAGTTCATGATCGTTCCCCTGGGCGCCGAGACGTTCAGCGAGGCCCTCCGCTGGGGCGTCGAGACCTACCACTCCCTCAAGTCGCTCCTCCACTCGAAGGGCCTGTCGACCGGCCTCGGCGACGAGGGCGGATTCGCGCCGAACCTGTCGAGCAATCGCGAGGCGCTCGACCTCATCGCCACCGCGATCGAGCAGGCCGGGTTCACCCTCGGCACCGACATCGCGCTCGCGACCGACGTCGCCGCGACCGAGTTCTACAAGGACGGCTCGTACCACTTCGAGGGCAAGCAGCTCTCGGCGCTCGACCTCACCGCCTACTTCGCGGACCTCGCGGCCAACTACCCGCTCGTGTCCATCGAGGACCCGCTGCAGGAGGACGACTGGGAGGGCTACCAGCACTTCACCGCCGAACTCGGCAAGAAGGTGCAGATCGTGGGCGACGACCTCTTCGTCACCAACCCGATCCGCCTGCAGAAGGGTCTCGACCTCTCGGCGGCCAACTCCATCCTCGTCAAGGTGAACCAGATCGGAACCCTCACCGAGACGCTGGATGCCGTGGCCCTCGCCCAGCGCGCCGGCTACACCGCGATCCTGTCGCATCGCTCCGGCGAGACCGAGGACACGACCATCGCGGACCTCGCGGTCGCGACCGACTCCGGCCAGATCAAGACGGGCGCCCCCGCCCGCAGCGAGCGCGTGGCCAAGTACAACCAGCTGCTGCGCATCGAGGAGGAGCTGGGCGACGCCGCGGTGTATGCGGGACGCAAGGCGTTCCCGCGCTATCAGGGCTAGAACTGCGCGGGCTAGAACTGCGCGGGCCAGAACTCCGCGGGCCAGAACTCCGCGGGCCAGAACTGCGCGGGCCAGACCAGAGCCCGGGCATGCCTGACCGAGTTTCACGGCGGGCACGTTTAGGCTCGAGAGTATGACGAAGCAGGCTCGAGGCACGCGCGTGCCCACCACGCGCGTGCCCGTGAGCATGCCGGAAGAGAACGCGTCCGGGCAGTGGCTCCGCAGCATCCGTCTGTCCGGTTTCGCCATCACCGCGCTCAGCCTCATCGTGCTCTTCGTGGTCGTGCTCGCCCCGTCGCTGCGGATCTTCATCGACCAGCGCCAGCAGATCGCGGCCCTCGAGTCGCAGAACGCGGCGGCGAAGGCCGCGGTCGGCACGCTCAACGAACAGAAGGCACGCTGGGACGATCCGACCTACGTGGAGTCCCTCGCCAGGCAGCGGCTCAACTACGTGATCCCCGGCGAGTTCAGCTACCTCGTGATCGACGACGGCAAGACGGCCACCGCGCAGAGCGGGCAGCCGATCAGCGACAAGATCCAGACCACCCAGGTGGACTGGCTCGGTTCGCTGCTGTCGTCGGTCTTCACCGCCGGACTCACGGATGCCCCGGCGAACAAGATCGTCGCACCGGTGATCACCGGCAGCCAGTAGAGAGCACCATGACCACACCCCCCTTCGAGCCGCCAAGCGCCGCCGACATCGCCACCGTGTCGCGCCAGCTCGCCCGGCCGGCTCGCAACGTGATCGGAATCGCCGCGCGCTGTGTCTGCGGCGCGCCCACCGTGGTCGCGACGAAACCGCGCCTCGACGACGGCACCCCGTTCCCCACGCTCTATTACCTGAGCCACCCGGCGGCAACCGCGGCGATCTCCACCCTCGAGGCGAACGGCGTGATGACCGAGCTCGCGGCGCTCCTCGCCGACGAGACGGTCGCCGCCGCCTACTTCGCCGCGCACGAGGCGTACCTCGCCGACCGCAACGGCATCGAGTTCGTCGCCGAGATCGACGGCATCTCGGCCGGTGGAATGCCGGAACGGGTGAAGTGCCTGCACGCCCTCGCCGGGCACGCCCTCGCGGCCGGTCCTGGGGTCAACCCCATCGGGGATCTCGCGCTCGAGCGGGCGGACTGGTCGCCGACGGTGTGCGAGTGCGCACCGGAGCCGTGAGACTCGGCCGCACGACCGTCCGGGCCACGGGTGCTAGGGCGCTGCTGGCGGTGGCGGTGGCGCTGCTCGCGGTGGCGGCATCCGTCCTCCCGGCCGGCACGGCATCGGCGGACCCCATTCGGGACCGCGAATACTGGCTCTCCACCTACGGCATCACCGCGGCCTGGTCGACCACCAAGGGCGCCGGCGTCACCGTGGCGGTGATCGACACGGGGGTCGACGGAAGCCATCCCGACCTCACGGGAACCGTCGTCGGCGGCACGGATGTCTCGGGCGTCGGCTCCCCGGACGGCCAGAAGCCGATCGGCGAAGATCCGCAGCACGGCACCATGGTCGCGTCGCTGCTCGCCGGCCACGGGCACGGCGCGGGCGCCGGGGTGATCGGGGTCGCGCCCGAGGCGAAAATCCTCGCCGTGTCGGTCGGCTTCGGGGTGGGCTCGACGAACTCCGACGACCAGATCGCCCAGGCGGTGCGCTGGTCTGTCGACCACGGCGCATCCATCATCAACATGTCGCTCACTCGCAATACCCTCGACTGGCCGACCAGCTGGGATGATGCCTTCCTCTACGCGATGAAACACGACGTGATCGTCGTCGCGGCCGCCGGCAACCGGGGGAGCGGCACCACCGAGGTGGGCGCCCCGGCGACGATGCCCGGGGTGGTCGTCGTGGCCGGCGTCGACCGCAACGGCAAGGCAAGCTTCGACGCGTCGTCGCAGGGGATCACCCTCACCGTGTCCGCACCGAGCGAGGACCTCGTCGGTGCCGGCCCCGGCGGCGGGTACTTCCAGTGGGCGGGAACGAGTGGGGCCACACCGCTCGTGTCTGGGCTGCTCGCCCTCATCCGGGCGTCGCATCCGGGTCTCGACGCCGGAAACGTGATCAACCGGCTCACGGCGACCGCGACGAAGGCCGGCGACTCGATCGTCTACGGCAGTGGGCTCATCAACGCGCAGGCCGCAGTGACCGCGACGGTTCCCGCGGTGAAGGACAATCCGGCCAACGACCTCGCGGAATGGATTCGGCTCAACCGGCGGGCGGCGGCGACCGCGATCCCCGCGCCGACCCCCACTCCGACCCCGTCGTCCACCCCGACTCCCGTGGCGTCTGCCCAGAGTCCGTTTGGCAAAGTCTTGCCTTCGGTTGCCGCGCTGAGGGACCTCGGCGTGCCTCTCCTGGTGTACGGAATCTTCGCGATCCTGCTCGTCATAGTGGTTCGCGGGGCCCGGCGCGAGTTCGAGCGCACCCGACGCAAGTAGTAGATTGTAGGTCGTGCCCAAAATCTTGATCGTTGGCGGCGGATACGCCGGTTTCTACACGGCCCTCAAACTCGAACGCGCTTTGCGCCCCGGCGAGGCGGAGGTCACCATGGTCGACCCCCTGCCGTACATGACCTACCAGCCCTTCCTGCCCGAGGTGGCTGCCGGTTCGATCGAGCCGCGTCACGCGGTCGTGTCGCACCGCAGGCACCTCGTCAAGACGAACGTCGTCACGGCGAAGGTCACCAACATCAGCCACGCCACCAAGACCGCGACCATCACGCCGGCCGTGGGCGAGGCGTGGGACGTCGAGTACGACATCATCGTCGTGACCGCCGGTTCGGTCTCGCGCACCTTCCCGATCCCCGGTGTCGCTGACGAGGCGATCGGCCTCAAGAACATCGAGGAGGCCGTGGAGATCCGCGACCGCATCCTCGGCAACTTCGACAAGGCAGCCAACCTCCCGGCCGGCCCAGAGCGCGACCGCCTGCTCACCTTCACCGTCGTCGGTGGCGGCTTCGCCGGCATCGAGGTCTTCGGCGAGATGCGCAGCCTCGCGAGCTCGCTGCTGCGGTACTACCCCACCCTCACCTTCGATGACACGCACTTCCACCTCATCGAGGCCATGGGTCGCATCATGCCGGAGGTGTCACTCAAGACCAGCCTCTGGGTGATCAAGAACCTCGCCCAGCGCGGTGCGGAGATCCACCTCGAGACGCAGCTCACCTCCGCCGTCGGCGGCAAGATCGAGATGTCGAACGGGCAGACCTTCGAGACCGACCTCATCGTCTGGACCGCCGGAGTCATGGCCAACCCCGTGCTGCGCAACACCGACCTCCCCATCGAGGAACGCGGACGCCTGCGCGTCGCGGCGGACCTGCGCGTGATCAACGACGACGGCGTGGTGCCGGATGCCTGGGGCGCCGGCGACGTCTGTGCCGTCCCCGACCTCACCGGTACCGGTGTCGGCGGATTCACCGTGCCGAACGCCCAGCACGCGGTTCGCCAGGGCAAGCGGCTTGCCAAGAACATCATCGGCCAGCTCCGCGGCGACGAGCCCAAGGAGTACTACCACAAGGGTCTCGGCGCCGTCGCGGGCCTCGGCCTCGGCATCGGCGCGTTCCAGTCCGGCCGGTTCGCCGTCACTGGCCTGCTCGCCTGGTTCATGCACCGCGGCTATCACGGCCTCGCGGTTCCGATGTGGGAGCGCAAGATCCGCGTCTTCGGCAACTGGGTCCTCAACTTCTTCTTACGTCGCGACATCGTCTCGATCGAGGCGCGGGTCACTCCGCGTCACGCGTTCGAGGAGTTCGCATCACGGCCCAAGGTTCCCACGGCGTAGGTTTTCGGCTGCCGACGGCCTAGTCTGGCGATGCTTCGCCCCCATAGCCCAATCGGCAGAGGCAGACGACTTAAAATCGTCCCAGTCAGGGTTCGAATCCCTGTGGGGGCACTGCGCCCGACGAACAAAAAACGCGGAATGCCGGGGCTAAATCGGGTATCGGCCCTCCCTGCTGGCGTCCCGTGCCCACATTTTGCCCGTCTGAATTCATCGCGTGGGCATTGAGGGCGACTGCAACACCATCCAGGTCATCATCGAAAAGGTCGGCGTAGGTGTCGAGGGTCATGCTCGCGGAAGCGTGACCGAGCATCCGGTGCGCTGCTTTCACGTTCGCGCCGGCGCTGATCGCGAGGCTGGCGGCGGTGTGGCGTAGGTCGTGAGGGGTGACCCGGGGAAACTCAGAATCGACCTTTTGTGCTGCCTTCACCGCCATCACGAACCATCCATCGTGGGCCGGGGGCGTGGAAACGTGCACTGTGCCTCCGCCGAAGAGCAACTGGTCGGCTGACTTGCCCTCCGCTGCCTTCGCAAGGTGGAAAGTCAGCAGCTCGGGAAACGGCACCGAACGTGTGGAGTGCGTCTTGGGAGTACCGACAACGATATGTCCACCAACCCGCACTGCGTTCTCTTGCACGGCAAGGCGGCGACGCAACGGATTGAGATCTTTGACGCGCAAGCCGACCGCCTCGCCCCAACGAAGCCCGGTGTAGGCGAGGGTGAGCACGAGGGTGCTCTTGTCGCCCGAGTGTTCGGCCATCAGACTCACCCGGTCATGCGTGAGGTACACGTGTGGCTTCTTCTTGCGGGGCAAGGCGACGCCTCGCGCAGGATTCGACGAGATGCGCCGATCACGTAAGGCGACGTCCAGAATTGCTGCCATCACGCCATACGCGCGGATGACCACGGTCGCGCTGCGGGCGCCAGCGCCGTGAGCCGTCTTTGCGTCGCCCGTCGCGAGCTGCGATACCCAGGTTTGCACCTCACTGTGGCGAACGTCGCCTACAGGTACGTCTCCCCATACTGGCTCGACGTACAGCCGCCAGGCGATGTCGATTGCCTCACGCGAAGATGGCTTCAAGTGTGTCTGGGATTTGAGCCAAACATTACCGAGTGACCGGATGTTCGCCTTGGACGCAGTAGCGTCGACAAAGTCACCCCGCGCTTTGCTGACCTCGATCGAGGCTAGAAAAAGTTCTGCCTCACGTTTCGTCGTGAAGCCGCGCTTGTCGGTCTGAGCACGGTCAGGCTTTCGGTACCTCACTCGGTAGCGCTTACCCGCGGTGGTGGCATACGAGGTGATCGATCCCACAGGAACTCATCACGGCGGTTGTCCAGCTGGGGCTTGAAGCGTCACCCGTCTGATCCGGTTTCAGATTACGTCAGCCGCTGTGTCGCCGCCGAGTTTGGCTACTAGCGACGGATACGACGGGCTTCGCTAATCAGAAATAGCCCAGCCTGCCGACTTGAGGTACGCCGCAAGCCTCGCTGCTTCGCGACTCGCGTCTGCCAATCGTGATTCTGTGCTTCGAGGCAGGGAGCCTTCTAGGCCGGCTGATTGGCTTGATACCCGTTCCAGCTCGAGCACGACAAAGGCATGAACTGGGTGACGTGTGAAGAAGTCGATGATCCCGAGTTCCATCTAATCTCCCCAGAACCGATCGCCATTCCATGAGCCGTTCGGCTAATCTCAATTCATGCGGTGAGGGGGCCTCCGCTAAGGCGTACAGGTTTTTGTGCACCCCGACTCATCTAAGAGTGGCGGGAGCCTCCGGGCTCGCGACGCCATCAGACACGGAGTGAGACCTTGACAACGACCAAATACCGGCCAGACGCGAGAGCAGCCCTTGTCCGAAAGCCTGCTCGCATGCTGAAGGTCTTGTCTGGCGCTCTCGCCGTCGGCATCGTAGGCGGGGTCGTGGCCGCGAGCATGTACTCCGGAACCCCGGAAGCGCATATCTCTCCCGCGGTAGGCGTCGAAAGCAATGCAGGCGTCGCACAGAGAGCGGCAGCCGTTCCGAGCCCGTCGTACGACGTCCTCAGCAGTTACCAGGGCTCCGCAACACAGACCTCATCCAGCCGGATGACCGTGACCGCCGCGTCGCTCCCCACCCGGGTGTCATCGACAACGGTTGCAGCCGTTACCTTGTCCCCTTCATCCGGGCCCGTCGGCACCTCCGTCGCCGTCAGCGGCAGCGGCTTCCAGAAGAACACGACCGGGACACTCACGGCCGGGTCCTCCGCCATTTCCATCCGGACCAACGGAGCAGGAGTATTTTCCGCCACCTGGGTGGTGCCTGCCACGACCGCGGCAACATTCACCCTCGCAGCCACCGTCGCAAAGGTCTCAGCCTCGAAAACATTCACGGTAACCTACCCGGTGACCGTCCCGGCGATCAGCACGGCCCATCTCAGGTTCGGCGTCGCCACCGTCGGCGGTGCGCAGGCGAACACTGAACTCGACCAGGTCGCCACCATATCCGGCGAGAGCCCGTCCATCGTGCTGTCCTACTACGACTTCAACCAGGCAGCCTCGATAGCCGACCTGAATTCGGTCGCCGCCCGCGGCGCGACCAGCCTCCTCACCTGGGAACCATGGACGTGGGGCGGGGGACTGAACCAGACCGCGTACCAGTCGGCGACAATCGCATCCGGAACATACGACACCTATATCAAGTCGTGGGGGACCGCCCTGGCCGCGTGGGGGAAGCCGGTGATGCTCCGCTACGGCCACGAGATGAACGGCAACTGGTACCCGTGGGCCGACGGCGTCAACGGCAACGCCAGCGGCAGCTATGTCGCCGCGTACCGGCACGTTCATGACGTGCTGGTCGCCTCAGGTGCAACGAACGTGATCTGGGTGTGGAGCCCGAACGTCCCCTATTACGGTTCGACCCCGATCACCACCGAGTACCCTGGCGATGACTACGTGAATGACGTCGCCCTCGACGGCTACAACTGGGGTCTCGACAGGGTCGGAGGATCCTGGAAATCACCAAGCACAGTCTTCGGCGAGGGCTTGACGGAACTCCGCGGCCTCGCATCCACGAAACCGATCATCGTCGCAGAGACCGCCTCCTCAGAAAACGGCGGGTCAAAAGCACAATGGAACACCGACCTGGTCTCCTACCTCGCCGCTCAACCCGACGTCACCGGCTTCGTCTGGTTCGACTTGAACAAAGAGGTCGACTGGCGCATCGACAGTTCAACCACCTCCGCCAGCGCCTTCAACGCAGCGTTGGCCGCACGAAGGTAGCCGGGCGGGCTGGTCGTCGCGTATCTTTTTGCGAGCAGTCAATGGGCGTCCCACAAGCGGAACCCTCCGCGGGGCGGCGTTAGCAATCCGTCCGCGTCTGTGGCTTTCTGATTTTTCTGGCGGGGTTCTTTCTCTTTCGAATGGCGGGATTAGTTGACGCCGATGACGAGGGTGCTTTGTGCCGCGGCCCGTCGCGGTGTGTTTGGGCGGTGCACCCTCACCAGTGGGGCGTCAGCCGTCGGGCGTAACGTGGATTCTATGACCGATGTGCACTTCGCGCGCGAGAACGTCGACGCGGTTCCCGTCATCCACGTCTCCCCGAGCGTCGAGAACGATAGACATCAACTCGCACTGTTCCTCCCGTATCTCGGAGGCACCAAGGAGGCCGTCGCACCACAACTCGCCCGCCTCGCGGAACGCGGATTCACTGCGGTCAGCTTCGACCCGTGGCGACTTGGTGAACGTGGTGACGGCGACGACCGGGCTGTGATGGAACAGGTCTTCTCACACTTCCGCCGCGACATGTGGCCAATCCTTGGACAGAGCACCCTCGACGCCGTGCACGTACTCGACTGGGCAACTGAACGCTTCGACGTCGCGGCCGACAACATCGTGGCCGGGGGCCTCTCCATGGGCGGGGACATTAGCGTCGCTCTCGCCGGCATCGATAAGCGTGTGACCCGCGTCGCCGCCGTCGTCGCAACCCCCGATTGGACCCGCCCCGGCATGACTCGCGTGGGCGAGCCACGCAACATCATCGATCAGGGCCAGCCGACCGCCTATGGAGCCTGGCTCTACAATGAGCTCGACCCCTCCACCCATCAGGACCGGTACGCACATGGGCCCGCGATCGCCTTTGATTTGGGTGCTGACGACACGCATGTGCCTCCGGCGTCTGCCTTCGCATTCCACGAGGCGCTGAAAGCCTCCGCACCCGTCGCCGCCGAGCGCATGCGAATAACCGCACACGCTGGCCTCGACCACCTCGGCGCGGTGCGAGACGATACTGTGCTGACGGCTGCAATCGACTGGATGACCGCGCGCGCGAGCCGGAGCCGCGCCTAAAACGATCGTTTTTGACGGGCTAGACGAGGAATACCGTCCCGCACCGCTGACATCGCTACACCACTATGCGGGACTCAACTGCGGCCTGCAATAGCCAGTCGACCACATCGTTGGCGCCCCAGCCGTCGGGATGCGCCGCCTGGAGCGCGGCTGCGCCATCGAGGTTGGTACCGAGCGTCACTAGGGGTGCTTCGGTGTACCCGTCTTTGCGGGTCTGCCCGAGTCCCACGGTGGCGGTCAGCGCGTTGCACAGGCAGGCGCGCCCCACGGTATTCGCGGCATCGCCGCCCTTGCGCACATACATGTGCACCGGCTCGCCCGGGCACCGGAAGCCGACCACGCCGTCCCCCCGCAGGTAAGGCTCTCGCAGGTAGCTGAGATCGCACAGTCGGACCCGCTCGGCGTATATGGCGGGGTCGGACAGAGTGCCTGCCAGTTGTGCCACCTTGAACGGGAACCCCGTGGGTGAGGCCGCTGCGTCGGAGCGAACGGCCAGTTCGACGTGATCGAGTTGATCCAGAATCTGGCCGCGCACTGTGTCGGTGAACCCGGACTCGCGGCTGAGCGCGAACAGGGTCCCCACCTGAACCCCAGTCGCACCCGCGGTGAGCGCGGCGGCCAGCTGGTGCGGCGAACCGTATCCTCCGGCGAGCCAGAATGGCAGGCCGAGCGCGGCGATCTTCTCGAGGTCTGCGTCGTCGCGCGGCCCGTAGATCGGCTGGTTGTCGTCGTCGAGCATCAGTCTTCCGCGGGGCGGGGCATTATGTCCGCCGGCCGTCGGGCCCTCGATGACGAACCCGTCGGGGCGAATCTCCTCGTCTCGGGCCAGGTAGAACGCGAGCACGTCGGCGGAGACGATGGCGAGAAATCTCGGGCGCAGCAGTGGCGCCGGTATCGGGCCGAGCAGTTCCGCGGGATCCACACTCACGGTATGCAGTTCATGTGAGCCGTGGACATCGACGGTGAGACTGCCTAGTCGTCCCTCCGCCAATTCGTTGAGAAGATGGGGGATTTGCCGAGGTATCCCGGCGCCCATCAGCACGTAGTCGACACCGGCCAACATCGCGCCAAGCACGGCAGACGGGGTGGCCATCTGAATTTTCTCCATATAGTTGACGCCGACGATCCCCCCGTGGCCCTCCTTCGCGAGCCACACCTCGACGAAGTTGCCCAGGAGGCTCAACTCCTGCTGCTTCCGGGTGGGGGTCAGCGACAGCTTCGGGATAGGGACGTATGGTTCACCCGCAGAGCGGCCTCCCGGCAGGAAGTACCGATCCAGCACCGGTTCCGTCATGGTCTGGGCGGGAAAGTGGTCGAGCGCCCGGCGAATGTCGCCATCGGGATCGCCATCCTGGAGTCGCCTCGCGAGCACTGTGTCGAGGCCGACACCCGAGACCACGCCCAATTGCCCGGTTTGCGATACCGCTCGGGCGAGTTTCCAGGAGGAGACTGCCATCCCCATCCCACCTTGAATGACGACGGGCAATGAGCTTTCGAGCATGATGGCCTCCAGCAGCCTGCGCTTTGGCGGTCTCCCATCGACGGGAAGCCGTCTGCAGTGGCCGACACCGTTTGGTGAGAGCGGCTGTGACGCGCATCATCTTCGTGATCGTAACCCACGAGCCGTCGAGGTTCGTGGGAGCGGTGCTGCAATTACTGCAGTTACTGCGCGAGCGCCATGAGTTGCTCAACATACTCTGGGCGTGCGCCCTCGGCGCGAACCTCCTGAAGCACGTGCTCGTGCACTCCCGCGGCCATCAGCGAGGCGGTGAGTTCGGCGACGTGGCTCGGGGTGAGCACGGTCGGGTCGACTGTTGTACGCACCTGCAGGTCCACTTTCGAGTCGAGGGCGAGGCGAAGGCAAGCGTCCGCCTTGGCGGCGCTGGATTGAACACCGGTGATGGCGCCGTAGAGCCGTTGCGGCGCCTTGATATCGAGGCCCACCCAGTCGCACAGCGGGAGCACCTCGGCAAAACGGCGCGGGTAGGTGCCAGCGGTGTGCAGGCCAACCTTGAAGCCGAGGTTTCTCACCTCTCGCATCGCGGCCGCAAGCCCCGCCTGGCGGGTCGGTTCCCCTCCGGAGAACACGACCCCGTCGAGCAACCCGCGACGTCGGGCGAGCAGGTCGCGCACCTCTTGCCACTCGATGACGCCGGGCGTGCGCGGGTCGAGGAGCGCCGGGTTGTGGCAATACGTGCACGCGAGGGGGCAACCCTGGAGGAACACGGTCGCCACGAGCTTGCTCGGCCAGTCGCAGGTGGACAGCCGGGTCAGCCCGGCGATCTGCAGGGCATCGGCGCGCACCGGATCGCTCATTGCGCCATCGCCGATTCCTGGAAATGAGTGCGCTCGGCGTGCTCGCCCTTCTTGCCGATGTTGAACGAGCTGACCGGGCGGAAGTAACCCATCACCCGGGTCCATACCTCGCACGGCCCGCCGCAGGTGGTGCAGCTCTGATGCTCGCCAGCGAGGTAGCCGTGGTCAGGACAGATCGAGAACGTGGGGGTGACCGTGATGTAGGGGAGCCGGTGCACGGAAAGCGACCTTTTCACCAGTTCGCGGCAGGCCGCTGCGCTGGAGAGTTTCTCCGACATGTAAAGGTGTAGCACGGTTCCGCCGGTGTACTTCGTCTGCAGCTCGTCCTGGCGGTCGAGCGCCTCGAACGGATCGTCGGTGAATCCGACGGGCAGTTGCGACGAGTTCGTATAGTACGGGTTGGCATCGGTTCCTGCCTGCAGCACGTCGGGGAACCGCTTGCGGTCTTCCTTCGCGAACCGATAGGTGGTGCCTTCCGCGGGGGTGGCCTCCAGGTTGTACATGTTCCCGGTGCTCTCCTGGAACTCGAGCATGCGCGACCGCACATGATCCAGCAGATGCACGGCGATCGCGTGGCCGTCGGGGGTGGCGATATCCTGCTCGTCGCCGGTGAGGTTGCGGATCATCTCGTTGATGCCGTTCACGCCGATCGTGGAGAAGTGGTTGCGAAGTCCGGCTCCGAGATAGCGTTTCGTGTACGGGAACAAGCCTTCGACGATGAGTCGGTCGATGACCTTGCGTTTCAGCTCCAAGGAGTCCTTGGCGAGTTCGAGAAGCCGGTCGAGATCCCTGAGGAGGCCTGCCTCGTCGCCATGGTTAAGGTAGCCGAGCCGCGCACAGTTGATCGTCACGACCCCGAGCGAGCCGGTCTGCTCGGCCGACCCGAACAGACCGTTGCCGCGCTTGAGCAGTTCCCGCAGATCCAACTGGAGGCGGCAGCACATCGACCGGATCTGGTTCGGCTTCAACTCCGAGTTGATGAAGTTCTGGAAGTAGGGCGTGCCATACTTTGCAGTCATCTCGAAGAGGCGATCCGCGTTCTCGGATTCCCAATCGAAGTCCTCGGTGATGTTGTAGGTAGGGATCGGGAACGTGAAGACCCGCCCACTGGCATCCCCGTTCGTCATCACCTCGATATAGGCACGGTTGATGACCGCCATTTCGGTCGCGAGGTCACCGTAGGCGAAATCCTGCGCGATGCCGCCGATGACCGGCACCTGTTCGCGGAGGTCCTCGGGGCAGACCCAGTCGAAGGTGAGGTTGGTGAACGGCGTCTGGGTTCCCCAGCGGGAGGGCACGTTGAGGTTGTAGATAAGTTCCTGCACACCTTGGAGCACCTCCTCGTAGGAGAGGTTGTCGATCCGCACGAACGGCGCCATATACGTGTCGAAGGAACTGAAGGCCTGCGCGCCGGCCCATTCATTCTGCATCGTGCCGAGAAAATTCACGATCTGGCCGATAGCGGAGGAGAAGTGCTTGGGCGGTCGCGACTCGACTTTGCCGGGCACGCCGTTGAGCCCCTCTTCCAGCAGCACGCGCAGCGACCACCCGGCGCAGTATCCGGCGAGCATGTCCAGGTCGTGGATGTGCAGGTCGCCTTCACGGTGTGCCTTGCCGACCTCCGGGCTGTACACGTGGGACAACCAATAGTTCGCGATGACCTTCCCCGCAGTATTGAGGATGAGGCCGCCGAGGGAATAGCCCTGGTTCGCGTTCGCGTTGACACGCCAATCGGAACGGTCCAGGTATTCGTTGATCGAGCTGCCCACATCGATGACAGTCTTCGTGTCGTCGCGCAGGCGCGCGTGCTGGTCGCGGTACGCGATGAAGGCGCGCGCCGTAGCCGTGAACGATCCGGCGATCAGCGCCTGCTCGACGATGTCCTGGACGTATTCCACGGTCGGGTAGGTCACGCCGGAGCCGGCGAGCGCGACGAGCACCAATTGTGTGACGCGCTCCACGTCGGCACTGGACAATTCCTTCGTCGCGCGAGCGGCACCGGCGATGGCCGCGCGAATCCTTTCGCTATCGAATGGTGTGGTCGCCCCGGAGCGCGCGATCACGCCCATCGGAGCTGCGCGTTGGGAGGACATCGGCAAGAATCCTTTATCGTGTTGGTCGTGCTGCCGACACCCGAATTTGGGGCCGGTCGTGCTAGGAGCGTACGCCTCAAAACACTATATGTAGTGTTGGAACGCGGTATAAATGCCTATAAGTTGTGATTGCGCCGAGGCACTTGGTGCTTTGTGCTTGGTGCGACTGCAGCAACGCATCGTGTCAGTTTTCCCATAACACTTCACTATTGGTCATTGCTAGTTCACTAAAGGCCACAATTGACTTCACGCAAGGTCGCCCCTTCGCGCGGACTGGACGAGACTCACGAGGGGACCCGTCGCGAACAGACCTGCTGGCACTGTTTGACAAGTTTGACCACACCCTGACAACATCCGCTGGACTGCCCGGGCAAGGTCCGCGTCGGTGGGGCCCGCCCGCCGTGGTGCCCGGGGGCTAGCGGTGGGAGTTCGCCGCCGGTGGCGTCGCCCTCGAGCTTGCGCCCGGCGGGGTGACGGGGGGCACGATCGTCGACGGCCGTCTCGTCGGGTCGGGTCGGGTCGGGTCGGTGTGCCGAGGCGAGGGCGCGACGCTGGACTTGTCGCTCGGACCGCGTTGGGGGCCGACGGACGGGGTGCCTTCTTGGGCCGGCACCCGACTGCTCGTGGGAGCCGGAATCGTGGGCTGCCCGGGCTCGCGCAGCGTGCCGGGCGCAAGGGTGTGGATGAGGAACGTGATGGCAGTCTGCGCCGTGTGCCTGAAGTCCGGGCTGGCCGCAGCGGCCGAGGCGCCGACGCCGACCGATGCCGCGACGGCAATGGCCGCAACGATGAGACGACGGTGCCGAACCCGCCGGCGGACGGCGATATCCACCGGGCCAGGGGTCATGAGCGCGGCAAGTTCTGCCGATGGCTCGGGAGGGCTGCCGGCGCCGAGGGACCGAAGTTCGATGAGCAGCGGTCGAACGTCGGCGGCATCGTCGATTCCGGCCTCCGCGAGCAGATCGTCGACAACGCGGTCGTCACGAGTCATGGTGTGCCCCCGCTCTTTGTCGCCAGTTCCTGCTTGAGGTTGCCCAGTGCGCGCCGCTGAAGTTGTTTGATCGCCCCGGACGACTTGTCCATGATTATTGCCGTCTGTTCGAGGGAGAGGTCCGCGATGATTCGCAGGATCAGAACCTCCCGCTGATCGTCGCCCAGATGGCCGAGGAGATCGAGGACACCGGTATCGAGAGCCGAATCCAGCGCGTGATCTTCCGCAGAAGCGGTGAACCTGGAGTCGAGCTCCGGCAGGTATTCGGTGATCATGGGACTCCTTGCCCGCTGTCGGTGGTGATCCACCGACCGGGCGTGTGCGATGGAGAAGATGAGTGTCTTCAACCCCTTCACTCCTCCGTTCACGGTGGCGAGCCGAGGGTAGAGGGCAAGGAAGACATCGTGGGTAACGGCCTCGGCGTCATCCACACCGCGGGCCACAAGGTAGCCGTGCACAGAAGGCGAAAGCCCCTGGTACACGAGGGTGAACACCTCCGCCGGGTTGCTGCGCCCGTGAGCGAGCATCTCGTCGGTCAGTGTCTCCATCAACCACCTCGTCCCGTTCCGTCACCACGCCCTGCCGCGCAACGCTGCCTAGGCTAGCGCTGAGCGGCAGGGTAGCCGGTGAGAAAGTTACGGACGACCGGGCGCGGTCGGCTTGTGGTCGGTTCCCTGTGCCGCCTGGCTGGGACGCGCCGGAGACGCGGCGCTGGTGTCGGACGGTGCCGCGATCTTGCCTGGGTGAACGATCGTCGCGCAGTAGGCGGCGATGTCCGTCGAGCTGCTCGCCGCGACGACGAGGGACCTGTACGCCGTGGACGACGTGCTCAGGCCACCGTGCGTGAAGGCCGTGCAGAGTCCGAAGGCCGCGGGTCCCGTGGCGTCGGGGCCCACCGGGGTGCCGGTGGGTTTCGGCGTCTCGGTCGGGCCGGGTGTCTCGGTCGGATCCGCCGTGGCCGCGGCATCCACCTCTTCGCTTTCCGCAGGGGCAGGGGCGCCGATCAGGCTGTGGGCGCTCCGCTGCAGCGGAGCCGGAAGGGTCCCGGTGTAGGCGGCGACGGCGGTGCCGCCGGCGGCGACGGTGCCGAGCGCCAGGGCGCCGATGGCGATCTTGCTCGTGACAAGAACGGTGAAGAATGACATCTAAGTCCTCCAAGTGGGTCTGAGACCCGTCGGTTTATTTCTGCGGAGCCGAGGCCCACGTGGACGTAATCGACGACGGCACCCGAAAAGTTACGCTCGGCACCGAAGGCTTCGAGACGGCGGGAATGTGGCCGGTTCTGTTCTTACCGAACCCGGACGGCGGCGAGGATGGCGGCACCGAGCTCGGTGGGCTTGGTGAACTGGGGCCAGTGCCCGGTGGTCAGTTCCACGTATTCGACGTCGTGGATGAGGGCGAACTCCGACACCTGGGGGTGACCGCTCCTGATCCAGGTCTTCAGCGCCGAGACCGGGAACTCGCAGGTGATCACGGTGACCGGCACGTCGTAACGCCGCTCGTCGTGGAGGTGCTGGCGATCCTGGGCCACCCCACGCGGCTCCGGAACGGCCCGGGCCCGGAAGGCGGCCCGCAGGTCGTCGGTCAGGTCGACGAGGTCCTCGTCATCGAAGATGTCCCACGACGGCAGCGGCACGTCGTCCCCGACGGCAGACAGCCCATCGTTGATGACGCCGCCCTCGGCGAGTGGACCGCTGTCCACATAGACCGCGCGAATCACACGATCCGGCCGCGCATCCACCGCACCGTGGATGATCGCGCCACCGCCCGAATGACCGACCAGCACCACCGGACCAGCAAGGGCGTCGATCTCGGCCACGACCGCATCGATGTGGTCTCGCAGGCCGATGCCGGCGCGCGACGTGTCGGCCGACTCGAGCCCGGGCAGCGTGAGCGGGTGCACCCGATGCCCCGCCGCGACAAGGGCCGGGGTCACCTGCGACCAGGACGACGCATCCAACCAGAATCCGGGAACCAGAATGATGTCCATGCCAATGACGTCCATGTCCAGCGACGATACGCCGGCCGACCGACACGAGCCACCCCGTCGGCGAGACAATCAGCTGCCGGACCGCCGGTTTGCGATGCCGAGCGCCGACAGCACGCGCGCGGCATCGCCGGCACGCAGCGGATCATCGGCGGTGATGAGCGCCTTCCAGAGGGCCCAACCGCGGCCGCGCGCCCACAGGGAATCGTCGGCGCCGAGACCGTGCCGCAAGACGTCCCGCGAACTCTCGTCGAGAAAGGTCCAGGCGATGGCGAGATCGCAGGCCGGGTCGCCCACCCCGGCGCAACCGAAGTCGATCACGGCGGAGAGCCGACCATCGGCCACCAGCAGGTTCCCGGCCGCGACGTCCCCGTGAAACCAGACGACGGGTTCGGCGACGGGGGAGTCGAGAGCCCTCTCCCACTCCTCGAGGGCCGCGCCGCCGTCGATGTCGCCGCCGAGGGCACGGATGGCCGCCCGCGTTTCGGCATCCCACTGGTCGAGGCCGGCGCCGCGCCCGGCCGAGTGCGCGCCCGGTGCCGGACCCGCCGACGGGTCGACGCTTCGCAGTTCGACGAGGAACGCGGCCAGGTCCCGGGCAAGTGCGCGAAGGTCGAGGCCGCCGACGGCAGCGGCGGGCGTCCCCGGTATCCAGCGACGCATCGTCCACTCGAATGGATAGCCTTCCCCCGGCTCGCCGAGGGCAACGACTTCGGGGATGGGCAGGGAGACGGCCGAGGCGAGGAACGGCAACCAGGTGACCTCCTTGCGCACCTGCGGCACGTACCCCGCCGCGCTCGGCAGCCGGGCGGCGAGGGCCTCGCCGACCCGAAACGTGCGGTTGTCCCACCCGTCGAGATCGACGGGCCTCACCTCGAGACTCGCCCAGCGCGGGAACTGCGCGGCGATCAGGCGCCGAACGAGCGGCGCATCGATGCGTGGGGGTGCGGTCGCGATCAGCGTGAAACCTCCGGGGGGAGCGGTCGAGGCTCCCAGCGTACGCGGCCCATGAATGACGGCACCCGGCTCTCTTTGCCCGTGAGTGCGTGGCACCAAGGGTGATAACGGAGGGGGGAAGGGCGGCGCACGGTGCTTGACGCGCTCCCTGCTGGTGCGCAACAGCGCGGCGATCATGAGCGTGGCGCTGCTCGTGATCGGCGCGGTCCTGATCGGTGGGGGACTGTCTGGGCGCCAGTGACCCCGTTCGACGGCGAGCGATAGTCAGGGGTGGAGCAGCAGCCAGCCGAGGGATGCCGCGCCGGCCACGAGGGAGTAGACGGCGAAGGGGATGAGGGTCCTGGTGCGGAAGTAGCGGTCGAGAAAGGCCACCGCGAGGAGCGCCGCCACGAAGGCAGTCGCGCTGCCGGCGAGCACCTGGCCGTGGATCGAGGCGCCGAGCGGACCGAAGAGATCGGGCAGCTTGAGGAGCCCGGCGGCAAGGATCACCGGGGTCGCGAGCAGGAAGGAGAACCGGGCGGCCTCTCGGTGGCTGAGACCCACCGCCATGCCGGCGACCATCGACACGCCTGATCGGCTGATCCCGGGCAGCAGGGCGAGCGTCTGCACCGCGCCGATCGCCACGGCGCGCCACCGGGGCACGTCGGCAAGGGCGGTGTCGTCGCCAAGGGCGTTCGCATCCGGAACGGCCGGCGTGCGAAGCACCGCAGCGCCGAGCCCCGGGCCATGCAGCGCGGCCGCACGGTTGACGGCTGGTTCGCGCCGTCGTCGCAGGAGTTCGCCCCCTCCGAGGATCACCCCGTTCACCATCAGGAAGATCGCCGCGGGCACCGGCTTTCCGAGCACCGTGCGGAAGGTGTGCTCGAGCAGCAGGCCGGTCACTCCCACGGGGATGGTCGCGAGGATGAGCAGCCAGGCGAGCCGCTCGGGCGCGGTCCGGATGCGGCGGTACCGCACAGAGGTGAAGAAGCCCCGGATGATCCGCGCCCAGTCGCGACGGAAGAAGACGAGCAGCGCCAGCGCCGTCGCCACGTGCAGCCCGACGATGAAGGCGAGGTAGGGCGACTCGGGGGTGGAGACCGACAGGTCCCGACTCCATTGGCCGCCGAGCAGGGCGGGAATCAGCACCGCGTGGCCAAGGCTGGAAACGGGGAACAGCTCCGTGATGCCCTGGATCGCCCCCATCACAATGGCTTCGAGGTAGTTCATCGGTTCAGGTCCTCCGTTAAGCGCCACGCGTCGAGTGTCAAGGGGGAGCGAGGTCACCCCAGCCAAACAACGCCGCCCTAAGATTCCGTAGAGATTCCGTAGAGAACGGCGCGGCATCCGCTGGCCGACGGCACGCCGGGCAATGGCAACGAGACGGGGACCCAGCTGCAACTGGGGGCGATGGCCGCGATGACCAACCCGATCTGGCTCGGCGCGAAGCGCCCGTAGCCGAAGGGGAGACGGCTCGGGTCGTCCGGTCGGATTTCTACCGACCGGGGAAGATGCGCGAGAAGAGGCTCTGCCCGGCGGGCGTCTCGGACTGATGGCCGGGGCACCGCTCGGCGATCGGAACGTTGCGCATCACCTCGTCGACGTGCTGGCCGCACCCCGCCCAGGTGACCTTCCCGCACTCACTGCAGGTCACTGCCTGGCACATGTCTTGCTCCCTCTGCTGATTCCGCTGGTAAGGGAAAATATACCCCTAGGGGTATAACGTTTGCTGAGTGCGGTCAGCCGTGGGCGGGGACGATGCCTGGTCGCACTCCGGGCAGAGAGCCTCAGGTCCTCTCGCTCGGGTCGCTGCCCGTCAGGCGCTGGGCCGTCGCACGGCCACCGGCTCGACGAAACGCAGCCACGCCCACACCGCGAGGCTCAGGGCGGCGAAGGCGACGGCCAGGACAATCGATCCGACCACCGGGAATTCGGCGCTCCGGCCGCCGAGGATCACTCCGGCGGCGACGGTGGTCACCACGGCGACGCTCGCAAGCCAGACCGGCGGCGACCACTCCAGAATCACGCGGCCGGGCAGGGTCGCGACCGGGAGAACGAGGGTCATCGCCGAGCCGAGCCCGGCAAGCGCGATCGTCGCGAGCGTCTCGTGGAGCAGTGACGGCCAGAACCCCTGAACGGCACCGAGGGCGCCGTTCGCGAGCCACGCGGCGATCGCGAGCACGGTCACCCCGCCCACCTCCACGAGGTTGACGATGGCCCTGGGTCTCGCGGGCAGTCCTCGCGCGAAACCGATGCCGATGACCACCCCGGTAACGACGGCCGGCTCGATGCCCGTGGCCCTCGAGAGCAGGGCGGCCACCGCGGCGGCGAGGACGAGCATCGGCCGCGTGCGCAACCGTCCGGCAACACCCTGCCAGCGGCTCGCGAGCCGCGTCGTGACGGCCACCCCGATCACAGTGAGCAGGCCGAGACCGAGGCACACCGCCACGGTCAGCCTGAGGTAGCGCACCTCGTCGTTCACCCCGCCGGAGAAGACGATGAACGCCGCGGCCACCGCGAGCGAAATCGCCCCGGCGAGGATCGGGTTCAGCGGTGTCGTGTCGTCCCGATCCACGAGTCCCGGCCGGTTTCGACCGGTGAGGTGGATGCTCGGTCGTCTGATCCGCCCGCGGAGGGCCGTCGCGAGCATCCGGAGCGGCAGGGCGACGAGCAGGATGAAGGCGAGAGCGAGAAGCGGAGCGAGGAGCCAGTTGCCGCGATTGACGGTCTCGGCGAGCGTGGGGAGCGCGGAGCCGAACGACGTCGGGGTGCCCCAGTTGCTCGAACCTCCGCTCGCCGCCGGCGCGGGTGGCTGGCTGGGCTCCGGGGCCGGTTCGGTCGGCGCGTCGGAGGGCGGGGGAGTCTCGGCCGGCGGATCGGTCGTGGCCGGCGGCGCGACCGGCGGCACGGCCGCGCCGGGCTTCGGGCCGAAGAACACGGAGATCGCCGCGGAGGGGGCGCTGAAGTTGCCGGCCTGGTCGCGCTGGATCGCCACGACGGCGTGTTCGCCGCTCGCCGGTGCGGCCGCCGTGCAGGCCCAGGCCGTGCCGCTCACGCGGGCGCTGCAGACCGGCACGTTGTGCACGTACACGTCTACGGCGCCGGCCTCCTCGCCGGCGCCCCGGTAGGTGACGGTGCGGTCGGGTATCCGGCTTCCCGCGCGGGGCGAGGTGATGGCCGGGCTCGCCGGGGCATCACGGTCCACCGTCACGGTGAGGGAACCCGACGGGGAGGAGGATGCCCCACCGCCGAGCCCGGCCTGCGACTGGCGGGCGACGACGACCCACGACCCGGAGCCCACGGTGAGGGCGCACGACCAGTAGCCGGTGGTGCTGGCGACCGCGGTGCAGCCGCCGGCCGGTGCGCCGGCGACGGCCGCGACCACGGTGGCGCCGGCAAAACCGAGACCCGACACGAGCCCGCTGGTGACGTAGCCCGGCGCGCCGTCGATGGTGGGCGCTCCGAGCACATCGAGGGTCTCGGTGTCCTCTCCGGTGATCGAGCCGCTCGTGGTCTGCTGGGCGGTGAGGGCGATGGCCTTGCCGTTCGGCAGGGCGATCGTGCAACCCCAGGTTGTCTTCGAGTCCTCGGCGACCGCGCACACCGGCTGGTCGCCTGCCGTGAGGGGGAGCACGCTCACCCCGGAGTCGGCGTCCTTGGTGCCGGTCAGCGCGACGGCGTTGGTGGGAGAGAAGCCCGTCGCCGTCAGCGTGAAGTTCGGGCTGTGGCCGGCGCTCAGAGTGGGCGTGGGCGTGGGCGTGGGCGTCGGCACGGCGGAGGCCGCGGTCAGGAGCCCGGCGAGCCCGGCACAGGCGAGGATGGCGGCCAGCCGCAGGAATCGCCGGTCGGCGCTCGCTCCGCGTTCGCGAAACGAACGTCGGGGGACGTTCGTGGGAGAGGGCTGCACTGTACCTCCATTTAGCTCGGCATTCGCTGCCCTGTCAAACTGTCGCCCGAGTGTTGCGCCCCGTTTGGGTGATTGACGGCGCCGCGATTCGCCGCCATGATTCTTAGTCAGGCGACTGGGACAGTTGACCCAGTTCGGCCGATCGCAGACGAACCCAACGGAAGGGCACCAGGCATGACCCGAGTCCCCTCCGATGAACGACGAGCCGCGCTGATCCAGGCCGCCCTCGCGGTGATCGACCGGGACGGGGTGTCCGCGGCCACCACTCGCGCGATCGTGGCCGAGGCCGGGATGTCGCTCGCGAGTTTCCACTACGCCTTCCGCTCTCGAGACGAGATGATGCGAGAACTCATCGCCTTCCTCGTGGCGAACGAGAAGCGGGTGACGCGCGCCGCCGTCGCGCCCGGCACGGACATCCGCACCGCCGTTCGAGCCGGCCTCCAGGCCTTCTTCGACCTGCTCGTGGAGAATCCGCAACGGGAGCAGGCCCTCTTCGAACTCATGAACTACTCCCTGCGCACCCCGGAGCTCAACGCGGTGCCCGCCGCCCAGTACGCGAGCTACTTCGCGGCGGCGCGCGAGATCCTCGAGTACGGCGCGGTCGCCACCGGGGTCACCTGGTCGCTGCCCGTGCAGGAGGTGGCCCGCATCCTCATCGCCATCAACGACGGCTACACCCTCGCCTGGCTTGCCGACCGAGACACCGACGCCGCCGGGCGGCTCATGGACTTCGCGGCAGACACGATCGCCTCCCTCGCCCGCCCAGCCACCCCGCAGGAGCCCCAACCATGACGACACCCGAGACCGCCCACGCGCCGGCCCCGTTCGCCGAACCGCACACCCGCGTTCCCGGGCGGTGGATCGCGCTCTTCGCGGCAGCCTGGCTCGGGGTGTGGATGGCGCAGCTCACCCCCATCCAATTGCTGCTTCCCCTGCAGATCGAGGCACGCGTGCACTCGGCGGACTGGGTGGACAGTGTCGTGGCGTTCGGCGTGGTGTCCGGCATCGCCGGCGTCTTCGCCCTCGTCACGTTCCCCCTCACCGGGGCGCTGTCCGACCGCACGACCTCGCGCTTCGGCCGCCGCCGCCCCTGGATTCTCGGCGGGGCGCTCGTCTTCGCGGTCGGCCTCATCGCGCTGGGCGCCCAGACCTCCATCCTGGGGATCGGCGTGTTCTGGTCGGTGGCCCTGATCGGCTTCTGCGTGCTCTCCGCCGCACTCACGGCGATGATCTCCGACCAGGTGCCGGTGAACCAGCGCGGCTACGTCTCCGGCTGGATCTCGGCGCCGCAGGCGATCGGCACCATCCTCGGTCTGCTCCTCGTCGTGGTTCTCGGGCTCAGCATCTTCGCGGGCTATACCCTCGTCGCCGTCCTCGTGCTGCTGCTGGTGCTTCCGTTCGTCCTGGGGGTTCCGGATGCCGTGCTCTCGCCGGTGGATCGCCCGCCGCTCACTGGGCGCGGCCTGGTCGCCGGATTCTGGATCAGCCCGCGCGAGCATCCGGACTTCGGCTGGACGCTGCTCAGCCGCATCCTGGTCAACTTCGGCAATGCGTTCGGCACGGCGCTGCTGCTGCAGTTCCTGCAGTACGGGCTGCACCGGCCGCACGCGAAAGACGACCTGCTCGTGCTGGTCTTCGTCTACCTGGTCTTCGTCGTCATCGCCTCCCTCGTCTCCGGCCGGCTCTCCGACCGGCTCGGCCGACGCAAGGCCTTCGTCTTCGCCGCCGCAGCGCTGCAGGGCGTCGCGGCGCTCCTGCTCGCCTTCGTGCCGGAGTTCGCCGTCGCGATCGTCGCCGCCGGCATCCTCGGCCTCGGTTACGGCTGCTTCCTCTCTGTCGACCAGGCGCTCGCCACCCAGGTCCTGCCGGACGCGCGCACTCGCGGCAAGGACCTCGGCATCATGAACATCGCCACCGCCGTTCCGCAGGCGATCGCGCCCCTCATCGGGGCGTTCGTCGTGGCCGCGTCTGCCGGCTTCCAGAGCCTCTTCGTACTGTCGGCGCTCGCGGCCCTGCTCGGGGCCGCGGCAGTGCTGCCGATCAGGTCGGTGCGCTGATGACCATTTCGCTCACCCAGCCGTCGACCACTCCGTGGACCACGCCGTCACGCTACTGGCCGGCGATCGAGGCCGCGACGGCGGAGCTCGATCCGCCGTTCGGGGTGATCTCGCTGCCGGCGCTCGCCCACAACGCGTTCGAGATGGTGCGTCGCGCGAACGGCACGCCGATCAGGGTCGCGAGCAAGTCGGTGCGGGTGCGTTCGGTGATCGACGCGGTGCTTGCCCTTCCCGGATTCGCCGGGGTGCTCGCCTACACGCTGCCCGAGGCGCTCTGGCTGGCCGCGGGGGACGACGGCAACGACGGGATCGCGGATGTCGTGGTCGGCTACCCCACCGCCGACCGGGCGGCGATCCGCCGCCTCGCCACCGACGAGCGGCTCACCTCCCGGATCACGCTCATGGTGGATTCGGTGGCCCAGCTCGACCTGATCGACGCGGTGCTTCCTCCGGATCGCCGCTACATGATCCGGGTGTGCCTCGAACTCGACGCGTCGTGGAATTCGAAGGCCCTCGGGCGCCTCGGCACCTGGCGATCGCCCGTCTTCACCGTGGAACAGGCGCGCGAGCTTGCTCGCGAGATCGTTCGCCGCCGGGGGTTCTCCCTCGTCGGCCTCATGGCGTACGAGGGGCAGATCGCCGGACTCGTCGACGAGCCGGCCGGCAACCCGGCGCGCGGCGCCGTCGTGCGCTGGGTGCAGCGGCAGTCGGCCGCCGAGCTCGCCGGGAGGCGCGCCGAGGTCGTCACAGCGGTCCGCGCGCTCGCGGACCTCGAGTTCGTGAACGGCGGCGGCACCGGTTCGCTCGAGACCACGAGCGCCGAGCCCGCGGTGACCGAGATCGCGGCCGGCAGCGGGCTCTTCGGACCCCACCTGTTCGACCACTACCGTCGCTTCACCCCGGCCCCCGCGGCGGCCTTCGCCCTCTCGGTGGTGCGCAAGCCGACGCCGCGAATGGCGACGCTGCTCGGCGGCGGGTGGGTCGCCTCAGGGCCGCCCGGACCCGACCGGCTGCCCCTCGTCGCCTGGCCGGAGGGCACGAGCATGGTCGCGCGGGAGGCGGCTGGCGAGGTGCAGACCCCGCTGACCGGAGAGGCGGCCGCCCGGCTGCGGGTCGGCGACCGGGTGTGGCTGCGGCACACGAAGGCGGGCGAGTTGAGCGAGCACCTCGACGGCTTCACGCTCGTGGACGGGGATGGTGCGGCGGGCCCCGGAGCGGTCGGGTTCAGGGTGGTCGGCACCGTGCCGACGTATCGGGGAGAGGGGAAGGCGTTCCTGTGAGCATCGACAGCGCGACCGCGCGAATCCGGCCGGGCGAGACCTGGCGCAACTGGGGGCGCACCGAGTCGATTCTGCCCGCGTTCGCCGCGCGCGCATCGACGGTCGACGAGGTGGTGGATGTCGTGCGCTTCGCCCGTCAGCACGGCCTCACAGTAAAGACGGTCGGTGCCGGTCACAGCTTCTCGGGCATCGCGGTGGCCCCAGGGGTGCAGCTCGACATCTCCGGGCTCGACGGGCTGCTCGACGTCGACCTGCCGAACGCGCGGGTAACCATCGGAGCGGGCACCCACCTGCACCAGCTGCCCGACCTGCTCGAGCCCCTCGGCCTCGCGCTGCAGAACATGGGCGACATCGATCGCCAGACCATCGCCGGGGCGACCTCCACGGGAACGCACGGCACCGGGGCGCGGTTCGGGGGACTGGCCACCCAGGTGGTCGCGCTCACGCTCGTCACGGCGGACGGGTCGATCCTGCGGATCAGCGACACGAGCAACGCGCAGCTCCTGCCGGCGGCTCGGCTCGGTCTTGGCGCCCTCGGCGTGATCGTGGAGATCACGCTGCAGTGCGTGCCGGCCTTCCTGCTGCGCGCGGTCGAACGACCGGCGGGGTTCGACGAGGTGCTCGACGATTTCGAGGCACGCGTCACAGCCGCCGACCACTTCGAGTTCTACTGGTGGCCCCACACCGACAGCGTGATGACCAAGACCAACACGCGATTGCCCGGCGACGCGCTCCGGGAGCCGCTCGGCGCGGTCTCCGAGTGGCTGGAGGATCGGGTGCTCAGCAACGGCATGCTCGCCCTCATCTGCACTCTCGGCCGAGTGGCCCCCGCGCTCACCCCGCCGATCAATCGGCTGGCGACGAGGGTGTACGGCAACCGCACATTCACGGACCTCTCCCATGAGGTGTTCGTGAGCCTGCGCACGACCCGGTTTGCCGAGATGGAGTACGCGATCCCGCTCGAAGCGGTTCCCTCCGCCCTGCGCGACATCCGACGGCTCATAGACGATCGCGGCTGGCGCATCTCCTTTCCCGTGGAGGTGCGGGTCGCGGCCGCCGACGACAACTGGCTCTCGACCGCTCACGGGCGGCCGACGGGCTACATCGCCGTGCACCGCTATGTGCGCGACGATCACGTCGACTACTTCACCGCCGTCGAGCGGATCATGCGCGAGTACCAGGGCCGCCCGCACTGGGGCAAGATTCACTACCTCGACGCCGAGGCGCTCGCCGCGGTGTATCCGCACCATGCCGACTTCGTGGCGGTGCGCGACCGGCTCGACCCCGACCGCGTCTTCACCAACCGCTACCTCGACCGGGTTCTCGGACCCTGATCGCGCGTGCGCCGGTCGACGGGCGTGCGCTCTAGCTGACGTGCACCAGAGGCCGGCGCTTGGCATCCTTCTCGCACTCGCGCAGCACCTCGCGGGTGACCGGGGCCACCTCTCCCGTGCCGGTCACGAGGAACTTGAACATGTTCGAGATCGGGTTGCCCTGCGTCCACTCGAAGTAGATGTCCGGCACGATTCCGGCGAGGTCGCGGATCTCGAGCAGCACGGCGGCGAGGGTGTTCGGCACGTTTCCGCTCTCCACCTTGAGCACCCGGTAGCCGTGCATCTCCACCCCGCGCACCACGAGGTCCTCCTCGAAGTCGGAGGAGTCTGAGGGGTGTACCTCGAGGAAGATGGTGCGGGCGCGCTGCGGGATGTGGCTGAACCGGCGCTCGTCCGTGTTCTTCTCGCGGTATTCCTTGGCCGTGCCATCGTCCGGCTCGTTGGCGATGATGCGGATGTTGCCGTGTTCGGCGTCGGCCATCACGAAGGCGAGGGCCGTCTCGTCGAGCTCGACCGAGGTGGCCCTCAGCTGCAGCGACCTCTGCACGCGGGACACGATCGAGATCACGAGGATGCCGATGATGAACAGCGTCGCGATGCGCAGGCCGTCCGGCCGTTCGATGATGTTCACGACCGTCGTGTAGAGGAAGACCACGGAGACGACCGCGAATCCGACCGTGCGCTTGCGCTGCTTCTTGTGGAGCGCCGAGAGCGTGACCGCAACGGATGCCGAGGTGATGAGAACGAGCACGCCGGTCGCGTACGCGCCACCCTGGGCGTCCACGTTCGCCTTGAACACGATCGTGACGAGGAAGGCGATCGCGGTGAAGACGAGCACGAGCGGGCGTACGGCCCTCGCCCAGTTGGGCGCCATCCCATAGCGGGGAAGGTAGCGCGGCACGAGGTTGAGCAGGCCGGCCATGGCCGACGCCCCCGCGAACCAGAGGATGCAGATGGTGCTGATGTCGTAGATCGTGCCGAACACCGGCCCGAGGTATTCGTGCGCGAGGTAGGCGAGCGCGCGACCGTTCGCCGATCCGCCCGGCTGGAACTGCTTCTGCGGGATGAGGAAGGTCGTCACGAGGCTCGAGGTGATGAGGAAGGCGCTCATGATGAGCGCGGCCGTGGTGAGCAGCCGATGAGCCCCGCGGATGCGCCCGGTCGGCATCTGCGGCGTGTCCGTCGCGTCGCCGCTGATCTGCGGCATGACCGCGACCCCCGTCTCGAACCCGGAGAGGCCGAGGGCGAGCTTCGGGAAGACGATGAGCGCGATCCCCACCACGACGAGGGGATTCCCGTGCTGCGTGTTGAGCGCCGACCACCAGTCGGAGACGACCACGGGGTGAGTGAACACCTGGCCGATCGAGACGATCATCACCACGACGTTGAGGGCGAGGTACACGGCGACGAGGGCCACGGCGATGCCGATCGCCTCCCGGAATCCGCGCAGGAAGACCGCACCGAGCAGGGCCACGAGCACGAGGGTGATACCGATCTCGTTGCCGTGGAACCAGGCCGGGGCGAACGGATTCTCGATCGCGTGGGCGGAGGCGTCGGCGGCGGAGAGGGTGATGGTGATCATGAAGTCGGTGGCGGCGAATCCGAGCAGCACCAGCACGAAGAGCTTGCCGGCCCACCAGGGGAGCAGCTTTTCGAGCATCTGGATGGAGCCGGAGCCCTTGAAGCTCTCCCGGGCGACCCGGCGGTACACCGGGAGGGCGCCGAGCAGGGTGAGGGCCACCAGCACGATGGTCGCGAAGGGGGAGACGAGCCCGGCGGCGAGGGCGGCGATGGCCGGCTGGTAGCCGAGGGTGGAGAAGTAGTCGACGCCGGTGAGGCACATGACGCGCCACCACGAATGGGTCTTCTCGGGCGTTTCGGCGTGCGGCCCCAGGTGAGCGCCGCGGGGATCGACGAGACCCTTGAGTATCCAGGTGCGAAAACCGGCGGTCGTGATGGCCATCAGGACTTTCCTCCAGCAACAGGGTAGCTCCGCAGCGCGGCGTTCACAGCGTCACGAGCGAGTGCACGGTGCGACCCGGCAGTTTGGTTTTGCCCGCGAGCTCGGAGAGTTCGAGCACGACGCTGATTCCGGCGACAACCCAGCCGGATCTCTCGATGAGCGAGCAGCTCGCGGCGAGGGTACCGCCCGTCGCGAGCACATCGTCCACGAGCAGCACCCTGGCGCCTCGGTCGAGTTCGTCGGGGTGTACCTCGAGAGTGGTGCTGCCGTATTCGAGGTCGTAGTCCTCGCTGAGCACCGCGCGGGGGAGCTTGCCCGGCTTGCGGATCATGACCACCCCGAGCCCGGTCGCGTATGCAGCACTCGCCGCGAGCACGAAACCCCGTGCCTCGACTCCGGCGATGACGTCGAACCGGCCGGCGAACGGCTCCACGAGGGCGTCGGTGACGGCGTGCAGGGCCGGGCCGTCCGCGAATACCGGTGTGAGGTCGCGGAAGGTGATCCCGGGGGTCGGGAAGTCCGGCACCACCCGGCTGAGTCGTTCGATCGCCTCGTGTGCGGTCGCCGTCGGCATCCGATGTCCTCCCTGCGCACCACATGATGCGGCGCGACGACAATTGTCGCACTGTCGGTGGGCCACGAAGACGACAGTGCGGCCAGCGCCGTCAGGGGGTCCGGCGGCGAAGGGTGACCGAGCCGAGAACGATCGCGCCGACCGCGAAGGCACCGATGATGAGCAGCCTTCCGCCGATCCACGCCGCCGACTCCGAGTCGGTGGCCACGGCGTTGAGGGCGTCGATGGCGTGGGAGAGGGGCAGCCAGTCCGAGATCGCGTGCAGCACGTCGGGGAGCTGGTCGCGGGGGATGAAGATTCCGCCGAGCAGGATCTGCGGGAAGACGAGCGCCGGCATGAACTGCACCACCTGGAACTCGGTGCGGGCGAAGGCGCTCGCGAGCAGACCGAGCGTCGTTCCGAGAATCGCGTCGGCGAGGGCGACGGCGAGCAGCAGCCAGATCGAGCCCGTGATGGTGAGTCCGCACACCCACACCGCGTACGCCACCGCGACGAGGGCCTGAAGTATGGCGAGCAGCCCGAACGCCAGCGTGTAGCCGAGGATGAACTCCACCTTGCCAAGCGGCATCGTGAGCAGTCGCTCGAGAGTGCCGGTGCGGCGCTCGCGGAGCGTGGTGATGCTCGTCACGAGGAACATCACGATGAACGGGAAGAGCGCGATCATCGCCGGACCGACCCTCTCGAACACCGTCGTGTCGGAGAAGAGCCAGGAGACCAGACCGATCAGCAGGCTCGGCACCAGCAGGAGCAGGGCGATGGTCCGCGGATCGTGCCGGATCTGATCGAGCACGCGACGGGCGGTCGCGAGGGTGCGGGACAGGTTCACGAGTCGTCCTCCGCCCGTTTGCGCGGAGTTCGGGCGATGAGGGTGAGAAACGCGTCCTCGGTGTCCACCGCCCCGGTCGACTCGAGGAGCCCGGCCGGGGTCTCGTCCGCGAGCAGCACCCCGCCGCGCATCAGCAGCAGCCGGTCGCACCTCGTCGCCTCGTCCATCACGTGGCTCGAGACGAGCAGGCTCGTCCCCTCGTCCGCGAGCGCGTGGAAGAGCCGCCAGAGCTCCACCCGCAGCACCGGGTCGAGGCCGACCGTCGGTTCGTCGAGCACGAGCAGTTCCGGCGATCCGATGAGGGCGGCGGCGAGGGAGACCCGCGCGCGCTGGCCGCCGGAGAGCGAGTCGACGAGTTGGGACGCGTGGGCGCCGAGATCCGTCGCCTCGATCACCCGGTCCACCTCGCCGCGCTCGGCGCCGAGCACCCGCCGAAAGTAGGAGAGGTTCTGGATCACCGTGAGGTCGTCGTACACGCCCGCGGACTGCGTGACGTAGCCGACCCGCCTGCGCAGGTTCGCCGTGCCGGCCGGGCTGCCGAGCACCGTGACCGTGCCGGAGTCGATTCTCTGCACCCCCACGATCGATCGCATGAGGGTGGTCTTGCCGCATCCGCTCGGACCCAGAAGACCCACCACCTGCCCGGGCTCCACGGAGACCGTGAGCCCGTGCAGCACCTTTCGCCGTCCGCGCGAGACGTGCAGCCTGTCGACGATGATGGCCGGTGCGTGGTAGTTGGTCACAACTCGAACTCTCCGCGTGCGGGTGAGGTGCTGTCAAGAGTCGTCGGACCCGAGAGATCAGCGGAGGCTACGAGTTGTCTCGGAGCTTGCCGCGAACGAGGTGAGAGCGCAGATGACCTTGGCTATAGTTATCTCGAATGTGCGCCGCCCGCCCTGCCATTCCTGTCCTGTGGCGAGAATCGCACTTCCTCGAGGGAGTAGCAATGGAAACTCTGATCGTCGTAGGCATCATCGTCCTGCTGGTCGTCATCATCGGCATCTACCTGTGGTCGACCTACAACGGGCTCGTGCGCCTCAACGTGCGTGTCGACGAGGCGTGGAGCGACATCACGGTGCAGCTCAAGCGCCGTGCCGACCTCATCCCGAACCTCATCGAGACGGTGAAGGGCTACGCGGCCCACGAGAAGGGCGTCTTCGAGGCCGTGGCGCAGGCCAGGGCCGAGTCGATCGGCGCGAGCACTCCGGCCGATGCGGCCGTCGCCGAGAACCACATGCAGTCGGCGCTCAAGAGCATCTTCGCGGTCGCGGAGGCGTACCCGCAGCTGCAGGCCAGCCAGAACTTCCTGCAGCTCCAGGGCGAGCTCGTCGACACCGAGGACAAGATCCAGGCCTCGCGTCGCTTCTACAACGGCGGCGTGCGCGAACTGAACACCAAGATCAAGACCTTCCCGAACACGCTGTACGTGCGCAGCCTCGGCTTCCACGAGCGCGAATTCTTCGAGGTGGCGGATGCGGCGGCCATCGCCGAACCGCCCCGCGTGCAGTTCTAGGCCCGGTCGGTGGAATCCCCTCGAGCGCACTCGCGCCTCGATTCGTTGTGCTGATCACTCCAGGCTGAGACCCCCATGTATCGCGCGATAGCGAAAAACAAACGCAACACCGTCTTCATCATCCTGCTGTTCATCGTGATCATCGGCGGACTCGGCTGGTTGGCCGGTGCCGTCTACGGCAGCTGGGCGATCACGATCTGGACGCTCGCCATCGCGACGATCTACGCCGTGGTGCAGTACTTCGCGGCGTCCCGGCTCGCGATCTCGATCTCGGGTGGCCAGGAGATCCAGAAGGCAGACAACCCCCGCCTCTACCGCATCGTCGAGAACATCGCCATCACCGACGGCCTGCCGATGCCCAAGGTCTACATCGTCAACGACCCGGCCCCGAACGCCTTCGCGACCGGCCGCGACCCGGCGCACGCCTACGTGGCGGCGACCACCGGCCTGCTGGACATCATGGACGACTCAGAGCTCGAGGGCGTGATGGCCCACGAGATGGGCCACGTGCAGAACTACGACATCCGGGTCTCGATGATCGTCTTCGGCCTCGTTGTGGCGATCGGGTTCATCGCCGACATCTTCCTGCGCCTCTCGTTCTTCGGCGGTCGGAGCAACGACCGCAACAACGGCGGCGGCAACCCCGTCGTGCTCATCTTCGGCATCGCGGCGATGATCGTCGCCCCGCTCGTCGCCGCCGGCGTGCAGGCGGCCATCTCCCGCCAGCGCGAGTACCTCGCCGATGCGACGAGCGCCATGACGACGAGAAACCCGGATGCGCTCGCGAGCGCGCTGCAGAAGCTCGGCGAATACGGCCGACCGATGCGTCGGCAGAATTCGAGCACCTCGCACCTGTGGATCTCAGACCCGTCGAAGCCCGGGTTCATGAGCCGGCTGTTCAGCACCCACCCGCCGCTCCCGGACCGCATCGCGCGGCTGCACAAGATCGGCGGCGAGTTCTAGGCGCTGCCCGGTTCTACGCGGTGCTCGGCTCGACCACCCCTACGCCCAGCTCGGCGGCGACCGCGCCCGCCAGGTCTCCCCGGCCCATCACCTCGACGCCGTCGAGTCCCTGCCAGGCGGCGGTCTCGCGCAGCACCGCGGCGAGGCGCGCGGCCGTCTGCTGCGGCGCGCCCGGCTCGGTCCACGCGGCCTGCACCCGCAGCACCCGGTTCTGGCGGTCGCTCTTCAAGTCCACCCGGCCGACCAGTCGGTCATCGATGAGCACCGGCAGCGTGTAGTAGCCGAAGACGCGCTTGCCCGGCGGAGTGTAGATCTCGATGCGGTAGTGGAAGCCGAACATGCGCTCGGCCCTGCCCCGCTGCCAGACGACCGGGTCGAACGGTGAGAGCAGCGCCGTCGTCTCGATTCGCCGGGGCATCCGCGCGTCCCGGTGCAGCCAGGCGGGCCGGTTCCAGCCGGCAACAGTCACCGGGATGAGCTCTCCGGCGTCGACGAGGTCGTGCACGGCGGCCTTCGCCGGCTCCTGCTTGAGCCGAAAGTAGTCGGCAAGGTCGCTCAGGGTTCCGATGCCGTGGGCCGCGGCCGAGACGCTCATGAGCCGCCGGATCGCCTCGTCCTTCGGCACCTCGGCGTCGAGGATGTGGGTGGGCAGCACCGCGTCGGCGAGAGCATAGGTGCGTTCGAAGCGCGTGCGCCCGGCCGTGACGACCTCGCCGAACATGAACAGGTACTCGAGGCCGGTCTTCACCTCCGACCAGCCCCACCATGGTCCCTTGCGCGCCCCGGCGTCGTGCTCGATCTGGCTCGCCGCGAGCGGCCCCTTCTCGGCGAGTTCGGCGCGCAGCCAGTCGAGCATTGCCGGGTTGGACTCCACCCAGCCGCCAGCGATCGACGAATAGCGCGCACGCAGTGCGGCCATCTTCCACCGGAACAACGGCCAGCTCTCCACGGGGATGATCGCCGCCTCGTGGGCCCAGTACTCGATGTAGCGGCCCTTGCGCGCGAAGGTGAGCGCGTCGAGTTGCGCCTTGTCGTAGGCGCCGAGGCGGGCAAAGAGGGGCAGGTAATGACTTCGTTCGAAGACGTTCACCGAGTCGAGCTGCAGAAGTCCGAGCCGGTCGATCGCCGAATTCAGCTGCCGGGTGCCGACGCTCGCGGGGCGGGGACGTCCGAAGCCTTGCGCGGCGAGGGCGATGCGCCGCGCCTGCGCCGCGGAGAGTGTCGTGACCATCGCCCCCGACACTAGCGCGAGCCGCCGACGTCGGCGCCTCAGGCGGTGGCCTCCGCGAGGCCGGGCACATCGGCGACGGAAGCGAGGATGTGGTCATGCGGCTGCGCTTCGAGCTCGGCCCTGCCGAGGCCGCCGGTGAGAACTCCGACTCCGATCACGCCCGCGTTGCGCGCCGCGAGAAGGTCCACGATGGTGTCACCGGCCGCGAGCACCCTGCGCACATCGACCACTCCGGTGCGTTCCATCGCCCGGTGGATCAGATACGGCGCCGGACGCCCGGACGGCACATCCGAGGTTGTCACCACGGCATCGAGCAGGTCGGTCGGCGCGGCGCCCTCGACGGCCGGCCCAATGGTCCAGCCGATCGAGTGCAGGATGGCTTCGGCGACCTCGCTGGTGAAACCGGTAGTCAGGGCGACGCGGATGCCGCGCGACCGCAGTTCGCGCAGCGCGCCCTCCACGCCGGGGAGGGCGACGGGCGGCAGATCCCGGTACGACTGGGCGAGGATCCGGCGGAAGCCGTCGAATGCCGAGCTGACAGTCGACTGGGTCGGTTCGACCCCGCCGAGACGCAGGAGGGCACCGATCGCGGTGACCTTGTCGGTCCCCATCCAGAGCTGCAGATCCCGCGGGTGCACGGTGGCGCCGGCATCGGTGACGCAGCGTTCAAGAGCAACGTAGACCAGCCCGTGGTCGTCGATCGTGGTGCCGGCCATGTCGAAGGCGACGAGTTCGATCATCCGGGGCTCCCCTGCTCGCGGCCGAACGACCGACACGAACCAACCAACCAGTGCCAGGTGAACGGTGGGAAAACTCGGCCGGAACACGCGCGTCGTCCCTTGACTCGACACGCGCCGTCGCGCACAGTCGTCAACCATGGCCACCTCGACCCCGCCCATTCCCGCCTGCGACGTTCTCGTGGTCGGTGCCGGGATCGTCGGTCTCGCCCACGCGATGGATGCCGTGGCTCGAGGGCTGTCGGTGGTCGTGATCGACCGGGACGCCTGGGCTGTGGGCGCATCGGTGCGCAACTTCGGCCACTGCTGTGTTACCGCGCAATCGGGGGAACTGCTCGAGCTCGCTCAGGTTTCCCGCGAACGCTGGCTGCACTACAGCGGCCTCGCGGGATTCTTCTCGATCGAGTCGGGGGCGATCGCTGTGGCAGCCAACGATCGTGAGCTCGATGTGCTCACCGAGTTGGCGGAGTCCCGCGAACCCGGCCAGGTTCGCCTGCTCGACGCGCTGGGAACCCGAGCTCGGCTCTCCGTCGGCGCCGCGACCACCGGCGACCGGTCCGCAATCGTCGGCGGTGCCGTTCTGCGCGACGACCTGCGCGTGGATCCGCGCGAGGCCGTGTCGAGCCTGGCGGCGTGGCTGGCCGATCAGCCAGGAGTCACCTTCCACTGGCGGACCTCGTTCTTCGGCGCGGCGGACGGCGTCGCCGAGACGTCCCGGGGCGCGATCCGGGCAGAACAGACGATCGTCTGCGTCGGCCACGACCTCGACTACCTCTACCCGGATCTCGCGCTGCAACACGAGATCCGGCGCTGCGGGCTGCAGATGGCGCGGGTCGAGCCGCCAGCCGGGCTCGTCATCGCCGAGGCCGTGCTGACCGGCACCTCGATGCTGCGCTACCCCGCCTTCACCGAGACCGCGGCGGCGGGCGCGCTTCGCACGCACCTCGACGCGGCCGATCCGGCCCTGCTCGAAATCGACGCCAATCTCATGTTCACCCAGCGGCCGGACGGCACGCTCATCGTCGGAGACAGCCACAGGTACGGGTCGTCGGTGCCTCCGTTCCTCGCCGAGCCGACGAGCGACCTGCTGCTCGATCGGGTCGCGGCGGTTCTCGGTGTCGAGTCCCTCAGGGTGCTGGAGAGGTGGCAGGGGGTCTACGCGTCGAGTCCGCAGCATCCGTACCTCGTCCACGAGTTGCGGCCCGGTGTCACCGTGGTGGCGGTCACCTCGGGAGTGGGCATGACAATTTCGCTCGGGCTCGCCCGCAAGGTCATGGGCGCTCTGTACTGATCGTCACTGATCGTCGCCAGTCGTTGGTTCGACGTTAACCCTTTTGCCCCGTGCCGGTCACGATCGATGGTGAGCATCATCAGAGGTCCTCCTCGGTATCCGAAATGTTCGCCCCACAGCGCGAACGCCCGGGGGAGATCGCCTGGAGGAAGAATCGTGATCAGCAAGCGCTATGTCGCAGGCACCGCCATCCTGGTGGCTGCCGCAATCTCGCTCACCGCATGCGCGGGAACCGCGGCACCGTCGAGTTCCACTTCGAGCGCCGCCACCGCAGATGCCAAGACCGCCACGAGCGCGGCCGAGCTGGGCGGGCTGCCCGCCCTCGTCAAGGCCGCCAACGCGGAGGGCCAGCTCAACGTCATCACCCTCCCGCCGTCGTGGGCGAACTACGGCAAGATCATTGCCGGTTTCGAGAAGAAGTACCCGAAGATCACGATCAACTCGGCGAACCCCGACGGTTCAAGCGCGGACGAGATCTCCGCGGCCAAGGCGCAGAAGGGCCAGTCGACCGCTCCGGACGTCTTCGACCTCGGCACCGCCGTTCTGCAGCAGAACCTCGACATGGTCGCTCCGTACAAGGTCGCCAACTGGGCGGACATCCCCGCGGACTTCAAGGCCGCCGACGGAAAGTGGTACTACGACTACACCGGCCTGTTGTCGGTCGGTTACGACTCGAAGGTCATCAAGACCGCGCCGAAGTCCATCTCCGATCTTCTCGGCTCCGACTTCAAGGGCAAGGTGGCTATCAAGGGCGACCCGACCCAGGCGAACGAGGCCGCGAGCGCGGTGTACCTCGCCGCGCTGCAGAACAAGGGAAGCGCGAGCAACATCCAGCCGGGCGTCGACTTCTTCGCCAAGCTCAAGAAGGCGGGCAACTTCCTGGCCGTCACCCCCACCCAGGCCACCGTCGTGTCGGGCGAGACCCCGGTCGTGATCCAGTGGAGCTTCAACAACCTCGCCTGGGGCGAGGCGGGTGGCGCAGCCGGAAACCCGAATTTCAAGACTGTCGTCCTTCCGGGTACCGCGCTCGGTAGCTACTACAACCAGGCCATCAGCGTCGACGCACCGCACCCCGCGGCCGCGCGCCTCTGGGAGGAGTACATCTACACGCCCGCCGTGCAGAATCTCTTCCTCGCCTCGGGTTCCTACCCGGCGACGCTGGCCGCGATGGAGTCCGCGAAGACCGTGGATGCGAAGGTGCTCGCGACCGTCGGAGCTGCTCCGAAGGACTTCGTGCAACTCACCGCCGATCAGGCCACGACGGCGGGCACCCTGCTCGCCGCCAAGTGGGCCGCCGCAATCGGCTAATAACAGCACCGATGATGTCTGACGCAACCATCGCGCCAGCCACCACGACGAGCGGCGCCGGGGTCTCGACCCCCCGGCGCCGCAGCGTGGCCTGGCTCGGACTTCTGCCATTCGCCGGCTACGTGCTGCTCTTCCTCGCAGTGCCGGCGGTGCTGGCGGTGGGTAGCGGCTTCTTCACCCGCACCGGGGCGTTCACCTTTGCAAACCTCGCGGCGTTCGCCGACCCGAACATCCAGAAAGCCTTCTTCGCGTCGATCGGCATCTCGGCGCTCACCGCCGTGATCGGCGCGGTGATCGGCGCCATCGTCTGTTTCGCACTTCTCGGCACCCGTTCGGACGGATTCCTGCGCACCGCGGTCGACTCCGCCTCGAGCGTGCTCGCCCAATTCGGCGGCGTCATGCTCGCCTTCGCGTTCATCGCGACGATCGGCCAGCAGGGACTCATCACGAAGTGGCTGATCTCGACCGGCCTCGCCGACAACATCTTTCTCAACTTCAACAACCAGGGTCCGCTGCTCTACCAGATCTCGGGTCTCAACGTGGTCTACCTCTACTTCCAGGTTCCGCTCATGGTGCTCACCTTCATGCCGGCGATGGAGGGGCTGAAGAGCACCTGGGCCGAAGCCAGCGCAACGCTCGGCGGAACGCGGCTCACCTACTGGACACGAATCGGGATGCCGATCCTCGCTCCGGCATTCTTCGGAAGCCTGATCCTGCTCTTCGCCAACTCGTTCTCGTCCTATGCGACGGCGGCCGCGCTGCTCTCCCAGGGCGGCATCATCCCGCTCGCCATCAAACAACAATCGTCGAGCGAGACGGTGGTCGGAGTCGCGAACGTCTCCGGTGTGCTCGCCCTCGGAATGGTGGTCGTCATGATCGTGCTCATGACCGCGTATGCGGCACTCCAGCGTCGGGCATCGAGGTGGCAGCGATGACCGTCGCCAATGCAACGACCAGCGATCTGATTGCGCCGAAGGCGGCTCGGGGCCGCTCCGTCGGCCCGCGAAGCTTCGCGGCCGAGCCCGGACCGATCAGCCGCAGCATCATCCTCGGCATCGTGGGGCTGGTCTTCATCGTGCCGATCATCGCGATGATCGAGTTCTCGCTGAGAGTCGGCCAGCCGGTGGACGGGCGGCAGGCCTACGGCTTCCAGCACTTCGTCGCGGTCTTCGATCCGGTGAACTCGGCGGCCTACGGTGTGCTGTTCCAGGGCATCGTCAACTCGATCGGGATCTGTGCGATCACGGTGCTCATCGTGCTCGTGCTGCTGCTGCCGACCATGATCTTCGTCGAGCTCAAGTTCCCGGCGCTGCGGCGGGTGCTCGAGTTCGTCTGCATCATCCCGATCACCATTCCGTCGATCGTGCTCGTCGTCGGCTTCGTCCCGGTCTACTCCGTCGTCGCAGGCATCTTCGGCAGCCACCCCTGGACGCTCTCGTTCGCCGTGGGAATCATCGTGCTTCCGTACGCCTACCGTCCGATCGCGGCGAATCTCCGGGCGATCGAGGTGGTGGTCCTCAGCGAGGCGAGCCGCTCGCTCGGAGCCGGCTGGGTGAGCGTGCTCTCGCGCGTGATCCTGCCGAACCTGCGACGCGGCATCCTCTCCTCCGTGTTCATCACGATCGCGGTGGTTCTCGGGGAGTATACGATCGCGTCGTTCCTCAGCCAGAACACCTTTCAGACGGCGCTCATCCTCGTGCAGCACACCGACCCATACGTCGCCGTGATCTTCGCGCTCTTCGCGCTGATCTTCGCCTTCGTCCTACTCGTATTCATCGGACGCCTCGGGTCGGGTTCACCGCGACCGCGCCGCGACGGTCCGCGACGGCTCACTCGGAGGCCAGCATGACAAACACCCGCAGCTCCGCACGCAACACCGCGGGCGCGACGCCCGCGCTGACGCCTGGCCAGGCAATTCCGCCCGCCCGGGAGGGCGCCGCTGTCGAGCTGCGCAACGTCGTCAAGGACTACGCGGGGCACCGGGCCCTCACCGGCGTCAATCTCTCGATCGCGCCCGGCGAGTTCGTCGCGCTGCTCGGACCATCCGGGTGCGGAAAGACGACCGTGCTGCGCGCGCTGTCGGGCCTCGAGACCATCTCGGACGGCCAGATCAGGATCGACGGCGCGGATGTCGCCCAGCTGCCGGTGAACAAGCGCGACATCGGCATGGTCTTCCAGTCGTATTCGCTGTTCCCCCACATGACGGTGATGCAGAACGTCGAGTTCGGCCTGCAGATGCGCCGCGTGGATGCCGCGAGTCGTCGCGCTCGGGCCGTCGACGCCCTCGAGATGGTGGGCCTCGGCCACCTCGGCGGTCGCTACGCCCACCAGCTCTCCGGCGGACAGCAGCAGCGCGTGGCCCTGGCGCGTGCGCTGGTCACCCGCCCCCGGGTGCTGCTGCTCGACGAGCCGCTGTCCGCCCTCGACGCGAAGGTGCGCGTGCAGTTGCGCGACGAGATCCGGCGCATCCAGACCGACCTCGGCATCACGACAGTGTTCGTGACGCACGACCAGGAGGAGGCCCTCGCCGTGGCCGACCGGGTCGCGGTCATGCGGGACGGCAACATCGAGCAGATCGGCTCCCCGGAGCAGCTGTACACCCAGCCGGCAACCTCGTTCGTCGCGACCTTCGTGGGGCTCAGCAACCCGGTGGCGGCCGTGCTCGCGGGCGGAATCGTCACCGCCTACGGCGCGACTCTGCCGGTGCTCGGCACCGCGCCGGCCGACGGACCGGTGACCGCCTACATCCGGCCGGAGGACATCGCGCTCGGTTCGCGCGGCATCCCGGCGACCGTCGTCGCGTCGAGCTTTCTCGGCTCGCTCCGTCGCACCCAGGTGCGCATGGCCGACGACTCGCTGCTCTTCGTGCAGCACGACGTGCGCGAACGGCCGGTGTCCGGGGAGGCCGTCTTCATCGAGTTCGCCGGCCACCCGGTCGCGGTGAGCGAACGTGCGGAATGACACGGGGGCGCCGTCGCATACCGCACGGCGCATACGCCCGGACGTAGACTGACCGGGTGACTTTCGGACGACGGAAAAGGCCGCAGGATGCCCTCGAGCGGTGGCAGCCGGACGACGCGGTCCCCGCCGGCATGAAGGTCGCCGGCGCGTGGTCGTGGCGAATTCTCGCGCTCGCCGGCGTGATCGCCCTGTTCATCTTCCTCGTGATCCAGCTTCGTGAGATCGTCGTTCCGTTCATGGTGGCGATACTGCTCGCGGCGCTTCTCGTGCCGTTCGTGCAGTTCCTGCAGAGGCATCGCTGGCCCAAGTGGCTCGCCGTCGCCCTCGCCGAGGTCGGGCTCATCGCGATCGTCGCCGGCCTGGTCGTGCTCGTGGTGTTCCAGATCCGGGGCGGATTCCCCGATCTGCAGGCGCAGACCATCACCGCCTTCGAGGACTTCAAGAAGTTCCTGCTCGACTCGCCGCTGCACCTCACGGAGTCGCAGATCAACACCTATCTCGGCAACGCGTGGGCGAGCATCCAGAGCGACAGCCAGCAGCTCGTCTCCGGGGCGCTCACCGTCGGCTCGTCGGCCGGACGGTTCCTCGCCGGCCTGCTGCTCACCCTGTTCGCCACCCTCTTCTTCCTCATCGACGGCAAGGGCATCTTCGGCTGGTTCGTGCGGCTCTTCCCGCGCAAGGCGCGTCGGGCGGTCAGCGGGTCCGGCCAGGCCGGCTGGGTCACCCTCACCAACTTCGTGCGGGTGCAGATCTTCGTCGCGGCCGTGGATGCGGTGGGCATCGGACTCGTCGCCTTCGCCCTGCAGCTTCCCCTCGTGATCCCGATCGCGATCGCCGTGTTCCTCGGCTCATTCATCCCCGTCGTGGGGGCGGTGCTCACCGGTATCATCGCGGTCTTCATCGCGCTCGTCTATAACGGCCCGCTCGCGGCGCTCATCATGCTCATCGGCGTGATCGCTGTGCAGCAGATCGAAGGCCACGTGCTGCAGCCGTTCATCATGGGCAACGCCGTGAAGGTGCACCCGGTGGCCGTGGTGTTCGCCGTCGCGGCCGGCGGCTTCCTCGCCGGCATCCCCGGGGCGCTCTTCGCGGTGCCGGTCGTGGCGACACTCAACGTGATGATCAACTACGTCGCGCGCGGGGACTGGCGCAGCCGTGAAGACCCGACCCCGAAGGACGTTCTTCGTGATGCCTGACACCACCCTTGCCGGACCGACCCTCGCCGAGTTCGAGGCCGCGCGAGCGGTCGTCGCCCGGGTCGCCGAGGTCACGCCGATGGAGAGCTCGCGGTTCCTCTCCGAGGTGCTTGGCTCACCCGTGTATCTCAAGTGCGAGAACCTGCAGCGCACGGGCTCGTACAAGATCCGCGGGGCGTACAACCGGCTCGCGAAGCTCACCGACGAGGAGAAGGCGCGAGGAGTCGTGGCCGCCTCGGCAGGCAACCACGCCCAGGGGGTCGCCTTCGCGGCCCGCGAGCTCGGCATCGCGGCGACGATCTTCATGCCGGTCGGGGTGGCGCTGCCCAAGCTCCAGGCGACCCGCAACTACGGGGCCGAGGTGATCCTCCGCGGGCACACCGTGGACGAGCCGCTGCGCGCCGCCGCGGAGTTCGCCGCGTCGACCGGCGCGGTGCTCATCCCGCCGTTCGACCACCCGGATGTGGTGGCCGGCCAGGGAACGCTGGGCCTCGAGATCCTCGACCAGGTGCCGGACCTCGACACCGTCATCGTGCCGATCGGCGGCGGCGGTCTCATCTCCGGCGTGGCCAGCGCGCTCAAGCAGAAGTTCGCGACGCAGGGCCGCACGGTGCGCATCATCGGCGTGCAGGCGGCGAACGCGGCGCCCTACCCGCTGTCGATCCGCAACGGTGTGTCCACCGAGATCACCATCACTCCGACGATCGCCGACGGCATCGCAGTGAGCAAGCCGGGCATCCTCAACTTCGAGATCGTCAAGAACGCGGTCGACGAGGTCATCACCGTCACCGACGACGACATCGCGCGGGCCATGCTCGTGCTCATCGAGCGGGCGAAGCTCGTGGTCGAGCCGGCCGGAGCCGTGTCGGTCGCGGCGATCCTCACCGGCCAGGTGGTGAACTCGGGCACGACGGTCGCCATCCTCAGCGGCGGCAACATCGACCCGCTCGTCATGGAGCGGGTTCTCTCCCGCGGGCTCGCGGCATCCGACCGGTATCTCAAGATCCGGCTCATGCTGCCCGACCGCCCCGGCCAGCTCGCGCGGGTGGCCGAGCTGATCTCCGAGGCGAACGCCAACGTCGTCGAGGTGCTGCACACCCGCCACGGTCGCAACGCACTCATCAGCGACGTGGAGATCGAGCTGAGCATCGAGACGCGGGGCCCGGAACACGTGCAGCGTGTTCTCGGCCACCTCATCGAGGCGGGATACGACCCCCGCGTCGACTTCTGATCGAATCGCCGACCGCGGGTCAGGGCGTGTAAGTCTCCACCTTCACGATGTGCACGGTGATCTCCTTGCCGGTCGGCGCGACGTAGCTCGTGGTGTCGCCGACCTTGTGGCCGAGGATCGCCGTGCCGAGCGGGCTGCCCTCGCTGTACACGTCGAGGTCGCTGTCCTCGCCCACGATCTCGCGGCTGCCGAGCAGGAAGACGCTCTCGTCGCCGAGGAGCGTCGCGGTCACGACCGTTCCTGACTGCACGATGCCGGTGCTCTCCGGTGCCTCGCCGACCTTGGCGTGGCGCAACAGCTCGGTGAGCACACGGATGCGCGCCTCGATCTTGCCCTGCTCCTCCTTGGCGGCGTGGTAGCCGCCGTTCTCCTTGAGGTCCCCCTCTTCGCGGGCGGCCTCGATCTTCTTGGCAATCTCGGTTCTTCCGGCTCCCGCCAGCTGTTCGAGTTCCGCGCTGCGGCGGTCGAAAGCTTCCTGGGTGAGCCAGGTTTCGGTTGTCTCGTGGGACACGGTGAACTCCTTGGATGAACGACTGATCGCGCGGCCGCGGCCTCAGGGAGCGCGTCGTGGGATCGGGATAAACAAATGAGACCGGCCAAACGGCCGGTCTCCAATCGAATTACTCAGTTTAGGTCAGCCAACAGCGGTAGATCAAGCCGGTGACCGCCTGCTCCGCGGTTCGCACCGTGTTTGTGTGCCCCGTCGTGTAGAGCTTCGAGGCCGGAATCTTCACAATCCTCCAGCCGACGATGCCGTGGGCGTCGTTCTGAACCTGAAGTGCACAACTGGCCGTGCTCCCGACCGGCATCGACACCAGGAAGCTGATGCTCACGGCCTTGTCGTCGATGATCCGGTGGCTGGTGTCCTGCGCCTCGATCGAGCCCCCGGCCTGGTCGAGACCGGCCCAGATCACCCACGCCACCACGACGATGCCCACGAGCACGGCGAGACCGGTGTACAGCCGGCGATTGCGGCGCCTGATCGACGGCGTGCGTCCGTAGCGCTCGGCGAGGTCGCCGTCGTCCGCGCGCGCGGTGCGACCGATGGCAGTCATTCAACATCCCTCAGCGATTAGTCTTGGAATCCAAGGCTATCCGCTATCCCTGAGGAGTTCGGTGACACTGCGACTGCTGGCCGTGCACGCCCACCCCGACGACGAGTCGAGCAAGGGCGCAGCGACGTACGCGTACTACCGCAGCATCGGGGTCGAGGTCACGGTGGTGAGCTGTACAGGAGGCGAACGCGGCGACATCCAGAACGAGGGGCTGGTCGAACGCGCGGCAGCGGATCGGGACATGGCCGGGCTCCGCCGCATCGAGATGGCGCGCGCCCAGCAGGCGATCGGATTCGACCACCGCTGGCTCGGCTACCTGGACTCCGGGCTGCCGGACCCCGAGTCGGTGCAGGCCGGCGAGCCGCTTCCCGCGAACTGTTTCGCGGTAATCCCGCTCGAGATCTCCGCCGAGCCGCTCGTGCGCATCATCCGCGAACTGCGCCCGCAGGTGCTCATCACCTACGACGAGACCGGCGGCTATCCGCACCCCGACCACATCCGCACCCACGAGATCTCGATGTACGCGTTCGAGGCCGCCGCCGACCCCGCGCGGTATCCGGATGCCGGGGAACCGTGGCAGATCTCCAAGGTCTACTACGACCGCATCTTCAATGCGCCGCGGATCGAGGCGATGTACCAGTTCGTGCTGGCCAACGACCCGGGTTCCCCCCATCTCGAGCGCCTCACCGAGGTGCGCGGCTGGATGAAGGACCGCCCAAACCTCGCCACGACGCAGGTGCGGGTCGGCGACTTCCTCGAGGCCCGGGACGAGGCGCTGCGCTCGCACGCCAGCCAGGTGGCCCCGGACAGCTTCTTCTTCTTCTGGCCGAACGACATGCAACGCCAGGCCTGGCCGTTCGAGGACTTCCAGCTGGCCGTGTCGGTCATCGACAGCACCATCCCCGAGACCGACCTCTTCGCCGGAATCGCCAACGACCACCAAGGAACGTCATGATCGCCAGCATCCTCGCCCTCGCCGCCCAGGTGCCGGCCGCCAAGTTCGACGAAGAGTCCGTCACCCCCGGTTGGGTCGGTTTCGTCAGCACCTTCCTCATCGCCGCCGCCGTCGTGCTGCTGTGCATCGACCTCGTGCGCCGGGTTCGCCGGGTGCGCTACCGCGGCGAGATCCGCGAACAGCTCGAGGCCGAACGCCTCGCGGCAGGCTCGGGTCCGGAGAACCGGGACGACTGAGGCCGGCCGAACTGAGGCCGGCTACTCAGCCGCCGACGACGGGCGGGTTGGTCGCCACGAGGAAGATCGCCGTCCAGTGGCAGAGGAACGCCAGCAGCGTGAGAGTGTGGAAGATCTCGTGGAACCCGAACACGCCGGGGAACGGGTTGGGCCGCTTGAACCCGTAGGCGACCGCGCCGATCGTGTAGAAGAGACCGCCGACGAGGATGAGGGTCATCATCACGGCGTTCGCGTGGAAGAAGTCGACGATGAAGGCGAGGGCCGCGTAGCCGAGCAGGAGGTAGAGCGGCACGTAGAGCCAGCGCGGAGCACCGATCCAGAAGACCCGGAATCCGATGCCGAGCGCCGCGCCGCCCCAGACCAGCCAGAGCAGCAGCACCGCCTTGTCGTGCGGCAGGGCGAGCACGGTGATCGGCGTGTACGAGCCGGCGATGAGCAGGAAGATGTTGGCGTGGTCGAGCCGCTTGAGCAGACGCCTCGTCTTCTCCTGCCAGGTGACCCGGTGGTAGAGCGCCGAAATGCCGAACAGCAGGAGGGACGAGAGCACGAACACCGCGCTGGAGATCTTGGCCGCCGTGCCATCGGCGAGCACAATGAGGATCACCCCGAGCACGATGGCGAGCGGGAAGGTGCCCGCGTGGATCCAGCCCCGCCAGGTGGGCTTCTGCTCCGGCGTCCCGCTCTCGGCGATGGCATCCTCGAGAAGAGGAATGTTGGGCAGGCCGGCGCCCGGCTCCTGATCGACGCTGACGTCGTCCGCATCCTGCGTCATGCGCCAAGCCTAGCCGCAGAGTGGCGGCCGCGACTGGGAGCGAATCCGGGCGATTGCACTAGCGTTAGGTCGTGGCAAAGAGGGAGATACCGCTCGGTGAAGGGGTGCTCTACGGCCTCTACCAGAACCGGATCCGCCGCTGGCTGAGCAATCAGGAGCTGCCGAGGCACGTGGCGATGATCCTCGACGGCAACCGGCGATGGGCCAAGCAGCGGTTGCTCGAGACCGCCGCCCACGGGCACCGGGCAGGCGCGGCCAAGTTCCGCGAGTTCCTCATCTGGTGTGACGACCTCGGCATTTCGGTGGCAACCCTCTACCTGCTCTCCACGGACAACCTCACCGGACGTGACCCGGAGGAGCTCGACGAGCTGTTCCGGATCATCGGGGACCTCGCGGAAGACCTCTCGCACTTTCGCACCTGGCGCGTGCAGCATGTCGGCTCCGACGACGGACTGCCCGCCGGCCTGGTGGCGACGCTCGCCGCGGCCGAGAAGCGCACCGAGCACAACACGGGCCTGCACATCAACCTCGCCGTCGGCTACGGCGGGCGCCGGGAGATCGCGGATGCGATGCGCAGCATCGTGAAGAAGCACGGTGACGAGGGCGGAACGCTCGATGCGCTCGCCGAGATCCTCACCCCGGAGCTCATCGGTGACCACCTCTACACCGGCGGCCAGCCCGATCCCGACCTCGTCATCCGCACCTCCGGCGAGCAGCGCCTCAGCGACTTCATGCTCTGGCAGAGCGCGCACAGCGAGTTCTATTTCGTGGAGGCCCTCGGCCCTGACCTGCGTGAGGTCGACTTCCTCCGAGCGCTGCGAGACTATGCCAGGCGCCAGCGGCGCTACGGGAGCTGAACCGTGACCACCATCGACGACTTCGTCGCCGGTTTCGGCGAGGAGCCCGGCTACCTCAACTTCGCGAGCGTCGGTCCGCTCGGCCGGTCGGTGATCGAGGAGGAGCAGGCCCAGCTCGAGCTGTTGCGGCGTGTGCGCTTTGGGAGCCTGGGCAGCCTCGACCGGCAGGACGAGCGTGTGCGCTCCGCCGTTGCCGCCATCACCGGCTTCACCGCCGAGCAGGTCTGCTTCCAGCCGAACACCAGTACGGGGCTCATGCACGCGATGTTCGGCCTCACCGGGGGAGTGCTGCTGTCGCCAGCCGAATTCCCGAGCGTGACCTTCGCCGCGGCGCGCGCCGCCGACTCGCTCGGCGTGCTCAACCCGGTGTGGCTCGACACCGCGGGGGGACCGGTGACACCGGGCATCATCCGTGACCAACTCACGAAGAACACGGCCGCCGTCGCCGTGAGCCTCGTCGACTTTCGCACCGGGTATCTCGCCGACCTGGAGGGAATCCGGCAGGTGATCGGCGATCGCCTGCTCATCGTGGACGCGATCCAGGGCTTCGGGGTCGTGGATGCGCCGTACCGCGTCGCCGACGTCGTCGTGTCCGGCGGCCAGAAGTGGGTGCGCGCCGGATGGGGGACCGGCTTCCTCGCGCTGAGCGACCGGGCCGCCGAGTCGCTCACTCCGGTCTTCTCGGGGTTCAACGCGACGGACGAGGACGACCTGCCGCTCGACGCCGTCGTGCCTCCCGCCCGCGGCGTCGCGGCGTTCAGCATCAGCAACCCCGACCCGATCGCCCAGGCTCGGCTGGCGGCGGCGCTCGAAGACATCGCCCGGGTGGGGGTCGCCGCGATCGGTGAACGGCTGGCCGAGAAGGTGTCGCGGGTGATCGAGCTCGCGGACGAGTACGCGGTGCCCGTCTCGTCGTCGCGGGCCGAGCACGAACGCGCCGGAATCGTCGTGCTCTCGCCGGCGATCGACCAGCTCACGGTGCTCTCCGCGTCGCTCCACAATCACGGCGTCAGTGTCACGATCCGCCAGAACACGGTGCGGCTGAGTCCGCACGTCTCCACCGACGAGGAGTCGTTCGACATGCTCCGCGCGGCCTTCACCAGCTACGCCTCCGCCATCACCGTCTGACCCTCTGGGCTCATTCCCCTTCCGAAATCCATGCATCCTTGGGCGACACGCCGCCCGGCAGTCCCAACACGCCGCAACGCTGCACAGACTGCATGGATTTCGGAAGGGGGGGCTCACGAGTTCGGCCCCGCGAATTTACCGCGATGTAACACGGCACAGGGCGTGTCGATGCTGGTCTTGCCGATCGACCGACGTAGCGTCAGATCCATCGGGTATGGCACCCGATCGAGACGGCCACGTAAGTTCGTTTCGGAAAAAGACAGTGCCTAAAGGAACTGACCGGCCGTCACGCGACTGGATCCGAGTGTCAAACACTCGGGGATGGAGTTCACGTGGCCGCATTGGACAAGACCAGCCCAGCCTCCCCGTCAGCCTCGAAGGTCAGGCAAACCGAGCGCACGTATGTGCTCGATACGTCTGTGCTCCTGTCTGACCCGAAGGCGATCTTCCGCTTCTCGGAACACGCAGTCGTTCTGCCCGTCGTGATCATCTCGGAGCTCGAGGCCAAGCGCCACGACCCCGAGATCGGCTACTTCGCCCGGCAGGCTCTCCGCAACCTCGACGAACTGAGGATCCAGCACGAGAGGCTCGACTTTCCGATCGCGGTGGGCGATGGCGGTTCCCTGCGGGTCGAACTCAACCATTCGAACATGTCGGTGCTGCCCTCCGGTCTGCAACTGGGCGACAACGACTCGCGCATCCTCGCCGTGGCACTCAACCTCTCCAACGACGGGTTGGATGTCACCGTCGTCTCCAAGGACCTGCCCCTGCGGGTGAAGGCCGCGTCGATCGGGCTGGCCGCCGAGGAATACCGGGCGGAACTCGCGGTCGACTCCGGCTGGACCGGCATGGAGGATGTCACGCTCCCGTCCGAGCAGATGGCCAGTCTCTACGAGACCGAGTCGCTGCACACCCGCGTCGTCGGCGACACCCCGGTGAACACCGGACTGGTCATCCATTCGGACCGTGGATCGGCCCTCGGCCGGGTCACCGCCCCCGGGCAACTGCGACTGGTGCGCGGGGACCGCGACATTTTCGGCCTGCACGGCCGTTCGGCCGAGCAGCGCCTCGCCATCGACATGCTGCTCGATCCGGAGATTGGCATCGTGTCCCTCGGCGGCCGAGCCGGCACCGGCAAGTCCGCGCTCGCCCTGTGCGCCGGGCTCGAGGCGGTTCTCGAAAAGCAGCAGCACAAGAAGATCATGGTGTTCCGCCCGCTCTACGCGGTGGGTGGCCAGGAACTCGGCTTCCTGCCGGGCGACGCCTCGGAGAAGATGAACCCGTGGGCGCAGGCCGTGTTCGACACGCTGGGGTCGGTCGTCTCCCAGAACGTGCTCGACGAGGTCGTGGAACGCGGACTGCTCGAGGTGCTGCCGCTCACCCACATCCGCGGGCGCTCCCTGCACGATGCGTTCGTGATCGTGGATGAGGCCCAGTCGCTCGAGCGCAACGTGCTGCTCACCGTGCTCAGCCGCATCGGTCAGAACTCGAGGGTGGTCCTCACCCACGACGTGGCCCAGCGGGACAATCTGCGCGTCGGTCGGCACGACGGCGTGGCCTCGGTGATCGAGACTCTCAAGGGCCACGCGCTCTTCGGGCACATCACCCTGACCAGGTCTGAGCGTTCGGCGATCGCGGCGCTCGTGACCGAGATGCTCGAATCGAATGAGCTTGCCTGACAACTTGCCCGGGTAGACCGGTGAGGTCACCCACGATCGAGGGGCAGAGTTAAGCTCGTAGAGTGAGCAGCCTGACGATAACCGTGATGATCGCTTTCGCGATCCTCACGGTGTGGGGCCTCATCGCCCCACGCGGCCAGTGGCGCGCTCTCGCCGGATGGAGTCGACGTGATTCCGGCGGGGGCGACCCGGGTCCGCTCGCGGTTGCCATCCACCGGATCGTGTCTGCCATCGCCCTCGTGGTGGTCGTGGCCGGCAGTATTTCGTTGGCGAATCCGGTGCGCGAGGAGCTTCCCCGCGCCGTCGACGTGCCCGCGAGAATGAGCACGGTGGAGCGTCTGTGGGGTTCACCGGCGCCGGTCGTGGTCAACCGGGTGTTCGCCACGGTCTCCGCGCCCCCCGCCGGACTCGTCGTGCAGCCGGTGTTGAGGTATCAGGCCATGATCGGCGCGCAGCGCACGCCGAGCTACCTGTTCGGCCTGACAAGCTACACGAGGCACGGGGCGAAGCCGGGGGACGGCTACATCGGTTCGTCGCCACAGGTCGGCCTGACGGCGCTCGACTCTGCCGACCTGGTGTTGCAGGTGCGGGCAGACAAACGGTGCATCCCATACAAGGTCGCGCTGGTCGAGACGGAGGACACGGTCACCGTCGGGGTCTACTTCGGGCAGCCGAACGCTGCCGGTTCGGGCAATGACGCGAATGTCACCCAGTGCGACACGAGCGCGACCGGGTCGAAGGTGGTATCCATGCTCATCCCCGTCGACCTGCAGTCCGCCGTGGCCACCCGCACGGTGCAGAACTTCGACGGCTCGGCGATCGAGAGCGCCGGAGTGCCGACGAAGTAGGCTCCGCCCGGGGGCCTACGCCTGCGGCGGTCGGGTCATCGACAGCACGTCGAGCGCCGAGTCGAGCTGTTCGACCGTCACCTCGCCGCGTTCGACGAACCCGAGGTCGATCACCGATTCGCGGATCGTGATCGCCTTGGCCACCGCATTCTTGGCGACCTTCGCCGCCGCCTCGTAGCCGATCACCCGGTTGAGCGGGGTGACGATGGCCGGCGAGGACTCGGCGAGGGCGAGGGCTCGTTCCACGTTGGCCCGCAGGCCGTCGACCGTCTTGTCGGCGAGGGCGATCGTGGAGTTCGCGAGGAGGCGGATCGACTCGAGCAGGGCGGTGCCCATGACCGGGATCGCCACGTTGAGCTCGAACGAGCCGGAGGCCCCCGCCCAGGCGATCGTGGAGTCGTTGCCGATCACCCGGGCGGCGACCATGAGCACGGCCTCCGGAATCACCGGGTTCACCTTGCCCGGCATGATCGACGATCCTGGCTGCAGGTCCGGGATGTTCAGTTCGCCGAGGCCCGTGTTTGGGCCGGAACCCATCCAGCGCAGGTCGTTGCAGATCTTGGTGAGGCTCACGGCGATCACCCGGAGGGCTCCTGATGCCTCGACCAGGGCATCCCGGGCTCCCTGCGCCTCGAAGTGGTCGCGGGCCTCGGTGAGCGGCAGGCCGGAGTCGGCGGCGAGGAGTTCGATCACCCGCTGGGAGAAGCCGGCCGGCGTGTTGATGCCCGTGCCGACGGCGGTTCCCCCCAGCGGCACCTCGGCCACCCGGGAGATCGTGGACTGGATGCGGTCGATGCCGTATCGAATCTGGGCCGCGTACCCGGCGAACTCCTGCCCGAGGGTGACCGGGGTCGCATCCATGAGATGCGTGCGGCCGGACTTCACGACAGACTTCCACAGCTCGGCCTTGCTCTCCAGGGCGACGGCGAGGTGGTCGAGCGCGGGAACGAGGGTGCCGAGAAGCGCACCGGTCACCGCGAGGTGCACCGAGGTGGGGAACACGTCGTTCGACGACTGGGAGGCGTTCACGTGGTCGTTGGGGTGCACGGGCCGGCCGGCGAATCGGGTGGCGAGCGTCGCGAGCACCTCGTTGGTGTTCATGTTGGACGACGTGCCACTGCCGGTCTGGTACGTGTCGACCGGGAACTGGTTGTGATACCGGCCGGCGATGAGTTCGTCGGCGGCGAGCACGATTGCCTCCGCGATCTCCCCGTCGAGGATGCCGAGCTCGCGGTTGACGATGGCCGCCGCGCGCTTGATGCGGGCGAGAGCCACGATCTGGGCGGGCTCGAGCCCCGATCCGGAGATCGGGAAGTTGTCGACAGCGCGCTGCGTCTGCGCCCCGTAGAGGGCGGCGACGGGCACTCGCACCTCGCCCATCGTGTCGTGTTCGATGCGGTACTCGTCGTCGGCGACCTGGTGCAGAGTGTTCACGGCGCTGTGTCTTCCTTCTCGTTTATCCGGGGGAACCGGGATGGGGCGAACGGGGATGGTGGTGTCAGACCTCGCCGACAATGATGTCGGGAACGGCTGCACCCTGGAGCAAGCGGTAGTTCGCACCGACGATAGCCAGCGTACCCGCGGCGATCGCGTCGCTGATGAGCTCCGAGCTCTCGAGCAACTCGGTGACGGTGTCGCGCAGGTGTTCGCGGCCGACCTCGGTCGCATCCGGGCGGTCTCCGTCCGGGGCGGTGACGCGCTTCACCGCGGGGATGATCTTCTCGATCAGGCCGTGGATGTGCGGCGGCAGCGGAACGGCCCCCGGCGCCTGCGAGTCGATGGCCGCCTTCACCGCTCCGCACTCGTCGTGGCCGAGCACGACGATGAGCGGCACATGCAGCACCGTGACCGCGTACTCGAGGGAGCCGATCACCGAGTCCGAGATGATCTGGCCGGCGTTGCGCACCACGAAGAGGTCGCCGAGCCCCTTGTCGAAGATGATCTCGGCGGCGAGGCGGGAGTCGCTGCAGCCGAAGAGCGCGGCCTGGGGCGCCTGGCGGGCGACGAGTTGCTCGCGCCGCTCGACGTCCTGGCGGGGATGGCTCGGCTCGCCGTTCACGAAGCGCTGGTTGCCGCGGGACATCTCCTGCCAGGCGATGGACGGGGTTCGAATCTCGTCGCTCACTTGGCCGCCCCGTCCGCTTCGAGCTGCACGGCGATGGCGGTCGCGAGCATCCGGAATTCCGTCGTCTCGGCCGTGCCGTAGAGCACGATGCTGCTGCGCCCCACCGTCGTGGTGATGGCATAGGCGATGTTTCCGGTGCCACTCGCGCTGCGTCGGTCGTAGACGGTCCACTCGAGGCCGCCGATGGACTCCGTGCCGGTGGCCCGGGCCCGCTCGAGCTCGTTCGATACCCAGGTGCGGTTGGCATCGATGCCCTGCTTGAGCCCGATGAACTGCGTTCGCGGCGTGATGAACCCGATGGTCCACGCCGTGATTCCGTCGGCCGACGTGGTGACCCCGTCGTCGTTCGCGCTCCAGCCGCTGGGGAGCCGGGGCGCGGCGAGAGGCGCGCCGACGACCGGTTGCGACTTGGCAGCGTCGCTGACGAAGTCGACGGGTTGGCGGGCCGGCTGGTCGGGACGCACGACGACGATCACGAGCACGAGCACGACGCCGAGCGACGCGAGCAGGGCGAGCACGAGATTGATGAGGGACTGGTTGGAGCGGTGCTTGCGCGAGGCCTCCGCCTTGCGCGCGGCCGTCTCCTCCGGCGTCTCCGGTCGACCGAGCTCCGCGACGACGCGCGCCGGCCGGTCGGGGGGAAGGGGCACCGTTCTCAGCCCGCGACGGCGTTGCGAGCCGCGTCCAGTCGCGCCTTCGCGCCGATGAGCCACTCCTCGCACCGCTTCGCGAGGGCCTCGCCGCGCTCCCACAGGGCCAGCGACTGTTCGAGCGTCGTCGAACCCTGCTCGAGCTCGTTGACGACTCGCACGAGTTCGTCGCGCGCCTGCTCGTAGCTCAGGTCGGCGACCGCCGGAACGGGGGATGAGATCTCTGCCACGCCTTAACTCTACCGAGCCTTGGCGGCCATGGTCGGCTGCGGGGTGACGGTGGTGGTCACGGTGCCGTCGGCGAGAGTGAGGAGGAGCGGAGTGCCCACCGGGGCATCTTTCTCGCTGCGCAGCACCGCGCCGCCCGGCAGCTGGGCGATCGCGTATCCGCGGTCGAGGGTGCGTTGCGGCGACAGCGCCCGCAGCTGCGACCGCAACTCGCCCACACGAGTGCGGGAGCGTTCGATCATGAGGTCGATGAGTTCGGTGCTGCGGCCGATGTAGCGGCCGAGCTCCTCGGCGCGGGAGTCGACGAGCCAGGACGAGCTCGCGAGCACCGGGCGTGACCGCAGTTGCTCGAGGCGGTCGATCTCGGTCACGACGAAGCTCGTCACTCGGCTCTGGATGCGCGACCGGGCCTGCTGCACCCGGCTGAGTTCCTCCGCCACGTCGGGCACCACGCGCTTCGCCGCATCGGTGGGAGTGGATGCCCGCAGCGAGGCGACCTCGTCGAGCAGCGGCCGGTCCGCCTCGTGCCCGATGGCGCTCACGACGGGGGTGACGCACGCCGCGGCGGTGCGCACGAGGGTCTCGTCACTGAAGACGAGGAGATTCTGGAAGTCGCCGCCGCCGCGCGCAACGATGATCACGTCCACCTCGGGGTCCGCGTCGAGGAGTTTGAGCGCCGCCGTGACCTCGCCGGAGGCACGATCGCCCTGCACCGCGGTGTGCACGACGCGGAAGGCCACGGCGGGCCAACGCAACTGGGCGTTGCGCAGCACGTCCTTCTCGGCATCCGAGTCCTTTCCGGTGATGAGGCCGACACAGCCGGGCAGAAAGGGGAGCGGCTTCCGGCGGGCGGGGTCGAACAGGCCCTCCGCCATGAGCTTCTGGCGGAGGCGTTCGAGCCTCTCCAGCAGGTCGCCGAGGCCGACGTGGCGCATTTCGAACACCTGCATCGTGAGCGTGCCGCCCTTGACCCAGTAGTTGGGTTTGACGAGGGCGATCACCCGGTCGCCCTGCTTCAGGTCGTCCGGGAGCTTCGCCTTCACGGACGACCACACCGTGAAGCCGACTGTCGCGTCCACGTCGAGATCCTTGAGCTTTCCGTAGACGTTGCCGCCGGAGAGTCCCCACTGGGTGATCTCGCCCTCCACCCACACGGAGCCGAGCCGATCGATCCAGCCCTTGATCTTGTTGGAGAGGAGCGCGACCGGCCACGGGGCGTCGACGGTGGATGGCCCGGGATCTATCGTCATGGGCGAATCGCTCCTGCCGTCAAGATTGGCCACCCACGGGTGGCTCGCCCACGTACTCGTGTGCCTCGCCGGCGAGTTCCGGCCAGAGTTGCAGGTCGCTCACCCGCACCCGCTCGCGAGCCGGATGCCCGTCGAGCACGAATCGCTCGGCCACACCGCGGTGCACGAGGTCGCGCGCGCGGGCGGGCGCCACGTCGACCACGAGGTCGTCGCCCTCGAGAAAGGCGAAGAGCCTGCCGTGCACGAGCAGGCCCGCCGGGGTGGCCTCCACGCCGTCTTCGTCCCGCAGCGCGATTTCCAGTGTCTCGTACGCGTCCCGCGCCGCTCTGCCGGCCATCCGTTTGCCTCCCAGCGTCTCGGAGTGCACGCGAACTACAATCGGGTTCGTGAGCACGATAACCAACGGCGCTGCCGCCAGCCTGAACATGCCGCGGATTCCCGCGGTACGTAACAGGCTAAGGGACAACCCCGTCACCCATCCCAAGAGGGTGCTGCTCGCGGCGCCCCGTGGGTATTGTGCGGGAGTGGACCGGGCGGTGATCGCGGTCGAGAAGGCGCTCGAGCACTACGGTTCGCCGGTCTACGTGCGCAAACAGATCGTGCACAACATCCATGTCGTCTCCACCCTCGAGAAGAAGGGCGCGATCTTCGTCGACGAGGTCGACGAGGTGCCCGAGGGCTCGCACATCGTCTTCTCGGCGCACGGCGTTTCGCCCGCCGTCGTCACGGGCGCGGCCGACCGCAACCTCGAGGCGATCGACGCCACCTGCCCGCTCGTCACCAAGGTTCACCGCGAGGCGGTGCGCTTTGCCAGGGACGACTTCGAGATCCTGCTCATCGGCCACGCCGGCCACGAGGAGGTCGAGGGCACGATGGGCCACGCGCCGGAGCGCACCACCCTCGTGAACAGCCCGGCGGATGTCGCCCTGCTGCAGGTGAAGGATCCGGACAACCTCGTGTGGCTGAGCCAGACCACCCTGAGCGTGGACGAGACCATGGAGACGGTGCGCCTGCTGCGCGAACGCTTCCCCAACCTGCACAACCCGCCGAGCGACGACATCTGCTACGCGACCCAGAACCGGCAGGTGGCCATCAAGAAGGTCGCCGAGGAGGCCGAACTCGTGATCGTCGTCGGCTCGGCCAACAGCTCGAACACCGTGCGTCTGGTGGATGTCGCCCTCGAGAACGGCGCGCGGGCCGCCTACCGCGTGGACTACGCGAGCGAGATCCGTCAGGAGTGGCTCGACGGCGTCGCGACGGTCGGGGTCACGTCCGGCGCCTCCGTGCCGGACGTGCTCGTGCAGGAAGTGCTCGACGACCTCGCCGACGCCGGGTACACCGACGTGCGCCAGGTCGTGACGGCCGAGGAGGATCTGATGTTCTCGCTGCCCAAGGAATTGCGCAAGGACGCGAGCGGCCAGGCCGACTCACGCGGGCTCGGCGGCCGGACGCGACAACTCGATTGGCAGAAGAAATGACCGACCCCAGACCACGCCCGCAGTACGGCGAGTACGCGAGCCAGAAGGACCAGGCCGCGGCGGCCGGGCTGCCCGCCCCGTCGTTCGCGCCGCCCGTCGTGCCGCCCGCCGCCGAGCGGGCGGCCGAACGTGCGGCCGTCGAACGCGGTGCCGCGCCGTCGGCCACCGGCGCCGCCGCGCCGCGCCGTTGGGACATCTTCCTCAGCTACGCCCTTCTCGCCTATGGCGCGGTCACCGTGGTCGCCGGCTTCTTCCAGTTCACCGACCTGAATGCCGTGATCGAGCAGGTGTACACGATGATGAGCATCGGCACGTACACCCCGACGGCCCTCGCCGGCACGCTCGGAATCGTCATCAACGTCTCCAACGTCGTCCTCTTCGTGATCACCGTCGCCGTGACGATGAGGGCGCTTCGCAAGGGCCGCCTCGCGTTCTACCTGCCGATCATCGGTGGAGCGGTCGCCTACCTCGTCTCGTTCGTCTGCCTGGCCACGCTCATGCTCGGCGACCCGGCGTTCACCGCGTATGTCGGTCGCTGACCCTCGCGCCCTGAAGTCACCCCGCACCGCGCGACCGGCGCTCTCGTGGAACCTGCTACCGGCGGCCGGAGTCTCGGCATCCGCGGTTCTGCTCTTCGGCGTGCAGGCCCTGCCGGCCGGATACGCGACCCTGGCGGCCAGCCTGCTCGTGGCATTCGTTCTCGACCGCGACCTGTTCCGCAGCCTCGCGCTCGTGGCCGCCGGCCTCGGGATCGTCAGCACCATCTCGGTCGCGGCCGACATCAGCTATGCCAACATCGCGCTCATGGGCACGGTGCTCAGCCTCGCGGTCGCCGTGCCGTATGCCGCCGAGCGCTGGGGCTTCCCCCGGCTCGGCGCCGGGCGGGGTGCAGCCCGGGCGATCCGGTTCCCGGTCAACACAGGCCACCGCTGGACCCGGCTCGAACGGGCGTACCTGCCGATCGTGCTGGTGCTCGGCTACTTCATCCTGCCGTTCTACTTCATTGGCTCGGGGGCGTACCGCAACTGGCCGGCCATCCACGCTCCAGACGAGCTCGCCCGCCTGTTCGTCGGCGTGAACTTCGTCGGGATCTGGGACGAGATGTTCTTCATCTGCGTCGTCTTCGCGCTGCTGAGGCGGCATTTCCCCGTCTGGCAGGCGAACCTGCTGCAGGCGGTGATCTTCGTCTCGTTCCTCTGGGAACTCGGCTATCGCGGCTGGGGTCCGCTCATGACCTTCCCGTTTGCGCTACTGCAGGGGTACATCTTCGCCCGCACCCGGTCGCTCACCTATGTGGTGTGCGTGCACCTGCTGTTCGACCTGGTGGTCTTCCTGGTGCTGGTGCACGCACACAATCCGGGCTGGCTGCGGATCTTCCTCTACTGACCGCGCGGGCGGCCGGTGGGGCTAGTTGCCCGAGTGGCCGGCCGATCCGAGCTGCTGGGTCGCCTGCACCACGCGCTTCGCCATCGCGGTCTCGGCGAGCTTGCCCCAGGAGCGCGGGTCGTAGACCTTCTTGTTGCCGACCTCGCCGTCGACCTTGAGCACGCCGTCGTAGTTCTTGAACATGGTGTCGGCGATGGACCGCGTGAACGCGTACTGCGTGTCGGTGTCGATGTTCATCTTGATGACACCGTTCGCGACGGCGGTCGCGATCTCCTCGTCGGTGGAGCCCGATCCGCCGTGGAAGACGAGGTCGAGCGGCTTGTCGCCGGTGCCGTAGCGCTGGGCGATGCCGACCTGGATCTCGTGCAGCAGTTCCGGACGCAGCTTGACGTTTCCGGGCTTGTAGACGCCGTGCACGTTGCCGAAGGTGAGGGCGGCCATGTAGCGGCCGTTCTCGCCGAAGCCGAGCGCCTCGACCGTCGCGACCGCGTCGTCGATGGTCGTGTAGAGGTGCTCGTTGATGTCGTGGCTCACGCCGTCTTCCTCGCCGCCGACCACGCCGATCTCCACCTCGAGGATCGCGTTGATCGCCTTCATGCGCGGCAGGAGCGACTGGGCGATCTCCAGGTTCTCGGCGAGCGGCACGGCCGAGCCGTCCCACATGTGCGACTGGAAGATGGGGTTGCGACCCGCGCGGACCTCGGACTCCGAGGCCTCGATGAGCGGCAGGACGAAGCCGTCGAGGGCGTCCTTGGGGCAGTGGTCGGTGTGCAGCGCGACCGTGATCGGGTAGTTCTTGGCCACCTCGTGGGCGAACGCGGCGAACGCGAGCGCTCCGGCCGCGCGGTTCTTGACGGTGTGCCCGGCGAAGTAGTCCGCGCCGCCCGTCGTGACCTGGATGATGCCGTCTGAGCCGGCCTCGGTGAGTCCCTGGAGCACGGCGTTGATTGTCTGCGACGACGACACATTGAACGCGGGGTAGGCGAAGCCCCTCGCCTTGGCCTTGTCGAGCATGTCGGCGTACTGCTCGGGGGTTGCGATGGGCATTGCGTCTCCTTCTGGGCTACTCGGACTGGCAGATCGGGCCAGAGCCGAATTTACGGTACGAGTCTATTGACTCCCGACGCTGGCGAAAGAATGCCGATTGTTTCGCGAACGAGGGGACCGCGACGGGAGGCCGGCTCGCTAGCCTTGAAAAGTGAACACTGACACCGCCAACCTTTTCCAGCATCCCGACCGCAACCTCGGGATGGAGCTCGTGCGAGCGACCGAGGCGGCGGCCATTCGAGCCGTGCCCTTCATCGGCCGGGGCGACAAGAACGCCGCGGACGGAGCGGCCGTCGACGCGATGCGCAAGTTCCTCGGCACGGTGGGCTTCGACGGCCTGGTCGTGATCGGGGAGGGCGAGAAGGACCACGCCCCCATGCTCTTCAACGGCGAGCACGTCGGCACCGGGCAGGGTCCGGCCTGCGACATCGCGGTCGATCCCATCGACGGCACCTCGCTCACCGCGGCCGGTCGCCAGAACGCGCTCTCCATGATCGCGGTGGCCGACAGGGGCAGCATGTACGACCCGTCTGCGGTGTTCTACATGGACAAGATCGTCACTGGGCCGGAGGGCCACGGCGTGGTCGACCTTCGCCAGCCGATCGGCGAGAACATCCGCGCCCTCGCCAAGGCGATGAAGAAGGACATTGCCGACATCGTCGTGGCCGTGCTCGACCGCCCGCGGCACGCCGAGCTCATCGACGAGATCCGGGCGGCGGGAGCCGGCACGCGATTGCTTCTCGACGGCGACGTGGCCGGTGGCATCAACGCCGCGCGTTACGACGCGCGGATCGACATGTGCGTCGGGCGCGGTGGCACCCCGGAGGGCATCATCACGGCGTGCGCACTCAAGGGACTCGGCGGCTTCATCCAGGCGAGGCTCGCCCCGCGGGACGACGACGAGCGCCAGAAGGCGATCGACGCCGGACACGACCTCGACCGCATCCTCGAGATCGACGACCTCGTCACGAGCGACAACACCTACTTCGTCGCCACCGGCGTCACGGACGGCCAGCTCGTCGGCGGCGTGCGCAAGAAGGGCCCGATCGTGCGCACCGAGAGCATCGTGCTGCGCGGTCGCTCCGGCACCATCCGCCGCGTCGTCGCGGACCACCTCGCCGAGAAGTGGCTGTAGGCAACCCCAACCCCGGCTAGGCCGTGCGGTCCGGTTCCACCTCGAGGGCCGCGACGGCCTCGAGTTCCGCGACGAGCTCGTAGGCGCTCAGGTCACGCGGAAAGTCCTCGATCTCGTCGTGGCTGCCGAGCACCTTCGACTCGTCGAGAACGTTCAGCTTGCGCGCCGAGGGGAGCACCTGGCGCTCGAGCGACCCCACGAAGCCGTTGTAGTTCTTCACGGTGCTCTCGATCGACCGGCCGAGTTTGTCGACATGGCTCGCGAGAGTGGACAGGCGGCCGTAGAGCTCGCGGCTCAGGTCGAAGAGCATCTTCGCCTCCTGGGTCACGACATCCTGCTGCCAGCTGAAGGCGACGGTCTTGAGCACCGACCACAGCGTGACCGGGGAGGAGAGGGCGACGCGCTTGGAGAACGCGTAGTCCATGATGCCCGGGTCGGCCTCGAGGGCGCTCGAGACGAGCGACTCGCTCGGGATGAAGGCGATCACGAGTTCGGGGGACGCGTCGAGCCCAGCCCAGTACGCCTTGCTGCCGAGGGTGTCGATGTGCGCGCGCACCGCCTTGACGTGCTGGCGGATGAACTGCTCGCGCCGCGCGCCCTCCTCGCCCGTCGCGGTGACGGCTATCTGGCTCGCCTCGAGGTAGGCGTTGAACGGGACTTTCGCGTCCACGGCGATGTTCTTGCCGCCGGGAAGGTGGATGACCATGTCCGGTCGGCCGGCTCCGGCATCCGAGGAGATGCTCGACTGCACATCGAAGTCGACGCGTTCGATGAGGCCCGCTGCCTGCACGACGTTGCGAAGCTGGGTCTCGCCCCACACCCCGCGGGTGGCGTTGTTGCGCAGCGCGGAGGCGAGCGACTCCGCGGTGCTGCGGAGGCGTTCCTCGGACTCGGTCGCGGTGCGCAGCTGTTGGCTCAACTCGCCGTGCTGCTGGCTGCGCTGGGCCTCGAGTTCGGTCACCTTGAGCTGCATCGTGCGCAGCGACTCCTGCACGGGGCTGAGGGCCTGCAGCACGCGGCTCTCCTTCTGCTGCCGCTCCGCCTCGGCCGCCTGCTCGAGGCGGTGGCGCTCCACGAGCTCGCGGTACTGGGCCTGCTGACCGGCGACCTGCTCCTTGAGGGCGAGCGCAGTGGCCTGGATGGCGGCGAGCTCCGCGCTCAGCCTGGACTGCTCGGCGAGTCCGTTGGCACGCACCGCCGCGAGGGCGATCTCGTGCTGGGAGGCGACGAGCGCGGGGTCGATCGGAACCGGGTCGGTCGCCGCCGGCCTGCCTGCCTGCCGGGCCCGGGCGAGCAGGAGCCCGATGACTGCGCCGAGCAGCACCCCGATGAAGAGGCCGATGATGAGGGCGAGAAACGGGTCCATGAACCCAGTGTGACAGCGGGTTCCGACAATGCCGGGAAGCATCGCCCGTGATGGGCGGATCCCGCGGTCAGGGCGGGGAGAAGGCCGGGGAGAAGGCCGGCGAGTAGGTCAGGCCGGCCCGAGGGTGACGGTGTCCTCGCGGGAAACGCGCCAGGGGAGCGCCACCAGCCCCAAACATTTCGAGAACAATAACTGGCGAATTTCGGGCCGATCCCGCGGCTAGCATGGCGGCATGGACATCGTGAACCACTGGATCAACGGCGCGACATTCGAGGGCGAATCGACGCGCACCGGACCGATTTTCGACCCCGCTCTCGGCAGGGTCGCCCGCGAGGTTCGGCTGGCCACGACGGGCGACGTCGACGTCGCGGTCGCCACGGCGAAGGCGGCCTTCCCGGCCTGGGCGGACACCTCGCTCGCCAAGCGCCAGTCGATCATCTTCAACTTTCGCGAGCTGCTCAACACGCGCAAGCTCGAGCTCGCCGAGATCCTCACCGCCGAGCACGGCAAGGTGATCTCCGACGCCCTCGGCGAGATCGCCAGGGGCCTCGAAGTCGTGGAGTTCGCCACCGGCATCCCGCACCTGGTCAAGGGCGAGTACAGCGAGAACGTCTCCACCGGGGTCGACGTGTATTCCACCCGCGAGCCTCTCGGCGTGGTCGGCGTGATCAGCCCGTTCAACTTTCCGGCCATGGTGCCGCTCTGGTTCTTCCCGCTGGCGATCGCCGCCGGCAACACGGTCGTGCTGAAGCCGTCGGAGAAGGACCCCTCGTCATCCATCTGGATGGCGCAGCTGTTCCAGGAGGCCGGACTGCCCGACGGCGTGTTCAACGTCGTTCACGGCGACAAGGTCTCGGTGGATGCCCTGCTCGAGCACCCGGATGTCGCCTCCATCTCGTTCGTCGGGTCCACCCCCATCGCGAAGTACATCTACGAGACGGGGTCGAAGTACGGCAAGCGGGTGCAGGCGCTCGGTGGCGCGAAGAACCACATGCTCGTGCTTCCGGATGCCGACCTCGACCTCGTCGCCGACTCGGCCGTCAATGCCGGATTCGGCTCGGCCGGTGAGCGCTGCATGGCGATCAGCGTGCTCGTGGCCGTCGAGCCGGTGGCCGACGAATTGATCGAGAAGATCGCCTCCCGCATGTCGAGACTCCGGGTGGGGGACGGCCGCCGCAACTGCGACATGGGACCGCTCATCACGCGGGAGCACCGCGACAAGGTGGCCGGCTACATCGACATCGCGGCCGAGGACGGCGCGAAGGTCGTCGTCGACGGTCGCGGAATCGCGGTCGACGGGGAGACCGACGGTTTCTGGCTCGGCCCGACGCTCATCGACGCCGTGCCCACCACCTCCCGGGTGTACACCGACGAGATCTTCGGCCCGGTGCTGTCCGTGGTGCGCGTGGCCACCTATGAGGAGGGCGTCGCGCTCATCAACGCCTCGCGCTACGGCAACGGCACGGCGATCTTCACGAACGACGGCGGCGCGGCGAGGCGGTTCCAGCGCGAGGTGCAGGTGGGGATGATCGGCATCAACGTGCCCATTCCCGTGCCGGTCGCGTACTACTCGTTCGGCGGCTGGAAGGACTCCCTCTTCGGCGACTCGAAGGCGTACGGGCCGGACGCCATCCACTTCTTCACCCGCCAGAAGGCCATCACGCGCCGCTGGCTCGACCCGAGCCACGCCGGGGTGAACCTGGGCTTCCCGCAGAACAAATAGCGCGGAACAAATAGCGGCGGCTAGAGCACGGCGTCGGTGCGGATGCCGAGCAGGGTCTCGTTGGTCGGGTCGGCCGGGAGAGGGCGGAAGCCGAGCCGCGCGTAGAAGGCCCTCGCCCCGAGGTTTCGGATGCCGACGCCCAGGTGCACCCCCGGCACGCCCCGCTCCCGCAGCGCGGCAAGCAGCGTGCGCATGAGGGCGCGCCCGAAGCCCTGCCCCTGGAGCTCGGGGAGCAGGTCGATGTGCAGGTGCGCCGGGAAGAGTTCGGTGCCCGGCGCGATCATCGAATCCGGGTTGTGGCCGCGTGCGATCATCTTCTGGTCGGCGGTCACCGCCGGTTCGACGAGGCGGTACCGGGCGTCGAACCGCGGCAGCCACTCCTCGCGGTAGCGCTCGATGAACGCCGCCGTGTCCGCGGTCGCCACGAGGTAGCCGGCGACCCGGTCGCCGGTGTCCACGACGAACGCGAGTTCCGGTTCGAGGGTCGCATACGGGGCGGCGAAGATGTCCCCGAGCAGGTCGTCCGAGCTGTACTGGCCCGTCGCGTCGTCGCCTGCGGCGCCGGTGCGCACGCAGATCTCGTAGAGGTCGGCGAGGTCCCGCGGCTCGTATGGACGTATCCGGTTCACCTGTCGAGTCTGTTCCACCGTGCGCGAGCGGGTCAAGGCGGATTGGCACAGACCGCCGCACTGCCCCAGCTCGTCTCGCTCGTGGACCTCGCCGCGGCGCGCATCCTGGCCGGTGGATCCATCCACTACTTCGGCGCCGGCACGTCCGGCCGCCTCGGCGTGCTCGCCGCGGCGGAGCTGCTGGCCCCCTTCACCCTCGACGACGGTGTCGTCGCCGCCCACATCGCCGGTGGACCGCCGGCGCTGCTGCGCGCCGTCGAGGACTCCGAGGACTCGGATGCCGACGGCGCTCGGCGTGGGGTCGACGAGGCGTGGGATCGACGCGGCGTGGGTGGCCAAGGCACCGCCGAATTCGGCGTGAGACGAGGAGAGCCGCATCCGCCATTGCGGCGATGGCGATTGACCCCTAGAGTGGACTTGTCAATATGTCCTGACATATAGTCGACACGGCGGGCACAGCGGCTCGTCGGCCAACCAGGGAAGTTGAACAGAGCAGTATGACCCAGCCTCGTTCCGCACTCGATGTTCTCACGATCGGGCGTGTCAGTGTCGACATCTACCCGCTGCAGGATGGGGTCGGTCTCGAAGATGTCACGACCTTCGGAAAGTTCCTCGGCGGCAGCGCGACCAATGTGGCGGTCGCCGCAGCGCGCCACGGGCTGTCCTCCGCCGTGATCACGCGCACCGGCCACGACCCGTTCGGCCGGTACATCCACCAGGAACTGCGCCGCCTCGGGGTGAGCGACGAGTTCGTGTCGCCCGTCGACGGCCTCAACACCCCGGTCGTCTTCTGCGAGATCTTCCCGCCAGACGACTTTCCGCTCTACTTCTACCGCGCCCCCAAGGCACCGGACCTCGTCATCAACCCGGGCGAACTTGACCTCGACGCGATCAGGGACGCCCGCATCTACTGGTCGACCGTGACCGGACTCTCCGAGGAGCCGAGCCGCACCGCCCATCACGTGGCCTGGGACGCGCGCGGCCGCCGGCCGCTCACTATCCTCGACCTCGACTACCGTCCGATGTTCTGGGAGTCGCCGGCCGCCGCGACGGAGCAGGTCGACCGCGCCCTCGGCAAGGTGACCATCGCCGTCGGAAACCGCGAGGAGTGCGAGGTGGCGGTCGGCGAGACCGACCCGCACCGCGCGGCGGACGCCCTGCTCGAGCGCGGGATCGAACTCGCGATCGTCAAGCAGGGGCCGAGGGGCGTGCTCGCGAAGACGAGGACCGAGACGGTGGAGGTCGCCCCGTACCTCGTGGAGGTCGTCAACGGACTCGGCGCGGGGGACAGCTTCGGCGGCGCCCTGTGCTTCGGCCTGCTGCAGGACTGGCCGCTCGAGCGCACCCTGCGGTTCGCCAACGTCGCCGGGGCGATCGTGGCCGGTCGACGCGAGTGCTCGACGGCGATGCCGACCACCGCCGAGGTCGAAGACATCATGAAGGGAATCAGCGCATGACCGCTCTCGACTTCGAACTGCTGCGCGAGACGCGGGCTGCCAATCCCGGCCGGATCGCCGAGATCCTCGCCGCGCGCCGGCGTCGCGACGTGATCGCGGGCGACGGCCGCCTGTTCATCGTCGCCGCCGACCACCCGGCCCGTGGCGCGCTCGGCGTCGGCTCCAACGAGTCGGCCATGGCCAACCGCTACGAGCTGCTCGAGCGACTCGCGGGCGCGCTCTCCCGGCCGGGCGTGGACGGCGTGCTCGGCACGCCCGACATCATCGAAGACCTCGCGCTCCTCGGCCTGCTCGACGGAAAGATCGTCGTCGGCTCGATGAACCGCGGCGGGCTGCGCGGGGCGTCCTTCGAGATGGATGACCGCTACACCGCGTACGACATCGACCGCATCCGGCGCGACGGCCTCGACTTCGCCAAGAACCTCATCCGCATCAATCTGCAGGATGCCCGTTCGGCCGACACTCTCGAGGCGTCGGCGCTCGCCGTGAGCGCCGCGGCGGACGCCGGCATCCCGATCATGCTCGAACCCTTCATGAGCGAGTGGGTGAACGGCGCGATCCGCAACGACCTCTCGACGGATGCCGTGATCCTCTCGATCGCGATCGCCTCAGGGCTCGGCAACTCGAGTTCGCACTCCTGGCTCAAGCTCCCGGTGGTGCCGGACATGGAACGCGTCATGGCCTCGACCACGCTGCCGACCCTCCTGCTCGGCGGAGACCCGACCGGTGACCAGGACGAGACCTTCGACAACTGGAGCAACGCGCTCGCCCTGCCCGGCGTGCGCGGCCTCGTCGTCGGGCGCACCCTGCTCTACCCGCCGGACGGCGACGTCGTCTCCGCGATCGACACCGCGGCCGCGCTCGTCCACGGCCGCTGAACACCGCCCACGCCCCGAGAAAGAAGACCAGAATGTCCGACCTCCCCGTAGTCCCGCTCGCCGTCGTACCGCATTGGATCGACGGCGCCGAGCGTGCGAGCACGTCCGGTCGCACCTCACCGGTCTTCGACCCGGCGCTCGGCGTGGAGACCAGGCGGGTGGCCCTCGCCGACGCGGCCGAGATCGACGCGGCCGTCGCCTCCGCGAAGGCGGCCTTCCCGGCCTGGCGCGACCTGTCGATCACCAGGCGCCAGCAGGTGCTCTTCCGCTTCCGCGAGCTGCTGAACGAGCGAAAGGGGGACCTCGCCCTGATCCTCACCGCCGAGCACGGCAAGGTCGTCTCCGACGCGCTGGGCGAGATCACCCGCGGCCTCGAGGTCGTGGAACTGGCGACCGGCCTGCCGCACCTGCTCAAGGGCGAGCACTCCGAGAACGTGTCGACCGGCGTCGACGTGTACTCCACGAAGTCCCCGCTCGGCGTGGTCGGCATCATCAGCCCGTTCAACTTTCCGGCCATGGTGCCGATGTGGTTCTTCCCGATCGCGATCGCGGCCGGCAACACCGTGGTGCTCAAGCCCTCGGAGAAGGACCCGTCGGCGGCCAACTGGCTCGCCGCGCTCTTCACCGAGGCCGGGCTGCCGGACGGCGTCTTCAATGTGCTGCACGGCGACAAGGCGGCCGTCGACGGCCTGCTCGAGCACCCGGACGTCAAGTCGATCTCCTTCGTCGGCTCCACCCCGATCGCCAAGTACATCTACGAGACCGCCGCCCGCCACGGCAAGCGAGTGCAGGCACTCGGCGGCGCCAAGAACCACATGCTCGTGCTGCCGGATGCCGACCTCGACCTCACGGCGGACGCCGCGATCAACGCGGGCTTCGGCTCGGCCGGCGAACGCTGCATGGCGATCTCCGTGGTCGTGGCCGTCGAGCCCGTCGCGGACGAACTCATCGAGAAGATCACCTCCCGCATGGCGACCCTGAAGATCGGCGACGGCCGCCGCTCCTGCGACATGGGGCCGCTCGTCACCGAGGTGCATCGCGACAAGGTCGCGAGCTACATCGACATCGCGGTGGAGGACGGCGCCACCGTCGTCGTAGACGGCCGCGGAATCGAGGTGGACGGGGATGCGAACGGTTTCTGGCTCGGCCCGACCCTCATCGACCGGGTGCCCACGTCATCCCGGGTCTACCTCGACGAGATCTTCGGCCCGGTGCTGTCGATCGTGCGGGTGAAGAGCTACGACGAGGGTGTCGCCCTCATCAACGCGAGCCAGTACGGCAACGGCACCGCGATCTTCACCAACGACGGCGGGGCGGCCCGCCGCTTCCAGAACGAGATCGAGGGGGGCATGATCGGCATCAACGTGCCGATCCCGGTGCCGGTGGCGTACTACTCCTTCGGCGGGTTCAAGGACTCGGCGTTCGGCGACTCGAAGGCCTACGGGCTGCAGGGATTCCACTTCTTCACGCGCGAGAAGGCGATCACGAGCCGCTGGCTCGACCCGAGCCACGGCGGAATCAACCTAGGCTTCCCGCAGAACTGACCTCCGGCAAGCGTCGGCTCGCGCCAGCCCGTTCGACACACTCACTCATTAGTCTCATCGTGGAGGTGGAATCGTGACGCACGAGTCCGACGGCTGGTTCTATCCGCGGGGGACGCTCGCGCAGGAGGGCTGGGAGACCGTCGTCGATTCGGCCATCCACGGCTGGCACCACACCGGCCTGCGGGTCGCCGAGCTGGCGGAGGGCACCGAGCTCGCGCTCGGTCCAGACCGCGTCGAGCGCCTGGTCGTCCCGCTCTCCGGCTCGTTTACCGTGAGCTTCGTGCCGCCCGGCGAGCGGGACGTCGGCGTCCAGCACGTGCAGGAGCTGGCCGGGCGGGCATCCGTGTTCTCCGGGCCTACCGATTCGCTCTACCTGCCGACGGGAACGGCGCTGCGGATCTCGGGAGTCGGTCGCGTGGCGCTGGCGGAGGCGCCCACCGATGACCGCTTCCCGGTCGCCTACCTGCCCGCCGCCGCGGTCGCCGTCGAGCTGCGGGGCGCCGGGCGATCCAGCCGCCAGGTGCACAACTTCGGCACCCCGGCGCAGCTCGACGCCGCGCGTCTCATCGTCTGCGAGGTGATCACGCCGGCCGAGAACTGGTCGAGCTACCCGCCGCACAAGCACGACGAGTTCGTGCCGGGCGAGGAGTCGCGGCTCGAAGAGATCTACTACTTCGACAGCGCCGTCTCGCGCGGACTCTCCGCCCCCGACATGGCCGACCCGTTCGGCTTCATGCGCACTTACGCCTCGGACGACCGGGAGATCGACATCCTCGCCGAGGTTCGCCACGGCGACGTGGCCCTCGTGCCGCACGGCTGGCACGGACCGTGCGTCGCCGCGCCCGGCTACGACCTCTACTACCTCAACGTGATGGCCGGACCAGACCCGGAGCGGGTGTGGCTGATCAGCGACGACCCCGCCCACGGCTGGATCCGGGACACCTGGGCCGGCCAACAGGTCGACCAGCGCCTGCCGTACACGCCGGACCCCGAAGGGACCCCATGACCACCAGACGCATGACCGTCAGCCAGGCGCTGATCGAGTTCCTCGCCCACCAGTGGACCGTCGACGGCGACCACCGCGAACGCACGATCGCCGGCACCTTCGGCATCTTCGGCCACGGCAACGTCGCCGGCATCGGGCAGGCCCTCAAGCAGCTCTCCGCCGAGGACCCCACCCTCATGCCGTACCACCAGGCCCGCAACGAGCAGGCGATGGTGCACGAGTCGGTCGCGTACTCGCGCATGACGCGTCGCCGTTCCACGTTCGCCTGCGCGGCATCCGTGGGCCCCGGCGCCTCCAACATGCTCACCGGCGCTGCCCTCGCCACGATCAACCGGCTGCCGGTGCTGCTACTTCCCTCGGACACCTTTGCGACCCGGGTCGCCGACCCGGTGCTGCAGCAGCTCGAACTGCCGAACGACGCGAGCATGAGCGTGAACGACGCGTTCAAGCCGCTCTCGCGGTTCTTCGACCGGGTGCAGCGCCCAGAGCAGCTGTTCTCTGCCGCGCTCGGGGCGATGCGGGTGCTCACCGACCCGGTGGAGACCGGCGCGGTCACGATCGCGCTTCCCGAGGACGTGCAGGCCGAGTCCATCGACGTGCCGGCCGAGTTCCTCGCCGACCGCGAGTGGCACCTGCGCCGACCGCGCCCCGACCGTGGCGTGATCGCCGACGTCGTGCGGGCGATCCGGGCGGCCGAACGCCCGCTCATCGTCGCGGGAGGAGGCGTGATCTATTCGGATGCGGCCGCCGCGCTCCGTGCGCTCGTCGAGTCCACCGGACTCCCCGTCGGCGTCTCGCAGGCCGGGGTCGGCTCGCTCGCCTGGGACCACCCGCAGTTCCTCGGCGCGGTCGGCTCCACCGGCACGACCGCCGCCAACCGCGCCGCGGCGCGGGCGGACCTGATCATCGGCATCGGCACGCGCTACAGCGACTTCACCACGGCGAGCCGCACGGCCTTCCAGAACCCGGCGGTGCGCTTCGTTAACATCAACATCGCCTCCTTCGACGCGTTCAAGCACGGCAGCGCCATCCCCGTGGTGGCCGACGCCCGCGAGGCGATCCTCGAGCTCACGGCCACCCTCGAGGGCTACCGGGTCGACGAGGCGTTCGCGGCGGACTACTCCCGCGAGAAGAGGGCCTGGGACGACGTGGTCGACGCCGCGTTCGAGCCGCGCGGCCTCGACCTGCCGAGCCAGACCGAGATCATCGGCGCGGTGCAGCGGGCATCAGACCCGCGCGACGTGGTGGTCTGCGCCGCCGGATCGCTGCCCGGCGACCTGCACAAGCTCTGGCGCGTGCGAGACGACCTCGGTTACCACGTGGAATACGGCTACTCCTGCATGGGCTACGAGATCGCCGGCGGCATCGGGGTGGCCAGGGCGGACACCTCGCGCGACGCGATCGTGATGGTCGGCGACGGCTCCTACCTCATGATGCACACCGAGATCGTGTCGGCGGTGTCCGAGGGCATCAAGCTCATCATCGTGCTCGTCCAGAACCACGGCTACGCGTCGATCGGGCACCTCAGCGAAGATGTGGGATCGCAGCGCTACGGCACGCTCTACCGCTACCAGGACAAGGCCGGCAACAACTTCGAGTCGGGGGAGATCCTGCCGATCGACCTCGCGACCAACGCCGAGAGCCTCGGCATCCGGGTGATCCGGGTCGAACCGGGCGCGAACGCCATCGCCGACCTCGCCGCCGCCGTCGCGACGGCCAAGGCCTCCGATCGCGCGACCCTCATCCACATCAACAGTGATCCACTGCTCTATTCGCCCGACGGCGAGGGCTGGTGGGACGTGCCGGTGGCCGCCGAGTCGACTCTCGAGAGCACGCAGAAGGCCCGCGCCGACTACCTCGAATACCAGAAGAACCAGAGGCCGCATCTCGGCGCCGGCGCCGGCGAAAGGAACAATTAACCCCGATCAACCCTGGGTTCCTCTCATTTGTTGCCCAATCGAAACATTGCTTGTAAGAATGTCACGACAAATGCTTGACGGTCACTGGATCCAATGGATAGGTTCATACGGAAGCAGAGTTAAGACATCATGACAATCTCAGCGTGGAGGTAGAAAAGTGCGATTTGCAGTTCTTGGTGCAGGCAGGATCGGCTTGGCCCATGTCAGCACGCTCAAGTCGCAGGTTGGCGTCAGCGAGTTGCTCATTGCCGATCTAGATCCTGCGCGCGCGCAGGCCGCAGCGGCTTCGGTCGGTTCCGCGGGATTCGGCACGATCGACGACGCGTTCTCTTCCAAGCCAGACGGCATCGTGATCGCGGCGCCGACCTCAGCCCATGCCGAGTTAATCGTTCGCGCAGTTCAGGCGGGAATCCCCACTTTCTGCGAGAAGCCCCTGGCGGAGTCTCTCGCGTCGACTGTTGCCGTCGTTGGTGAGGTCGAACGCCACGACGTGCCAGTCCAGATCGGATTCCAAAGGCGCTTCGACGCTGGCTACCGTGCAGCGAAGCACGCGCTTGAGGCGGGGGAGATCGGTGAACTGCGTCGGATGCACCTTCTCACGTGCGACCCGACGCCACCGCCCGCGGAATACATCCCGACCAGTGGTGGGATCTACCGGGATTGCCACATTCATGACTTCGATATTCTGCGCTGGGTTACCGGCCGTGAGGTCGTCTCGGTCTTCGCTACGGGCTCGAACCGTGGCGCTCGCTTCTTCGGCGAGGCAGGCGACGTCGACGAGTCCGCTGCTCTGCTCACTCTTGAAGACGGTACCCTCGCGACCCTCCAGGGCTCGCGTTACAACGGTGCGGGCTACGACGTGCGCATGGAACTGTCCGGAACCACAGGAAACCGCTCGGTCGGACTGGACTACCGCGTTCCGCTCACGAGCGCTGAACCGGGCGTCACCTTCCCGGACGGCGCTCCATGGCCTAACTTTCAGGAGCGTTTCGCGCCAGCGTATTCCGCAGAACTAGCGACGTTCGTCAGGGTCGCCGCTGGCGAGATTCCCAGTCCATGCACGCCTCGTGAGGCGTTGGAAGCGCTGTACATTGCGGAGGCCGCCGAACTTTCTCGGGCTGAGGGTCGCGTCGTCCGGCTCGACGAAGTGAGGCGCTGACGTGCCACCATCGACCGTGTTTACCGACCGCATCGCGGCGGCGCCGATCTCCTGGGGAGTGTGTGAGGTTCCCGGCTGGGGATTCCAGCTCTCGCCTCAACGGGTCCTGGCCGAGATGCGCGACCTCGGCGTTGCCGCCACCGAGTTCGGCCCTGATGGGTTCCTGCCCACCGTACCGGCCGAGAAGGCGAAGACTCTGGCGGACTACGGTTTGCGCGCGGTGGGCGGCTTCGTCCCGATCGTCCTGCACGATGCATCCGCAGATCCGGTGCCGGCGATCGAAGCCGAACTGGACTCCTTTGTGGCAGCCGGGGCGACCCGCCTCGTACTCTCGGCGGACACTGGACAGATCGGCTACGACTCGCGTCCCACGCTGAGCGAGCAGCAATGGGACGTGCTTCTGGCCAACCTTGACCGCCTCGCGGAGGTCGCCATCGAGCGCGGCGTTGTCGCGTCGATCCATCCGCACGTGGGAACCATGGTTGAGTCAACGGATGACGTCAACCGCGTACTCGCCGGATCGGCCATTGGCCTCTGTCTCGACACCGGTCACCTTCTGATCGGTGGAACGGATCCGGTCGCCCTTGCCGCCCGTCATGCGGCGCGAATCAGCCACGTGCACCTCAAAGACGTGCGGCTCGGCCTCGCCGAAAGCGTGCAAAACGGCGACCTGAGCTACACGGACGCGGTTCGCCGCGGCATGTACACACCGCTCGGCGCGGGTGACATCGACATCGCGACGATCGTAACCTCGCTCGAGTCGGTCGGCTATGACGGCTATTACGTGCTCGAACAGGACACCATTTTGACGGAGGAGCCGGAGTACGGCCGCGGACCGGTGGACGATGTGCGGCAGAGCCTCGAATTCATCAAGAACGTGCCGCACCGGGCAGACAGTTCGGGGCGGCAACGGCACCAATCACAGGAATCCAATGGAGGACCCACAAATGAAGCACAGAATTAGTTGGCTCGCGGCACTGGTCGTAGTCCCACTCGCACTCGCGGGATGCACTTCCACTAATGGCAGCACGAATAACACGGCCGCACCGTCGTCCGACAAGACCACCATCGCTATGGTCACGCACGGCGGCCCGGGGGACACCTTCTGGGACGTCGTCAAGAGCGGCGCGAAGCAGGCGGGAAAAGATCTCGGCGTGACTGTCACGTACCAGGGCGATGGAGACCCCGTCAAGCAGAGCCAACTCATCGACGCCGCCATTGCGACACACCCCGATGGCCTGATCGTATCGATGGCGAACCCGGACGGTGTCAAGGCCGCGATCGCGAAGGCCGTCGCGGCGGGAATCCCGGTCATCACCATCAACTCGGGACTCGAGCAGTCGAAGGCATTCGGTGCTGAAACCCACGTGGGCCAGAGCGAACTAATCGCTGGTCAGGGCGCGGGCGAGAAACTGGCAAAGTCCGGTGTCAAGAAAGTGATCTGCATCATCCATGAGGCGGGAAATAGCGGTCTTGAGGATCGTTGTAAGGGAGCAGCGGACAAGCTCGGAGGCACCGTGAGCAATGTTCAAGTCGACGTTGCCAACCTTGCGGATGCGCAGAACACGATCAAGAGCAAGCTCCTCGCTGACCCATCCATCGACGGGGTGCTCACATTGAACCCGGGCGTGGCGGTGGCCGCGAGTCAGGCAATCACGGAGGCAAGCAGCAAAGCGAAGCTCGCGACATTCGACGTATCTGCCGATGTGACAAAGCTCATCGAGCAAGGCAAGATCCTCTTCGCAGTCGACCAGCAGCCATACTCGCAGGGTTACCTCCCGGTGGTGTTCCTCACGCTCCAGAAGCGGAATGGCGACGTTGTCGGCGGCGGGCAGCCGGTCTACTCCGGCCCCGGATTCGTGACCAAGGACAACGCGGCGCAGGTCGCGAAGTTCGCGAAGAACGGCACGCGATGACCATAGCCACTGCAACCGCAGTGGTTGACGAGCGGGTCAAGAAAACAAGCACCCTCGTCAAGCTGCTGCGCCGACCTGAGGTCGGCGCAGCAGTCGCTGCATTGGTTATCTTCGTGTACTTTTCGGCCTCGACGCAGGCGTTTCTGACGCCGGCGGGTGTTTCGACGTGGTTGTACTCAGCGTCACTGTTCGGGATTATGGCGGTTGCCGTCGCCCTGCTCATGATCGGCGGGGAGTTCGATCTCTCGGCCGGTGCGATGACAGGAACGACGGGCCTGATCGTCGGAGTAATCACAACGCAGTGGGGCATCAACATTTGGCTCGCAGTGCTGATCGCTCTTGTGATCGCTCTCGCGATCGGCGCGGGTAACGCGTACGTCGTGATGAAGACTGGCTTGCCGAGCTTCATTGTCACACTCGCGACCTTCTTCATTCTGCAGGGCGTCAACCTGGCTGTTACCAAGCTCATCACGGGAACCGTCGCGATCCAGGGCATGAGCGCCGTATCCGGTTTCGACCAGGTCAAGGTCCTCTTCGGATCATCCTTTTCCCTCCTGGGGATGGAGGTGAAGATATCGATCGTGTGGTGGATCGTCCTCGCGGCCCTCGCGACCTGGATCCTGCTACGGACCAGATCCGGTAACTGGATCTTCGCGGTCGGCGGCCAGGTGACGAGTTCTCGTCAGGTCGGCGTGCCCGTGATGAAGGTCAAGGTCGGACTCTTCATGACCACGGCCGGCGCCGCGTGGCTCGTCGGGATGCTTCAACTCTTTGACATCTCGACAGTGCAGGCGACGACCGGGATCGGCCAGGAGTTCATCTACATCATCTGTGCTGTGGTCGGCGGGTGTCTGCTCACGGGCGGATACGGCTCGGCTATCGGGGCGGCACTCGGCGCACTGATCTACGGCATGACGCTGCAGGGTATCGTCTTTGCCCAATGGGACAACAATTGGCTGAAGGCGTTCCTGGGTGGCATGTTGTTGCTCGCTGTGCTGGTCAATCTTTATGTTCGCAGGCAGGCAGGAGACCGGTCATGACCCAGGAACAACTATCCGCAGCTCCACCGATCCTCGAGGTGCGCGGTATCGGCAAGTCCTATGCTTCGATAGTCGCGCTGCACGGGGTTTCGGCCTCTGTGGGCGTCGGTGAAGTGCTGTGCGTGCTCGGGGACAATGGCGCAGGCAAGTCGACGTTCATCAAGATCCTGTCGGGCGCGCACGAGCACACAGACGGTGCCCTCCTCGCCTATGGGGTCGAGCGCAAGTTCTCGAGCCCTCGCGAGGCGCTGGATCTGGGTATCGCGACGGTCTACCAGGACCTGGCCGTGGTGCCTCTCATGCCCGTATGGCGCAACTTCTTTCTCGGCTCCGAGATGACGAAGGGACGGGGGCCGTTCCGGCGTCTCGACGTGAATTCCATGCGCAGGATCACCAAGGACGAGCTCGGCAAGATGGGAATCGATCTGCGGGACGTCGATCAGCCGATCGGTACGCTCTCGGGCGGTGAGCGGCAATCCGTCGCTATCGCGCGCGCCGTGTACTTCGGGGCGAAGGTCGTCATCTTGGATGAGCCGACCTCCGCGCTGGGCGTCAAGCAGGCCGGTGTTGTGCTCAAATACATCGCTCAGGCGCGCGACCGTGGTCTTGGCGTGGTGTTCATTACTCACAACCCACACCACGCATACCCGGTCGGCGACCGCTTCCTGTTACTGAAGCGCGGAACAAGCCTCGGCGATTTCAAGAAGAGCGAGATCACCATTGAGGAGATGACGAGACTGATGTCTGGCGGCGCGGAACTCGAGGCGCTCGCTCATGAACTTGCACGGTCGTGAAACAACCGAGCGTTACTTGTCGACGAGCGTGACCTCGAACGAGTAGAGGTCCGGTCGGTAGCAGTGGTGGCCGAATTCGACCGCGCGGCCCGAATTGTCGTAGGCGGTGCGGTCCATCGTCAACAGCGCCGAGCTGCGGTCGATCTCGAGCAGCCTTGCCTCGTCTGTCGTGGCCTTGCGCGCGCCGATGCGCTGCTTGGCCACGCGCATCGTCACCCCGCGGGCGCGCAGCACCTGGTAGAGCCCGTAGGCAGTGAGCTCATCGCTCGTCACGTCGAGAAACTCGGCGGGAAGCCAGTTCTCGAGCACCGCAACCGGAACGTCGTCGGCGAGGCGCACGCGTCGCAGGTGAAGCGTCGGATCTCCCTCGGCCACCGCGAGCTTTTCGGCGATGTTCGTGTCCGCAGGCACCTCTTGGAGCACCAGCAACTGGGTCGACGGCTTCTGCGAACTGTTGGCGAGGTCATCGAACAGGCTCGTGAGTTCGACGCGTCTCGTCACCTGGCCGTGCACGACCTGTGTTCCAATGCCGCGTCGGCGCACGAGAAGGCCCTTATCGACGAGCTCCTGGATGGCGCGGCGGATCGTGGGCCGACTCAATCCGAGCCGCTCGCCGAGGGCGACCTCGTTCTCGAGTCGGGAACCGGCGGGCAGGTCGCCTCCCATGATGGCCTTCTCGATGCGCTGCGCGATCTGGAAGTAGAGCGGCATCGGGCCGGAACGCTCGAGGTCCATGAAGAGGTCCGCGGGCAGGATGTGTTCCTTCTGGTTCACGCGGCGTCCATTCAGTGGGGTTACCTGTGACGAACTTTGATAACTTGTTATGACATTATCACGTTGGGCATCGACCGACGGGGCGATCCGGGCGTCGTCGATGCCCGGAGTGCCGCGGTCTCAGCGACACGAGGGTGCGATCAGCCGATCGCCATCGGACGACGAGCGGCGGCCACCGCGCCCGCTGCCTCCGCATCCGGCCCGATCGCCCCGATGCGCGAGCCGGTCGCCGTGGCGAGCTCCTCGATGCTCGAGGCGTCGTGGCGGCGCGCGGCGTGCACGATGATCGCGGCGCAGGCCTCGGAGTCGGCGAGGGCGTCGTGATGGGCGAAGTCCTCGAAACCGGCGGCCATCGCGGCCACCGGCAGGCGGTATGACTCCAGGTTGTAGGTCTTGCGGGCCACCTGGAGGCTGCACAGGTAGCGGAACTCCGGCACCTCGATGAAGCTCGCCCGGCACGCGCCGGCGATTACGCCCATGTCGAATCCGGCATTGTGGGCCACGAGGTGGTCGCCGTCGGCGAAGGCGACCAGATCGGGGAGTTGCTCGCTCCAGAGCAGGGCGTCCGCCACATCCGGAGCCATGATGCCGTGGATGCGGGTGTTCCACTCGTTGAAGTGGTCGTGACCGAGCGGCGGCTTGATCAGCCAGCCGGCCTTGTCCACGACGACGCCGTCGCGAACCTTCACTAGGCCCACCGAACACGCTGACGCGCTCGACGAGTTGGCGGTTTCGAAGTCGATCGCAGTGAAGTTCAGTGTCACGGGTCGATGGTCTCACGCGCGACCGACGGTGGCCCGCACGACCCGCGCGCGTCGCCGGAGTCGACGGGCGTATCCGCGCCACGCGTGCCGCACGGCGGCCGGCTATCACTCGATTGGCCGTGCCGAGCCGCCGGGAAGAAACCTAGGATTGGCGAATGGACGACGTGCGGGAGGCGACGGAGCTCGAGCGGATGATCGTGCTCGCCCAGGCGGACCGCGCGACGGGCGAGGCGGTGCTGCGGGTCTTCGCCGACAGTCGGGTGGTGATCCCGAGCGGAACCCCGGTCTCCAACAACCTCAGCCAGCTGCAGCCCCTGCTCTTCGACAACAACGGTGCATCGATGCTCGCGGCCTTCACCCATGCCGACCAGATCGGCGACTTCGCCGAACTCGCGGCGTTCTCGCTCACCATCGCCGGCCGGTTGCTGCTCGTGGCGATGCCGCCGGGGGCGGGTCTGGTGCTCAACCCGAGCCGGTCGATCGGCCTGGAGCTGCCGCCGGAGGCGATCCGGCTGTTCGTGCGCGACATCCAGGAGCAGGCGAGCGCAGCCGAGCAGTAGCGTCTGGCCGGTACGCTTGACCCCCGTCGGTCTCACTAGTGCAATCGTCGGTCCGCTGGATTCGAGCTCACGCCCGAAGCGCTCGGCGTCTTACTCGGCCGACTGAGGGAGCGCGAGAGGTGGACGAGAATCGCACAGCCGAGCAGGCGCACTCGTTCGGACGCGCGGCGGGGGAGTACGAGCGGGCTCGTCCGGAGTATCCGGATGCCGCGGTCGACTGGCTGCTGCCGGTCGGGGCGCACACCGTCCTCGACCTCGGCGCAGGCACAGGCAAGTTCACCCGATCCCTCGTCGCGCGCGGACTCGACGTGATCGCCGTCGAGCCGGATGACGTGATGCGGGACACCCTTGCCGCCGCGCTGCCCGCGGTTCGGGTGCTCGGCGGCACCGGGGAGCTCATCCCGCTGCCCGACGCCAGCGTCGACGCCGTCACTGTCGCCCAGGCGTGGCATTGGATGGATGCCCCGACCGCGGCCGCGGAGATCGCCCGGGTGCTGCGGCCCGGCGGCACGCTCGGACTCGTCTGGAACATCCGCGACGAGACCGTCGCGTGGGTTCGGCGGCTGAGCGACGTCATGGGCTCGAGCGATGCGGAGCGATTCATTCAGGGCGCGATCGTGATTCCAGCGCCGTTCGGACCGACCGAGGCATTCGAGGTGAACTGGCGGAACGACATTGACGTGGACTCCCTTGTCTCCCTCGTGGCCTCGCGGAGTTACATCATCACGGCACCGGACGCCGATCGGGTCGCAATGCTTGCCGGGGTGCGCGAGCTCGCGGCAACCGATCCGGCACTCGCCGGGCGCGACCGCTTCGCGATGCCGTATCGAACTCACGCGTTCCGCGCGACCCTTCCCGGCGACCGGGATACGACGCGCTAGATAGACTTGGCCCCCGTGGCTCTCACTATTGCAATCGTCGGTCTGCCCAATGTCGGCAAGTCCACCCTCTTCAACGCCCTCACCAAGAACCAGGTGCTCGCGGCGAACTACCCGTTCGCCACGATCGAGCCCAACGTCGGCGTCGTCAACCTTCCGGATACCCGGCTCGACAAGCTCGCGGAGATCTTCGGCAGCGAGCGCATCCTCCCGGCACCGGTCTCGTTCGTCGACATCGCCGGGATCGTCAAGGGCGCGTCTGTGGGGGAGGGGCTCGGCAACAAGTTCCTCGCCAACATCCGCGAGGCCGACGCGATCGCCCAGGTGATCAGGGGCTTCGCCGACCCGGATGTTGTGCACGTCGACGGCAAGGTCGACGCGGCATCCGACATGGAGACCATCAACACCGAGCTCATCCTCGCCGACCTGCAGACCCTCGAGAGGGTGGTGCCGCGCTACGAGAAGGAGGTCAAGACGAAGCGCACGGAGCCCGCCGTGCTCGCCGCAGCCATCGAGGCGCAGAAGTTCCTCGACTCTGGCAAGCCGCTCTCGTCGTCCACCATCGACGTCTCGCTCATCCAGGAGCTCGGCCTGCTCACCACCAAGCCCTTCATCTACGTCTTCAACGTGGACGAGGAGATTCTCGGCGACGCCGACAAGCTCGCCGCCCTCGCCGCCCTCGTCGCCCCGGCCAAGGCGATCTTCCTCGATGCCAAGCTCGAGTCGGAGCTCATCGACCTGGAACCCGCGGATGCCGCCGAACTGCTCGCCTCCACCGGCCAGACCGAGAGCGGCCTCGACCAGCTCGCCCGCATCGGCTTCGACACGCTCGGCCTGCAGACCTACCTCACCGCCGGTCCGAAGGAGACACGGGCCTGGACCATCCCGAAGGGCGCGAAGGCCCCGCAGGCGGCCGGCGTCATCCACACCGACTTCGAGAAGGGTTTCATCAAGGCGGAGGTGATCGGCTTCCAGGACCTCGTCGACACCGGTTCGATCGCCGAGGCGCGCGCCAAGGGGAAGGCCCGCATCGAGGGCAAGGAATACGTCATGCAGGACGGCGACGTGGTCGAGTTCCGCTTCAACAACTAGGCGCCCTCTTCCCACTCAACCGTCGCCAAGTGCTGGGTTGAGCCGCCCGGCCAGCGCTTACCGACGGATGACTACCGGGAGTCGGCACCAGCGCCGCGCGACCCCGGCCCGGCGCGACCACAGCCGACGCCCTGTAGCGTGGTGGGGTTCCGCCGACCCTGGCTAAGCACATCACCCCACAGAAACGGTTGGCATGAGCCTGATCAGACTGAACGACGTCGGCGTTCGATTCGAGAACAGCCAGGTGTTGCGCGAGGCGTTCTTCCGGCTCGAGGCCAAGGATCGGGTCGGCCTGATCGGCCGCAACGGGTCGGGCAAGTCGACACTGCTCAAGCTGGTGCTCGAGCAGGTGACACCGGATGAGGGGACTGTCACCCTCGAACCGGGCCTGACGCTCGGCTACTTCTCCCAGTTCTCCGAGCTGAACGGCGCGCAGTCGATCACCGAGGTGCTCGACGGGCTGTTCACCGAGATCCGGGGCGTCGAGACCGAGCTGGCGACGATCGACGCGGCAATCGCCGCGGACCCGACGGCCGACCTCGATGCGCTTATCCACCGCCAGGCCGAACTGTTCGAGGAGATGGACCGTCTCGACGGCTGGGACTACACCCGCCGCATCGACCACGCCCTCACCACCCTGGGGTTCACCGCGGCTCACCGCGTCTGCCCGATCGACGAGCTCTCCGGCGGATGGCGCAACCGGGCGGCGCTGGCGAAGATCCTTCTCGAGAAGCCCGACGTGCTGCTGCTCGACGAGCCGACCAACTTCCTCGACGTGGCAGGAGTGGAGTGGCTCGAGGCCTGGTTCCGCGACTTCCGCGGCGCCGCCATCGTCGTCTCGCACGACCGTCGGTTCCTCGACTCCATCGTCACCCGCATCATCGAGCTCGAGAACTTCCACCTGCACGAGTACCCGGGCAATTTCGGCGAGTACGTCATCCAGAAGCAGTTCAGGCTTAAGACGCTCGAGCAGCAGTTCGTGCACGAGTCCGAGCTGCTGGCCTTCGAGGCGGAGGGCATCGCCGACCGTCGCGAGGCGGCGAAGGCGGCGAGCCGCAGCCTGGGAAAGCAGCTCTCCACCATCAAGAAGGCCCGCGCTCCCCGGCCGGTCGACCAGATCATCACCGAGATCTACGGCGGACTGCACGTCAAGGACGTGCTCTGCCGCATCGAGTCGCTCACCAAGTCCTACGGAGACAAGACGCTCTTCGCCGACCTGACTCTCGAGATCCGGCGTGGAAACCGCATCGCTGTCGTGGGCGCCAACGGCAGCGGCAAGACCACCCTGCTGCGCGTGCTCAGCGGAGAGGAGAAGGCGGATTCGGGCGAGGTCGAGTGGGCACGGGGCGCCTCGGTCGTGTCATACAACCAGGTGCTCGCCGACCTGGACGACGAGGACACCATCACCCACGCCGTCAACGCGGCGCCGGGGAGCCTCGCCTTCACTGCGACGCGCAAGTCCGTCGGCAGGTTCCTCGCGATGTTCCAGTTCTCCGAACTCGAGCTCAAGCAGCGCATCGGCACCCTCTCGGGCGGCCAGCGCGCCCGCGTCGCCATGGCGCAGTGCCTGCTCTCCGGCGCCTCGGTGCTGCTGCTCGACGAGCCGACCAACCATCTGGACATGGCGAGCACCCAGGTGATGGAGCGCGCCCTGATCCATTTCCCCGGGGCCGTCGTGGTGGTCAGCCACGATCGCTTCTTCACCGACAAGATCGCCACTCGACGCCTGGTCTTCGACGCGGGGACCCCGGGGGAGATCGACGTGCGGGCCGCGTAGCCCGCGCCTCAGGAGGCCGGATGCGTGAACGGGATCCGCTCGAACGAGAGCGGTGCCGGCGAGCCCGTCGTCGTCGCGCTCACCTTGAGCCAGTCCTGCGCGTTCGACGACCCGTCGACGGTGACGCGGGTCAGGTTCTTCGCCGCGGTCGCCTGGCCGTAGAACGGCAACCAGGAGGAGCCGGCCGCCAGTGGGTGGTCTTCGTTGAAGACGTGGCTGTCGCCGTTGATCAGGTACACCGGTCCGTCGAAGGCGTTCGACTGCTCGATGAGGGCCTGCACGAGCGGCGCGTATGCCCCGAAGTCGGCCTGGGACGGGCTGGCCACCGTCGGGTCGAACATGTCGGCCTGGGTCATCACGACGACGGCCCTGTCGTGGTGCTCGCGGGCCTCGCGGAACGTGTCCTTGAGCTCGCGGATGTCGCCCTGGGTGCGCTTCTGCACCTCGGCGAGCTGCTCTGCGGTGGGCGCCGTCTGGCCGAGCCCGGCCCAGGGCAGCATCGAGTTGTCGCTGCCCGGGATGTTGACCGCCGTGATGGCGATGCCGTGGCTGCGGAAGCTGACGTTCTCCGGTAGGCCGCTGCGCGCCTGCGAGTCGACCTTCATCGGGGTGCCGAGGGTGGTACCCGGCTTCGGGAAGAAGACCTTGCGTACGGCGGCCAGCCGCTCGAGCGGGTTGTATGCCCCGTTGTTCGCCCGGTGGCAGTCGGTCCACTCGTTGTCGCCTGGCGTGTAGACGAGGGGGAGAGTGAACGAGTCGAAGTTCTTGCGGATGGCGGCGAAGTAGTCGTCGGAGCACACCGACGAGCCGTTCTTGATGTCGCCGACATGCCCCACGAAGCTGAGCTCCTTGTGGGAGTTGATGTCCTGGATGTACGAGGGGAACGCCGCAATCTCCGCCGCACCGTACGGCACGTCGCCGATCACGCCGAAGCTGAAGTTGCCGCGGCTGTCGTTCCCGTGCTCGGCGTCGTGCGCCAGCGCCGGCGTGGCCAGCGCGGTTGCCAGCAGCAGCGCGGTCCCGGCGACTGCCACCATCCTCTTCATCGAACGCATTCGATCCTCCTCCGTCGTGGTCCGCCACCGACGCTACGAGGCGAATATGACGAGCCGGGGTTGCGCGGGTGAATTCCCGGTGTCGCGACGCCCCCGGCGGAACTAGCGGGACTGGCGGCGCTTGCCTGGCCGGGGCTGGCCCTTGACGGCGGGCGCACGGCCCTTGCCCTTCGAGGCCTTGGCCTTGCCGCCGGCCTTCGGAGCGGGAGGTCTCGGTGGCCGTGAATCGGCCGGATCGGTGGGCGGCTCGTCGGTCATGCGCGGCCCTTCGTCCAGTCCACGCGGATCGTGGTCGAACTCACAGGCTACGCCGTCGCCGAGCTACGCGGTCGCGGTTCGACCGACCGGCCGTTCCCTCGCCAGCGCGATCGCCCGCGGGGCGGACACCCGGAGGGCGACGACGGCCACCCCGGCGAGCGTGAGGAGTGCGAGCACTCCGGTCGGGATCAGGCTGCCGATGAGGGAGAACGGGCCGAACACCGCGAGCGGCCAGAGTGCCGCACCGATCGCCAGGAGGGCCACGAAGATCTTCGCCGGTCGCGCGAGTCCCCCCACGAGCCACGCGAGGGCGATCACGAGCGGGGGGATCGCCCGCGGCGACGTGAGGGTGAGCGGCCCGGCGTAGCTGTATGCAAAGACGACGGCGGTCGAGGCCACGATCACGGCGACCGACGCGAGCATCGTGACGAGCCACACGCGATAGGCCACCGGGCTCCAGCGGCCGGTCGGGGCAGTCCGAGGCCCAGTGGTCCTGGGCCCAGCGGTCGGGGGCCGCTGAGGCTGCTCGCTGCGTCCAAACGGCTGGTCGCGTCCAAACGGCTGATCGCGTCCAGACTGCCGGTCGCCTCCGAACCGCTGGTCGGCGGTCCGGTCCGGCCCCGGCGAGGCCGCCGCGTGCGAGCGGCGGGCGCGATCGTACTGGGCACGCAGCACCGGATCGAGGAGCTCCCGTTGGGCGGCATTGAGTCGCAGCGTCATGGCCTCGCCTGACGCGCCGACCACGTCGGGATGATAGACGCGGATGAGGCGGCGATAGGCAGCACGAATATCATCTGCCGTGGCTTCGGGTGCCACGCACAGCAACTCGTAATGGGTCGGAGTGTCCATCGCGACCGATCCTACGCGATAGTGACCCCCCAAACGCGGGTCACGGAGAATTCCCGACGAAAACTCCGCACACGGCCCTTGGCGCAGGCTCTCCGGCGTGTTTCGCTGGGCGCATGGCCGACCTGCCGATGTTCCCGCTCGGATCCGTGCTGTTCCCGTACCTGCCGCTGCAGCTGCGGGTGTTCGAGGAACGTTACCTCGTGATGCTGTCCCGCATCCTCGTGAACGAGCCTGCCGAGTTCGGCGTTTTCCTGATCGAGCGCGGCCAGGAGGTCGGAGGAGGGGAGCAGCGCTTTCCCCTCGGCACGGTCGCGCAGGTCACCGAGTTCACCGACCAGGCCTGGCCGGACGACTGAGTCGCGCGGGTTGCCGGTCGCCCCGGTGGTCAGTCGCGCGGGCGAGCCGTGCGGCGACTGAGGTGGATGCCGGCCAGCATGCAGCGCACGGAACCCCCGGCGAGCTCGATGGTCGGCACGTCGAGCGGAACTATCGCCGCCGAGCGCTCGATCACCGCGACCTGCTGACTCGTGAGGCTCGCGAGCGCCCGGGACGACAGCGCGAGGATCAACCCGTGCGAGCCCTCGAGTTCGAGCGCGTTCCCGGCGAATTCTCCCACCTGCTCCCGGGACAAATGGATGAGGTCGCGGCCGGAGTCGCTCAACCGGTCCTCGATCTCAGTGCGGCGGGCATCGTCCACGACGAGGTCGAAACCGGCCATCGCGAACCGGGTGCCGATGCACATGAGCACGTTCGTGTGATAGATCGGCCTGCCGGCGTCATCCGTCGCGTCGAAGGCGATCGGCTCGAAGTTGAAGTGGGTGCAGAATCGCTCGAGCGCCACGGGGTCAGCACGGTTCGAACGGCAGACGTACGCCACGCGGTCGAGGTGGTCGAGCACCATCGCCCCGGTGCCCTCGAGGAACAGTCCATCCTGCTCGAGCCCCGAGTAGTCGATCACGTCCTGGACGCGGTATTCGCGCTTGAGCATCTCGATGATGTCCCACCGGCGTTCCAGACGCCGGTTCGGCGACCACATCGGGTACACGGCCACGTGCCCGCCGGCGTGCGTGGAGAACCAGTTGTTCGGGAAAACCGAATCGGGGGTGAGCCCCGTGCTGAGATCGTCGAAGAGGTGCACCTCCACACCGTGACCGGTGAGCACGTCGTGCACCCGGGTGACCTCCGCGTACGCGGCCCTGGCCATCTCGCCCGGCTCGGCGTCGATGCGGGCGGACTGGAAGGCATTGTCGGCCGCGGTCTGCCGGTTCACCGAGAACGCCGACGGCCGGATCGCCACGACGGAGCGGGGCGCCTGCGGCGAGTATGGATGAGCGACTCGATCCGAGCCCAGCAGAGCGGTGATGGCGTTCCCTTCGACGGTGCTCTCGCATCGTAAACCCCAGACTGGACGGTGGCCGTGTGCCGTGCGGCCGCCGAGCCGGTAGGCTGGCCCCACAATCGAACATCGGGCCGCTCAACGCGATGCGGGAGAGCCGGGGCACCAGTCGTACGCTGACTGCGCAACCCGGCACCGAAGGAGCAATTCTCCCCACCAATCTCTCAGGTACGTGTACCGCATCGAACAGGCCACTCTGAAAAGCAGGACTCAACGTCGACTCCTCGCCCACGGTGAAAGTCGGTCCATCGGGCCGGTGAAGCTCTCAGGCCTATGACAGAGGGGGAGTTCTTGGCAATCCGACCACGCTGGAGAACTCTGTGACCGATAGCACCCCGACAGAAAAGTACAGCCCGCTCCACCAGATCCACGTGGATGCCGGCGCGAGTTTCACCGATTTCGCCGGCTGGCAGATGCCGGTGCGCTACTCCAGCGACCTCGCGGAACATCACGCGGTCCGCACGGCGGCCGCACTCTTCGACCTCTCCCACATGGCGGAGATCATCGTGACCGGTCCGGATGCCGCCGCCGCGCTCGACTACGCCATCGCCGGCAAGATCTCGGCGATCGGGGTCGGCCAGGCCAAGTACTCCCTGCTGCTCACCCCGGACGGCGGCATCGTCGACGACGTCGTCGTCTACCGCACCCACCCGGAGCGGTTCGCGGTCGTCGCCAATGCCTCCAACCGCTTCCCGGCTGCCGCGGCGCTCGCCGCGCGGGCATCCGGTTTCGACGCGACCGTTGTCGACGAGAGCGACGAGATCGCGCTCATCGCCGTGCAGGGGCCGGAGGCCCTGGCCATCGTGGAGTCGATAGCGCGGGCTGTCGACGGGCTAGTGCTCCCCGTCGCCCCGGCAGACCTCAAATACTACTGGAGCACGCTCGGCACCTACCTCGGCGAGGAGGCCATGGTCGGCCGCACCGGGTACACGGGCGAGGACGGCTTCGAGATCTACGTGAGCAACGATCGGGCCGCGCGGCTCTGGAACGATCTCATGGCGGCCGGGGCCGACAGGGGGCTCGTGCCGGCCGGACTCGCGAGCCGGGACACCCTGCGCCTCGAGGCGGGCATGCCCCTCTACGGTCACGAACTGTCGCTGCACACGTTCCCGGTGCAGGCCGGGCTGGGCCGCGTCGTCAACCTCAAGAAGGAGGGCAACTTCGTGGGCCGCGCAGCCGTCGAGGCCGGACCACCGGAGGGCGCGCGGATGCTCGTTGGACTTCGCGCGGACGGCAAGCGGGCCGGCCGCGCGGACTACCTCGTCTACTCGGGAGACACCGAGGTCGGCGTGATCACGAGCGGGGCGCTCAGCCCCACCCTCGGGTATCCCGTCGCGATGGCCTATGTCGACCCCGCGTTCACCGAGCCGGGAACGCAACTCTTCATCGATGTGCGCGGGACTCGCATCCCGGCCACCGTCGTCACACTCCCCTTCTATAAGAGAGAGGCCAAATAACCATGGCTGACCACGAATCACTGGGTTACACCACCGAGCACGAATGGGTGCGGGTGGATGGCAACATCGCGACCGTCGGCATCACCGCCTACGCGGCCGAGAAGCTCGGCGATGTCGTTTTCGTCGAGCTCCCGGCGGTCGGCTCGCCGGTCGCAAGCGGCACGGTCGTCGGCGAGATCGAGTCCACCAAGTCAGTCGGCGAGCTCTTCGCGCCGGTGGATGGCACCGTCACCGAGACCAATGACGCCGTCGTGGCGAGCCCCGAGCTCGTCAACAGCGACCCGTTCGGTGAGGGCTGGCTCATCAGGGTGGCCTTCACCGAGCTGCCGGCGCTGCTGACGCAGGCCGAGTACTCGGCGCTGGTGGGAGAGTAGTGGAGTTGTTGGACGGCCCCGTGTCGCTTCCGACCGGCGATTTCGCCGAACGCCACATCGGCACCGACGACGCCGCGCAGGCGACGATGCTCGCCGCGATCGGCTACGAGACGGTCGACGACCTCGTCGGCGCCGCCGTGCCCGCCTCGATCCACGTTGACGGCTTCCGGGCGGCGAGCGAGAGCGTGCTCCCGCCGGCCGCGACCGAACGTGAGGCCCTCGCCGAGCTGCGCGGACTCGCGCGGCTCAACACCGTCAATCGGTCGATGATCGGCCTCGGCTATTACGACACGATCACCCCGGCGGTGATCAAGCGCAATGTCTTCGAGAACCCGAGCTGGTACACGGCGTACACGCCGTACCAGCCGGAGATCTCGCAGGGCCGCCTCGAGGCGCTGATCAACTTCCAGACCATGATCACCGACCTCACCGGGTTGCACACCGCCAACGCGTCGATGCTCGACGAAGGCACCGCCGTCGTCGAGGGAATGATGCTCGCGCGCCGCGCCAGCAAGGTGGAGCCGCGTGTCTTCATCGTCGATGCGGACACCCTGCCGCAGACGCGGGCGCTGTTGGCTAACCGGGCCGGGGCGGTCGGGATCACCCTCCTCGACCTCGACCTCACCACGATCGAACCGGACGAGCTGCCCGAGGCCTTCGGGGTCTTCGTGCAGTACCCCGGCGCATCCGGGCGCGTGTGGGATCCGTCCGCCGTGCTCGCGACGATCAAGGAGCGGGGCGGCCTCGCCGTCGTCGCCGCCGACCTGCTCGCCATCACCCTCATCGCCTCGCCGGCGGAGTTGGGGGCGGATGTCGCCGTCGGGTCCAGCCAGCGCTTCGGGGTTCCGATGGGCTTCGGCGGGCCGCACGCGGGCTTCATGGCCGTACGCGCCGGGCTCGAACGCCAGCTGCCGGGCCGCCTCGTCGGCGTCTCGCAGGACGCGGCCGGGCATCCGGCGTACCGCCTCTCGCTGCAGGTGCGCGAACAGCACATCCGCCGCGACAAGGCCACCTCCAACATCTGCACCGCTCAGGTGCTGCTCGCCGTGATGGCGTCGATGTACGCCGTCTATCACGGGCCGCAGGGCCTCACCCAGATCGCGACGCGAGTCGCGAGGCTCGCGCGGGTGCTCGCCAGCGCCGCCACCGAGGCCGGGCACACCCTCGTCACGGCCAACTACTTCGACACCCTTCGGCTGCGCACCAAGACGGATGCCGCGGCCCTCGTCGAACGTGCGCACGAGGCCGGCTACCTCATCCACCTCGCGGATGCCGATCACGTGCAGCTCTCGGTGGATGAGACCACGACGATGGACGACATCCGCGCTATCGCCGAGATCCTCGGCGAGGAGCTCGCGGACGACTGGGTGCCGCTCGAGACCGACACCTGGATTCCGGCGGAACTGCGGCGCGCGAGCGACTTCCTCACCCATCCGGTGTTCAACACGCACCGGTCGGAGACGTCGATGATGCGCTACCTCAAGCACCTCGCCGACTACGACTACGCGCTCGACCGCGGAATGATCTCGCTCGGCTCGTGCACGATGAAGCTCAACGCCGCCACCGAGATGGAGGCGGTGAGCTGGCCGGAGTTCGCTGGGCTCCACCCCTTCGCCCCCGAGGCGGACGTGGAGGGCTACCTGCAGCTGATCGAACAGCTGCAGTCGTGGCTCGCCGACGTCACCGGCTACGACGCGGTGTCGCTGCAGCCCAACGCCGGAAGCCAGGGCGAGCTCGCCGGTCTGCTCGCGATCCGCGGCTATCACCTCTCCCGCGGCGACGCCGGCCGCACGGTGTGCCTCATCCCGCAGAGCGCCCACGGCACGAACGCCGCGTCGGCGGTGCTCGCCGGACTGCGCGTGGTGGTGGTCGCCTGCGACGAGCTCGGCAACGTCGACCTCGACGACCTGCGCGCCAAGATCGAGGCGCACGCGGCGGAACTCGCCGGACTCATGATCACCTACCCGTCCACGCACGGCGTCTACGAGCACGAGGTCGGGGCCATCTGCAAGGCCGTGCACGACGCAGGCGGCCAGGTCTACGTCGACGGCGCAAACCTCAACGCGCTGCTCGGCTTCGCCCGCTTCGGCGATTTCGGCGGCGACGTCTCCCACCTCAACCTGCACAAGACGTTCTGCATCCCGCACGGCGGTGGCGGTCCGGGCGTCGGGCCGGTCGCGGCGAAGGCGCACCTCGCGCGGTTCCTGCCCGGGCATCCGATGGCGCAGCGCGACACGATCGTCGGCCGGCGCGCGGAGCAGCTTCCCGAGCACGCGAACATCGTCAGCGCGGCCCCGTTCGGCTCCCCGAGCATCCTGCCGATCAGCTGGGCCTACGTGCGCATGATGGGCGCGGATGGACTGAAGCGAGCCACCGGGGCCGCGGTGCTCGCCGCCAACTACGTTGCCGTTCGGCTGCGCGACCACTACCCGGTGCTCTACTCCGGCGACAACGGGCTTGTCGCGCACGAGTGCATCCTCGACCTGCGGCCGCTCACCGAGTCGACCGGCGTGACCGTGGACGATGTGGCCAAGCGCCTCATCGACTACGGCTTCCACGCGCCGACGATGTCGTTCCCGGTCGCCGGCACCCTCATGGTGGAGCCGACCGAGAGCGAGGACCTCGTCGAGATCGATCGGTTCATCGACGCGATGATCGCGATCAGGGGCGAGGCGGATGCCGTGAAGGCCGGCGAATGGCCGGCCGACGACAACCCGCTGCACCACGCACCGCACACGGCGCAATCCGTGATCGAGGGGGAGTGGACCCACGCCTACTCGCGCGAGCAGGCCGTGTACCCGGTTCGCACCCTCATCCGCAACAAGTACTGGCCGCCGGTGCGCCGCATCGACAACGCGTTCGGAGACCGCAACCTGGTCTGCGCCTGCCCGCCGCCGGAGGCGTTCGCCGACTGACCCCGCGCCTGCGCGGCCTTGAGTGACACGCGTGCCCGAAAATTCGGGCGCGCGTGTCACTCACAGCCGCGCCGCTGTCGCTGCGCTGGTCGAGTAGCGAGCGCCAGCGAGCGTATCGAGACCTCTTCGCAACACCCCGGCCCTTCCGGCGGCACGTCTTTCGCTGCTAGGGTCACACCCGTGAATTCCTTCGTGCGAACAGACGACGCCCCCCGTGGCGGCGTTCGGCGCGCAATCGGACAGCCAGATACAGCGCACATGGGGCAGTCGTAGGCCTTCGGGCTCCGACCGCACTCATTCTGTTTTTCTGACACCGATACCGAGGAGAATCATCATGTCAACCGTTCGCTGGAGCGACGGCGAATTGCGCCGATTCGTCGTGAACGCGCCGTCCCTCAGCTGGGGGGAGGAGACGCTGGCCGAGCTTGCCCGGCAGCGCTTCGGCTCCGAGTTGCGCCATCGTGTCGTGCCGCGCGTTCAGGCACGTCTGCTCGCCAAGGCGGGAGTGCCGCTTTCCGCCGAGGGAGTCTGCCTATTCGCGGGTGAACTGGTCGAGGACTCGCGGTACGACCGCCGCCGCGACTGGCTCCTGCTCTGCGCGGATCCGTGGGAATACCTCACCGAATGGGTGGGGGACGCGGTACTCCGCTCGTACAAGTCGACGATCGGCCGTTCGCGAAAGGACGCTCCTTTGCTCGAAGGAATCGCCGCGGCATCCTCTCGTCAATCGATCGAGGGCCCGATTGCGGAGTGACCGCGGCGCAGAAGTCGCCGAGGCTCCTGCAAGTGTTCCCCTGTGTCACGAATGCGCCCGGTCACCCGGGCGCAACCGTGGCGCGGGGGGACCATGCGCGGGGGGACCATGCGCGGGGGGAGCGAGACGCGGGGAGTGAGAGGCGGTGCGGGCTACTTCGGCACCCCGAACAGCCCGGGGAACGCGGATGCCGCCCACGGGTACCCGACGAAGATCGCGGTGTCGATAACAAAGTGCGCGATCACGAGCGGGAGCACGCGGCCGTACCGCGTGTACAGCCAGCCGAACAGCGCGCCCATCGCGAAGTTGCCCACGAACGCGCCGAAGCCCTGGTAGAGGTGGTAGCTGCCGCGGAGGGCGGCGGCCACGAGGATGATCGGCCACGGGCGCCAGCCGAGGTCACGCAGCCTCGCGAACAGGTAGCCGATCACGATGATCTCTTCCTGCAACCCGGCGCGCAGGGCGCTGAGCACGAGAATCGGCACCGTCCACCAGTAGGTGTCGAGCGGCGATGGACTCACCGTGAGGTTGATCCCGATCGCCTTGCTGCCCAGGTAGACGAAGATGCCGGGAATGCCGATCGCGAGCGCGAGCCCGAGGCCGACGACGGCGTCGCGCCCCGGCCGACGCAGGTCGACCCCGAGGCGCCCGAGGTGCGGTCGCGCCGCCCGCCAGAGCAGGAATCCCACGAGAACCACCGGAACCAGGTCGAAGAATATGGCCAGAAACTGGTAGCTGAGGTCGAACACCTGACGGTCGCTGAGCGCGGCGTTGAGCGACCGCACCTGCCGGGAGAGCGGTTGGGTGCGCGTGACACTGTCGGCGATCGACACGATCGAGTAGACGGCGGATGCCCCGAGCGAGAGCCCGAGCACGAGCCAGATCTCCCCGACGATGCGTCTCCGCGGCGGCAGCTCGTCTGGCGGGCCGGGAAGTGGGAACGGCCCGGCGGACAGCGGGAGCGGCCTCACGTCACCGCTTGACTGCGCAGGCGGGGGTGCCGCCCGGCAGCAGGTGCCGGTAGCGGGCCACGAGGGAGTAGCCGAGCGCCCCGGCCCAGGAGAAGGGGGGAGTGGCGAGCAGCCAGCCGACGAACCTCAACGCCTGGTTGGGCTGGTGCCTGAGCAGCGCGGAGACCGCGAGGTGTCCACCGTACTGGTGCGTGGGCGTCACGAGCCACACCCGGGCGGACGCCTCGTCGGTGCTCAGGCCGAGCGTGTCGAGGTCCGCCCATTGGTACGGAATGGTGGCGGGCATCGCCGGGAGGGTGCGCTCGAGATAGCGTACGGATGTCGTGCAGAAGCCGCAGTCGCCGTCGAAGATCAGGAGCGCATTTTTGGTGGAGTTCGACAATGAGGCCTGGGGCACGCCTTCGATGCTACCCCGATGTTCCCGCCGCTTTATCCCCGGACCCGCCGCACATTCGCAATAATATTGTGAATCTAGGGGTATCGACGCACCAAATCTCGATTTAGCGCAAGATTCTCTTGCGACTGTTACCACTGTGTAACGTTTGCCCTTACAGTTTGGCGGGGAGGCCACGGCCTACTTATGGTTTTTCTATCTAGCGCGGCAGAACGCTAGGAAATCGTGCTGCCGTCGCTCATCTTGCACAGGAGGAAAATTGAAAATCAAACGGATTGCGGTAGTGGCGTCAGTCGTTGCCGTCGCCGCGCTGGCTCTGTCCGGCTGCAGCGTGCCGAAGACCTCGGAAGTGATCAAGGGGACTTCCATCAGCGTCGCCTGGAACGATCCGCTGCAGGAGTACAACACCCTGTCGGCGACCGGTAACGCGGCGGCGAACAACAACATCTCCTACATGGCCAACTCTCCGTTCAACTACTACGACGACAAGAACAAGCTCGTCAAGAACACCGACTTCGGCACATACACGGTCGAGAAGAAGGACCCGCTCACGGTCAAGTACACCGTGAAAGAGGGCGTCAAGTGGTCTGACGGCGTGCAGGTCGGCGCGGCGGACATGATGATGACGTGGGCAGCGTTGACCACACACCTCAATAACGTCGAGGCGGAGTACGACGCCGACGGCAACGTCACGAACCAGGCGGCGCTCGACAAGGGCGTGTTCTTCAACGCCGGCGCTGTCAAGGGCCAGGGCCTCGACCTCGTGTCCAAGACCCCGACGATCAGCGACAACAACCGCAGCGTCACGATCGTCTACGACAAGCCGTTCGTCGACTGGGAGCTCTCGTTCCCGATCGGTGTCTCGGCCCACGGCACCGTGCAGCTCGCCTACCCGGACAAGAAGTACTCCGGCGACGCGGCGAACAAGGCGCTCATCAAGGCCGTCCAGGACAAGGACTACACGTTCCTGAGCCCGGTCGCCAAGTCCTGGAGCAACGACTACAAGTTCCTCGACATGCCGAAGGAGAAGCAGAAGCTGCTCTCCGACGGACCGTACGTCGTCTCGGACCTCAAGGATCAGCAGTACGTGACCCTGACGGCGCGCAAGGACTACACCTGGGGACCGTCGCCCAAGTACCAGAAGATCACGGTTCGAGTCGTCGGCGACCCGCAGGCTCAGATCACCGCGCTCCAGAACGGCGAGGTCAAGATCGCCGAGGGTCAGCCGACTGCCGACCTGCTCACGCAGATCAAGGGCCTGTCCGGCGTCAAGTACAAGGCGGCGACCGAGTCGACCTACGAGCACATCGACCTCCAGGTCACCAACGGTGGCGTCTTCGACCCGAAGACCTACGGCGGCGACGCGGCGAAGGCCCAGCTCGTTCGTGAGGCGTTCCTCAAGACGGTTCCCCGCCAGGACATCGTCGACAAGCTCATCAAGCCGCTCCAGCCGGACGCCGTTCTGCGCGCCTCGCTGCAGTTCGTGCCCGGCACCCCCGGATACGACGCGGTGAAGAAGGAGGGCGCGTACGCCCAGTACGACAAGGTCGACATCGAGGGGGCCAAGGCTGACCTCGCGAAGGCCGGAGTCTCCAACGTGAAGGTGCGATTCCTCTACGGCAAGACGAACACCCGTCGCCAGCAGGAACTCGAGCTCGTGCGCCAGTCGGCCGCACTCGCCGGAATCACGGTCATCGATGGTGGGAGCGAGACGTGGGGCGCAGACCTCTCGTCGAAGCCCAATGACTACGACGCCGCGCTGTTCGGATGGCAGGCCACGAGCCTGGCAGTCGCGCAGAACCAGGCGAACTACACGCCGGGTGGTCTGAACAACTACTACGGATGGTCCGACAAGGCGCTGACCACGATCTACGACAAGCTGTCGACCGAGACGGACACGGCCAAACAGGATGACCTGCTCGTGCAGGCGGACAAGATCATCGGCCAGCAGGCCTGGTCGGTTCCGATCTTCCAGTTCCCCGGAGTGACTGCCTGGAGCGACACGGTGGCGAACATCAAGCCGGCGTTCCTCGCACCGCAGTACTTCTGGAACTTCTGGGAGTGGGCACCATCGAAGACGGCAACCGCCAAGTAGTCGCTTTGTGAGTGGCCAGGGTGGATCATTGATCCACCCTGGCC
>NZ_DATCQQ010000015.1:0-53985 GCF_036569425.1 Lacisediminihabitans sp.
CCCATCAGGGTGTGCGCCTTTTGCGTGAACTGACAGCGATCAAGATGAGCCCTGCGCCAGATAACGGTGCTGAGATATGCAGTGCTCCACCAAACGCCTGCCGCTATTTTCCACCCCATGGGTACACGGCAATTACAAACGCATTTCGGTCATCCGCGTACAGGGTAGCGCCGGCCTTGAGTTGCACAATCGTCACTACGCCATTGATCTGAACTTTGAAAAGCTGACCTTGCCCCGCACAATTCGAGAGGGAACTAAGGTGTCCCGGCGAGGGACGAACAAGTGGCGAGAAGCTTCCGCACGCAGCGTTGGCAGCTTGCGGGGGTGCGACCTGAGTGAGGCCGACTCCCCCAAGTATTGCAAGTCCGGTCGCTACAGCTAAATACACTCGTCGGTGAATCGGTCTAATCTGCGCAACCATAGTCCTAGCTTCCTTTTGTTAATTCCTCGAATTTCTAACGTAGCTGGACCCTATGGCCCACAACGCTGGCCCGCAAGTAGGAATACATGTGAATAGAAATGCTGAACCCTCCGAAGCGAAGCGTGGGCATGTCGGACAAATGTCGACCACGGTCTGAACTAAGTTCGCGGTCGCTCGCGAGTAACACGTTCTTCCCGGGCGGAGGAGATGATAATTGGTTCTTCCAAGGCGAACTCAGCGACCCGGGCGTTCAGTCGTGGTTCAACATGATGGGCGGTCTCTCAGTGTCGAATTGGTCCTGTTGAAGCGTCAGTCGGGCGAATTCGTCCTGTTGAAAATGACCCGCGGCAGAAGCAGGTCAGCCGAATAGAGCGGCCCCCACGTAGCTGCCCTGCGTGGCCCCCGGCGGCACCGCGAAGATACCGGATCCGACGTGGCGGAGGACGAGTGCGTGGAGGTAACGCCCGAGTTCGTGCGCATCCGCAAGGTGGAGCTCGACGCGAGCGCCCGCCAGCGCAAGACCTCGCGCCTCAAGAAGCAGAACGCGTAACCCGGAACCCTGACTGTCGGAGTTCTTCGTGCGGCCCTAAGCTTGGCCGCATGAAGAGCTCCGTCAGGCGTTTAACCGTCCCCCTGGCCATCGGCCTCGCCGTGCTCGCCGGTCCGGCGATGCTGACCGGGTGTTCGATCCAGAACCTCGTTCACAATGCCACGGGGGGCAAGGTTGACCTCGGCGGCAAGGAGATCCCCAAGGACTTCCCGTCCGAGGTGCCGATCGCCAAGGGCGAGGTGCTCTATGGGCTCTCCGTCGGCGACAGCGACGGCAAGGTGTGGAACCTCACCATCACGGTCGCCGGCGCCTCGTCATTCGATGACATCGCCAAGCAGCTTACCGACGCCGGCTTCACATCGGATGGCGCGGTGCAGGGCAGCACGGCCGACGGCGGCACCGGTGTCTTCGCGAGCGACAAGTTCGGGGTGATCGCCGCGGTGACCAAGGACGGCAAGAACGGTTGGGTCGCCAACTACACGGTGTCGACGGTCAAGGGCAAGTAGCTCAGTCCTATCGGTTGAGCGGCGACGCCAGGCGAAGTCTGTCGCATGGAGGCGTGGAGCGCCGTCGCCATCGCCGCCCCGACGGCGTAGCGGAGGCGCCCGCCCGCGGTCCGGTCCGGTGCTGCATCCTGCTGCCGCATCCCGTCCCCGCCCCGAAAACGCAGGAGATTCGGTCCGAAATGGGGCATTTGGTGCCGATTACAGCGATTTTGGGAAGAAACTCCTGCGTTTTCGGGGCGGGCCGGGCGGCGGATGCGGCAGCACGCGAGCCGGAGCGCGTACGTGCTTTTCGCCAGTCTGGTCGCTACGACACGTTCGACACCATGACCGCCAGATGACATCCCGGACGCCAACTACACGGTGTCGACGGTCAAGGGCAAGTAGCTCAGTCTCCGAAGAGGGTCTGCCCGACGTAGCCGCCGCTGCCCGCGCCGGGCGGCACGGCGAAGATGCCGGAGCCCACGTGGCGGATGTACTCGTTCATCTGGTCGTTCTTCGCGAGGCGGAGTTGGATGGGCACGAATTGGGTGCGCGGATCCCGCTGGAAGGCGATGAAGAACAGGCCGGCGTTGAGTCGACCGAGGTCGTCGTTGCCGTCGACGAAGTTGTAGCCGCGGCGAAGCAGAACCGCGCCGTCGTTCTGTTTCGGGTGGGACACGCGCACGTGGGCCCCCGCGTCGATCGCGGCTGCGCCGTCCGCCTTCTTCGCGAAGTCCGGCTCGGTGAACTCCGATCCGCCGCTCAACGGTGCGCCCTCACCCTTTGACCGGCCGATCACGCGCTCCTGCTCGCGCAGGGCCGTGCGGTCCCAGGTCTCGATCGTCATCCGGATCTTGCGGGACACGAGGTACGAGCCGCCGGTCATCCAGGCGGCGGAATCGCCGCTCGGAACCCACACGTGGTCGGTGACCTGGGCGGTGTCCTCCGCCTTGACGTTAGCCGTGCCGTCCTTGAAGCCGAAGAGGTTGCGCGGGGTCACCTGGGCCCGCGTCGTCGACGAGGTGCGCCCGAAGCCGAGCTGCGACCAACGGATGGATGCCCGCCCGAACGCGATCCTCGAGAGGTTGCGGATGGCGTGCACCGCCACCTGCGGATCGTCGCTGCAGGCCTGGATGCAGAGGTCACCACCCACGAGTTCGTCGATCAGGGCGTCGCCAGGGAAGTGCGGGAGGTCGATCAGGGCTGCCGGGCGCCTGTCCGCGAGGCCGAATCGGTGGTCAAAGAGGGTCGGACCGAAACCGAACGTGATCGTGAGACCGGCCGGGGGCAGGTCAAGTGCCTCTCCCGTGTCGTCGGGCGGTGCGTCGTACGGGCCGTCGATCGCCCCGTCGCCAACCGGCTTTCCCGCGGTCATCCGTGCGGCAGCGGCCGACCAGTCCTTCAGGAGCGACACCAGCTCCGCACGGGAGATGTCTGACACGTCGTAGGCGGCGAAGTGCAGGCGGTCCTGAGCGGCCGTCGTAACGCCCGCCTGGTGCTCTCCATAGAAGGGGTAGGTCGTCGCGGGCGCCGACCCGGTCACTCCGGCGGGGATCACGAAGCGGTCGATGGCGAACCCCGCGCCCGCACCGACCACGCCGGCCCCCGCGAGGCCGAGCAGGCCGCGCCGGGACAGTCCGCTGTTCCCTGTCATCCGCCGATCTCCGCCGATCAACCGACGACGACGGAGGTGAGGCGCGAGAGCGGCTCGCTCAGCGCGTTGACGCCGTCGGCCAGGGCCTTCACCTGCGCTTTCGTGAGCTCGTCGTATGGCGTGAAGCCCGTCGAGAGGGAGCCGTAGGCGGCGAGCTGCTTTTCGAGCGAGTCGAACTGCCCGTCGATGCGCTTCGCGAGGGAGGCGTTCTTCGCCACGACGATGTCCCGAACTCCCTCGTATGCCACGCGGGCGCCCTCGAGGTTGGCCTGGAAGTCCGAGAGGTCGGTGTGCGACCAGATCTCCTCCTCGCCGGTGATCTTGCCGTTCGCCACCTCGTCGAGCAGGCCGATGGCTCCGTTGCTGATCGCGTCCGCGGTGAGGGTGTAGCCGGAGGCATTGACGGCGGACCAGAGCTCGGCCGTGTCCGTCTCGAGCTTCCCGGCGAAGGTCGCACGCTCGCCGGCGGTGAGGGCGGTGTACGGCGTGCCGTCGTTGTCTGCGGCCGCCGGCGGCCAGAGGTCCTTCTCGATGCGGTGCCAGCCGGTCCAGGTGTCGCCCTCGGCGACATCGGCCTCGCGGAAGTCGATCTCCGGGTCGAGGTCGCCGAACGACTCGGCGACCGGTTCGATGCGCTCGTAATACGCACGAGTGGAGGCGTAGAGCGAGCGCGCCGTGGCGTCGTCCCCCGCACGGTACGCGTCGAGGAATGCGGTGGTGGCCGGCACGAGTCGAGACACCTGGTCCCGCACGTATGACACGTACTCGGCCGCCGCGGCCTGCGCCCTGGTCTTCTCCTCGCCGGTGCGCTGGACGCTCGCGGAGGAGGAGGTCACGGTGAACTCGGCCTTGCCGACGCCCCCACCGTTCATGCCGGGCTTGCAGCTGGTGAAGTACTTTCCGGGCTCGAGCTTGACGGTGAGCGTGCGCGGAGCGCCCGGTGCCACGTTCTCCACCTCGCCCACGATGCGCTTGCCGTCTGCGGCGAGCAGGTAGAACTCGGTGGCCTTGTCGGCCGAGTTGGTGACCGTGAATTCGACGGTGCCGCTCGGCGCCGTCGACTTCGACACGACGCAGGTCGTCGCGGTGCTCTCGACGGCGATCGACGTCGCGCCGCCGGTGGTCGCGGTGTTCGGGACACAGGCAGAGAGCGCAAGCAGTGCCGCCGCTCCCGTCGCGATGGTGAGGGTCACGCGGCCGAAACGGGGACTGCGGGAAATCATCGAACTCCTTCGGTGGCGAGCTGGGCGCTGCCGGGGGTTGCGGTGGAGCCGGGCCGGACTCGGCGGTTCGACAGGATGAAGACCGCGAGCACCGGCATGATGTAGAGCACCCAGACGATCGCCTCGAGCCAGGTGGTGGCCGGGGAGAAGTTGACGGTGCCCTTGAGGAGCGTGCCGTACCAGCTGCTCGGCGGAATCGCCGCGCTCACGTCGAACGCGAGGGAGTTGAGCCCGGGCAGGATGCCGGCCTCCTGCAGGTCGTGCACCCCGTAGGAGAGCACCCCGGCCGCCACCACGATGAGGAAGAGGCCGGTGTACGTGAAGAACCTGGCGAGGTTGATTCGCACGACGCCGCGGTAGATGAGGTAGCCGAGCACGATGGCCAGCGCGATGCCCAGCGCGGCCCCGACGAGGGGGAGGGTGGTGGCCCCCGTGGCCTGAACGGCGGCCCAGATGAACAGCGCGGTCTCGATCCCCTCGCGTCCCACGGCGAGAAACGCGACGAGCACGAGTCCCCAGCCGGCGCCGGCGAGGTGCCTGTCGACATCTGCCTTGAGATGTCCGCTCAGGCTTCTCGCCGTCTTGAGCATCCAGAAGATCATCCACGTGACGAAACCGGTGGCGATGATGGACAGGACACCGCCGATGGTCTCCTGCGCCTCGAAGCTCAGCCCGTAGGCACCGAAGGTGAGGACGGCGCCGATGACGAGCGAGAACAGCACCGCGAGCCCCACGCCGAGCCAGATTCGGGGCAGCACGTCGTGGCGCCGGATTTTGATGACGTAGGCGATGAGGATGCCGACCACGAGGGCCGCCTCGAGGCCTTCACGCAGGCCGATCAGGAAGTTTGCGAGCACTGGTTCGTTTCTGAGAGTCGGTCGGGGCAAGGTTGGTAAGGCTTACCTTACTCGAATGACTCTAGAGGTTGCGGCCTATCCTGTGCAATGTGCAGCAAAACCTCAGCGAGTCGGTGCAGGAGCGCGTGCTCTTCGTGCACGCGCATCCCGACGACGAAACCATCTCCACCGGCGGCACGATCGCGACCCTCGTGAATCGGGGTGCGGCGGTCACCGTCGTCACCTGCACGCGCGGCGAGCGGGGGGAAGTGATCCCGCCCGACCTGCGCCACCTCGAGGGGGCGCCGGCGGAACTCGCGGCGCACCGTTCGGCGGAGCTCGCCGCCGCCCTCGCCGTGCTCGGTGTCACCGATCACCGCTACCTCGGCGCCGCCGGCGCGCGCTGGGTCGACCTGCCTCCCCGGGTCTATACCGATTCGGGCATGCGCTGGGGCGCCGATGGTGCGGAGGCGGCCGAGACGATCGACGACGACTCGCTCTGCGCCGCGCCGTTCGGCGAGGTCGCGGCGGACCTCGCGACCGTGATCGACGCGGTGCAGCCGACCGCGGTGGTCAGCTACGACGCTCGCGGCGGCTACGGGCATCCCGACCACGTGCGCGCCCACGAGGCGGCCCGTCGGGCCGCCGAGGTGATGGGGGTGCCGTTCTTCGCGATCCAGCCCGATGGGTCGCCGGCGCCCGCGACCGTGCGCGTCGACGTGAGCGACGCGCTCACCCAGAAGGCGGATGCCCTGCGCGCCCACCGCACGCAGGTCACGGTGGAGGGCGACCGGTACTCGCTCTCGAGCGGACCGAGCCGTCCGATCGCCGCCGAGGAGTCCTACGCGATCGTGCGCCCCGACCGGTCGGGCACCGTCGCCTGGAAGGACCAGGGCTTCGGCATCCACCTCTTCGCCTGGATCATCGCCCTCATCGTCGGCGCTGCGGTGGGCGGCATCTCCACGGTCAACCACCAGGCCACGGTCTCGGTGGGCGGCCTCACCATCGGCATCGGCATCATCGCCACCCTGATGATCACCGCCGCCCTTCTCGTGGGGCTGCGGCTCGTGTTCGGCGGTCGCCTCGTCTCCGGAATCGCGGCGTTCGGCCAGCTCGCGGTGATCGGTGCGCTCTCCCTCACCGGCAGTGGCGGCTCCATCCTCGTGCCCGCGAATGCGGCGGGCTACCTGCTCACCTACGGCCCAGCCGTCATCGCCCTCGTGGTGCTCGCCTGGCCGTCGGTCGGCACCTTCCGCCGCGATAAGATTGCAGTCAGGCTCGAACCGAAGGGAACGCCCTCACCGTGACATACGTCATAGCCCTCCCGTGCGTGGATGTGAAAGACCGTGCGTGCATCGACGAGTGTCCGGTCGACTGCATCTACGAGGGCGACCGGATGCTGTACATCCACCCGGACGAGTGCGTCGACTGCGGCGCGTGCGAACCCGTGTGCCCCGTCGAGGCCATCTACTACGAAGACGACGTGCCTGAGCAGTGGGCCGAGTACTACACGGCGAACGTCGAGTTCTTCGACGAGGTCGGCTCGCCGGGCGGCGCGGCCAAGGTCGGCGTGATCCACAAGGACCACCCGATCGTCTCCGCCCTTCCGCCCCAGGCCGTCGGGGTCTGAGTGCCGCTCCGGCTTCCCGACTACCCCTGGGACTCGCTCGAACCGTTCGCCGAGAGGGCGCGCGCGCATCCCGGCGGCATCGTCGACCTCTCGGTGGGGTCGCCAGTAGACCCGACGCCCGCGATCATCCGCGAGTCGCTCGCCGTCGCGACCGACGCACACGCCTACCCGCTCACGGCGGGAACACCGGCGCTGCGCGAGGCGATCGTCGAGTGGTTCGCCCGTCGCCGCGGCGTCGACGACCTCACGGTGGCGAACGTGCTGCCGACCATCGGTTCGAAGGAGTTCATCGCCGGACTGCCGCTCTGGCTCGGGCTCGGCGAGGGCGACGTCGTCGTGCAGCCGAACCTGGCCTACCCGACCTATGCGGTCGGGGCCGCCCTCGCCGGCGCGACGGTCTTGTCGAGCGACTACCCGGCGGAGTGGCCGGAGAACACCAGGCTCATCTGGGTGAACAGCCCGGGCAACCCCAACGGGCGCGTGCTCGGCGTCGAGGAGCTCGCGGCGGCCGTCGCCCGGGCGCGGGAGCTCGGCGCGGTCATCGCGAGCGACGAGTGCTACGCCGAACTCGGCTGGGACGACGAATTCGCCGAGCGCGCGACACCGAGCATCCTCGACCCTGCCGTGATCCACGGCGACCGCAGTTCGGTGCTGTGCGTCTACTCGCTGAGCAAGCAGTCCAACCTGGCCGGCTACCGTGCCGGATTCGTTGCCGGCTGCAGCCGCATCCTCGGCGAGCTCCTCGCGGTGCGCAAGCACCTCGGCACGGTTCCCCCCGCGCCAATCCAGGCGGCCATGATCACGGCCCTCGGGGACGACCGGAATGTGCGCGAACAGAAGGACCGGTACCGGGTGCGTCGGGCGAGGCTCTCCGCCGCGCTCGAGGCCGCCGGGTACCAGATCGACGACAGCCGTGGTGGCCTCTACCTCTGGGCGACCAGGGGCGACGACGCGTGGCAGACGGTGGCCGACCTCGCCGACCTCGGCATCCTCGTGGTGCCGGGTACCTTCTACGGGGAGGCGGATGCCGTGCACGTTCGCGTCGCGCTCACCGCCACCGACGAGGCGATCGGCACGGCCGTCGAACGTTTGGCTGCCCTCTCCAAGTAGCGGTTCCCTCCAAGTAAAAGGCGCATTCCTTGGTGGATGCGACGGTCGACCTCCCGGCCAATTAGGCTGTATGCGTGAACGACGCTGCCAACGACAACGCCGCTAAGGCAACCCTGCACTTTCCGGGGGGAACCGCGGATTTTCCCATACTGAGAAGCGTTGATGGCGCGTCGAGCATCGACATCTCGTCCTTCACCAGGCAGACCGGGTACACGGCCCTCGACCAGGGCTTCGTGAACACCGCCGCCACGAAGAGCGCGATCACGTACATCGACGGCGACCAGGGCATCCTGCGCTATCGCGGCTACGGCATCGAAGACATCGCCGCCAATTCGACCTATCTCGAGGTGGCCTGGCTGCTCATCTACGGCAACCTGCCGTCGCCGTCGGAGCTCGAGGCCTTCGAGGAGCGGGTCAGGCGCCACACCCTCCTGCACGAGGACCTGCGTCGCTTCTTCGACGCGCTTCCGCACAACGCGCATCCGATGTCCGTGCTCTCGAGCGCCGTGTCTGCTCTGTCCATGTACTACGAGGACTCGCTGAGCGTGCACGATCCGGAGCAGGTCGAGCTCTCCACCATCCGGCTGCTCGCCAAGTTGCCGGTGATCGCGGCGTACGCGCACAAGAAGAGCCTCGGCCAGGCCTTCCTCTACCCGGACAACTCGCTGAGCTTCACCGACAACTTCCTCAAGCTCAACTTCGGCAACATGGCCGAGCCGTACGAGGTCAACCCCGTCGTCTCCCGGGCGCTCGAGCGGCTGCTGATCCTGCACGAAGACCACGAGCAGAACGCGTCGACATCTACGGTGCGACTCGTCGGATCCACCGAGGTCAACATGTTCGCCTCCATCTCGGCCGGGATCAATGCGCTGTACGGCCCGCTGCATGGCGGGGCGAACGAGGCGGTTCTCAAGATGCTCGGCGAGATCAAGGCGAGCGGCGAGAGCGTGGAGAAGTTCGTCGAGCGGGTCAAGAACAAGGAAGACGGCGTCCGCCTGATGGGCTTCGGCCATCGCGTGTACAAGAACTTCGACCCGCGCGCCAAGCTCGTGAAGGAGAGCGCGGACGAGGTACTCAAGGCCCTCGGCGTGCAGGATGACCTGCTCGACATCGCGAAGGAACTCGAGGCCGTCGCGCTCGCCGATGACTATTTCATCGAACGCAAGCTCTACCCCAACGTGGACTTCTACACCGGCGTGATCTACAAGGCGATGGGATTCCCGCCGCGTATGTTCACGGTGCTCTTCGCGATCGGGCGGCTGCCCGGGTGGATCGCGCACTGGCGCGAGATGAACGAGGATCCGGCCACCAAGATCGGCCGCCCGCAGCAGCTATACACCGGCGCGCCGGCGCGCAATTGGCCCGCGCGCTAGGACGGCTCTGCGCGCTGCGGCCACCGCGCTGCCGTGCCGCGACCGGGGCCATTGCGCGCAACCGGGGCCGACGTGCTGGCCCCGATTGCCCGAATTGGCCCTGGTTGAGCGGGCGTGGTGCGTGTGCGGCGGCGGAGGGAGGCGTAACCCCCGCCGCGAGGTGCTGCCAAGTGCCGCGAGGTGCTGCCAAGTGCCGCGAGGCGCGACCGGCCGGGCTAGGTGTGCAGCGCCGAGTTGAGCTCGATGCCGTTGCCGGAGCGGGCAAGAACCTCGACCGCCCCGGTGACCGAGTTGCGGCGGAAGAGGAGGCCGGCCACGCCGGAGAGCTCCGCCGCCTTCACGACGCGTGGTTCGGCATCCGCGCCGCCGAGCAGCGCGACCTTCGTGCCGGCGGTCACGTAGAGCCCGGCCTCGACCACCGAGTCGTCGCCGATGGAGATGCCGATGCCCGAGTTGGCGCCGAGAAGCGCCCGTTCGCCGACCTCGACCCGCCGCGTGCCGCCGCCGGACAGGGTGCCCATGATGGATGCGCCGCCGCCGATGTCCGACCCGTCGCCGATCACGACGCCCTGCGACACGCGTCCCTCGATCATGGAGGTGCCGAGCGTGCCGGCGTTGAAGTTGACGAAGCCCTCGTGCATGACGGTCGTGCCGGGGGAGAGGTGCGCTCCGAGCCGCACGCGGGAGGCGTCGGCGATGCGCACGCGGGCGGGGGAGACGTAGTCCAGCAGCCGGGGGAACTTGTCGATGCCCGTCGCGGCGATGCCCTGACGCTGCAGCATCGGCCGCAACCGGTCGAAGTCGTGCGGATGCACCGGCCCGGCATTGGTCCACACGACGATCGGCAGCTGCCCGAAGATGCCGTCGAGGTTGATCGTGTTCGGTCGCACGAGCAGGTGGCTGAGCAGGTGCAGCCGGAGGTACGCATCCGGGGTGGATGCCGGGGCCGCGTCGAGATCGATCTGCACCGTGACGAAGTCCACCCGCACGTTGCGGCGATCGTCGGCCCCGGTGAGAGCCTCGAGGTCGGCGGGGGCGATGTATGGGTCGCGCCCGGCCGGGAGCTCGCCGAGCGTGGGGGAGGGGAACCAGGTGTCGAGCACCGTTCCGTCGCCGGCGATGGTCGCGAGTCCGTAGCCCCAGGCTGCTCGTTGAGTCATGGTCCAAGGTTAGCGATCCGACTGCGGATAAACTGACGCGCATGCCTGATGCCTATCCGACGCCCGCGCTCGACCTCGCCGCACCCTCGATCGACATCACGCGGCAACTGTGCGATATCGAATCCGTGTCCGGAAACGAGGCATCGATCGCCGACGCGATCGTGGCATCCCTCTCCGGGCTTGACCACCTCGAGGTGACCAGGGACGGCGACGCCATCGTCGCCCGCACCACACTGGGGCGGGACAAGCGGGTGGTGATCGCCGGCCACATCGACACGGTTCCCGTGAACCACAACCTGCCGACGCGCTTCGAGACGTTCGATGGGGTCGACTATCTCTGGGGGCGTGGCACCGTCGACATGAAGGCCGGTGTGGCCGTGCAGCTCAAGCTCGCCGTGGAACTCGTTGACCCCACCGTGGACATCACCTGGATCTGGTACGACCACGAGGAGGTCTCCGCCGACCTCAACGGCCTCGGTCGGCTCGCCGACCATCGCCCGGACCTGCTCGCGGGCGACTTCGCGATCCTCGGCGAGCCCACCAACTCCACGGTGGAGGGCGGCTGCAACGGCAACCTCCGCGTCGAGCTGCGCACGTTTGGCACCCGCGCGCACTCCGCCCGGGCGTGGGTCGGCCACAACGCCATCCACGACGCGACGTCGATCCTCGACGTGCTCGCCGCCTACGAGCCGCGTGAGGTCGAGGTGGATGGCCTGGTCTATCGCGAGGGCCTCAACGCCGTCGGCATCTCCGGCGGGGTGGCCGGCAACGTCATCCCGGACGAGTGCATGGTGCACGTGAACTACCGGTTCGCGCCGAGCCGCTCGGGCGCGGAGGCCGTCGACCACCTGCGCGAGCTCTTCCCCGGAATCGACCTCACCGTGGTGGACCTCGCGGAGGGGGCACGCCCCGGGCTCGACGCACCGCTCGCGAAGGACTTCCTCGCCGCGGTCGGCGGCACGGCCACCCCCAAGTACGGCTGGACGGATGTCGCCCGCTTCTCGGCCATCGGCATTCCGGCCGTCAACTACGGGCCGGGCGACCCCATCAAGGCGCACGCGGATGACGAGCGCGTCGCACTCGAGCAGATCACGGAGTGCGAACGGGGACTGCGGGCGTGGCTCACCGCCTGATACCGGCGCTGCCCATCCCGGTCGTCGTGAGATACCGCCTCACGCCGTGGTGGGTGCGTGTGCTCGCGGTCTGGCTCTTCTCCCGCGTGGTCACGACCGTGCTGATGCTGCTCTTCGCGAGCTGGCAGGAGAAGAACCCGTGGACGGGACCCCGCCCGGGCCTCCTCGCCTTCTCGCAGCTCTGGGACAGCGTCTGGTACCACATCGTGGCGGTGAGCGGCTATCCGAGCGTGCTGCCGCGCGGCGCCGATGGCCACGTGACCGAGAACGCGTGGGCCTTCCTTCCGGCCTACCCCGCGGTCTCCCGCCTCGTGATGACCGTCACCGGACTGCCGTGGGAGCCCGTGTCGGTATTCCTGTCCGTCGCGTTCTCCCTCGGCGCAGCGCTGATGGCCTACAAGCTCTTCCGGCTCGTTCTGCCAGCCGAGACCTCGCTCTTCGCGGTGACGCTCTTCTGCTTCGCCCCGCTGTCGCCCATCTTCCAGGTGGCATACGCGGAATCCATGCACGTCTTCCTGCTCGCCCTCGCCCTGTATCTGCTGTTGCGGCGTCACTACGGGCTGCTCTTTCCCGTGGTCGCCGCCATGGCCCTCACCCGGCCGAGCGGGCTCGCCTTCGCCCTTGCGCTCGGCCTGCACATCGTGCACCGCTTCGTCACGCGGGCGCGTGATCCGTTCCCGCTCGCGGACGGCATCATGGCCTCCTCCCTCGCTCTCTTCAGCCTCGTCATGGGAATCGCCTGGCCGCTCGTGGCGTGGGCGGTGACCGGCTCCGCCTCCGCCTACACCGATACCGAGCTGGCCTGGCGGGTGCCGTACATCGGCTACACCGAGCTCATGCCCTTCGCCGCCTGGATCCAGGGCGCGCAATTTTGGGGAGCGCAATGGGGGATCGGCCTCTTTGCCGTGCCGCTGTTGTTCCTCGCGGTGGGTTTCTTCGTGGTCTTCCTGTTCATCCCGCCCGTGCGCCGGCTCGGCGTCGACCTGCGATTCTGGTCGGCGGGCTATGCGGTGTACCTGCTCGCCGTGTTCTTCCCGCAGTCGAGCACCTTCCGGCTGCTGGTGCCACTGTTCCCGCTGCTCGGGGCGGTGGCCCAGCCGCGATCCCCGGTCTATCGCGTGGCGATCGTCGCCCTCTGCGTCGCCGGGCAGGTCGGCTGGTTGTACGCCTGCTGGTGGGTCAACGGCTACGACTGGACCCCGCCGTAAAGTGACACGGGGTGCGGTGAAAATGGCTCGTTTTCGTGGTTAGCGCCGGTGTACGGGATAATGGAAGTCATTCCACGAAAGGGGATCACTCATGGCAGCCATGAAGCCGAGGACCGGAGACGGGCCAATGGAGGCTGTTAAGGAGGGTCGTCTCATCATCGTGCGCGTGCCGCTCGAAGGTGGGGGGCGCCTAGTCGTTTCAGTCAACGACGCCGAGGCCAGGGAACTCCACGACGCTCTCGCGGGAGTCGTCGCCGCGGCCAGTAGTTAGTTCGGTTCCACAGGGGACATCGTCGCCGCAGCCACAGGCTGCGGCGACGTCTGCTGTCCGCGGCGTGCCCTAGGCGAGTTTGGTGACCTGGAGCAGCCCGTCGCCCACCGCGGAGAGCGCGCTGATCACCGCGTCCGACTCGGCGATGATCGCCAGCAGCGACCGGTAGCCGGTGACGGTGTCGTCACGCTGGGCCGGATCGGCGACTCGGCCGCGCCAGAGCGCGTGGGCCACGAGCACGGTGCCGCCGGCACGCACGAGCCGCAGGCCGTGTTCGACGTACTGGATGACGTGCTGCGGGTCGGCGTCGACCAGGACGATGTCGTATGACTGTTCGTTCATCCTGGGCAGCACGTCGAGGGCCCGGCCGGCGATCATGCGGATGCGGTTGGCCGAGACGCCGGCGTCGATGAAGGACTTGCGGGCCGACTGCTGGTAGTCGAGTTCGAAGTCGATCGAGGTGAGGGTGGCCTGCGGAGCGCCGGCGAAGAGCCAGAGCCCGCTCACGCCCACCCCGGTGCCGATCTCGATGATGCGGGTCGCGGCGGTCGCCGCCGCGACGACCGCGATCTGGGCGCCCATCGCCGGGCTGACCGGGTCGATTCCCAGCTCGATCGAGTTGAGGCGTGCCTGCGCGATCGCCGGGCTCTCGACGACGATCTCCTCGGCGAATTTCCAGCTCGACTCTTTGTCTGCCACGTGCACTCCTTATTCCACCCCAGCGTAGGCGAGGCTCGCGCCGCCGAGGGTTAGCCCGCTCAGCGCGTCAGACTTCGCAACACGCAGCCCTCGCCGGGGTTAGGCTGAACGGGTGTTCGGCCTCACCTTCGACAAGCTGCTCGTGATCGGCGTGATCGCCGTCTTCGTGCTGGGTCCTGAGCGCCTGCCGCACTATGCATCGCAGCTCGCCAGACTGGTGCGCAACCTGCGCCAGATGGCCGACGGTGCGAAGGACCGCTTACGGGACGAGATGGGCCCGGAGTTCGACGACGTCGACTGGAAGAAACTCGACCCGCGACAGTACGACCCGCGCCGCATCATCCGCGAGGCCCTCATCGATGACGATCCGAAACCGGTGTCGGTCGTGCGGCCGGCCGGCGAGTCCGCCTACGTCAAGCGCCAACGACTGGCCGCGGAAGGCGAAGCCACCCCCTTCGACAACGAAGCGACCTGAGGCAGGAGATGACCGATCTCGATGGCGCCGTGGTGCTCGTGGTGGGCGCCGGCGGTGGGATCGGGTCTCGCGTCTCGGCCTTCATCGCCTGAGCGGGCGGCCTCACCTGCCGGGATGCTGGGCGAGGACTACCCGGGCCTCGGTGCGCAACGCTTCGACGACGAGCCGCACCGACGGGCGCTCGGCGCGGTCGGGGCGCAGGAGGGCCGAGATCTGGCGCACCGCGCGCACCCCGGAGAGCGGGCGCGTCACGAGTCCGTTTTCGTGGTCCCGCGTGGTGAACCGCGGCAGGATCGCGATGCCGTGGCCGGCCGCGACGATCGCCTCCACGATTCCGTTGTCGAGGAAGCGCTGACCGATGGTCGCCGGCACGCCCGTGACGGCCTCGAGCTGGCGCAGGATGCGGTCGTAAGGGAACCCGAGCGGCGTGCCGATCCAGGTCTCGCCCATGAGGTCCCGCGCGGAGAGGCTCGCCTTCTCGGCGAGCGGGTGTCCCTCGGGGAGGGCGATGTCGAGTGGTTCCTCCATGAGCTTGACCACGGTGAGACCGCGCTCGCGCCAGGCGGGCAGCATGCCGGGCGAGTCGGCGAGCACGATGTCGAAGTCGGGGGTGAGGTCGGCGAAGTCCGGATGCAGCGGGTCCTGGTCGGTCGCGATGAGCACGAGTCCCGGGATCCGGGCCACGGCGGTGAGCAGGCCGGGCAGTAGCATCTGGCCACCGGTGGGAAAGGTGGTGAGGGTCACCTCGCCCCGGGGAGCCTGTTTGAAGTCCTCCCAGAGGGCGTCCGCGCGCTCGAGCGCGATCGCGACGTCCGTGGCCGTCTGGGCCAGCATCCGCCCGGCCCCGGTGAGCACGATGCCGCGCCCGCTGCGCTCGGTGAGCGGGATTCCCGCCTCCCGTTCGAGCACCTTGAGCTGCTGGGACACCGCGGAAACCGTGCGGTTCGTGGCCCGGGCGACGGCCGTGATACTGCCGCGCTCCGCGAGTTCGCGGAGCAGTTCCAGTCGGCGCACATCCATTAAGCCAGACTACACAATCATGCAAGAACTATTTGATTGTGCTACAGCTTCGACGGGTGTGGAATGAGATCAATCACAACTAGCCCATCCGGGGCAGGTTTCAGCACACCGAGGTCATCATGTCCAGCGTCATCGTTCCAGCAGTCATCGCCGTCGCCGCCGTGTGGGGCCTCGCGGCCAGCATCGTGGTGACCGCCCGTGACGGCTACCGCCGGCTCCCCACCCGCCGCTAGGCAGTACCGCTAACGAAGGCTCAGGCCGAGCTTTCGGCCGGCCAGACCGCGGCCACGCGTGGCCAGCCGGTCGGCAACCGAGGCGATGGCCAGAGACGCGGCATCCGTCGGATTCGACCGCACGATCGGCACGCCGGCATCCCCGCCCTCGCGCAGCGCGACGCTGATCGGGATGGAGGCGAGCACCGTGACCGGGTCGTCCTGGCCACGGGAGAGCCTCGCCGCGACCTCGACGCCGCCTCCGCTGCCGAAGAGGTCCAGGATCGAGCCGTCCGGCTGGGCGAGCCCGGCCATATTCTCGATGACGCCGATCACCCGCTGGCCGGTCTGCCGCGCCACGATCGCGCTGCGCTCAGCCACCTCGGCGGCAGCCGGCTGCGGCGTGGTCACGACGATGACCTCCGCCTGCGGCAACAGCTGGCCGAGCGAGATCGCGACGTCCCCCGTGCCGGGTGGCAGGTCGAGCAGCAGCACGTCGAGGTCCCCGAAGTAGACGTCGGTGAGGAATTGCTGCATGGTTCGGTGCAGCATGGGTCCGCGCCAGGAGACGGCCCTGGCCGACTCTGACGGCTCGAGGAACATGCCGATCGAGATGACCTTCACGCCGCAGCCGATCGGGGGCAGGATCATCTCGCCCACCCTGGTCGGCCGGGCGCCCTCGAGGCCGAGAATTCCCGGGATCGAGAAGCCGAACACGTCCGCATCGACGATGCCCACGGTGAGACCGCGGTCGACGAGCGCGACGGCGAGATTCGCGGTGATGGATGACTTGCCCACCCCGCCCTTGCCGCTCGTGATCGCGTAGATGCGGGTGAGCGAGTCCGGCCCGAACTGCGCCACGCGCGTGCGCCCGCCTCGGAGCTTCTCGGTGAGGGCCGTGCGCTGCTCGCGCGACATGACGGAGACCTCGACGGTGACGGAAGCGACGCCGGCAACCGAGGCCGCTGCCTCGCGCACGTCCCGCTCGATCGTGTCGGCGGCCGGGCATCCGACGATCGTCAGCCTGAGGCCGACTGTCGCGTCGCCGTCCGGGGAAACCGACACCGCCCCGATCATGTCCAGTTCGGTGATGGGCTTGCGGATTTCGGGGTCGATCACGCGGCCGAGAGCCGACCGGATACCGGACTGAAGCTGCTCGCTCGTCACGCGGCGCCCTCGGGGTTCCTGTCGCGCTCGAGGCTGCGTTGGTCTTCCAGCTCGGCCAGCAGGGCGCGCAGTTCCGCGCGGATGAAGTCCTTGCTCGCGAGTTCGCGCACGGCGAGCCGCAGGGCGACCACCTCGCGGGCGAGGTACTCGGTGTCGGCCAGGTTACGCTCGGCCCGCTGCCGGTCCTGCTCGAACTGCACCCGGTCGCGGTCGTCCTGCCGGTTCTGCGCGAGCAGGATCAGCGGAGCGGCGTACGAGGCCTGCAGCGACAGGATCAGGGTCAGCAGCGTGTAGTTGAGCGAGCGGGGGTCGAATTGGGCGGCGGGCGGAGCGTAGGTGTTGTAGGCGACCCAGACCACCACGAACACGGTCATGCCGACAAGGAAGCCCGTCGTGCCCATCGCCCGCGCGAAGCCCTCGCTGAACCGTCCGACGCGGTCGCGTCCGCCTAGGCGGGGGACGAACGACGTGCGAAGACCCTTGGGCGAGTCGAGTCCTGAGTCAGTGCGACGTGCCATTGAGGTGCCTCCTTCCGGATGAGACGACTACGGGGATGGTGCTGGTGTCTGAAGACACGGCGGGGGAGGGGTCGTCGTCGTGACTTCGCCAGTCGTCGGGCAGAAGGTAGTCGAGAACATCGTCAATGGTCACCACCCCGACCAGTCGGTGGTTGCCGTCGACAACCGGAAGTGACACGAGGTTGTAGCTCGCGAGCGTGCGCGCGACCTCGGCGGCCGACGCACTCGCCCGCACGGGCTCGAGCTTCTGGTCGAGCAGCGTGCCGAGACGTTCCATGGGCGGGTAGCGCAGCATCCGCTGGAAGTGCACCATTCCGAGGAAGCGTCCGGTGGGTGGCTCGTACGGCGGCAGGGTCACGCAGACCGCAGCGCCGAGGGCAGGCGCGAGCTCGTGGCGGCGGATGAGGGCGAGGCCCTCGGCCACCGTCGTGTCGGCGGAGACGATGATCGGCTCCGTCGTCATGAGGCCGCCGGCGGTGTCAGGGGCGTAGAGCAGCAGCATCCGCACGTCGTCCGCCTCCTCGGGCTGCATGAGGTCGAGGAGGGCCTCTCCGCGCTCGTCGGAGAGCTGCGCGATGAGGTCGGCCGCGTCATCCGGCTGCATCTGGTCGAGCACGTCGGCGGCCCGGTCGTCGTCGAGGTGGCCGAGGATGTCGACCTGTTCGCTCTCCGGCATCTCCTCGAGCACGTCGGCGAGGCGCTCGTCGCTCATCTCCTCGGCGACCTCGAGCATCCGCTGCTCCGGCAGGTCGAGGAGGGCGTTCGCGAGGTCGGCGGGCAGCAGGTCCTCGTAGGTGGCGAGCAACTGGGTGGCGGACTGGGCCTCCCCGGTCGACCGCTCGCGCACCTCCGACCACTTGGCGAAGATCGTGACCCCCTTCGCGAAGGGGGAGGCGCTCGTCTTGGGTCGGCGAAGGAACAGTTCGCTCACCGCCCACTCGCCCTGGCCGCTCTCCTCGATCGCGACGTCTTCGATCGTGGCCGTTCCCGACCGGTCCACGAGCTCCATCTGGCGGCCGAGCACCTCGGCGATCACCCGCACCTCGCCACCGCGCTGCTCGAAGCGGCGCAGGTTGATGAGGCCGGTCGTGATGATCTGGCCGGAACCGATGCTCGTGACGCGACCGATCGAGAGGAAGACGCGACGCTTGCCCGGCACCTCCACGATGAGGCCGACGACGCGCGGCGGCTCCTTCTGGCGGTAGACGACGAGCACGTCCCGTACACGCCCCACCTTGTCTCCCGCGGGGTCGAAAACGGAGCACCCGGCCAAACGGGCGACGAAGACTCTCGCGGCGCTCACAGGTCTAACTTAGACCTTCGCAACTGTGGGAGAGGATAATGAGGCCATGACCAACCAAAGCCCCCTCACCTCTCGCGGCCGCCTCGTACCGACGCTCCCCAAGGGGGACGTGCTCGGAACCTACGACACGTACTTCGAGGCGCAGGCAGCCGTCGACCGTCTGGCCAGGGCCGACTTCGAGGTGAAGAAGGTGGCGATCGTGGGGAGCGACCTCAAGACCGTCGAGCGCGTGACCGGCAAACTCACCTGGGGCAAGGCCGCCGGCGCCGGCGCGGCGAGCGGCGCGTGGTTCGGACTCTTCTTCGGCGTGCTGCTCACCTTCACGGCGACCACCGCCGTGTTCCAGTACGTGTTCGCCGCGGTGATCATCGGGGCGGGATTCGGCGCGTTGTTCGGCATCGTCACCTACGCGATCAACCGTCGGACCAGGGACTTCACGTCCACCCACCAGGTGCTCGCGAGCAAGTACGAAATCATCATCGACCCGTCCCTCACCATCAAGGCGCAGGACGTGCTGTCGCGGCCAGACACGCACTAGTCATGCTTCCCGCGCCCGGGAGTCGGGCGCGCCGGCGGCCGCAGGGTCAGCGCAGCCACGCCTCCACGTCATCCGCGGTGCGGGGGATGCCGATCGACAGGTTCTCGGCGCCGGACGGCGTCACGAGGATGTTGTCCTCGACGCGCACGCCGATGCCCCGGAACTCCTCCGGCACGGTCAGGTCGTCCGGCTGGAAGTACAGGCCGGGTTCGATCGTGAAGACCATTCCGGCCTCGAGGACGCCGTCGAGGTAGAGGTCGCGCCTGGCCTGGGCGCAGTCGTGCACGTCGATCCCGAGGTGGTGGCTCGTGCCGTGCACCATGTAGCGCCGGTGGAACTGGTTCTCCGGCTTCACCGACTCCTCCGCGCTCACCGGAAGCAGGCCCCACTCGGCGGTGCGCCGGGCGATGACCTCCATCGCCGTCGCGTGGATCTCGCGGAACCGGATGCCCGGCCTCACGATCGCGAAGGCCGCATCCGCCGCCTCGAGCACCGCCTCGTACACGCGGCGCTGCGTGGGCCCGAAGACACCGTTGATCGGAAGGGTCCTGGTGATGTCAGCCGTGTAGTAGCTGTCGAGTTCGATTCCGGCGTCCATGAGGATGAGGTCGCCCGGCACGACGGGGCCATCGTTGCGGGTCCAGTGCAGGATGCACGCGTGCGGCCCGCTCGCGGCGATGGTGTCGTAGCCGACGGCATTGCCCTCGGCGCGGGCGCGCCGGTTGAATGTGCCCTCGACGAGGCGCTCGCCCCGCGGGTGGGCGACGATCGCCGGCCGGTCGGCGATCACGTCGTCGAATCCGGCTCGGGTGGCGGCAACGGCTTTGCGCATCTGGTCGATCTCGTAGGCGTCCTTGACGAGCCGCAGCTCAGACAGGTCGCGGGCGAGATCGGCGTCGGCATCCGTTTCGAGCGCCTCGGATTCCGCCACGAGCAGGCGACGACCGTCCACCTGGTCGGTGAGATCACGATCGCCGTCGCGCACGATGACCGTGCTCGCGTCGACGGCGTCGAGCACCCGGTCGAGCTCATCGAGGGATGCCGTGGCAAGGCCGAGGTCGCTCGCGACGTGGGCGAGCGAGGGCCGGGGGCCGGTCCAGAATTCGCCGATGTCCGGGTTGGCGTAGAACTCGTCCGAGTCGCGCCCGGCGGCCTTGCGAAAGTACAGGGTGGCGTCGTGGCCGCTCGCCGTCGGCTCAAGCACGAGCACACTGCCGGGAACGGAGTCCCTGCCCCAGCCGGTGAGGTGCGCGAACGCGGAGTGGGCGCGGTACGCGTAGTCGGTGTCGTTCGACCGCACCTTCGCCGCCCCGGCGGGGATGATGAGGCACTTGCCGGGGTACAGGCCGGAGATCGCGGCCCGGCGTGCAGCGGCGTAAGCCGCCTGTTCGCGGGCGGGCGGCGTCGGTTCGGACCTCTCCGCCCACTTGCTCGAGATGTAGTCCTTGAACGTGCTCGAAACCGGCACGGTCGAGCGGTTTGTCGTTGCGCGGGGAGCCTCGGCCCTGTCGTCAGCCATGACCCCATTCTCTCTCGGGTCAGCCGACGGCGTGCAACTGCACCACGATCGGCCGGTGATCGCTTCCCTTGCCGTCCAGGTCCGTCACCACCCGCATGCCGGTCACCCTCCAGTTCGCCGTGGCCATGACATGGTCGATCGGGGCGCCGGCCAGGGCGGGAATCGAGGTCGGCCAGGTGCCCACCGCGCCGTTGCCGCTCTGCACGCCGGCGTCCGCGCAGCCGCCGAGTGTCTTTCCCCGCTCGTCGACGAAACCGGCGAGGTGATCGATCGTGGCGTTGAAGTCGCCGGCCATGATCACGTTCTTCGAGTCGCACGCACCGCTCAGCCAGCGGAGGTCGCTGCGCCAATTTCGCATCTCGCCCTCTACCGGCGCGATGGGGTGCACAGCGATGATCGTCGGGCCGCGGCCGTCGTTCGGCAGGATCACCACCGTCGGTACCGTCGAGGTCGAGCCGGCGGTCTTGTCGAGGTGGTACTCGCCGAGGTCTTCGCTCACGAGAACGGAGGTGGACCGCGACTCGTAGTTACGGTCGAACGTGATGGTGTGCACCGACATCGGCCGCCCGCCGGCTTTGAGGAGCGCCGCCACGGCATCCGTCGTTGACTTCGTCGTCTCCGGCAGGCTCACGATGTCCGCGTCGGAGTCGAGCGCGAGTTTCGCGATCGTGGCGGCGCCGGGGGAGCCGCCGAGGGTGTTCCACGACACAACGGTGAGGTCGGACTTCGACTTCGCGGCGAATGTCTCATTGCCGAAGCCGCGGGAGCCGAGCACGGCCACGGTGACGAGCACGAACACGCTGAGGAGCAGAACCACGGAGGCGCCGAGCCGCCGAAACGGCCGGTTGAGGGCGGCGGCCACGCCGACCACGACCATCGTGCCGACGGCCGCGACGACCATCGCCCCGCGGAACGAGATCAACTGGGCCAGCCCGGTGGTGCGCTGGAGGCCGAAGAGCTGCGGCCAGGCGGCGATGAGCAGCACGACGGCGAGCACCAGGAGCAGCGCGGCTGCGAGGACTCGACGAAACATGGACTTTCACCCTAACCGCTGGCGCCGGCCGCCCCGGCCGCCCCGGCCGCCTGCCGTGCGCGGCACTGGCCTAGAGTTGCAGAATGTCCGGTCTGATCGACCTGCACACCCACAGCAGCGTCTCCGACGGCACGGAGACCCCAGCCCAGCTGGTGCGGGCGGCGATCGCGGCGGGTCTCGACACCGTGGCGATCACCGACCACGACTCGACGGCGGGCTGGCAGGCGGCGTGCGCGGCCGCCGCGGGCACCGGCCTCACCGTGATCCCCGGCATGGAACTCAGCACGCGGCACGGCTGGCGCAGTGTGCACCTGCTGGCCTACCTCTTCAATCCCCTCGATGGCGGGATCATCGTCGAGACCGGGCGAATCAGGGACGCACGGCTCACGCGCGCCGAGAGCATCGTGCAACGGCTCTCGGCAGACTACGACCTGGAGTGGGAGGACGTGCTCGCTCAGACCACCGAAGGCGCGACCGTCGGCCGCCCGCACATCGCGGACGCTCTGGTGGCGAAGGGCCACGTGCCCAACCGCAGCGCCGCGTTCGAGAGCATCCTGCACCCGCGAAGCGGCTACTTCGAGCCGCACTACGCGCCGGACCCGCTCGACGCGGTGCGCCTCGTGGTCGCGGCCGGCGGCGTGCCGGTGCTCGCGCACCCCGGGACCCGAGGGCGGGAGAACGTGATTCCAGAAGACAAGATCGCCATCCTCGTCGAGGCCGGGCTGTTCGGGCTGGAGATCCACCACCGGGAGAACACCGAGAGTGGCAAGCAGCGGCTCTTCGAACTCGCCGAGGAGTTCGACCTCGCCATCACCGGTTCGAGCGACTATCACGGCGAGGGCAAGCCGAATCGCCTCGGCGAGAACACGACGACGCGAGAGGTGCTCGACCGCATCGTCGCGGCGGGCACCGGAACGACGCCCTATCGGGGCTGAGACCCGAACGAACGACAATAGAGTTGCAGGATGCCCGGACCGATCGACCTGCACACCCACAGCAGCGTCTCCGACGGCACCGAGACCCCCACGGAACTTGTCGACGCGGCCGTTGCCGCCGGCCTCGGAACGGTCGCGATCACCGACCACGATTCGACGGCCGGCTGGCGGGAGGCGTTTGCCGCGGCATCCGGAACCGGCCTGACGGTGATTCCGGGCATGGAGCTGAGCACGAACTACGGCCCGGCGAGCGTGCACATGCTCGCCTACCTGTTCGATCCGGATGACGCGAGCATCCTCCGGGAGACCGCGCGCATCCGCGACGGTCGGGCCCACCGCGCCGAGCGCATCGTCGAGCGCATCGCCGTCGACTATGACATCACCTGGGCCGACGTGCTGGCACAGTCGGTGGACGGCGGCACCCTCGGCAGGCCGCACATCGCCGATGCGCTCGTGGCGAAGGGGCACGTCACCACCCGCAGCGCCGCGTTCGAGAGCATCCTGCACTGGCAGAGCGGCTACTACGAGAAGTACTACGCGCCGTCGCCGCTCGACGGCGTGCGCCTGATCATCGCGGCCGGCGGGGTGCCGGTGCTGGCGCATCCGGCCACCCACGGTCGTTATCGCGTGATCGAGGAGCGGGCGATCGCCGAACTGGTGGACGCCGGCCTGTTCGGTCTCGAGATCCACCATCGGGACAACACCGACGACGGCAAGGAACGCCTGTTCGAGCTCGCCGCGAAATACGACCTCGTCGTCACCGGTTCGAGCGACTACCACGGCGAGGGCAAGCCCAACCGGCTCGCCGAGAACACGACAGAGCCGGAGGCGCTGGCGCGCATCGTGGCGTCGGGAACCGGGTCGGCTCCGTACCTGGGTTAGGCGGCGGGCGGCGGCGTGTTGCCGGTTCCTCCGCGGCGCGACCGGGTGCGCCGGCGACGCGTCGGCGACGTGCCGTCGTGCGTTCCGCCGCCCTCGGCGCTCTCGCGCACGACGTCGGTCGAGCCCTCGGCGCGTTCGCGCGGCGGGCGTCCGCCCGAGCCCGTGGCCGGGCGTGCCCCGCCGGAACGTCCACCGCGGTCGGCACCGCGGCCGCGGTCTCCTCCGCCATCGCGGCCACCGCCGGAACGGCCTCCACGGTCGCCGTCGGTCGGGCGCGGCTCGCGGGGACGCACGGGGCCCGCCGAGGCGAGTCGCCCCTTGGTGCCCTCCGGGATGTCGAGGTCGGTAAAGAGGTGCGGCGACGACGAGTAGGTCTCGACCGGCTCCGGCTGGCCCATGTCGAGCGCCTTGTTGATGGCCGCCCACTTGTGCATGTCGTCCCAGTCCACGAAGGTGACGGCGATGCCGGTCTTGCCCGCGCGGCCGGTGCGGCCGGCGCGGTGCAGGTAGGTGTCGTCGTCGTCCGGGATGGTGTGGTTGATCACGTGGGTCACGTCGTTCACGTCGATGCCGCGGGCCGCGACATCCGTGGCGATGAGGATGTCTTTCTTGCCCGCCTTGAAGGCGGCCATGGCCCGCTCGCGCTGCTCCTGGTTGAGGTCGCCGTGCACGGCGGCGGCGTTGAAGCCGCGGTCGTTGAGCTCCTCGACCAGTTTGGCCGCCGCACGCTTGGTGCGGGTGAAGACGACGGTCTTGCCCCGGCCCTCGGCCTGCAGGATGCGGGCGATGACCTCGTCCTTGTCCATCGAGTGGGCGCGGTAGACGACGTGCTTGATGTTGGCCTGGGTGCGGCCCTCATCCGGATCCGTCGCGCGAATGTGGATGGGCCGGTTCATGAAGCGACGCGCGAGCGCGACGATCGGGCCGGGCATCGTCGCGGAGAACAGCATGGTGTGCCGGGTGGGGGAGGTCTGGGCGAAGAGCTTCTCGATGTCCGAGAGGAAGCCGAGGTCGAGCATCTTGTCTGCCTCGTCGAGCACCATGACCTTGACGTCCTTGAGCGACAGCATGCGCTGGCTCGCGAGGTCGAGGAGGCGACCGGGCGTGCCGACGACCACCTGCGCGCCGGCCTTGAGCTGCTCGACCTGGCCCTCGTATGCCTTGCCGCCGTAGATGGCGGCGACCTGGGTGCCGCGATTGGATGCCGCGAGCACGAGGTCTTCGGCAACCTGCACGCACAGCTCGCGGGTCGGAACGACGACGAGAGCCTTGACGCCGGGCTCGGGGTTGAGGCCGAGGGACTGGAGGAGGGGGAGACCGAAGCCGAGCGTCTTGCCCGTTCCGGTCTTGGCCTGACCGATGATGTCCTGGCCGGCGAGTCCCATCGGGATCGTCTGCACCTGGATCGGGAAGGGTTCGATGATGCCCTTGGTGGCAAGAGCGTCGACCATGTCCTGGTCGATACCGAGCGTTGTGAAAGTAATGGGATCTGAGAAAGTTGTAATGAGTGATGCCCTGTTCTAAAGCGGCTACGCCCGCTTTGACCTGGGGCGTGCGGAGCCTCCACCAGAAATGGGAGGCATTACCACTAGTTTAGCCGCCATTCACCGGTTAGCCGGATTCCCCGGCCCCGGCGGCCTGTCGGGCGCCGCGCCGATAGGCTATGCGCGTGGTCAAACTGTTCGGTCGTCGCTTGAGACGCAACGACGCCGCCCGCCCGGGCACGCGTCGCTCGTCGAGCGACTCCGTCAACCGGGTGGACCTCGAGGAGCTGACTCCCGACCTCATTTCCTACCTCGGCCAGGCCGCGTACCTCCAACTCGTGATCTTCGAAACGCTCAGCCTCGCCGTGGCCACCGCGCCCTCGATCGCCTCGAAGGAGGCGATGAGCCGGGTCGCCGGGCTCTCGCTCGCCAAACACCACGGGCTCACGGCCGAGATCGTGCGCCAGGGCGCCCAGCCCGGCCCGACGATGCAGCCGTACGTGGCGGCCATCGACAACTACGTGCGCGTCACCGCCGGCGCCGACTGGTACGAGACGCTCGTCACGAGTTACATCACCGCCGGGCTGCTCAACGACTTCGCCCGCCAGCTCGCCGGCGGACTGCCCGCCGACGCCTCGGAGCGCATCGCGGCCATACTCGGCGGAGACGACGGCCACGAGATCATCGTCGTCGAGTTGCGTTCGGCGATCGAGGCCAACCCGCGGCTCGCCTCGCGTCTCGCCCTGTGGGGCCGGAGACTCGTGGGCGACACGCTGTTGGTGGCGCGGTCGTCTCTCGCCGCGAACGGTCGTCCTGATGAGGCACGGCTCGAACCGGTGTTCACCGAGCTCATCGCTGCGCACACCCGGCGCATGGACGCCATCGGCCTCACGGCGTAGCGGGCCGGGCTGCGGCCAGTGCACCGGCGTCAGTGCGTCGGCGTCGGTGCGTCGTGGTCAGGCGCGACTGAGCGTCGCGAGCATCTCGGCATCCGCGTTCCGGCGTCGACGAGAGATCGTCACGGCGAGCATCGCGCTGAGCGCGGCGGCGAGCACCAGGCTCACGACCCAGATCCACCCGCCGTCGAACTTCCAGCCGGCCCAGGTGAGCGCCGCCCAGATGGCGGACGCCGACGCCGCGCCGATCGCGGGGATCAGCGCCGCTCCGTGCGCCTCACGGCCCGGGAACGCGTAGCGCAGACCGAGGCCGATGAGGGCTCCGCCCAGGATGACGAAGAGTAGCTCCATGGTCAGGCGACGAAGCCGACGCGCCGGGACTCCTCCGAGCCGATCTCGAGGTAGCCGAACGACTCGAGCGGCACGACGTAGACCGAACCCCGCACATCGGTGAGGGTGAAGTATTTCGCGCCGGAGTCGAGGGCCGACGAGACTACCGCCTGGATCTCCTTCGACGACTGCGACGACTCGAAGTTAATCTCACGAGGGCTGTTGATGATTCCGATTCGAATGTCCACGTGCCCAGATTACGACACAACCGGGTGCGCCCCGCGCGCCGTTCTCTTGGAGCGGAACCGCCCGTGCCGTGCGTGCCGATGTCGGTGCCCGCCGTTAGGTTGTGGGCATGGGGATCAAGGGTTTTCGGCGGGCGGCCGTCGTGGATTCCCGAGCGGATTTCGCATCGAACCGTCTCGTTCCGGATGCCGCCCAGCGTGCGGTGCTGCAGCTCGCCGACGGCGCATCGGCCGCGGTGATCGGGGCGCCGGGCACCGGCAAGACCACGACCCTGGTCGAACTCGTGGCCGATCGGGTGCTCGACCGTGGCTGGAGTGCGGAGCAGGTCGTCGTGCTCACGTCCAGCCGAACGACGGCGACCGCGCTGCGTGACCGGCTCGCGCTGCGGCTCGGCGTGCCCACCAACGGCCCGCTCGCGCGCACCGTCAACTCGCTCGCCTTCGAGATCGTCGGCGCGGCCGCGGCCTCGGCCGGCGTGGCGCCGCCGAGGCTCGTCACCGGCGGCGAGCAGGATGCGGACATCGGCCAGCTGCTGGAGGGCCAGATCGAGGACGGCGCCGCGCCGGCCTGGCCGCCTCCCCTCGATGAGGACGTGCGCCGCCTCCGCGCCTTCCGCACGGAACTCCGCGAGCTCATCATGCGCGCAACGGAATATGGGGTGACGCCCCAGCGCCTCGCGAGTCTCGGCGCGGACACCGGGCACCCGGAGTGGGTGGCCGCTGCCGCCTTCATCTCCGACTACCTCTCCGTGGTGAGCAGCTCACGGCCCGGCCAGCTCGACTCGGCCGAGCTCGTGCAGTTCGCGATCGCCGCCCTCGGCCGGGGCGAGGCCGGCGAGCGCGTCGCCGGTCTTCGCCTCGTGGTGGTCGACGACCTCCAGGAGGCCACCACGTCCACGATCTCCCTGCTCGCCGCGCTCGTGGCGCGTGGCGTCTCGATCGTCGCGTTCGGCGATCCGGATGTCGCGACGAACGCGTTCCGCGGCGGCGAGCCGGATGCCCTGGGCCGGCTCGGCAGCGTGCTCGGCGTGCCTGACCTCATCACCATCACCCTGGGCACGGCGCACCGCCAGGGCGCGACCCTGCGCGAGTTCACCGCGCGGGTCACCGAACGCATCGGCACGGCCGGGGCGGTCGGCCAGCGCGCGGCCGTTGCCGGCGGCGCGGCACAAGGCGGCGCGGCCCGCAGCTCCTCGGCCCGCAGCTCCTCGGCCCGCTGCTCCCCGGTGCTCAGGATCACGGCGACGAGCCAGGCGAGGCAGTGGGCGGCGATCGCCCGGCAGTTGAGGGAGCACCATCTCATCGGCGGCATCCCGCTGTCTGGCATGGCGGTCGTCGTGCGCAGCGGCGCTCTCGTGCCCGTAATCGCGCGTGCCCTCGCGCTCAACGAGGTTCCCACCCGCACCGCGGTCGGCGGGCGCGCCCTGCGCGACGACCACGCCGCGCGCAGCCTGCTGTCCGTCGTAGACGTCGCCATCGGACGTACCCCGCTCACGGCGCCCCTCGCCGCCGAACTTCTCCTCGGGCCGTTCGGGGGACTCGACCATCTCGCGCTGCGCCGCCTGCGGCTCGCGCTGCGGGCCGAGGAACTCGCCGGCGGCGGCAACCGGGCGAGCGACGACCTGCTCGTGGATGGGCTCGGCTCCCCAGGCCGGTTCGCCACCATCGACCACCGGGTGGGCCGCAACGCCGAGCGGCTCTCGGCCACCCTCGGCGCCGTCGGGGCGCTCGCCGCCGACGGCGGCACCGTCGAGGAGCTCCTCTGGCTCGCCTGGCACCGCAGCGGCCTCGCCGACGACTGGTTCGCGCAGGCGACGAGCGCCGGCATCACGGCCGCGGAGGCCAACCGCAACCTCGACGGAATCGTCGCCCTCTTCACCTCGGCGAGGCGATTCACCGAGCGTCGACCTGGCACGAGCCCGAGCGTCTTCCTCGACGACGTGCTCGACGCCGAGGTGCCGGAAGACACCCTGTCTCCCCAGTCCGCCGCGGAGGCGGTGCTCGTGACGACGCCCTCCGGCGCGGTCGGCCTCGAGGTGGACGTGGTCGTGATCGCCGCCCTGCAGGAGGGAGTCTGGCCGAACCTCCGGCTGCGCGGGTCCCTGCTCAACCCGCAGGACCTCGTGCGGGTGATGACGGGGCTCGACGACGTAGTGATCGACGAGCGGCGCCAGGTGCGGGATGACGAGCTGCGGATGTTCGCGCTCGCCGTGTCCCGCGCCCGCCGGCAGGTGATCCTCGCCGCCGTGTCGAACGAGGACGACGCCGCGAGCGTGCTCTTCGCGCTCGCGCCGCCCGGCACGCCGGTGGTCGATGCGGCGACGGTGCGACCGCTCTCGCTGCGGGCGCTCACCGGACGGCTTCGGCGCGAGCTCGTGCAGGAGCGGCGCACCGCGCCCGAGCGGGCGGCCGCGGCCTCCGCGCTCGCGCGGCTCGCCGAGGAGCGGGTGCCCGGCGCGAACCCGGCGGAGTGGCACGGCCTGCTCGAGCCGTCGACCACCGAACCGCTCTTCGACGGGGACGACACCGTGCCGGTCTCCCCGTCGAAACTGGACGCGTTCGAGCAGTCACCGCTCGACTGGTTCATCGACACCGTCTCCGGCACCCAATCGAGCACGGCGATGGGCCTCGGCACGATCGTGCACTGGGCCATGGAGACCGCGACCGACTCGAGCGTCGACACCGTCTGGCGCGCCATCGAGCAGCGCTGGAGCGAACTCTACTTCGAGTCGCCGTGGTTTGCGGAGCAGCAGCGTTCTGCCGCGCGCATCCTCGCCGCCGGTGTCGCGGACTACCTCGCCGACTTCGAGCGCGACGGCAAGTCGCTCGTCGCCGCCGAGGGACGCTTCAGCCTGCGGATCGACCGCGCGACGGTGAACGGGTCCATCGACCGGGTCGAGCGCTCGAGCGACGGATCGGTGGTGATCGTGGACCTCAAGACGGGCACCCCCACCGTGCGGCAGCAGGTCGTCGACGCGCATCCGCAGCTCGGGGCCTACCAGCTCGCCTATTCGCAGGGGGTGCTCGACGAGTTCCTCGACGACCTCGGCGAGCACTCCGGCGGGGGAGCGAAGCTGCTCTTCGTGAAGAAGGGCAAGAAGAAGAAGCTCTACCAGGAGGGTGTGCAGGCCCCGCTCGACGAGGAGGCCCTCGAGGGCTTCCGGGCGCGGATCAGGCAGGCGGCACTCGGGATGGCCGCGGCCGCCTTCGAGGGAGCGGTCGAGCTGAGCGAGTGGGGCGGCTTCGACATCGCGTCGCGCAAGCTGCACCGGGTGCGGGCGGTGTCCAGTGACTGACGGCGCGCGCGTGGCGGTGAGTGCCTTCGACATCGCCGACGCCCTCGGGCGCCCGCAGCCGACCGAGCAGCAGCGGCGGGTGATCGAGTCGCCGCTCGAGCCGGCGATCGTCGTGGCGGGCGCCGGCAGCGGAAAGACCGAGACGATGGCCAATCGGGTGCTCTGGCTGCTCGCCAACGGGCAGGTCGCGGCGAGCGAGCTGCTGGGTCTCACCTTCACCCGCAAGGCGGCGGGCGAACTCTCCAGCCGCATCCGCGAGCGCATCGGCGAACTCCACTCGGTGGGGCTGCTGCCCGGCGAATACGACGAGTTCGACCCGCCAGTCGTCGCAACCTACAACGCGTTCTCTAACACCATCTACCGTGACAACGCCGTGCTGCTCGGCCGGGAGAGCGACGGGGCGGTGCTCGGCGAGGCGTCCGCCTGGCAGCTTGCCCGCTCGATCGTGGTCGCCTCGACCGACGACCGCCTGCCGGGGCTCGGCAAGAGCATCGACTCGGTGACGAAGGCCGTGCTGGCGCTCAGCCACGAGCTGAGCGAGAACGTTGTCGACCCGGGCGACGTCACCGCGATGGCCGCCCGATTCGCGGCGCTCGCCGAGCTTCCCACCGGCGGAACCGGCCTCTACGAGGACGCCGTCACGCTCGCGAAGACCGTCGGGGCGCTTCCGGTGCTCGTGGACCTCGCCGGCGAGTTCGCCGCGGCCAAGGCCAGGCGGGGCTTCGTCGAGTACTCCGACCAGGTGTCGCTCGCCCTCGAGATCGCGCGGGGCATGCCGAAGGTCGCCGCGGAGATCCGCGAGAGGCACCGCGTGATCCTCCTGGACGAGTACCAGGACACGAGCGTCGTGCAGACCTGGCTGCTGGCTGAACTCTTCGCCGGCCGCGCGGTGATGGCCGTCGGCGACCCGAACCAGTCGATCTACGGCTGGCGGGGCGCGAGCGCCGCGAACCTGGAGGGCTTCGCCGGGCAGTTCGGCGACGGCAGCGTGCGGGAGTTCGCGCTCAGCACGAGCTGGCGCAACGGCCAGGACATCCTCTCCGTGGCGAACGCGCTCGTGCAGCCGCTGCTCGAGACGACGACGGTGGGGGTGGAGCGGCTCGACGCCGGCCCGAACGCGAGCGACCTGCCGGTCGAGGTCATCGTGGAGGAGACGCTGCAGGAGGAGGCGGATGCGGCGGCGCGCTGGCTCAAGGCGAGACTCGAGACGCGCCAGGGCGAGACCCCGCCCACCGCGGCGATGCTGTTCCGCGCCCGTAAGACCCAGGGCGTGTTCATCGACGCCCTGCGCGCCCACGGGGTGCCGTTCCACGTGCTCGGCATCGGCGGCATCATGGCCGAACCGGAGATCGCCGACCTCGTCTCCGCGCTCACCGTGGTGAACGATCCGACCGCCGGATCGCAGCTCGTGCGGCTGCTCGCCGGCTCGCGCTGGCGCATCGGGGCGGCCGACCTGCATGCCCTCAGCCGGCTCGCGTCGTGGCTGCGCGACCGGGACTATGCCCAGCGCCCACTGGATGCCGAGCTCAAGGACCGCCTGCGCGCCTCCGTCGCCGAGGGCGAGGGCGGCTCGACCGTCGACGCGATCGACTTCCTGGCGTCCGCCCGTCCCGGTCATTCTGCCCTCTCCCGCTTCAGCGAGGAGGGACGTACGAGGCTGCGGGACGCCGGCCGCACCCTCGCGCGACTCCGCGCCCGGGCGAGCCTCGACCTGCTCGACTTCGTGACCGTGGTCGAGCAGGAGCTGCTGCTCGACATCGAGGTCGCGGCGAACGAGACCCGCTCGCTCGGCTCCGCCAACATGGAGGCGTTCTTCGACGCGCTCGGCGGCTACCTCGCCGTCGACGACTCGGCGAGCCTCGGTGGGTTCCTGGCCTGGCTTCGCGAGGCCGAGTGGCGCGACGGGCTCGCGCCCCGCCCCGAGGATGCGGAGGCCGGCACGGTGCAACTGCTCACCATCCACGGGGCGAAGGGGCTCGAGTGGGACATCGTGGTCATTCCGCGCCTCGTCGAGAGCGAACTTCCCGGCTCGCCGCGCGAGGGCTTCGGCGGCTGGTTGTCGTTCGGCACCCTGCCATACGAGTTCCGGGGCGACGCGGCGGAGCTCCCTCGCTTCGACTGGGAGCCGGCGGCGTCCCGCAAGGAACTCCTGGCCGCGGTCGACGAGTTCAAGGCGGCCGTGCGGCACCGGCATGAGCTCGAGGAGCGGCGGCTCGCGTACGTCGCCGTCACCCGCGCCCGGCACTCCCTCCTGCTCACCGCATCGTTCTGGTCCACGCAGACGACCCCGCGTGCGCCGAGCCCGTTCATCGTCCCGCTCGCGGAGGCCGGAGTGATCGGCCCGCTCCCGCCGGCGAGCGAGCACGCGGAGAATCCGCTGGGTGACGACGTCAACCTCTTCCTCTGGCCGCTCGATCCCCTCGGCGGCCGCCGGGCGGCGATCGAACGAGCGGCCGACCTGGTGCGCGCCTCCGCCCAGGGGCACGCGGGCTCCTGGGATCGCGAACTCGACCTGCTGCTCGAGGAGCGGCGCCGGCGGCTGGACGCGGCCGAATACGTCGACCTGCCCACGCGCGTGTCGGCATCCCGGTTCAAGGACTTCGTGGCCGACCCGTCGGCCGTCGCCTCCGCGCTGCGCCGGCCGATGCCGGAGAGGCCGTTCAGGGCGACGAGCCTCGGCACCGTGTTCCACGACTGGGTGGAGCACCGCTCCGGCGTCCACGGGTCGACCGAGCAGCTCGACGCGCTGTCCACGGAACTCGACGGGACCGAATTCGACGGGACCGAATTTTTCGGGACCGAATTTTTCGGGGATGGCGAACTTGCCGAGCCGGACGGCCTCGAGCGCCTGCGGCAGATCTTCGAGCGGTCGGAGTTCGCGGCCCTCAAGCCGGAGAGCGTCGAGATCGAGATCCACCTGATCCTCGAGGGGGAGATCGTGGTCTGCAAGCTCGACGCGGTCTACCGGGTCGGCGACCGCTACCGCATCGTCGATTGGAAGACCGGCAAGGCGCCTCGGGATGCCGCGGATCTCGAGGCAAAACAGCTGCAGCTCGCCCTCTACCGGCAGGCCTTCGCGGAGTGGAAGGGCATCGAGCCGGAGCTGATCGACGCCGTCTTCTACTACGTGAGCGACGACGCCATCATCCGTCCGGAGCGCATCTATTCGCGGGCCGAGCTCATCGCCCTCTGGCGCGCAGTGGTCTCCTGACCGGCGAGCGAGGCGCTCTCCCGCACGCCGACCAGGCGGGCGATCGACCCGGTCCATCCACAGGGGTGTCGGAGCGCCGGATTACCCGCCGCGGTCAGGCGAGAAGCGGAGCGAGTCGCACCGAGCTTGAGCGCAGGGCGTCCAGAGTCTCGCCGGGTGTCTCGATGAGCGGCTTCGGTGCGGAGAGGCATAGCCCGGCAACCAGCATGCCCGCGCGGTCCCGGATGGGAACGGCGAGGCATCCGTAGCCCCGGGTTATCTCGCCGACTTGCAGCGCGTAGCCGCGGGAGAGGGTCTCTTCGGCGAGTCGAGCCACCTCGGCGCCGGACTGCTCGGTCGCCGAGTCGGCCAGGTTCCCGGCATCCCGCAGCTCGGTCATCAACAGGCGACCCATCGCGGAGACGTCGAGGAAGCGCGTGAGCCTCGCCGGGTTGCTCAAAGGAAAGTCGGGATCGGCGTCGACGACACCGAGGCGGGCGTCGTCGTAGCGCACGAGGTGCACGCCCCCGCGAACGCTTCCGCGCAGCGTGTCGAGCTGGTCGCGCACGGCCTGGGGCGGGCGGGGGAGGGTCGAGAGACCGGCGAGCTGCACCACCTTGTGACCGAGGGCGAACCCGCTGAGGTCGGGCTGGCGAACAAGGTATTCCTCCTGCACCAGGAGGTTCAGGAGCCGATAGGTCGTGGCGCGGGGAAAGCGGAGGTTCTCGCTGACCTCCCGCGCCGTGACTCCCGGCCCGCAGCGGGCCACCTCTTCGAGCACGACGAGCGCGCTGTGGATCGCCTTGGGCTGGCGGGCCCTGACTTCGGCGAGGCCCTCGGGCGCGAAATTCATGACCCCGGGATGCCATGGTCGGGCGACGGGCCGGGGGATCCGCCGAGCAGGTCCTGCAGGGTGGTCTCGTCGTAGACGCCGATGGTGTGACGCAGCCAGGGTCGTCGAGCCCGGAGGGCACGATAGGCGATCATTCCGATCGAGATGATGACGAGGAAGATCCAGACGCCGGCGGCGCTGTCACTCGTGCTGCGATCGAGGAGGTAGACGACGAGGCCGACCCCGAGGAGCACGGCGGCGACGATCGCGCGAACTCCCACCCAGAACGTGAGCTCGCCGATGCGGCGGAGAAAGACGACGACGGCCACGCAGACGAGCACATACGAGGTGATGTATCCCGCCGCCGATGCGACCAGCAGCACCTCCATCGCCGCCCAGACGCCGCGACCGAACCCAATGGCGAGCACCGGCACGATCGCCAGCACGGGGACCGCCACCGCGACGGCCGCGATAGGCGTCTTGAGTCTCGGGTGTGTTCGCCCGAGCGCGGCCGGAACGAGTCCGTCCCGCGACATGGAGAAGATGACCCGCACGAGCGCCGTCGTCGACGCGATGGCGCAGGCGAAGAACGAGGCGGCGATGCTCGCGTCGAGCAACAGGCCTATCCAGGTGAGTCCGTAGGCGTCTGCAAGGGCGTTGACAGGAGACGAACTGCTCGTGATCGAACGCCCGAGCGCCGAGAAGCCGACGAGTTGGCTGTAGGTGGACAGCAGGTAGAGCACGCCAGAGGCCACGACGGTCCAGACGATCGCGCGCGGAATGCTCGCGAACGGCCTGCGTGCCTCCGCACCGAGTGTCGAGGCGCTCTCGAAACCCACGAAGGCCATGAGGGCGAGCACCGCGCCAGTGGCGAATTGCCGGGGGCTCGTGCCGCCGATGCTCAGTACCGGCCAGTGGATCCCGCCGCCCTGCCGGGCAATCATCGCGATGGTCAGCACGAGAATGAGCGCCACCGAGGCGGACTCGACGATGAGCGTCACGCGGGTCGACAGGCGGATACCTCGGGCGAGCACGAGAAAGCAGACGGCGGCGAGCGCCACGATCGACGCGCTCACCAGCATCGCCGAGTCCTGGACCGCGGGAAGGAAGGTGCCGAGGAGCGTCGCGAGGAACAGTCCGCACCCCGTGAGCGAGAACATCGCGACGAAGGCGTACCCGACGAACATCGCGAGTCCGGTGGCGAAGCCGGCGAGGGTGCCGAGGCCCTTCGAGACGAAGGTGTACAGCGACCCCGTGGCGGACATCCGCCGGGTGAACTGGTTGACCGTAGTCGCGACGAGGAGGGAGAGCAGCATCGCGCCGGCGACGGCCCAGAACGTGCCGTCGCCGGCGACCGCGGCGACGATTGACGGAAACGTGATGGCTGCCGCCGACGGCGCCACCGCAGACACCGACTGGGCGAGCACATCGAGAAATCCGATGCTGCGGCGCGCCAGGCCCGACACGGGAGAGCGGTCGAGCACGCCACTCACCGAGGGCGGATCGGCTATTGCGCGCTCGAGTGCGGTCACGAAGGCTCCTGGATCGGGTTTTTTTAGGCTAGCCGCGGGCTGTTGCGAGGGGAGGTCGAGGGTGTTTCGAACGTGTGTTTGCCAAATGAGACAGTCGGTCCGGTGCGTCTCATTTGCCGCGCTCGGATGTTTACGCCGGCGGAACAGGCACGCAACGGACCACCGCGACGATGGGGGGATTCCTGAAGTCTCCCTCCCACCCCACGGAGTCACCATGACAACAACACGTGAACCAACCGGAACCGATGTCGCAAGCCCCGCGTCCAGAGCGGGCCTCTCCGGATCGCTCGGGGTCGGCTCGATCGTCTTCATGGTGGTCGCCGCCGCCGCCCCCCTGACCGTCATCGGCGGATCCGCTCCGCTCGGCTTCCTGCTGGGCAACGGGGTCGGATTCCCCGCCCTCTTCGCGGTGTGCGCGGTCGTCCTGCTGCTCTTCGCGGTGGGACTCGTGGCAATGACGAAGCGCATCCCGAAGCCCGGCGGCTTCTTCACCTTCGTCGGCCATGGCCTCGGAAAGCCGGCCGGGCTGTCCGCCGCCTACCTCGCCCTGCTCACCTATACGACCATCCAGATCGCCGTGCACGGCTATGTGGGGTATCTGATCGGCGCGTCGATCGCGGCGCTTGGCGGTCCGGACATCCCCTGGTGGGTCTACTCGCTCGCGATCATCCTCGTCGTCGGTGCGCTCGGCTACCGACACATCGACCTGAGCTCCAAGGTGCTTGGCGTGCTGCTGGTCTGCGAGGTCGGGATCGTGCTGGCCCTGGTGATCGCCGTCGTCGCCACCGGAGGCCGGGAGGGACTCTCCGTGGCACCGTTCCTGCCGAGCGCGGTGCTCTCCGGATCGCCCGGCATCGGACTCATGTTCGCCTTCGCCGCCTTCATCGGCTTCGAGTCGACCGTGATCTTCCGGGACGAGGCGAAGACCCCCGACCGCACCATCCCGCGCGCGACCTACATCGCGCTGATCGGCGTCGGCGTGTTCTACACGCTCGCCTCGTGGGCGCTCGTGATGGCGTGGGGCCCGACCAACGTCGTCGCCGAGGCGGCGAAGAACCCCGGGACCATGGTGATCACGACCACGCTGCGCTATCTAGGACCGGTGGGCGAGATCATCCTCAACACCCTGCTGATCACGAGCATGTTCGCCTGCGTGCTGTCGTTCCACAACGTGATCTCGCGCTACCAGCACTCCATGTCGAACGCCGGTCTCCTGCCGTCGCGAGTCGGCGATGTGCACTCGCGGCACCTCTCCCCGCACGTGTCGTCGCTCATCCAGACCATCACCGCCCTCGTGTTGATCGCCGTCTTCGCGGTGCTTGGACTCGACCCGATCCTGCAGGTGTTCACCTGGTTCTCCGGTGTGGCGACGCTCGCGATCGCCATCCTCATGGCGCTCACCTCGGCCGCGGTGATCGTGTACTTCCGCACGAGCAACACCGACCGGCGGCTCTGGAACACGCTCGTCGCACCCGCGCTCGGTTTCGTCGGACTCGTCGGTTCCGCCGTCGTGATCGGCGTCAACTTCCCGTTTCTGGTCGGCGACGTCAACGCCGACGGGGCTCCGGTGTTCGGGGCGGTGAGCGCGATCCTGCTCGGGTTGATCGTGGTCTTTCCCGTCGCGGGGCTCATCCAGGCCGCGATCCTCAAGCGGCGCAACTCGGCCGCGTACGAGTCCATCACCGACGCCGTCGCCGGCTGAACCTCCCTCCACCCTAAGGACAGACCCATGACCATGACCGATCCCATCATCACGACCTCTGCGCCGCTTGCGAGTCTGAGCATCACCGAGATCGAGCGTGTACGCGACATCGTCACCGCCAGCGAACTGTTCACCCGCACCACGCGGTTCGCCTACGTCGGGCTCGAGGAGCCCCACAAGCGCGAGGTGCTCGACTATCTCGCCGGAGTCGCTGAGCGCCCCGATCGCCGGGCACGCGTCATGCTCCTCGACATGGCCACCGGACACTCGACCGACAGTGTGCTCTCGATCGACTCCGGCGAGATCATCACGACGAGCGTTCTCGACGGCAGCGCCGGACAACTTCCCGTGCTGCTCGAGGAGTTCGACGCGATCGGCGAGATCGTGGCCGCAGACCCGCGCTGGGTGGCGGCGCTCGAGGCCCGCGGTGCATCCGTCGACACGGTGGTGTGCGTTCCGCTCTCGGCGGGCTATTACGAGTACCCGGAGGAGGAGGGCCGACGCATCCTGCGCGTGCTCGCCTTCCGTCAGGACCACCCGGAAGACCACCCGTGGGCGCACCCCGTCGACGGACTGTGTGCCTACGTGGATGTCTCCTCCCGCACGATCACGCGACTCATCGACGCCGAGGTCATGCCCATTCCGTCCGAGGGCGGCAATTTCGATGACCCGGCCGTGCAGGGTGCGCCTCTCACCGCACTCAAGCCGATCTCGATCACCCAGCCAGACGGGCCGAGTTTCGAGGTCGACGGCGAATCCGTGACCTGGGGCAACTGGAAATTCGATGTGGGGTTCGATCCGCGCGAAGGGCTCATCCTGCGCCAGCTCTCCTTCTTCGACGGGGTCGAGCAGCGCCCGATCATGTATCGCGGCTCGATCGCGGAGATGGTGGTGCCGTACGGCGACCCTTCCCCCGTGCGCTTCTGGCAGAACTACTTCGACACCGGGGAGTACCTGTTCGGGCGCTTCACCAATTCGCTCGCCCTCGGCTGCGACTGCGTGGGTGAGATCAAGTACTTCGACGCCGTGCTGGCCGACGAGGTGGGCAATCCGCAGGTGATCGAGAACGGCATCTGCATGCACGAAGAGGACTTCGGAACCCTGTGGAAGCACAGCGACATGTTCACCGGATCGAACGAGGTGCGCCGTTCCCGTCGCCTCGTGATCAGCTTCTTCACAACGGTGGGCAACTACGACTATGGCTTCTACTGGTACCTCTACCTCGACGGCACGATCGAGTGCGAGGCGAAGCTCACCGGCATCCTCTTCACCTCCTCGTATGTGGAAGGCAGCCCGTACGCGAGCGAGGTCGCGCCGGGGCTCGGGGCGCCGTACCACCAGCACCTCTTCAGCGCGCGTCTGGACATGATGGTCGACGGACTCTCCAACGCGGTCGACGAGGTGGACGCGGTCCGTCTGCCGATCAGCGAATCCAATCCGCACGGTGGCGCGTTCACCAGCAGCACGGTGCGCCTCGCCAGTGAGGCCAATGCCGGACGACTCGCGGATGCGACGGTCGGCCGGGCCTGGCACATCGTCAACACGGAGAAGACCAATCGCCTCGGCCGCTCGACGGGCTACGTGCTGATGCCGCAACAGTCGCCGACGCTCATGGCCGATCCGGCGTCGTCCATCGCCGAGCGCGCCGCGTACACGACCAAGCAGCTCTGGGTGACCCAGTACGACCCGGCCGAGCGCTACCCAGCCGGGGACTTCGTCCACCAGAATCCGGGCGGCGATGGCCTGCCGCGCTACATGGCGGGCGACCGGTCGGTCGACGGCGAAGACATCGTGCTCTGGCACACCTTTGGTCCGACGCACTTTCCCCGCCCGGAGGACTGGCCCGTGATGCCGACCGACTACGCCAAGTTCACCCTCAAGCCGTACGGCTTCTTCGATCGGAATCCCGCCCTCAACGTGCCGCCGAACGAGCCTGCGCATGAGTGCTCTCACGGTGGAGGGGGCCACGCGGACCACGCCGGCCACCAGCACTAGGACGCGACGGATGCTTGAGGCGCTCCAGGTGGGCATGCTCCTGCCCGGCGCGGTGGGCGTCTGCTGCACGGTGGCCGACCGCCGCGCTCGTTCCCTGCCCGGCTGGCTGCCGTCGGTCGTCATGGCGCTCGCGATGGCCGACATGGCACTCGACCCAGGGTCGCCGGTCGTCGCGCCGATCGGCTGGGTGGCGCTGTTGATGTTCGCGGCGGTCGTGCCGGTGCTTCGGCTCCGGCTCGACCTCGCCCCTCGCACGCCCCTGGCCGCCGCCATGGCGCTTCATCGCAGTCTCACGCTGCTGCTGACCGCGGCGACCATCGGTGCGATGGGAGCGGGCCCCGTTCGGTCGGCGGGCACCGTCCCGGCGCCCGGGCACGCGGGGATGACGGTGGCCAATCCGCTGCTCGTGTTGTCGCTCGTCGGGCTCGTCGGCGTCACCGGACTGACTCTCTGGCTCGTCGCGCGCCTCTCGCGCCGGCCGCACCGCGACCGGATCGCGATCGTCGAGATGGTGAGCATGCTCGGTGGAGTGCTCTCGATGGCGGGGGCGGTGATGTAGCCGATCGCCGTGTGGCGGGTGATCACATGAGCCTGGACCGTTCCCGGCCGACGATCTACCGGCGCAGGACACTAGTTCGCGGCGGAGCCCTGCCTGGCCACGATCGCGGCGATGAGCGCGTCAACGGGCTCGCGCGCGGTGCCGGGGTTGTCGAGAAGGCTGAAGTCCACGTCGCCGAGGGTCGGCAGCTCGAGCGCGGGGGACAGTTCGTTCAGGTCGGGCGGGATGAGGCTCTGCGGGAACGCGGCGATGCCGATGCCCGCCCGCGCCGCCGCGAGCACGCCGTTGATCTCGCGCACGTTGCAGGTGATGCGCCAGGTGCGGCCGGCGGATTCGAGCGCGCTGATCGCGACGGTGCGGCTGAGGCTCGGGGCCTGGTAGGCGATGAGGGGAACGTGCTGTCCGGGTTCGAGACTCAGCGTGCGGTGACCCACCCACACCATCCGGTCCCGCCGCACGAGGCGCCCGACCCCGATTCCCGGCTCCTGCTTGATGAACACGAGGTCGAGCTGACCCGCGTGCAGGCGGCGGGCGAGGGCGCCGCTCTGGTTCACGGTGAGTTCGAGGTTGATCTGCGGGTAGAGCTGGCGAAAGTCGCGCAGGATCTGCGGCAACTGGGTGAGCGCGAGGTCGTCGGCCGAGCCGAAACGCAGCCGGCCGCGCATCGCCGATCCGGTGAAGTAGCTCGACGCCTGGTCGTGGGCGGCGAGGATGGAGCGGGCGAAGCCGAGCATCGCGTCGCCGTTGTCGGTGAGGCGCACCTCGCGGGTGTCCCGCGCGACGAGGATTCTCCCCGCGGCCGTTTCGAGCTTGCGGATGTGCTGGCTCACCGTGGGCTGGCTGAGCCCCTGCACCGCCGCCGTCTTGGTGAAACTGAGGGTCTCGGCGACCGAGACGAAGGTCTTGAGGAGCACCGGGTCGAACATGCACGGCCTCTCATTACGAAAGTCAATAGTACTTATAGGGTCGATTCTATAAGGCAATAGATGGCAATGGGCCTAGCGTTGGCGTGACCATACGAAACGCACGAGTATCGCGAGACATCACACTGTGACGACAGAATCGCCGACCATGAGTCCGGCAACCGAGCCCATCCCCGTCCTCCACGAACGACCGCGCTGGCGCGACACCTTCATCTCGCTGCGCATCTACAACTACCGCCTGTACGTGATCTCGCAGCTCATCGCCAACACCTCGGGCTGGATGCAGAAGATCGCCACCGACTGGCTGGTGAACGAGCTCACCCACAACATCACCCTCGTCGGGGTGACCGTCTTCCTGCAGTTCGCCCCGGTGCTCGTGTTCGGCGTGTGGGGCGGCGTCATCGCCGACCGCGTGGACAAGCGCCGGCTCATGATGGCCACCCAGTCGGTGACCGCCGCGCTCTGTGCGACGCTCGGGCTCCTCACCCTTCTCGGCGTCGTCGAGGTCTGGCAGGTCTGGGGCGTCGCGCTCCTGCTCGGCCTCGTCGCCGTCGTGGAAGGCCCCGCCCGCTCCGCCTTCGTCAACGAGATGGTCGGCCACGGCCGGCTGCGGAATGCGATCAGCCTCAACGCGTCGATCTTCCACCTCGGGGGGCTCCTCGGCCCGGCCATCAGCGGAGTGCTCATCGCCCTCGTCGGCTCCGGCTGGTCGATCAGCGTGAACGCGATCGCGGCCGTGCTCGTGGTGGTGGCCCTCGCGAGCATGCGGGTGCGCGAACTGCGTCCGTCGCCGCGCGCCGAACGCGCGCGTGGGCAGATCCGGGAGGGCCTGAGCTATGTGATCTCCAAGCCGACCATCTTCTGGCCGATGGTCATGCTCGCCTTCGTGTCGACCTTCGGGATGACGCTGCCCGTGCTCCTCGTCTCGTTCGCCGACACCGTCTACCAGACGGGAGCGACCGGTTACGGCCTCTACAGTTCGGCCGCCGCGGTGGGGGCGCTCTCCGGCGCCGTGCTCTCCACCCGCCGGATGAATGTTCGGCTGCGCACGATCGTGGTCGCGGCCGGCCTGTTCGGCCTCGCGCTCATCCTCGCCGGCTCCGTCACCTGGGAGCCGCTCTTCATCGTCTTCCTCGTGAGCATCGGCGTCACGCGGCTGCTCTTCGCCACGGGGGCCGAGTCGATCGTGCAGCTGTCGACCAACCGCGTTATCCGCGGTCGCGTGATGTCGCTCTACTCGATCATCATGCTGGGCGGCCAGGCGCTCGGCGGCCCGATCAGCGGCGCGATCGCCGAGCACCTCGGCGTGCACGTGGCGATGACCATCGCCGGCGCCATGCCGGCGCTCGCCGCGATCGTGATCGGGATGGTGCTCGCCAGGACGGCAAGGCTCGCGCTGCGGTTCCAGCTGCGACGCAATCGCGGTCCGTTCGTGATCGTGCGCCGCGCGTCGGGGGCGTGAGGCTGGCTAGGCGCGCTGGTTTCGGTCGAGCATCGCCTCGACCTCGTCCACGGCCATCACGGGCATCGTGTTGTGGGTCAGGGATTGTTCGAGGTCGTTCTGCACCGTGTCGACGAGGCCGTGCAGCATGGCGACGGCGTCATCCACGATCTCGGTGCTGCGCTGCTGGGTGCCGTGCAACAGCCACTTGGCGATCTCGAGTTCCGCGTAGAGCATCGCGCGCTGCTTGACCTGCCGGTCGCTCGACCCGCGGGCGAGGGCGTACGAGTCGAACGCGGCCTCCGCCACGTTCTCGCCATGCGCGCCGAGAAGCCAGTAGAGGTCGCGCGCGGGGTCGCCGACGCTCAGGGTGTGCCAGTCGAGCAGTCCGGTCACGCCGCCGTCGGAGCTCAGGAAGGACTCGGCGCTGAGCGAGCCGTTGACCACGGTCGGGGCGAACTGCCAGAGGGCGGAATCCTCGGTTGCGCGCTCCCAGCGGCCGAGCAGGGCGGCCGGGACGAGGTGGGTCGCCGCGGCCCGGTCCATGACCGTGACGCTCGAGCGCAGGATCTCGACGGGGGTGTAGACGGGAAGGCCGGCGTCGGCGATGAAGCTCGTCGGCAGCGAGTGTACGGCGGCGATCGCGCGGCCGATCGAGTCGGCGAGGCCGTCGTCGGTCTCGATCGAGTCGAGGGGCACCTTCGAGCCGTAGACGAATTCGTAGACGACCGCGCGGGTGCCGCCGATCGGGGTCTGGCCGCCGAAGTTGGTGACGCTGAAGGGGAGTCTGGCCCGCACGCCGGTGCTGAGCGCCCGGAGCGCCACGAGATCCGCCGACTGCTCGGCCTCGGCCCGTTCGGACGTGGGAACCCGGATGATCCAGTGCCTGCCGTCCCGTCCGGTGAGCAACGCTGCCTCGAAGTCGCCGTGCGCCCCCGAGCCGAAATTGGTGGCGGACGCGACGTCGAGGCCGGCTACGGCTGCGGTCGCCAGCGCGGCTAGAGTGAGATGAGATCTGGCCATACCTCACAGGGTAGGTCGTAGGTCGCCGGCCGGCCACGAACGCCACGCTGTTCCCGCCTCCTTCACCGATTGGTCGCCCCATGTCCACTCCGCTCCCAGCCCGGCAGCCGCAGGCCGCGCTCCCGTTCTCGTCGCTTCCCCTCTCCCGTCACGCGCTCGACCGCGACTACCTCGGCCGCAACCGCGAGGGCCTCTTCGACGAGCTCTGGGGGGACCCGGCAACCCGCGTGCTCGTGCTCTGGAAGGGCAACGCCCTGCTCGGCGCGAACGGTCGCCTCGCCCTCCTTCCGGCCGACCGGGTGCCGGATGCCGAGCTGCGGCTCTACCTCGGACGTTCGCTTGCCAGGGACTCGCTCGGTCTGCCCATCGTCGGGGCGCAGATCGGCGACGAGGCAGCGGTAAGACTCAACTCCGACCCGGCGGCGTGGGCAAACCTCCGCGTGGTCGGCAACACCCTCAGCGACCTCGACGCCGGCCTCTTCACGGCGGCGCTCGCGCTCGCGAACTGGCACAAGTCGCACGGCTTCTCGCCGCGCACCGGTGCCCCGACGGTGCCGGAGCTGGGCGGCTGGGTGCGGCGGAACGTGGATGACGGCAGCGAGATCTTCCCCAGGACCGACCCGGCGATCATCGTCGGCATCGTCGACTCGCAGGACCGCATCCTGCTTGGCCACAACGCCATGTGGGACGCCAACCGCTATTCGCTGCTCGCCGGGTTCGTGGAGCCCGGGGAGTCGCTCGAGAGCGCGGTGATCCGCGAGGTGTTCGAGGAGTCGGGCATCCGCGTCGTCGACCCGGTGTATCTGGGCTCGCAACCGTGGCCGTTCCCCGCGTCGCTGATGCTCGGGTTCTCGGCCACGGTCGACCCGGACGAGGAGTCCACCCTCACGCCGGACGGCACCGAGATCCTGGACCTTCGCTGGTTCAGCCGCGCGGAGCTCGCCGATTCGCTCGGCGAGATCTTCCTGCCGGGTTCCACGTCGATCGCCCGGGCGATCCTCGAACAGTGGTACGGCGGCCCGATCGACGACGGGCAGCAGTGAGTTCGGCCGAATCCCTCCTCGACGGCCTCGACGCCGAGCAGCGCGTCGCGGCCGAGAGTCTGCTCGGACCGCTGTGCCTCCTCGCGGGGGCCGGCACCGGCAAGACCCGCGCGATCACCCACCGCATCGCCTACGGCGTGGCCACCGGCGTGTACGCGCCCGGGCGGGTGATGGCGCTCACCTTCACCTCCCGCGCGGCCGCTGAACTGCGCGGGCGTCTCAGGGTGCTGGGCGCGACGGGCGTCGCCGCACGCACCTTCCACGCCTCCGCGCTCTCGCAGCTCGGCTTCTTCTGGCCGCAGGTGATCGGCGGCACCATGCCGCGCATCCTCGACAGCAAGGGCAGGCTCCTCGGCCAGGCCGCCGAGATGCTGCGGCTCAAGCTCGACACCGCGACCCTGCGGGACCTCGCCGCGGAGATCGAGTGGCGCAAGGTCTCCCGGCTCACCCTCGACCAGTACGCGGAGATCGTCGCGCAGCGGCCGCTCCCGGCCCTCCTCACCGCGGAGAAGATGATCGCCATGCACTCGGCATACGAGGCGATCAAGGACGACCGCCGGCAGCTCGACTTCGAGGATGTGCTGCTCGCCACCGCCGGCATGATCGAGACCGAGCCGCGGGTCGCGCAACAGGTGCGCGAGCAGTACCGCTTCTTCGTGGTGGACGAATACCAGGACGTCTCACCGCTTCAGCAGGCGCTGCTCGACCTGTGGCTCGGCGACCGGCAGGACCTCTGCGTGGTGGGCGACGCGAGCCAGACCATCTACTCCTTCGCCGGGGCATCCGCCGACTACCTGCTCGGCTTCCCCACCCGGTACCGCGAGTCCACCGTCGTACGGCTCGAGCAGAACTACCGGTCGACACCCTCGATCGTGCACACCGCGAACCGTCTCATGCGGGGCCGGCCGGGGGCCCTCGCCCTGCGCGCCGCGGTGAAGCCGCCGGTAGCCATCACTCCCTCGGTCACCGCCTACCCGAGCGACATCGCCGAGGCGCGAGCGGTCGCGGCCCAGATCGGTGAGCAGATCGCGGGCGGCGCCAAGCCGCAGGACATCGCCATCCTCTACCGCATCAACGTGCAGTCCGCGGTGCTCGAGGCCGCCCTCACCGACGCCGGCATCACCTTCCAACTGCGCGGCGGCACCAGGTTCTTCGAGCTGCAGGAGGTGAAGCAGGCGCTCATGATGCTCAAGGGCGCCGTCGTCGGTGCCACCCACGAGCCGCTGTTCAAGACGGTGAGCGATGTTCTGCGCTCGCTCGGCTGGACCCAGGATGCCCCGGAGGCGCGCGGTGCTGTGCGGGACCGCTGGGAGTCCCTCAACGCGATCATGGGTCTCGCGGAGTCGTCGCCGAGCGGCACGACCCTTCGGGCGTTCGTGGACGAGCTGTTCGAACGGTCGGCCGCGCAGCACGAACCGACGATGTCGGCCGTGACCCTCGCCACCCTGCACTCCGCGAAGGGCCTCGAGTGGGACACCGTCTACCTGGTCGGGCTGAGCGACGGCTTCGTGCCGATCACCTACGCCAAGACGCCGGAGGCGATCGACGAGGAGCGCCGCCTGCTCTACGTCGGCGTCACGCGGGCGCGTCGCCGACTGCACCTGTCATGGTCGAGCGGTGGAGGCGGCCGAGGCGGGGCTCGCCGACCGTCGCGATTCCTCGCCGAGCTGGACTGACACCCTCCACGGTCCACGAGTCGATGCCGCCGCCGGCAGCCCCGCACAGGCAGTCCGGATGCGGCCACCACACGGTGCTGCGCCTCGCGCCGTCCGCCGTGCCGATGTCGACGGAGCTGGAGGAGCCGCCGCTTCCTCGCGGGCCATTCTCTCGGGCCCCGGGCCGTGCAAGCCGCGCGAGCACGAGCCGGGCGACGCTGACCGCCACCTCCTCGACGAGCAGCGCGCCCTCCGCGCTCGACCGGCGACCCAGCAGCTGGGAGGCGATCGCCGGCCAGGCCGGGTCGGCATCCGTCCTGGCCAGTTCGACGCACCACAGGCACGGTCCGGCTCCTGGCTCCACGAGGGGCCCGATCCGCACCGTCTCGTCGCCGAACACGACCGGCAGGTGGGGGAGGTCTCGGCCCAGCCAGCGGCCGTGCAGGTTCGGCGGGATCACGAATCCGGCGACGATCACGACGAGGGATGTCTCGTCGCCGTCCGGGACGACGGCCACGTTCGAGCGGCGCAACAGGTGGGCGATGCGTTCGGCCGCCGGCCCGTCGCCCACGACCGTCACCCGGCGCTGAGGGGCGGCCACGGACGCGGCGACAAGCGCCGGCTCCAGCCGGTCGAGCAGGAGGCCCACCTCGTCGCGGTTGCCGCCCGCCGACGCGGCGATCATCTCGAGCCCCGATCGACTCACGCCCACGAGCAGGGCGGCGATCATCCGCTCGTCGGCGCCGGACACCGCCTCGAGCACGACGCGCGGCGCGTCAACGCCGAACTGCAGGCTCGACGGCGTTCGCCAGAGCAGGGGAAGCCGGGGGTCGAGTCGCAGAACCATCCGCCCATGATGCGCGGACCACCGCCCGGGCGTCGCCCACAGTCCACAGCCCCGGCCGCCCCCGTCGTCCCACCCTTGCGAAATTCATGCATTTCAGCTAGACACGCCGCTCAGTTGCGCCGCCGAGCGCGTGTCGCTCAGATTTGCATGGATTTCGGAAGAGGAAGGGAAGGAAAGGAAGGGAAGGTAAGGGAAGGATGAGAAAGGGAGGGCTAGAGGGACGGGTCGTCGGCCGAGCCGTCGCGTGCCTCGTGCGGGCGATCGTCCGTCGTGTCGTTGAGCAGGTCTTCGATGGCCTGGTCGATGTCGTCGGGCGCAGGCGTCGGGCCGGTCAGTCGAGCGACGAGGGCGGCCGGGTCGTCGATGTCCTCCGACGTCGGCACGAGGTCTGGATGCGACCAGAGCTCATCGCGAGCCTCCGGGCCGACCTCGTCGGTAAGTTTCTGCCACATCGCGGCGGCCTCGCGCAAGCGTCGCGGCCGAAGTTCCAGCCCGACGAGGGTGGAAAACGCCGACTCGGCCGGGCCGCCGGCAGCGCGCCGACGCCGAACCGTCTCGGCGATCGCCCCGGACTTCGGCAGTCGAGTGGTCGCCTGGGCGGTCACGACATCCACCCAGCCCTCGATGAGGGCGAGCATGGTCTCGAGGCGCCCGAGGGCGGCGAGCTGCGACTCGGACTTCGGCGGGATCAGTGCGCCGCTCACCATCGCCTCGCGCAGTTCCTCCGGATTCGACGGGTCGAAGTCGGTCGCGAGCTGTTCGAGCCGCTCGGTGTCGATCCGGATGCCCTGGGCGAACTCCGAGATGGAGGTCATGAGCTGCAGCCGCATCCACTTCGCGTGCCGGAACAGTCTCGCGTGGGCGAGCTCGCGCACCGCGAGGTAGAGCTGCACCTGGTCCTGCTCGATGTCGAGCCCCGCGCCGAAGGCCGCGACGTTCTGGGGGAGTACCGCTGCCTGCTGGTCGGCCTCGGTGCCCGCGCTGAGCAGCGGGATGCCGACGTCGCCGCCGGAGACGACCTCGCTCGCGAGCTGGCCGACGACCTGGCCGAGCTGCATGGCGAAGAGGGTGCCGCCGACGTTGCGCATGAGCCGCGACGCGCCGTCGATCATGCCGGACATCTCCTCCGGCGCCTGGTCGCGCAGCACGTCGGTGAGCGAGTTCGCGATGCTGAGGGCGACTGGCTCGGCGAGCTGGGTCCAGATCGGCATGGTGGCGGTGATCCACTCGGTGCGGCTGAGGAGTCGCGGATGCACGGTCAGTTCCGAGATGTAGGTCGCCTCGTCGAGCCACAGGGCGGCGATATGGAACGCCTGCTCGAGGGCCGCACGCTCGGCCGGGGTGGTGGCGACGACGTCCTTGGCCGCGATCGCCTTCGCCTGCTCGAGGGCCAGGCCCCAGTTGATGCCGTCGCCGCTCGACTGGAGGGCGCTCTGCAACTGAACGATCAGGTTCTTGATCATTTCGGGGTCGTTCGGCAGGCCGGCCGCGCTCGCGAGACGCTCAGGATCAATCTCGCCGTCACCGGAGAGAAACTTGTTGAGCATGTCGCGGAATTCGTCTTCCGGGTTGTGCGCCGAATCTTCAGACATAGCAACTACGCTAGCCGCTGCGCGCTCGACGCGGCTTGTTTTGACCTGTGCCTTGGCCCCGAAGATGTGCGCCTGTGGCGAACATCACGCGAAAGGACAGCGGTGGCGATCTTCACCGACGATTCTCCGGTCGGCGCGCCCGCACGGCACCGATCCCGCTGGGTCGGCTGGACCCTTCTCGTCGGAGCCCTCCTCGGGTCGTTCGGCTTCGCCATGGTCCCGGCGCCCTACGTCATCGAGCAGCCGGGGCCGGTCTTCAACACCCTTGGCACGGTGGACTTCGACCACAAGCAGGTTCCCCTTATCGAGATCCCCGGCCAGAAGACCTACCCCACCACGGGTGCGCTCGACATGCTCACGGTGAACGTGGTCGGCGACCGCCAACAGTCGCCGAGCTGGTTCGAGGTGGCGCAGGCCTGGCTCGATCGAAGCAAGGCGGTGCTCCCGCTCGACGCGATCTACCCGGTCGGCGAGACCGTGAAGCAGTCGAACGAGCAGGCCGCCGTCGACATGCAGAACTCGCAGAAGGATGCGATCGCCGCGGCGCTCACCCGGCTTGGCTACACCCTCCCGAGCACCCTGTCCGTCGCCGGGTTCTCACCGGACTCGCCATCGAAGGGACGCCTCCAGAGCGGTGACACCATCCTCAGTGTCAACGGCACGAAGACCGACAGCGTTCTCGGGCTGAGGGCCATCATCGCCAGGTCGGGCGCCGGCGTGCCGGTGACCATCGCCATCGCGAGGGGCGGCCAGGCGAAGAGCGTGGAGGTGACGCCGCAGCTGAGCACCGGACCCAAGCCGGCGCCGATCATCGGCATCTTCCCGGCCGTCTCGTACACCTACCCGTTCACGGTGAAGATCCAGCTGCAGGATGTCGGCGGCCCGAGCGCCGGACAGATGTTCGCGCTCGGCATCATCGACAAGCTGACTCCAGGATCGATCACGGGAGGCGCCAAGGTGGCGGGCACCGGCACGATCGACGCCGACGGAAACGTCGGGGCGATCGGCGGGATCCGGCAGAAGCTCTACGGCGCGAGGAACGCCGGAGCGACCTGGTTTCTCGCCCCGTACAGCAACTGCAACGAGGTGACCGGGCACATCCCGAGCGGTCTCACGGTGCTCGCGGTGAAGACACTCGACGACTCCCTGGCCGCCCTGAAGGCGATCTCCACCGGAGCGAGCACGAAGTCGCTGCTCAGCTGCCCAGCCGGCTGACCGGCACGGGGACCTCGCAGAACCACCCCTTAAGATGAGGGACACAGCATCCGCTACAAACCAGGAGCAGTCTCGTGACGTCCAGCCGCACAGAAGAGCGTCAACCTGCGTCGCGATCGAGAGTCACTGTTCTCGTGACGATCGCGGTTCTCGCCGTTCTGGTCATCCTCTTTTTCCTCTTCTCCAGCCTGTACACCGACTGGCTGTGGTTCGACCAACTGGGCTTCCTCAACGTGCTGACCACGCAGTGGGTGGCGAGCGCGGTGATGTTCTTCATCGGCTTCATCGGCATGGCGGTGCCCGTGTTCGTGAGCATCGAGGTCGCGTTCCGTTTCCGGCCCGTCTACGCGAAGCTCAACCCGCAGCTCGACCGCTACCAGCAGGTGATCGAGCCACTCCGCCGCCTCGCGATGTACGGCATCCCGGCGGTGCTCGGCCTCTTCGCCGGGGTGGCGACATCGTCGCGCTGGCAGCTCGCCCTCGAATGGATCAACGGCGTGCCGTCGGGCAAGGTCGACCCGCAGTTCGGGCTCGACATCTCGTTCTACCTCTTCGCCCTGCCGTTCTACCAGGCCGCGGCGGCGTTCGCCTCCGCCGTCGTGCTGATCTCCGGCATCGCCGCCCTCGCCACGAGCTACCTCTACGGGGCGCTGCGCTTCAACGGTCGTGAGGTGCGCATCTCGCGCTCCGCGCGCATCCAGCTCGCGACGACCGGTGCCGTCTACCTCGCCCTGCAGGCCGTGAGCATCTGGCTCGACCAGTATTCGACCCTTAGCAGCCAGACCAGCAGCACCCTTTTCGAGGGCGCGTCATACGCAGATGCGAACGCCGTGATCCCCGGCCGGCAGATCCTCGCCGGCATCGCGGCGGTCGTGGCGATCCTCTTCGTGATCACCGCGATCGTCGGCCGCTGGCGGCTGCCCATCATCGGCACTGCGCTCCTGCTCGTGAGCGGACTGCTCATCGGATCGGTGTACCCCTGGATCGTGCAGAAGTTCCAGGTGGAGCCGAACGTGCGCACGCTCGAGGCGCCGTATATCGACAGGAACATCGCGGCGACCCGCGAGGCCTACGGTGTCGCCGGCGTCAAGGAAGAACCGTATTCCGCCACGACGACGGCCGCCCAGGGCGCGCTGCGCAACGACGCGGAGACCACAGCCAACATCCGCATCATCGACCCGGCGCTCGTCTCGGATTCCTTCGCCCAGCTCGAGCAGATCAAGCAGTACTACCAGTTCGCCCCGCACCTTGACGTCGACCGCTACAAGATCGACGGCAAGTCGCAGGACACGGTCGTCGCGGTGCGCGAGCTCAACCAGGCCAACACGGGTGCCCAGCAGAGCTGGTACAACAACACCCTCGTCTACACGCACGGCTACGGCGTCGTCGCCGCGTACGGAAACCAGCGTTCGAGCGACGGCCTGCCCGTCTTCCTCGAGTCTGGCATCCCGAGCACCGGCGCCCTCGGCAAGTTCCAGCCGCGCATCTACTTCGGCGAGGACTCCCCGACCTACGCGATCGTTGGCGCCCCCCAGGGTGGAAGCAAGATCGAGCTCGACTATCCGGCCGGCGACCAGGGCAACAACCAGAACGCCACGACGACGTTCTCCGGCAACGGCGGGCCCAAGCTCGACAGCGTCTTCAAGAAGCTCATCTACGCGATCAAGTTCCAGTCGGAGCAGATCTTCCTCTCCAACGGCGTCAACAATGACTCGCAGATCCTCTACAACCGCAAGCCGGTCGAGAGAATCCAGAAGGTCGCCCCGTATCTGACGCTCGACAGCGATCCATATCCGGCCGTCGTGGACGGCAAGGTCGTCTGGATCGTCGACGGCTACACCACGAGCGCGAACTACCCGTACTCGGCCATCCAGCAGCTCAGCAACGCCATCTCCGACACCTACACGCCGGCCCCCGACTTCGCGCTCGACAACATCAACTACATCCGCAACTCGGTGAAGGCCACAGTCGACGCGTACAGCGGAAAGGTGACCCTCTACGCCTGGGACGACAAGGACCCGATCCTCAAGACCTGGCAGAAGATCTTCCCCTCCACGGTCAAGCCGGTGAGCACGATGAGCGCGCAGCTCATCAGCCACGTGCGCTACCCGGCCGACCTCTTCAAGGTGCAGCGCGAGATCCTGGGCACCTACCACGTCAGGGACTCGAACACCTTCTATTCGTCGACGGATGCCTGGACCACTCCGAACGACCCGGTGTCCGACGCGGCGACGGCGAAGCTCCAGCCGCCGTACTACCTCACGATGAAGCTCCCGGGGGCGAAGCAGCCCGCGTTCTCCCTCTACTCCACCTACATCCCGAACTCGAAGGGCGTCGGCACGAGGAACATCCTCACCGGCTACCTCGCGGCGAACGCGGATGCCGGCAGCACGGCCGGAAAGATCGACTCCGGCTACGGAAAGCTCACCCTTCTCGCGCTGCCGAAGCAGGACACGGTGCCTGGGCCGGGCCAGGTGCAGAACAACTTCAACACCGACACGGCGGTCGCCAACCAGCTGGCACTGCTCCAGCGCGGTGACACGAAGGTGAAGCGAGGCAACCTGCTGACGGTGCCCGTCGGTGGAGGACTGCTCTACGTGCAGCCGATCTACGTCGAGTCGACGGCCGAGACGAGCTACCCGGTGCTGCGCAAGATCCTCGTGTCGTTCGGGGACAAGATCGCCTTCGAAGACACCCTCAATGCGGCGCTGGACTCGCTCTTCGGCGGGGACTCGGGGGCGAGTGCGGGAGACGGCGGCGTCGTGACGACGCCGCCGACCACCGGAACGCCTGCGCCGCCGACCACCCCGTCGACGGGCGCGGACGCCACTCTCAAGGCGGCACTGGCCGACGTGCAGTCAGCGCTGACGGCTCGCGCCGCGGCACTCAAGTCGGGTGACCTGAGCGCGTACGCGACGGCCGATCAGGCCCTCGTGACGGCCCTCAACAAGGTATTCGCCCTGGAGAAGTAGACAGGTGAACGACGGGATCGCGCTCGACTCCGGCGATTGGCTCGACGCCAATCGCGCGAACTGGGACGAGCGCGTTCCCGTACACGTCGCGAGTGAGTTCTATGACCAGTCCGGGCTGCGCGCCGGCCGTGGCGCGCTGTACCCGATCGAGGAGGCCGAGCTGCCCGTCGTCTTCCCGGAGGGGGTCGACGGGCTGCGCATCCTGCACCTGCAGTGCCACTTCGGCGCGGATTCCCTCGTGCTCGCGCAGCGCGGGGCCACAGTCGTCGGCATGGATTTCTCGAGGCCGGCCGTGCGCCAGGCGCGGGAGCTCGCGGCGGAGGTGGGGCTCGCCGACCGCTCGAGGTTCATCGAGGCGAACGTCTACGACGCGCGGCACGCGCTGCCGGAGCCGGAGTCGTTCGACGCCGTCTACACGACCTGGGGCACCATCGGCTGGCTCCCGGATGTCGCGGAGTGGGCCAGGATCGTGGCCTGGTTTCTCAAGCCCGGGGGCCGCCTGTACTTCGCGGACGGGCATCCGACCGCCTTCGTCTTCGCCGACGGGGCCGACCCCGCGGCGCTCCCGGCGTTCACCTACCCGTATTCCACCGACGGCGCGGTCGACATCGTCGACGAGAACTACGACTATGCAGAGCGGCACGTGCTGCTCGAGAACACGGTCACCTTTCAGTGGCAGCATCCGCTCTCCGAGACGGTGACGGCACTGCTCGACGCCGGGCTACGCATCGACTTCTTCCACGAGCACTACGAGCTGCCTTGGCGCATGTTCGAGGTGCTCGAGCCCACCGGAACGGGCCTCTGGCGCTGGCCGGAGAAGAAGTGGCTGCCCCTGGGGATGAGCATCGCGGCCACGCGACTCTGACCGCCCGCGCGGGGCGCTGGCAGGCTGTGGTAGTGTTACTTCTTGTGCCGCGGGGTGGAGCAGTTCGGTAGCTCGCTGGGCTCATAACCCAGAGGTCGCAGGTTCAAATCCTGTCCCCGCAACAAATAAAGGCCCTCTGACCAGGTATTACCTCGGTCGGAGGGCCTTTTGTTTTGCTCGGACCTCAGGTGCCTCCGTTCTAGACTCCGGTCTAGGTGTGGATTTCCTGCACCTGTCCGTTTGGCAGCGCGCGACATGGCACGGATCTGGTTTCCTGTGCCCATTCGTTGAAACCCAATGCACGCTGTTGTTGCGTTAGAGGTACCTGAGCGCGAAATCTCAACGGACAGGGCTTACGGGAATCTCCAGGTCGGCCACTTCATTGAGGCCAGTGAGCGCGGGGGAGTGTCCGTAGGAGGTCCGGCTTGCGGGCACCAGCAACCATGAAACTGGGCGGCTAGGAGAGCATGATCAGCGCACGATGCAGGCCGCGCCGCGGAGAGACAGACAGATCGGCGTTCAACTCGGGCTAGCGAGCGCGAACGCTCGCCACATCTGTTCAGGCCGTGCAATCAAACATTGCATTCCTAAGACTGCACCGCCGACGTCGTCGTGCGCTGAGTCGCCGATCATCAGGCAATCTCTCGGGTCGGTGTCGAGCAAATCTGCCGCGAGTTGGAAGATTCGTGGATCGGGCTTCACGTATCCGACCTCGTACGACAAGACCACTGCGTCCAGCGCAGAGGAGATACCCCATCGTTCCAGTGCGGGGCGAATGTCTAGTGCGATGTTGGAGACAATTGCCAAGCGCATCCCCGCTCTAGATGCTCGGACAATAAGGTCCGACGCACCATCGTTCAGCACCCATTGATTCGGCATCGTCTCGTAGAGAGCCTCGGCGAAGTCGACTCCTATGGCGCCATCGTGGCTCAGAGTCGAGACGAAAGCGTGCCTATGAGCTGCGGGATCGAGATCCCAATCCAGGGTTGGGAA
>NZ_DATCQQ010000016.1:0-92104 GCF_036569425.1 Lacisediminihabitans sp.
TCGCTCACCGTACGGGAGAACCTGCGGCTGACCGCGCGTTCCTCAACTGATTTCGACGAGGCGATGGCGCTCTTCCCCGAACTTGAAAAGCGCGTCGATTCGCCGACCGCACTCCTGTCGGGAGGCGAGCAGCAGATGGTCGTGCTCGCCCGCACCTTCGCGGCCAAGCCTCGTTACATCATGATCGACGAGATGTCGCTAGGCCTCGCCCCGGTCGTATTCCTCCGGTTGGTGCCGGTTGTGCAGGGCATCGCGGAGTCCGGGGTCGGCGTCTTGCTGGTCGAACAATTCGCGCACATGGCGCTCAAAGCAGCCACGGACGCCCTCGTCGTGTCGAGTGGGCGAGTGTCCTATCAGGGCTCGGCGAGTGAGCTCCTGGCCGACCAGGAGCTACTGCGCACTGCGTACCTGGGCTAGTCGACTGCAGGTTCGAACACTGAATGGTGATTGATATGACTTTCCTAACAGACCTCTTCGCGGGGCAGATCGCCGTGGTAACCGGTGGAACGTCTGGGCTCGGTGCGGCGACGGCGCGAGTACTGGCCCGGCTGGGTGCGGAGGTATACGCGGTCGGCCTCGGTGCAGATCCCGGGCTGTTCGACAGTCCGCTCATCCACGTTCAGGAGCTCGACGTCACTGACGACGACGCTCTCACCGCACTGTTTGCTGGGCTCCATCGGCTGGACATTCTGGTGCCGGCAGCCGGCATCAGCATGGGCGAGCGCGAGCTCGAGTGGGAACCGTTCAAGCGAGTGGTCTCGATCCAGCTCCTTGCCGTGTACCGCACGATCCAGCTCGGGCATCCCCTGCTCGCCCGCAGCCGTGGCAACGTCATCACCATCGCCTCGATGTATGCCTACTTCGGCGGTGGTGGTATCGCCGCGTATTCCGCATCCAAGGGCGGCGTGGTGCAACTGACGAAATCGCTCGCCGAGGTTTACGCCGCGGACGGCATCAGAGTGAATTCCATCGCCCCCGGGTGGATCGATACGCCGCTGCTCACGCCGCTCAAAGAGGACCCGGCGATCGGCGATCGCCTTCTCTCCCGGACTCCCCTCGGCCGATACGGCGACCCGGAAGAAGTCGGCACCGCTGTGGCATTTCTGGCTTCGGACGCCGCCTCATTCATCACGGGCGCTGTTCTCCCGGTCGACGGCGGCTACCTCGTCACGGGGATCTGACCCGCGAGGCTCTCGTGAGGGCATGGCTCGACAGAGTGGGGGAGCGAGCAAGCCGAGTAAAGCCCGCTCCCCCACGGCACTAGCCGATCCGCACCCTCGTTGCGTCAGCCACTGCGGTCACCGCATCGAAGGGCAGAATGTATCCACCCTTCGCCGCCGTGAACATTGATGCACCGACCTGTGACACATAGTTGAAGCTCGTCCCATAGATCTGCTTCAGTTCGGTCGGGGTGTAATAGCGGTGCGAGCCTGAGACCAGGCAGGGGAACGCGGTGCCATTGAACGCACTAACGTCGGCCGTCGGCGCAGCGAACTGTGACAAACGAACTCCGCCTTCTACCTTCCCGTTCGAGTCCCGAAGGATGGTGCCGCTGGCGTCCCGCGTGAAGAGAATCGTGGGCGGTGCCGCCTTGCCCCATTCGACCCACTTCTTGACGGAGTCGAGAGCCGCACTCACCACCAGGCCATTCGGAACCGTACTGAAGGCGGGAAGCACGGCGCACGATGGCTCAACCCACTGAGTGAAGGATTCGGGTTCGCCACTCGGACCGATCAGCGCCTTGTCCCGATTGAACATCGCATCGACGTACTGCGCCGCATAGAGCGACCCGTGCGTCGAGCCTGCTACCTCCCACGCACGGGTGTACGTGGTTGTCGGGAACGTCGGGGCAAGCCCAGAGAGACCCTCCGAATTGACGCTGACCTCGGGCACGGGCAGGTCCGACCGCAATGCGCCGGCGCGGTCCCACAGAACAAATCCATCGAAGAAGTTCGCGATGGGTTGGATTGTGTTGTAGTAGGTGCTGAGTCGGAACGCCGACTGCGATTGGCCCGTGGCAATGACGTCGTGGATTCGGAGCCCGGGGAAGGGGGGTTGCGAACCGTGGTTGGCCTTGAGAGCCGCAGCGACCTGCGTGTAGACATCCCACGAGAGCGGGTCCCCTGCGCAGGCGGTCGGCCCGCAGGCGTCGATGTTTCCACCGCCCTGAGGATCGACGTTGCTCGCGTCGACGGACAGGGTTCCGTAGCGAGCGGGGCTCCACGACTTGAGGCGGTTGACGCCGATCCTCTGCACCGACACGACCGCATAGGCATACCCCTGACGCAGCAGATCCTCGTGGGCCTCAGCGAATACGAAGTCGGCATCGACGCCGATCGTGACGTTGGTCCACTCGACCAGGAGCGTGCCGTTGAAGTGGCCCGGTTTCGGAGCCCTGACGAGAACTCGGGTCCTGTACGCCCAGTTTCCGTCAATGATGGTCGCCGTTTGCTGGGAGCCCGCGACGGCACCACGGTAGCGGTTCGCCGTGCCCGCCGCATAGAACTCGCGTTCGATGTAGCCATACTTGGCGAGATCAACTGCAGCGGCCGATAGTGCGGTTGTCCCCGGGACATGCACCTCCGTGAGCGTCGCGGCTGGCGAGGTGGATGTGGGGGAGGTAGCGACGTGGGACGCAGTTTCGCTCTCCGCTCCCGCAGACTCTACCGTGAGTGAGGACAGCATTGTCCCAATGAGTGCCGCAGTAAGAAGGGCCGCTGCTGCTTTGCGACGACCCCCTACTGTTCTGGCTGAATCTGTTGTTTTCATACCCTTACTTTCCGTATGTCGTTGACGACCGGAGCCCGCAAGCGAGTGCTTGGCAGGCGAGTAACGGGATCAGGGTAAGTCCGCACCGAGATGATCTAGTTGCCGTTCCGGGCGGAGCACTTGACGCTGAGCGCCCAGACTGTCACGCCTCTGTGGGGTCACCACCGTATCCCCGAGCGACAACGCAGAAGGCCGCAGCATCGGCTGCGGCCTTCTGTCGTTTCGTGATCGCGGGTTGGATCGAACGCGTCTATACCTTGGAGTAGTTCCCGATGCGACCCTCGCGCACCGATCGGGCATAGATCTTCGGGTCCAACAAGGGAAGGTCGCCACTGGCTTTGATTGCGTCAATGTAGCCGAGCATCCGCTTCTGAGCTTCTTTGTCCTGATCCCTCACGAGGAACTCAGCGTGCTCGAACTGGAGTCCCTGCGCGAGCGGCAGAGAGGCCCCGAAATACACGGATCGCTTAATGGCCCCGAGGGACTTCTTTGCTCGCAGGCCCAGGAATTCCGCTCGCTCGAGAGCGCGCTCGAGCACCTTGTCCTGGGGCACCACCTCGTCGACCGCGCCCAGGGCGAGGGCTTCCGCCGGCGTGAACGCTTTGCCCTCGAGAACGGCGGCCAGCGTTTGCCGGGCTCCGACTCGTCCGGTAGTCGCGCAACGTACGTGAATATCGGGTGCGCCCTCGCCGCCTCCGTTTCCAGCCGCCGGGCTGCTCCGCTGCTCTCCGGGCTTCCAACGGTGATCACTTCAACCCCGGCGGTCGCTGCACCTTCCGCTCCTTCGCCCAACATCGAATGTGCACAAATAAGAAGCCGTGCGCCGCTGTCTTCAAGCACAAACCCGATCTCGCCGGCCTTCAGTAGTGCGTGGATGGGGACCACGACTCCACCGAGGGCCAGCACCGCATAGTAGACGCGCAAAGTCGACCAAATTGGGAATGAGCACCGCCACCGGGTCGCCCGCAGTAGGTCGGCGACTTCCGGCTGTGTCAGGAATGTGGGAGCGAGCGACGGCAGAGTATCCATACCGAATAGGTGGATCCGTCGAACCCGTAGTGCTCCGTACGAGTCGGCATCAGCCGTAACACGATGCCGCGAGAAGCCGACAGACGGGCGGTTTAGCGAGTTCATGGTGACGTTTGTGGTCACACGACCCGTAAAACGTGGGTAGTGGCGAGGGCCAGATGGGCTAGGTTGCCGCGTATTTCCGGGGGAACACTTGCTGGGGTACCTGGACTCGAACCAAGAACAAAAGAATCAGAATCTTCCGTGTTGCCAATTACACCATACCCCACCGGGCCAAGCCGAAGCCGAGCCGACTAGTCACTCTAACCTACGTTCGGATGGTCGGCCAAATGGGCCGGCGTGTGGCCGGCACGGTGGCAGAATTTGAACACCGTAACGAACGAATCGAGCCCAGCCACGCCTCCCCTAATCACCTTTCTCACGACCTGGCGCGCCGATCCGGTGGCCATCGTCGCGATCGTCGCGGCCGGCGGGCTCTACGCGACTGGGGCCTGGCGCGTCGCGCGCCGCGGCATCCGCTGGCCCGTCTCCCGCACGCTCGCGTTCTTCGGGCTCGGCCTCGGATCGTTTGCCGTGGTGCAGTTCGGGTTTCTCGGCGTGCACAGCGGCGAGCTGCGCTGGGCCTTCAGCACGCGCATCGCGCTGCTGCTCTTTGCCGTGCCCGGCCTGCTGAGCCTCGGCACGCCTGTGGCCCTCTCGCGGCTCGTGCTGAGCGGAGCGCCGCTGCGCGTGATGGATGCTGTGCTCGCCTCCTGGCCGGTGCGACTCACCGGCAACGCCGTCTTCGCGCCGGTCTTCGCCTTCGCGGCCTTCTGCGTCTTCCTGACGCCGCTCGCGGGGAGCCTGCGCGAGTCGCCGGCCGCCGGCGCGATCCTGACCCTGGCCGCGCCTCTCGTCGGGCTGCTCATGGTGCTTCCCATCGTGGAGCACACCACCCAGCGCACGAGCTTCTTCATCACCGTGGAGTTTCTGCTCGTGTTCGTGGAGCTGGTGATGGATGCCGTCCCCGGCATCCTGCTGCGCCTCAATGATGCGGTGCTCGACAAGGTCGGCCCCGTGCTCGGAGCCGTACCCGGCTGGTTCCCCAACGCGCTGCACGACCAGCACCTGTCCGGGGACTTGCTCTGGTTCATCGCCGAGATCGCGGACGTGCCCGTGCTGATCCTGCTATTCATCCGCTGGTCACGAGTGGACCGCCACGAGGCGAAGGCGCTCGATGACCTGAGCGACGAGGAGATGGCCGCGCTCACGCGCGAACACCTGCGCAACCGGCCCCGTTAGGCCGGTCCGCCGACCACAGCGACGTCGCACCCGTGCGTCACAGGCGTGCGTCACAGGCGTGCCGCGAGCCTCTCGATCCGCGCGATCGACGACTCCTTGCCGATGATCTCCATCGACTCGAAGAGCGGCGGGCTGATGCGGCGGCCGCTGATGGCCGTACGCAACACCCCGAAGGCGACGCGCGGCTTGAGGCCTGCACCGTCGATGAGCTCGGCGCGCAGCACGCGCTCGATCTCCTCGTGCGACCAGTCGTTGAGCCGCTCGAGCGCGCCGACCGCCGCGTCGAGGATGAGGTCGGCACCGGCGCCTGGCAGGGCGTCCGCGTCGTACTCGAGGGCGTCATCCGGGGTGAACAGGAACCCGAGCAGCGCCGGTGCCTCGCCGAGCAGCTGCATGCGCTCCTGCACGAGGGGCGCCGCCTCGCGCAGGATCGCCTCCTGCTCGCCGGTCGGCGGGTCGGCGAGATAGTCGCCGAGGTACGGGATCAGCCGCTGAGTGAAGTCCTCTACCGGCAGCAGGCGGATCTGGTCCCCGTTGATCGACTCGGCCTTCTTGAGGTCGAAGCGGGCCGGGTTGGGATTGACGTCGACCACGTCGAACGCGGCCACCATCTCCTCCATCGTGAACACGTCGCGGTCGTGGGTGAGCGACCAGCCGAGCAGGCTCAGGTAGTTGAGCAGGCCCTCCGGAATGAAGCCACGGTCGCGGTGGTGGAACAGGTTCGACTCTGGGTCGCGCTTGGAGAGCTTCTTGTTGCCGTCCCCCGTCACGTACGGCAGGTGGCCGAAGCGCGGGATGGCGCTGGCCAGCCCGATGTCGATGAGCGCGTGATAGAGCGCGATCTGGCGCGGGGTGGAGGAGAGGAGGTCCTCGCCACGCAGCACATGGGTGATGCCCATGAGCGCGTCGTCGACGGGGTTGACGAACGTGTAGAGCGGAGCGCCGTTGGGGCGCACCACCACGAAGTCCACGAAGGAGCCGGCCGGGAAGGTGATCTCGCCGCGGACGAGGTCGTCGAAGGAGAGGTCGGTGTCCGGCACGCGTAGGCGCAGCGCGGGCTCGCGGCCGGCGGCGCGCAACGCGATCCGGTCCTGGTCGGTGAGGTCGCGCTCGAAGTTGTCGTAGCCCTGCTTGGGGTCGCGGCCGTTCGCGATGTTGCGGGCCTCGATCTCCTCGGCCGTCGCGAAGCTCTCGTAGAGGTGCCCGCTCGCGCGCAGCGTCTCGATCACCTCGGTGTAGATGCCCGCACGCTGCGACTGGCGGTACGGCTCGTGCGGGCCGCCGACGCCGATCCCCTCGTCCCAGTCGATGCCGAGCCAGCGGAGCGCGTCGAGCAGCTGCAGGTAGCTCTCCTCGCTGTCGCGGGCGACATCCGTGTCCTCGATGCGGAACACCAGCGACCCGCCGGTGTGGCGCGCATACGCCCAGTTGAACAGGGCGGTGCGGATGAGGCCGACGTGCGGAGTGCCGGTGGGCGATGGGCAGAATCGAACGCGAACGTCGGGACCGGTGGCTGTGGAGAACATAGTTGGCATGGCCCGTCAATCCTACCGGCGGCGGTCGGGTGGGATCCGGGCGTGCGGCGGTGCCGCTCGCTTCCGGCGGCTCCGCGCGCTTTGGAGGCGGTGGTCAGCGCGCACGCCGCCACCAGCGGCGACTGAGTACGATTCCGATCACGAGGGACGCGAGAACCGAACCAGCGATAGAGCCGAGCACGAGGGTGTGCCAGAACAGGCTTCGAGATCCCCCCACGAGGGCGAAGATGCCGAAGAGCAGAACGCCGACCACGGGCGGCACGATGTGCGCGGGGCGATTCGCTCAGGAGAGGTAGACAAGCCCCAGGGCGAGGCCCAGGATGACGCCCCACGACACGAGGCCGGCCGCGAGGGCCCGCGCGCCGGATCGTGCCAGCTCCTCGAGCCGCAGCGACGCCCCGATCGCGAAGAGCGCGCAGGCGAGGAGTGCAGACTGCACGATGCCCGCGGCGACGAGTACTTCCGGCGGCAGGGGCACGAACGACCGGATGAGCACGGCGGCGAGGAACCCCACGATGAATAGGGGCACCACCGCCGGCAGCGGCACCGAGCGGTGCGCCCCGGACGCGCGCCGCCGGGTCATTAGCGAGGTCACGGCCACCATCGGCGCGAGCATGAGCACCCTCGTGAGTTTGACGACGACCGCCACGGCGAGGGCCGCGGCCCCGGCCGTCTGCGCGGTAGCGACGACCTGCCCGACGTCGTGCACGCTCGCGCCGACCCAGTGGCCGAACTGCTGCGTGTCGAGCTGAAGGAGGGCGGCGAGAAAGGGCAGAGCGACGATGGCGAGCGTGCCATAGAGAGTCACGAGAGTGACCGGCGTCGCGGTGTCCTTCTCGTCGGAGCCGCGCGCCGCCGCCATCGCGCCGACTGCGGAGACACCGCAGATGGAGAAGCCGGCGGCGAGCAGCACGGGCTGGTCGCCCTCGAGCCGGAACAGCCGGCCGATGAGCAGCGTCAGCAGGAAGCTCACGACGACGAGCGCCACGATCGAGAGGATGGCGACCCAGCCGAGCGCGGCGATGTCGCCGAGGCTGAGGCCGAGTCCGAGCACGACGATTCCGAGGCGCAGGAGCCTTTGGGATGCGATCGCGAGTCCCGGCCTGAGAGCCCCGCCGAGCGCCGGCCGGAACACGGGAACTGAACCGACGATCACGCCGAGCACGAGCGAAGACGTGAGCCAGGGGACCGCCGGGACGAGCGCATGGATGCCGTAGCCGGCCGCGGCGCCGACCGCCGCGAGCGCGAGCCCGGCCGGCCATCCCGGGCGCCGTCGCGGGGCGGATTCGCTGCGGCTCACATGTTCGAGCCTAGCCGTGACCGGCGAGCGCCAGCGCTGGCTCGGGCGACGCTGGCTCGGGCGACATCCCGAAGCGGACGACCTCCCGAAAACGCAGGAGTTACCGCGAAAATACGCCGGTTTCGCGGCGTGTCGCACGTGGGGGCATCAAATCCCCTGCGTTTTCGGGTGATTCGGGTGAGAGGTGAGAGGTGAGAGGTGAGAGGTGAGAGGTGAGCGGAAGTAGCGCGAGCGAGCGGGCCGCGCTCAGACGCGGTTCTTGGCCGGGTTGCTCAGGGTGCCGATGCCCTCGATCGTGATGTCCACGGTCTGGCCGTCCACGAAGCCGCCGAGGCCGGCGGGCGTGCCGGTGAGGATCACGTCGCCGGGCAGGAGCGTCCAGACGTCCGACACGTACTCGATGAGCTCCGGGATCTTGTGGATCATGTCCTTCGTGTTGCCGTGACGCCGCGGTTCGCCGTCCACAGAGGTCTGGATCTCCAGGTTGCTCCAGTCGAGTTCCGTCTCGATCACGGGCCCGAGCGGGCAGAACGTGTCGTAGCCCTTCGCCCGGGCCCACTGCCCGTCGGCGAACATCTGGTCGCGCGCCGAGACGTCGTTCGCGATCGTGTAGCCGAAGATCACGTCGGCGTAGTCTGCCGCCTTCACGCGCTTGGCGATGCTGCCGATCACGATCGCGAGCTCGCCCTCGTGCACGATGCGGCCCTCGACTGGCGGGATCTGGATGGTGTCTCCCGGGCCGATGACGGCGGTGTTCGGCTTCAGGAAGATGAGCGGCGACTCCGGACCCTTCGCATCGTCTCGCAGCTCGTCACGGTGCGCCGCGTAGTTGAGCCCGATGCAGACGACCTTGGAGCGCGGGATCACCGGCGCGAGCAACTTCGCCCGGTCCGCCGGCACCCGCTCGCCCGTGGTGTCGAAGCCCTGGAACAGGGGATCGCCCGTGAGCACGACATACTCGTCACCGTCGATAATTCCGTACCGGGGGTCTCCGCCGGCGACGCTGAATCGTGCGATCTTCACTACGGCAGCCTAGACGTCCAAACGGGTCAGCCAGTTGTGGCGGTCGGGCACGCGCCCGTATTGGATGTCGGTGAGCTCCTGGCGCAGCGACATCGTCAGCTCGCCGGCCGGGGCATCCGCGGACCCGATCTCGAACCCCTCGCCCTTGAGCAGGGCGATCGGGGTGACGACCGCTGCCGTGCCGCACGCGAACACCTCGGTGACGTCGCCGGATGCCACGCCGTCGCGCCACTCGTCGAGGGTGACCTTGCGGCGCTCGATCGTGTGGCCGCGGTCCTCGGCGAGTTGCAGGATGGAGTCCCGGGTGATCCCCTCGAGAATGCTGTCGGACTCCGGGGTGACGAGGGTGCCGTCCTTCTTCACGAGCACGATGTTCATTCCGCCGAGCTCCTCGAGGTACTTGCCCTCCACCGCATCGAGGAAGAGCACCTGCGCGCAGCCGTGATCGTAGGCCTCGGCCTGGGCCACGAGCGATGACGCGTAGTTGCCGCCCGTCTTGGCCGCTCCAGTGCCGCCCTTGCCCGCACGCGCGTAGTTCGTGGAGAGCCAGATCGACACCGGCGCGACACCCCCGGTGAAGTAGGCGCCCGCTGGGCTCGCGATCACGTAGTAGTTGACCTTCTCGGCCGGCCGTACGCCGAGGAACGCCTCCTTGGCAAACATGAACGGCCGCAGGTACAGGCTCGTCTCCGGTGCGGACGGCACCCAATCGCCGTCGACGGCGATCAGCTGGCGCAGCGATTCGATGAAGTATTCGGTGGGCAGCTCGGGGAGGGCGAGTCGCTTGGCCGAGCGCTGCATCCGGCGCGCGTTCGCCTCGGGGCGGAAGGTCCAGATGGAGCCGTCCGCATGCCGGTAGGCCTTGAGTCCCTCGAAGATCTCCTGCGCGTAGTGCAGCACCGCGGCGGCCGGATCGAGCGCGATCGGACCATACGGCTGCACCCGCGGGCGGTGCCAGCCGCCCTTCACCGACCAGCAGATGTCGACCATGTGGTCGGTGAAATACTTGCCGAAACCGGGGTTGGCAAGAATCGCTTCACGCTCCGCCGCGCTCTTGGCCGCGGGGTTCTTGATCACGCTGAACGTGAACGCCGGTGGTGCGAGGAGATTGGTGATCATCGGTGGTCCTTCGATTGTCCTAGAGGATATTCTGCGCCAGTATTCGCGGGCGGGCTAAACCAGGGCCGCGATCGCGTCGCCGATCTGGGATGTCGAGCGGCCAGTCGCGCCCCGGGAGGCGAGATCGGCCGTGACCGCCGCCGTGACCCTGGCCGAGGCATCCGCCAGCCCGAGGTGATCGAGCATGAGCGCCACGGACAGGATTGCCGCGGTGGGGTCGGCGAGTTGCTTGCCTGCGATGTCCGGTGCCGAACCGTGGACCGGCTCGAACATGCTCGGGAACGTTCCGTCGGGGTTGATGTTTCCCGACGCGCCCAGCCCGATGCCCCCGCTGATCGCGGCGGCCAAATCGGTGAGGATGTCGCCAAAGAGGTTGTCCGTGACGATCACGTCAAACCTACTCGGATCGGTGACCAGGAAGATAGTGGCCGCGTCGATGTGCAGGTAGTCGACGGCCACCGAGGGGAACTCCGGCGCGACCCGGTCCACGGTGCGCTGCCACAGGCCGCCCGCGTTGGTGAGCACGTTCGTCTTGTGCACGAGGGTGAGCTTCTTGCGCTCCCGCCCGGCGGCGGCGGCGAACGCGTAGCGGACCAGCCGCTCCACGCCGAACGCCGTGTTGACGGAGACCTCGTTGGCGACCTCGTGCGGGGTGCCGACGCGGATGGCTCCCCCATTGCCGACGTATGGCCCCTCCGTGCCCTCCCGCACCACGATGAAGTCGACATCGCCGGGGTTCGCGAGCGGCGAGACGACGGAAGGGAACAGCCGCGACGGGCGCAGGTTCACGTAGTGGTCGAGTGCGAACCGCAGCCTGAGCAGCAGCCCGCGCTCGATGAGGCCGCCGGCCAACCGTGGATCCCTCGGATCGCCGCCGACGGCGCCGAGCAGGATCACGTCGTGCTTGGTGAGGGCCGCGAGGCCCTCGTCGGGCAGGATCTCGCCCGTCCGAAGGAAATGGGTCGCACCGAACGGGTACTCGGTGACGTCGACGGTGACGTCGCTCGGGATCACCGCCGTGAGCACTTTCACCGCCTCGGCCACGACTTCGGGGCCGATGCCGTCTCCGGCGATCACGGCGAGGTTAATGGTGCGCGTCATCCGGGCTCCTGTGTCTCCAACGGCTAGGCTCATCCCAGCGTACTGGCAGGTAGATCTCGGCGATTCTGGCCCCCGAACTGGGGACATCGGAGTAAGATTAGGGTGATCGATATCTGCGCTCTGAAGCGAACCTTCGCCCGGAGTTACGCATAACCGAACGGAAGGGCTGCATCATGGGAATTGGTTCAGGGATTTTACTCTTCGTCGTCGGCGCGATTCTGGCCTTCGCGCTCAATATCCAGGTCACCTGGATTGATCTTCACCTCGTGGGGTATCTGATGATGGGCGCGGGAGTACTCGTCTTCATCATTTCGCTCGTGTTGACGCTGCGTAAGCGCCGGACGCTCACGACCACCCGCACGGTGAACCCCGACGGTGGCGACCAGGCGGTGCAGCACGAAACAAAAGGCGACGTTCTCTGAGTAGCGTCGCGTAACCTTAAGACCGGCGCGCCCCGCTCCTGATTCGGGTTCAGTGTGGGGCGCGTCACCCTTTTTCGGCTGGTTACCCGGTTCCCGCCGACGGCAATGCGCCGCGGTCGGTCAGCCCTCAAATGTCGAGCGCCAGACGGCGCGGGTCAGACGGCGCGGGTCAGACGGCGAGCGTCAGACGCCGTCAGATGTCGAGCGTCAGATGTCGAGCACGAGCTCCGGCGTGGTCGCGCGGGAGACGCACGGGTACATCACGCCGAGACGGTCCTTCTCCTCGTCGTCGACGACCGAGTCCAGGTGCTCGGGAAGGCCGCCGACCACGCGCACCTCACAGGTGCCGCACACGCCCTTTCGGCACGATCCCATGACGGGCATGCCGTTCTCCTCGAGCGCATCGAGGATGCTCTGGCCGGACGGCACCGCGAAGTCTTTCTTGCTCTTGCGGCAGGTGACCCGCACAGACTGCGGAGCGCCGATGGCTGTGCGTTCGATGGGCGTGAAACGCTCGAGGTGCATCCGCTCTCGGGGCACCGCCGACGCGACTCTCGCCATGAGCGTCTCCGGGCCACAGCAGTAGACGTCGCCGTCGACCGTCGAGAGGAGGTGCTCGATGTCGAGACCCGTCACGTTCTCGTCACTCGCGTGCACCCAGATGCGGCCGGGATACCTCGCGGACAGCTCGTCGGCGAAGGCCATCGACCGGCGGCTTCGACCGAAGTAGAGCAGGTGCCAGTCTCGGCGGTCCGGCAGGGATTCGATCATCGACTTGATGGGCGTGATGCCGATCCCGCCGGCGACGAACAGGTAGGAGAAGGCCGGTTCGAGCTCGAAGTGGTTGAGCGGTCCCGTCACCTCGAGCGGCACTCCCGGCCGCGCATTGGCGTGGATCCAACTGCTCCCACCCTGGGAGTCCAGTGTTCGCAGCACGGCGATGTCGAAGTGCGACCGGTCGGCCGGGTCTCCACACAGCGAATACTGCCGCTCCAACCCGTTCGGCAGGGTGACCGTGATGTGGGCGCCCGGCCGCCAGACGGGCAGAATCTCTCCGGCGGTCGGCACCAGCCGAATCCCGAGCACCTCGTCCGAGACTCGGAACGTCGCCGCCACCCGCATGGTGAGCCCACGACGGGCTGGGGTCGGCGGGGTGGACTGCGCTCGCACCACCGCGCTGCCCCGGCCCGCGGCGCGGTTGCCGGCGACGACGCGCACGAGCACGGCGATCACCGAGAGACCGATGATGGAGGCCGCCACCGCGCGGTACCAGAGCGACCCGACGTCGGTGCCGGTGAGGCCGGCATGAAAAGACACGAGAACCACCACCAGGTAGCTCGAGTAGTGCACCCCTTTCCAGAACCGGCGCGGCAGCCAGCGCATGAGCAACGAGGAGCCCTGCACGGCGATGAGCAGGTAGAAGGCCAGGATGCCGATGGCCACCGGAAGCGCCCGATAGTCGGTGGCGAACGGCACGAGCACGGCGGCCGCCGAGAAGTGCAGCCAGCCGTCGAGCATGAGGGTGACCATGTGGGCGACGACCATGACCATCGCCGTGCCGCCGAGGTAGCGGTGGAGATCCTGCAACCAGGACGGGTTGTCGACCTTGCGCAGCACCCGCGTGGACAGCAGGGTCCCCCACACGACAGACAGCGTCATGAGCGCCCACGCGATGATCGCGCTGGCCCGAGTGATGTACCACCAGATGTGGGGAGAGTTCACGTGTAGTCTCGCCAGTTTGCTGATTCGAGCATGGCGCCGGATGCGTCGATGAGGCTCCCGGCCGCTCCGACGGAGGGCAGCCAGTCGAGGTAGTCCTGCGGGGTGCGCACGAACGCCGGTTTGGTGAGGACTTCCGCGTACCAGCCCTGGGCGGCGATCACCGAGACGGTCTGCACGTCGGTGACGGCGCTTCGTCGGCTACGGGAATCGATGAGGTGGTGAGCCTCGGTCTGGCCGGCTGCCCATCGGCGCTTGAGCTGGCTCGACGTGGCGATGGCTCCCGTTCCCAGCCGCACGATCGCCGCGTACTGCTCGTCCTGGAAGGGGTCTTCGACCCCGATCCGCCAGCCCTGGGCCTCCGGGGAGTCCCCGGCCACAACCACGTCCCCGCCCATTTCGGCCATCACGCCCCAGGCTCCCTCCGCGAGCGCGAACTCGCACACGACGTCGGCGGCCAGCCCCTTGCCGATGCCGCCGGGGTCGAGGGTGGTTCCGCGGGGCAGGGTGATGGCGTTGTCCTCGATGACCATTCCGGCGATTTCGCCCGGAGCCTTCGCCGAGAGCGGCAGGGTCGTCTCCCTCGACGGATCGACGACGGACCTCGTGTAGCCGGCGGCCAGCAGGTCGGGCAGGAGCGTGGGGTCGAAGTCACCGGTGGTGCGGGCGAAACCGGAGAGCATCGCCGTGGCCAGCCGCACGGTGAGCGGGTCGACGGCGATGGTCGCCCCCTCCGCCCAGTTCAACCGGGTGATATCGCTCGAGAGGATGAAGCGGCTCCAGAGCCGCTCGCAGCGGTGGGCCAACTCGAAGCAGGCATCGAGCAGCCGGGGCGAACCGCCGACGAGTGTGATGGTGCTGTGGCCGCCCATGTGCGCGTCGCGGCGAGACGCCGACATCGGCTGGCTGCCGGTGAGTTCGAACACCGCTCGGACGGCGTCGCCCGAGATGGATCGTGCTGCCACGCGATCAGCCTCCCGAACCACCCGTTGACCCGTGCACGGGTGCCCGGGCGGGCGCGGGAGCCGGAGGTGCCACCGGCTTGGGAGCGGGTGCCGGGGCGGCTCGAGCCGGGGCGGCGGGGGCGGCAGGAGCTGGTGCGGCCGGAGCAGGTGCCGGGGCGGCCGGGGCCGTCGTCTGCGACGGCGTGCTACCGGCGGGTGGAGCGCTCGGCGCCGGCGAAACGGTCGGGCTCGAACCATCGGGGGACGGGGCGCCAGACTGCTCGGCGCCCTGGGCGTTCGCAGCCATCTGGAGTCCGGCGACGATGCCCACGAGGGCGACGACGGACGCCGCCCCCGTGAACGCACGCGCCCGGCGAGCCGGGTGGTTCGTTTTAGTCATCGTGGTGGTCGGAACCGGAGCGCGAGTCGTCTCCTTCGCGCTCATGCGTCGGCTCGGGAAAGGGGGTCGAGGTGTGCTCGCCGCTCTCGTGGGTCTCGGTTGCCTCGCGGCTCGGCTCGACCGCCTCCGGCGTCTTCGCCGGCTCCGGGGTCTCGGTGGCCTCCGGTGCCTCCGTCGAGTCGTCCCCGGCCTTGCTGGGCGTCGGGGTCGGCGTTGCCGTGGGCGTCGGGATGAGCACGTTCGTGGCGTTGCCCGGCGTCTGCGACGACGTCAACGACAGCGTGCCCGAGTTGACGGCCATTGCCGCCCCCGCAGTGCCGAGTACCGCGATGACCGTGAGAATCGTGATTGCTGGAGTTTTCATGATCCAACGATAGGAATCGCCCTCCCCACAATCGGCCGACGGTAATCCAAGATCTGTCAAAGATTGCCCGGCTCAGCACCGCATCCATCGCTCGAACAGGGTTGGGCCCCAGAATGGAGCCATGCGGGTGCTGGTGGTCGAGGACGATGCCGCGGTGGCCGACGGGATCATCGACGGGCTATCGCACGCCAACTTCGAATCGATGCTCGTGGGCACCGGCCAGGGCTGCCTGGATGCCATGCCGTCGTTCCGACCGGACATCGTGCTTCTCGACCTGGGCCTGCCAGACATCGACGGCACCGACGTGTGCCGAGCCATCCGGCGCGACTCGCAGACCCCGATCATCGTCGTCAGCGCCCGAGGCGACGAGATCGACCACGTCGTCGCCCTCGAGATGGGGGCGGACGACTTCGTCGTCAAGCCCTTCGGGATGCGGGAGCTCGTGGCCAGGATGCGGGCCGTCGTGCGCCGCACGGGCTCGAGCGACGCCGCGGCGCCCACGCCGGCGAAGCGTTTCGGGCACCTGACGATCGACCCGCGGGCGCAACGGGTGACGGTGAGCGACATCGAGGTGTACCTCACCCCCAAGGAATTCGAGCTGCTCGCCTACCTTTCCGGCGACCCCGGAGCCGTCTTCCGCCGGTCGGAGATCCTGCACAACGTGTGGGACACCAACTGGTACGGCACCACCAAGACCCTCGACACGCACATCGCCTCGATTCGCAAGAAGCTCGGCGACGCGCGGTGGATCGAATCGGTGCGCGGAGTCGGCTTCCGTTTCGACGTGCCCACATGAAGTGGCGGTTCACGGCCGTTCTCATGATCGTGGCCCTGCTGGTGGTGCTCGTGCAGGACATTCCGCTGAGCAGCCAGTTGCAGGCGGTCGAGCGCGACCGGATCATCACCTCCCTCGAACGCGACGCGTTCGTTCTCGCCGGGCGAAGCGAGGAATCGCTCGAGGCCAACACCTCGACCGACCACGCCGTGATCACCGATCTCGCCCGCCAGTACCGCGCGGCGGGCGGCGCGCGAGTCGTGATCGTCGACTCGGCGGGCATCGCGCTCGTCACGAGCGACGACGACCGCTCGGCGGTCGGCAGCTCCTACCTGTCCCGCCCGGAGATCGCGAAGGCCCTCACCGGCCAGATCGCCACCGGCGAGAGGTACTCAGACACGCTCAGGGAGCAGCTGCTCTACGTGTCAGTTCCGGTGTTCGGCGGCGCGAAGATCCCCGGGGCGGTGCGCCTCACCTACCCGGCCCAATTCGTGACCGATTCGCTCAACCGCCGGCTGTTCACGCTGTGGCTCGTGGCGCTCACCACCGTGCTGCTGGCCGGCATCGTGGGACTCGTGCTCTCCACGACCATCACGCGCACCCTCAAGCGGCTCAAGGAGACCACCGAGCACCTCGCCGAGGGGCGGCTGCACGTTCGGGCCGACGAGACGACAGGCGCCCCGGAACTGCGATCGCTCTCCCGGTCGTTCAACATCATGGCCGAGCGGCTGGATGCCCTGCTCGAGCAGCAGCGCACCTTCGCGTCGAACGCCTCCCACCAGTTGCGCACCCCGCTGACCGCGCTGAGGCTGCGGCTCGAATCCGCCCGCACCCTGATCGAGACCGATCCCCAGGGGGCGGCGGACCGGCTGCTCAGCGCAGAGACGGAGGCCGATCGCCTGGGCGGAATCATCGAGGGCCTGCTGCTGCTGAGCCGCACCGAGTCGAGTTCGGCGCCGGTCGAACCGGTAGACCTCGACGAGATCGCCCGGGAGAGGGTGGAGCACTGGCGACCGCTGGCGCAGGAATCCGGAGTCACCCTCGAGGTCGAGGCGCATTCCTCCCGGCCCGTGCTCGCCGTGCCGACGGCGGCCGAACAGATCATCGACAATTTCATCGACAACGCCCTCACGGTGAGCCCGCCCGGCGGGTCGATCGTGGTGCGAGTGCTCGACGATCGCCGCTGGACCACCGTTCACGTGCTCGACGAGGGGCCGGGGATGCCGCCGGAGGAGACCGAGCGGGCGTTCGAACGCTTCTGGCGCGGCAGCGCCGACGGCGCCGGCAACGGTCTGGGACTCGCCATCGTCGCGCAACTGGCGTCGGCGAGCGGGGCGACCGTGCGTCTCACCAACCGGCCGGAGGGCGGCCTCGACGCCTCGGCGCGGTTCGTCAACGATCGCTGACCGCTCGACGACGGAGCCGCTCCCCCGCTCGCTCGTAGTAGCGAAGAACGGCCAGGTTGCGCTCGCCGGCTGAGGCGTCCGCGAGCGCCTCGAGGGCCTCGGGCACGGCACCTCGGCGTTCCTCCACCTCCGCAAGGGCCGCGCTCACCCTGCGATCGAAGTCGGACGACCCAGTGCCGCGCAGCGCACGAAGCTCGTCGGCCGCATGGTCGAGCTCCCGCTCGCCGAGATGGCTTCTGGCGATGATGCCGCCGAGCCGCGCGATCGGGGCCGGCCAGACGCGGTTGAGCCCGTGGTACAGCGTGGCGATGGCACCCCAGTCGGTCTCCTCCCAGCTCGGCGCCGCGCTGTGCAGGCCGGCGATTCCGGCCTGCAGGGCGAAGCGCCCGCCGCCGGGGAGGGCCCGCGCGGCCAGGTCGAGCCCGTGCCGGATGCGCCGCCTGCCCCAGGCCGACCGGTCCATCTCGGCGAGGGTGAGCGGCATGCCGTCCGCCGTGGTCCTCGCGACGCCCCTCGCCTCCCCGAGCTCGATGAGCGCGAGAAGACCGAGCACCTCCGTGTCGTCGGGGTATTCCGCCGCGATCGAGCGAGCGAGCGCGAGCGCGAGGTGGGCGAGCCGCTCGTCCATGAGCGCGTCCCCCGCCGCCGCGGTGTGCCCGAGGGTGTAGACGCCGTAGGTGGTGGTGAGGGCGCGGTCGAGTCGTGCGGCCCGGTCGTGGGCGTCCGGCCAGGCGAAGCGCTCCCCCGAGCGGGTGATCGCGTGCTTCGCCCGGGTGAGGCGCGCGGCGACGGTCGCCTCCTGGCTGCCGAAGAACGCGGCGATGTCGGCGGTGGGCACGCCACACACGATGCGAAGGGCGAGGGCGATCTGCTGCTCGGGCGAGAGCAGCGGATCGCACGCGACGAAGATGAGACCCAGCCGGTCGTCGACGGGGGCCGCGTCGGTGAGGGCCGGGTCATCCGACCCCTGCGGCTCGACCAGCAGCGGCAGCTTCGACCGCAGCACCTGGTCGCGGCGCAGCGTGTCGACCGCGATCCGCCGCGCCGCGGTCGTGGCCCACGCCCCGATGTTGTCGATGCGTTCGCCTGCGGCGAGGCGCTCCGCCACCCGCGCGAAGGCCTCCTGCGCGCTCTCCTCGGCGAGATCCACGCTGCCGTACGCGCGGAGGGTGGCCCCCACCACGCGCGGCCACTCCTCGGCGAACGCCGCCTCGAGACTCATGAGCCCATTCTCGCGGCGATCACCGCTACATTCCGGGCAGATCCCAGATGGGATGGAGCTCGAGCCGGTCGCCGGTCGGGCAGAGCGCGGCGAGTTGCTTCGCCTGCTCGAGCGAGTCGGCCTCGATCAGGTAGTACCCGCTCAGCACCTCGGTGGTCTCGGCGAGCGGACCGTTCGTGAAGACGGCCGGCTTGCCGTCCCTCGCGGGAGTGATGCGCACCGAGGCGGACGCCGTCTGCAGCGCCTCCCCGCCCAGGATCTTGGCCCCGGCCGCCGCGACCGCCGCCGCGAACGCCCCGTGAGCCTTGGACGCCTCCTCCATCGCGCCGTCCGGCACCGACGCCGGATCCCAGGTCGGCTCGACGATGAGGATGAGGTACTTGTCGGACATGTGCACTCCCTGTGTCGGGGAACCTCGCGGTCCCGGTCAATCAGAAGAACGACGAACGAGCACGGACGGAATCGACAGCGCGGGAGAAATCTACTCGGTGATGTCGATCTCGCGCAGCAGGTCGGCGTCGATCGCCACGCGGACGGTCTCGAGCAGGGCATCCGGAGCCGGCGAATCGACGGTGAGCACGCTGAGCGCCTGGCCGCCGGCCTCGCGCCGGCTGATCTGCATGCCGGCGATGTTGATGCCGGCCTCGCCGAACTCCTTGCCGTAGACCGCGACGATTCCCGGGCGGTCGGTGTAGACCATCACGATGAGGTGCTCGGCGACGGGCACCTCCACGTCGTAGCCGTTGATCTCGACGATCTTCTGGGTCTGCTTCGGCCCGGTGAGGGTGCCGGAGACGGAGATCTGCTCGCCGTCGCTCAGGGCGCCGCGGATGGTGAGCAGGTTGCGGTACTCGTCGCTCACCGCGTCGGTGACGAGTCGAACGGCGATTCCGCGCTGCTCGGCGAGCAGCGGCGCGTTCACGTAGCTCACCGATTCGCTCACGATGTTCGTGAAGATGCCCTTGAGCGCGGCGAGCTTGAGCACGCTCACGTCGAATTCGACGATCTCGCCGCGGATCTCCACGTCGATGCTCGTGATGGGGCTCGAGGCGATGCCGGCGAACAGCTGTCCGAGCTTCTCCATCAGCGGGATGCCGGGGCGCACCGTCGGGTCGATGACTCCGCCGGCGACGTTGACGGCATCCGGAACCAGTTCGCCGGAGAGCGCGAGGCGCACGGATCGGGCCACCGAGACGCCCGCCTTCTCCTGCGCCTCGTCCGTCGACGCGCCGAGGTGCGGAGTGACGACGATGTTCGGCAGGGAAAGCAGCGGCGACCCGGTCGGCGGCTCGTGCACGAAGACGTCGAGGCCGGCGCCCGCGATGGTGTGGTTCGTGAGCGCCCGGTGCAGCGCGTCCTCGTCGATGAGGCCCCCGCGCGCGACGTTGACGATGAACGCGGTCGGCTTCATGAGCGCGAGCTGCTCGTCGCCGATCATGCCGGTGGTCTCGGGCGTCTTCGGCATGTGGATCGTGATGAAGTCGGACTGGGCGAGCAACTCGTCGAGGGTGAGCAGGGTCACACCGAGCTGCAGGGCGCGGGCGGCGGTGACGTACGGGTCATACGCGACAACCTTGGTGCCGAAGGCCTGCATACGCTGGGTGATGAGGGCTCCGATGCGGCCGAGACCGATGATGCCGATGGTCTTCTCGTAGAGCTCGACTCCCGAGTACTTGGAGCGCTTCCACTGGCCTTCGGCGAGCGCGCCGTGCGCCGCCGGGATGTGGCGGGCGAGGCTCAGGATGTGGCCGACCGTGAGCTCGGCGGCGGAGATGATGTTGGAGGTCGGGGCGTTGACGACCATGACGCCGGCCTCGGTGGCCGACTTGATGTCGACGTTGTCGAGCCCGACGCCGGCCCTGGCGATCACCTTGAGGTTCTTCGCCGCCGCGATCGCCTCGGCGTCGAGTTGCGTCGCCGAACGGATGAGGATCGCGCTGGCCTCGGCCAGGGCGGACAGCAGGGCTGGTCGATCGGTGCCGTCGAGAGACCGCACGTCGAAGTCGGGCCCGAGGGCCTCGACGGTAGCTGGGGAGAGTTCTTCGGCGATCAACACGATCGGCTTTGCCACGAATCGGGTCCTTCGGATTGGGGGGGATGCCGTGACGAACATGCCGTCGGCACTTGAACTTTATCCCAGCCGCGGCAGTCACTCCGAACGCGTGACGCGGTGTGAAGTTAGGATGCGCCGCGAAGTTGGGATGCGCCGCGAAGTTGGGATGCCGCGAAGTTGGACGGGCCGCCCGCGCGCGGCTGGGACAATGGTGGGGTGACCCCCTTCGAGATCGTGCAACTCGTGCTGCGCGTTCTCATCGCCGTGATGTTCATCGGCATGGGCATCAACCACTTCCGCCCGAGGCTCGCCAGGGGCATGGCCGCCATGATCCCGCCTGGGCTGCGCTGGAGCGGCCCGCTGCGTCCCCTCAACCTCGTCTACTTCACCGGCGTGTGCGAGATCGCGGGCGGCGTGGGTCTGCTCGTGCCGTGGACGGCGTTCGCCGCGGGCATCGCCCTCGTGTTCTTTCTCATCGCCGTGTTCCCGGCCAACCGGTTCGCGTCTGAGCATCCGGAGCGGTTCGGGGCGGCGGCCATCCCGTTCTGGCCCCGTTGCATCGCCCAGCTCGTGCTGATCGCCCTGATTCTCGTCGCCATCGTCTGACCGGCGTCTCGCTGCGGTCGGGGCTCAGGCGAGCGCGACGAGGCTCGTCGACATCGCGGCGACCGCGGTGAGCCCCACGAGCAGGAGCACGGCCAGCACGAGGGGCGACCGGCGCCGTGCGAGCAGGAACGCCGCCACATACACGACCGGGGCGATGGCCAGGTCGACGATCAGCAGCGTCCACGGGATGGGGACGAGGGCGAGGGCGAGGGCATTACGCACGCCGTTCGTTGCACTGATCTGGGTCACGACTCCGACGACGTTGGAGATCGCCTCGAACAGGTCGTAGGCGTAGAACAGGCCGAAGACGATCGCCACGCCGATGCCGACCCAGCCGAGCCGGACGGCGGGTCGACGCTCGTCGCTCGTCGGACGATCGGTTGTCGGCTCGTGCGTGCTCGCTGCATCCGTCATGAACGCCCCAATACGAGGATGAAGGGCCACGGCGCGAGGAGTGCCACCCCGAGCAGAAGCCAGAGGATTCTGGCCCACGCCGGTCGATCGCGGGCCACGGAGAGCACGCCGACGAACCAGGCGGCCGGGGAGGCGATCGTGAGCACCTCGCCGAGCCGGTACATGAAGTCGAAGAACGGGTTGGGGATCGTGAGCGTGTCGCGTTGCGCGGCGATGATCCAGCCGACGATGAAGAGCAGAAACACCCCGCCGAACACCCCGTAGCTCACGAGCAGGGGCGAGCTGATGCCGACGGCCTCCTCGGGGTGGTCCCCGGACTCGGGCTCCGCCACGAGGGCGTCGACGTGGGTCGGATCGCTCTCGGCGCCCCAGGTCAGGCCCTCGTCATCCGGATGCACAGTCACGCCAAAACCCTAGCCCAGCGATGAGGCTTCTCCCCCTGCGCCCGAAAACGCAGGAGATGCACAGTGGAACCGACCACATCGACGGGTTCACGGCACGAAACCGCCGAATCTCCTGCATTTTCGGAAGGAGCGGATGACGCCGGCTGGGAGGATGCCGACAGCGGCCGCAACCGTTACAAGCCCGTCACATTGATGATGTTGACTCTGAGGACAATGGACCTCATCGACGTGCGCGAGATCCGGGTGCCGACCGCCCGCGGCGGACTGATCTTCGCCCCCGGCGAGAGACCCTTCGGCGGCGGCACCTGGCTGTTCTCCGAGCCGCAGCCCGGACTCACCGGCCTGGTCGACCTCACCGCGCTCGGCTGGGAACCGATCCGGCGCACGGAGGCTGGCCTCGAGATTGCCGCGACCTGCACGATCGCCGAGCTCGCCGCCCTCACCCCCGAGCACTCGCGCGCCCCGCGGCCCGGCCAGGCCGCCGACGCGCTGTTCTGGCAGTGCGCCACCTCCCTGCTCGCGTCGTTCAAGGTCTGGAACGTCGCGACCATCGGCGGCAACATCGCCCTCGCCCTGCCGGCCGGGCCGATGACATCCCTCGCGGCCTCCCTCGACGCCGTCGCCGTCGTCTGGACGGCGGACGGCGGGGAACGCCGCACTCCCGTCGCCGAGCTCGTCACCGGGGTGCGCAGCACGGGGTTGGCGCACGGGGAGGTGCTGCGCTCCATCGAGTTCCCGGCGTCGAGCCTCGCCGCACGCACCGGATTCCGCCGCATCGCCCTCTCCCCCCTCGGCCGCGCCGGCACAGTCGTCATCGCCCGCGTCGACGCCTCCGGCGAGACGGTGATCACGGTGACCGGTGGCACGACCCGGCCGCACCAGCTACGGTTCGACGAACTTCCCGGCGACCGCGCTCTCGCCGACGCGTTGGACGGGATCGACGACTGGTATTCGGATGCTCACGGAACGCCGGACTGGCGGCGCGCGATGAGCCTGCTATTCGCCGAGCAGCTGCGGGTGGAACTGGGAGGGGCGACATGAGATTCGAGGTGAACGGAGAGCCGGTCGACGCCGATCCACGACCCGGCCAGGTGCTGCGAACCCTGCTGAGGGAGCTCGACCACTTCGAGGTGAAGAAGGGATGCGACTCCGGTGACTGCGGCGCGTGCTCCGTGCTGCTCGACGGCGCGCCCATCCACTCCTGCATCTACCCCGCGCACCGGCTCGACGGCGCGAACGTGACCACCGTCGCGGGCCTCGGCACGCCGGAGCATCCGCATCCGCTGCAGGAGAGCTTCGTCGCGGCCGGCGGATTCCAGTGCGGCTTCTGCACGGCCGGCCTGATCGTGACGGCCTCGACCTTCACCGAGGACGACCGGCACGACCTGCCCCGTCTGCTCAAGGGCAACTTCTGCCGCTGCACCGGCTACCGGTCCATCGAGGACGCGATCTGCGGAGTCGCCAACACCGAGGTCGCACCGACGGGCGACCTCACCGGACGTTCGGTCGCCCCACCGGCCGCCCTGCGCGTGGTCACCGGCACCGAGGGCTACACGCTGGACCTCAAGACCACCGGGTTGCTGCACCTCGCCGTGCTCGGCAGCCCGCACGCGCACGCCAGAATCGTCTACCTCGACACGAGCGCGGCCGAGGCGATCGAGGGGGTGCACGCCGTTCTCACCTACCGCGAGTCGCCAGCCACCCTCTTCTCCACCGGCCGGCACGAGCAGCGCACCGACGACCCGGACGACTCCCTCGTGCTCGACCCGGTGCTGCGGTTCCACGGCCAGCGCGTCGCCGCGGTCGTCGCCGACACCGTGGCCATCGCCGAGCGCGCCCTTGCCGCCATCCACGTCGGGTACGAGCTTCTGCCTGCCGTCTGGGACCCGGAGGAGTCCCGCTCCCCCGGCGCGCCCCTGCTGCACGCGACGAAGGGGCCGGAGTCCCGCATCGCCGACCCCGCGCGCAACACCGTCGCCGAGTTCCACGGTGAGACCGGCGACGTCGAGGCGGCGCTCGCCACGGCCGACGCCGTGGTCTCCGGCACCTGGCGCACCCAGCGGGTGAACCATGCCGCGCTCGAGACGCACGCCACCCGCGGCTGGCTCGATGCCGATGGGCGACTCGTGCTGCGCACCTCCAGCCAGGTGCCGTTCCTCGTGCGCGACGAGCTGTGCCACATCTTCGGCCTCGAGACCGACCGGGTGCGGGTCTTCACCGCCCGGGTCGGCGGAGGCTTCGGCGGCAAACAGGAACTGCTCACCGAGGACATCGTCACCCTCGCCGTGCTTCGCACCGGCCGCGCGGTGCAATACGAGTTCACCCGGGAGGACGAGTTCCGCACCGCCCCGCCGCGGCATCCGATGCGCGTCGCCGTCACACTCGGGGCCACCCGCGACGGCGTGCTCACCGCGATGGCCGTCGACGAGCTCGCGGACACCGGCGCGTACGGCAACCACGGAATCGGGGTGATGTACCACAGCATCCACGAGTCGACGAGCGTCTACCGCTGTCCGAACAAGCGGGTGGATGCCCAGTCGGTGTACACGAACAACCTGCCATCCGGCGCCTTCCGCGGCTACGGGCTCGGGCAGGTGATCTTCGCGGTGGAGTCGGCTATGGACGAGCTCGCGCGGAAGCTCGGGATCGACCCGTTCGAGCTGCGGCGACGCAACGTGATCGTGCCGGGCGACCCGATGATCGTCGCGGACGCCGACGAACGCACCGACCTGCTGATCGGCAGCTACGGCCTCGACCAGTGCCTGGACCTCGCAGAGGCCGCGCTGGCGAGAGGCACCGGGGTGGCCGCGCCGACCGGGGACACCTGGGGCGTGGGAACGGGGATGGGCATCGCGATGATCGCGACCGTGCCGCCGCGCGGGCACTTCGCAGACACGAGCGTGAGCCTGCTCGACGACGGACGTTTCGAGGTGAACGTGGGCACGGCCGAGTTCGGCAACGGCACGACGACGGTGCATGCCCAGTTCGTGGCGACCGCGCTCAACACGACCGTCGACCGCGTGGTGATCCTGCAGTCGGACACCGATGTCGCCCGCTACGACACGGGCGCCTTCGGCTCGGCCGGGGTGGTGGTGGCCGGCAAGGCGCTGCTCGCGGCCTCCGGCAAGCTCCGGGACCGCATGCTCGCCCGAGCCGCGTCGCTCGGCTACCTGGGCGGCGTCGTCGAGGACGGGGGCGTGCGGGCCGGGGACATTCTCGTTCCGGCATATGAGCTGCTCGAGGCCGGCCCGCTCATCGCCGACGGGAGCCACGACGGCACGCCACGGTCGGTCGCGTTCAATGTGCACGCCTTCCGGGTGGCCGTCGACCGCTCGACCGGCGAGGTGCGAATCCTGCAGTCGATCCAGGCCGCGGACGCGGGGACGGTGCTCAACCCCGAGCAGTTGCGCGGGCAGATCGAGGGCGGAACGGCCCAGGCGATCGGCACGGCCCTGTACGAGGAGCTGCTGCTCGACCACGAGGGCACCGTCACGAGTGCGGCGTTCCGCAACTATCACCTGCCCCAGTTCGCGGACATCCCGCACACGGAGGTCTACTTCGCGTCCACGCACGACCCGTTCGGGCCGCACGGCGCCAAGTCGATGAGTGAGGCGCCGTACAACCCGGTGGCTCCCGCCCTCGCGAACGCCGTGCGCGACGCCCTCGGCATTCGCCCGTTCGAGCTGCCGATGTCGCGCGACCGGGTGTGGCGGCTCGGGAGGTAGCCGCCGGTCCGTTCCGCGACATCAGCTCGACACATCGGCGTGCTAGGAACTCACCATGCTCACTCTCTCCGGCGCCCTCCGCATCGTCATCGACGAGACCACCGAGCGCGAGGGTGATCTCGTCGTCGACGACGGAGTCGTCGTGGAGGCGGCGGCGCGTTCGGGCGGCGAGACCATCGACGTGTCGGGCTGCGTGCTCACCCCCGGGCTCGTCAACGCCCACCACCACCTGCTGCAGACCGCCTTCCGCACCCTGCCGGGCACCCGCGGCGTTCCGATGGCCGACTGGCTGCCGACAATGGCGGCCGCCTACGCCCGGGTGGGAGTGGATGCCGAGCTCGCCCACGCGGCCGCGTCGGTCGGCGTCACGGAGGGCCTGCTGAACGGGGTGACGACCGTCGCCGACCACCACCTGACCTGGCCGGCCGGAGCGGACACGGTCGCCATCGCGAAAGCGACGGCGGGGGCCGTGCGCGGCCTCGGCGCCCGGCTCACCTTCGTTCGCGGCTCCGCCCGCGACGACCCTCAGGAGGCCGCGGCCTCCGCCGAGGCGATCATCGCCGCACTGCTGCCCGGCACGACCGGCGGCGTGAGCGCCGACGGCATGCTCCAGCTCGCGGTGGGGCCGGCCGGGGTGCACAGCGACTCCCGCGAGACCTTCGAACTGCTCGGCGAGGTGGCCGCGCGGCACGGGCTGCGCCGTCGCAGCCAGGCCAACGAACAGGTGGATGTGGCGATCGCGCTCGAGAGGTACGGCCGTCGCCCGATCGACCTGCTCGAGGAGTGGGGCTGGCTCGCCGCGGACGTGACGCTCGCCCACCTCTGCGACGTGACCGGCGCGGAGATCGCGCGGCTCGCATCCGCCGGCATCACCGCGACCCATGCCCCCGGCTGCGACCTGCCGATGGGCTGGGGGATCGCCCCGGTCGCCGCGTTACGCGCCGCCGGCATCACCGTGGGCCTCGGCACCAGCGGCGGCGGCAGCAACGACGCGGGGCACCTGCTCGCGGATGCCCGGCTCGCCATGCAGGTGGCCCCGCTCGTCGGGCCGCCGATCGACGCCCGTTCGGTGCTCGCCATGGCGACGGCCGGCTCCGCCGCCGGGCTCGGCCGCCCGGAACTCGGGCACCTGCGCGCGGGCGCGGCCGCCGACCTGTGCGTCTGGGACGTGTCGGGGGCTGCGGATGCCGGGGTCGCCGACCCCGTGGCCGGCCTGCTCTGGGCGAACCCCGGCCGCCGTCCCCGACACGTTGTCGTGGCCGGGCGCGTGGTCGTGCGCGACTACGAGCTCGTGCACGAGGACGAGCGGGAGCTCGTCGCGGCCCTCGCGGAGCGGATCGCCCGCTAGGCCGAAGCCCCCTGAACCGACGACCACCGTGCCGACGGCCGTCGTGCTGACGACCACTGTGCCGAAGCCCGCTGTGCTGGCGACCGCTGTGCTGGCGACTTACAAGTCAAGCACGAGCCGCGGTCCGGCCGCGCGGGAGACGCAGATGTACATCACCGAGTTCTCCGCCTGCTCGTCCGGGGTGAGGATCGAGTCCCGGTGGTCCACCTCGCCCTCCAGCACCACCGTCTCGCACGTGCCGCAGGTACCCTCGCGGCAGCTCGACAGCACGAATGCGCCCGCCTCCTCTGCCAGGTCGAGGATGCTGCGCTCCGGTGGAACGGTCACCGTCACCCCCGTGCCCGCGAGCTCCACGTCGAACGCCCCATCGAGCAGGGGCGGCCCGAGCGTCTTCGCCTCGAAGCGCTCGACGTGCAGCGGCCTGCCGGCCGCGGCGGTCTCGACCGCGTCGATGTACTGGGCCGGCCCGCAGCAATAGACCACGTATTCGGGGTCGAGGCCGGCGAAGAGCGCGTCGAGGTCGAGTCGGTTCCCCTCATCCGAGGCGTGCACGAACGCGCGGCCCTGGTGCGCGTCGGTGATCTCGTCCACGAGCGCCATCGAGGTGCGGGACCGCCCGGAGTAGTGCAGGGTGAAGTCGACGCCGGCCGCGGCCGCGGCGTCGACCATCGCCGCGATCGGCGTTATCCCCACTCCTCCGGCCAGGAACAGGTAGCGGGTGCCGGCCTGCGGCTCGAAGGCGAAGTGATTGCGGGGCCCGCGCACGCGCAGGGCTGCCCCGACAACCAGGGCGGAGTGCAGCCAGGCCGAGCCGCCCCGGCCGCCCGGCTCGCGAAGCACGCCGATGCGCCAGGATCCGGCAGGGGCCGGCAACAGCGAGTACTGGCGTTCGCCGATGCCGGGCAGGATCACGTCGATGTGGGCGCCGGGGCTCCAGGCCGGCAGCGGTGCGCCGTCCGGGGCACGCAGCTCGAAGATGTCGACGTCGTCCGACGCACGGCTGCGCCGGACGACGCCCGTGTCGAGTTCGGTCTCGTGGTGGTCCGTCACAGTCGTACCGGCTTCTCCTTGACCACGAAGAGCCGATACCCGTCGGCGTCGATGGCGCTCCAGCGGTGCGGGGTTCCGCCGACGTAGTAGAGCGAGTCACCCTCGCGCAGGGTAGACGTGCCGTGCTCCGCGAGGTCGATCACCACGGTGCCGGCCACCACGTGCACGAACTCGTCCTCGGCGTGCACGAAGTACTCGCCGGCGTCGAGGTTGTCGCCCGTGAACTCCATGGGGTGGAACCGGCGCCTGCCGTGCACGAGCAGCCGCCCGGTGCCGCCGCCGTACGGCCCGCGGGTGCCCTCGTCGGCGCGCACGAGCACGGTCGGGGACTCCACCGGCTCCGCCGCGTCTTCGGCGGCCGCCATGAGCTCAAGCTGGCTCGTCCCAAGGGCTCGCGCGATCTTTTCGAGCGAGACCATGCTCGGGCGGGCGCGGCCGCGTTCGAGCTGGCTCAGGAACGGATGCGACAGCTGGGCGATCGCCGCCAGCTGCACGAGCGTAAGCCCGCGAGCGCGGCGGAGGGCGCGGATGCGGCCGCCGATGGCCGAGGCCTGCTGGTCGATCGCGGTGTCGAGCGAGGTGACGTTGTCCTCCTGGTCTTTGGTTGGCCCAGCCTCTGGTGGGCCCGAGATCCACTATCGCCGGACCGGCGGGAGCGATGGCGGTGTTTTCCCAGCAATTTACACGTCGAAACGGGGGCGTTACACGCCGGAAACGCGCCGTGCCTAGCCTCGACAATGTTGAGGTTATCAACATTCGCGTGTAACCGGCTCAGCGCTGCGGTGGCTGCACACCCCTTGGATTCTTAGGGAGGCCGCCCATGCCCGCGCTTCCCCGTCGGCTCACCCTGCTGACCAACGCGACGCTCCCCGACGGCTCGGTGGTCGACGTCGAACTCGATGACGACACCGTGTGCACCGTCTGCCCCGCCGGCACCGGTCGGCCGGCCACCGCGCATCTGCCCGGCGCATCCCTCGACCTCGACGGCTTCCTGCTGCTCACCGCGCCGGCCGAACCTCACGCCCACCTCGACAAGGCCCTGTCCTGGGACCTGATCAACCCGCCCATGGGCGACCTCGGACTCGCGATCGCCTCGTGGAAGGACTACTCCTGCGTGATGACGGTGGAGAGCATCGCGGATCGGGCTCGGGAGGCCGCGTTGCTCATGCTGCGGCAGGGCACGACCGCGGTGCGCAGCCACGTGGACATGCTCACCGGGGACGACCCGCTGCGCGGCGTGCACGCGCTCTGCCAGGTGCGGGACGAACTCGCCGGGCTCATGGACATCGAGCTTGTCGCCCTCGCCGGCTGGAACACGATGGATTCCACGATCGAGCAGGCCCTTGACCTCGGCGTCGAACTGGTGGGCGGGGCTCCTCATCTCGCACCGGAGCCGCACGACGACCTGGGCCGGCTGCTCGCGATCGCCGAGCGTCGCGACGTCGGCGTCGACATCCACACCGACGAGGGGCTCTCCGGGGAACCCACGATCATCGAATTCGCCAGGATCGTGCGGGACTGGCCGGCCACCCGCACCGTGTCGGCCGGGCACTGCGTGCGCCTCGGCACGCTTGAGCCCGACGCGCTGCAGGCGGTGATCACCGAGGTGCTCGCGAGCGACATCGGGATAATCTCCCTGCCGATCACCAACCTCTACCTGCAGGGCCGGCAGCACGCGGTGTCCACTCCGCGCGGGCTCACCGCGCTGCGCGCGCTGCTGGATTCCGGGGTGCGGGTGGGGGCCGGGGCCGACAACGTGCGCGACCCGTTCAACCCGGTGGGGCGCAGCGACGCTCTCGAGACGGCGTCCCTGCTCGTGACCGCCGGCCACCTCACGCTCGACGAGGCGTACGCCGCGGTGAGCACCGGGGCGCGCTCGGTGATGTCGCTCCCCCTTGCCGGCGTCGAGGTGGGGGCGCGGGCGGAACTGCTCGCCGTGCGCGGCGCCACCCTCTCGGATGTCGTGGCGAACGCCTCGGCCGACCGTTTCGTGATCCACGCCGGCAGCCTCGTCGCCCAGAGCCGGGTGACCTACGAAGTGGCCGCGCCCTCCACCGCCCCGCTAACCAGAAGAGAGGTGATGCTGTAGATGTCCGCGACAGCTCCCGCCCGGCCCACCGCCGCGCCCCGGTCCGCCGGAACCCTGCTCGACTTCACCAACGTGGAGATGACCTTCCCCAACGGCACCGTCGCCCTTCGCGGGGTCGACCTCACCGTGAACCGGGGCGAATTCGTCACCGTGGTCGGGCCGTCGGGGTGCGGAAAGTCGACACTCCTGCGCATCGCGTCGGGCCTCGAGGTGTCTTCGGAGGGCAGCGTCGTCGTGGACACCGATCGCATCGGCTACGTCTTCCAGGACGCAACGCTGCTGCCCTGGCGCTCCGTCGCCGACAACGTGGAGCTGCTGGCCGAGTTGAGCGGCATGAAGGCGAAGGAGCGGCGCACGAAGGCACAGGAGGCCATCGATCTGGTCGGCCTCGGTGGCTTCGAGAAGAACCTGCCCAAGCAGCTGTCAGGGGGCATGAGGATGCGCACCTCGCTCGCCCGCTCGCTCACCCTCGAACCTGAGCTGTTCCTCTTCGACGAGCCGTTCGGCGCCCTCGACGAGATCACCCGCGAGCGCCTCAACGACGAGCTGCTGCGGCTCTTCGTAGAGAAGCAGTTCGCCGGGTTGTTCATCACCCACTCCGTCTCCGAGGCCGTCTACCTCTCGACCAAGGTCATCGTGATGTCCGGCCGGCCTGGGTCGATCGTCGGCACCTTCGACGTGCCCTTCCCGATGCCGCGGGATCCGGACATCCGCTTCACCCCGGAGTTCGGGGCCCTCGTCGGCGAAGTCTCCCACGCGCTCAGAGAGGGGCACAGCTGATGTCATTGACGTCGAGCCAGGAAATCACTTCGGGCGCCACTTCGGATTCTCAACGGCAGCAGGTGCGTGTCTTCCGGTTCTACTCGCGCCGGTCGTCGCTGTGGTGGCCACCACTGGTCGTGTTCGCGATTCTCGTGGGAGTCGGCTACGTCATCGCGCTGTACTACGACAAGGTGGTGCAGCTGCCCTACCTGATCCCGTATCCGCATCTCGTGCTCAAAGAATTCTACGGCGACCCGTTCTTCACACCCCTCCTCTACGCCGATCTGCTGAACACGACCCAGGTTGCGCTCACCGGGCTGGCCTGCGCCATCATCATCGGTGTCGGGTGGGCAACCCTGATGTCACTCGCAAAATGGATCGAACGATCGCTCTATCCCTATGCGGTGATCCTCCAGTGCATCCCGATCCTGGCCCTGGTGCCATTGATCGGGTCCCTCTTCGGGTACGAGTTTCTCTCCCGGGTGATCGTGGCCACAATCATCGCCATCTTCCCCATGGTCTCCAACACCCTCTTCGGTCTCCAGTCTGTGGATCAATCGCAGCGGGAACTCTTCGAGCTCCAGGGTGCCGGAAGGGTCACCACGCTGATGAAATTGAGGTTCCCAGCGGCCATGCCGTCGATCTTCCTCGGGCTTCGCAACGCCGCGGGACTCTCCGTTATCGGCGCGATCGTGGGTGACCTCTTCTTCCAGCGCGGCACGCCGGGCCTCGGAGTGCTCATCCAGGTGGCGACCGCGCGTCTCAACGGTCCCGGCACCTTCGCCGCGATCATCATCGCCTCACTGCTCGGCATCGCGGTCTTCCTCTTCTTCGGCCGGCTCGGCCGCCTCGTCGTGGGCAAGTGGTACGACTTCGGCTGATCGTCCCCGGTTTTTACCCGCAACACCCTTCGCACCCCCACCACCAAGAGGAGAAGCAATGCACAGAACAGCAGTTCGCTCCACCATCGCCGTCGGCATGGTGTTCGCTGCGGGAATCGCCCTGGCCGGTTGCGCGAGCAGCCCGTCCAGCAGCAGCAGCTCGGCACCGACCGCCGCAGCAGGCGCCGTCGACCTGTCCGGAGTTTGCCCGGCAACCGTCACCATCCAGACCGACTGGAACCCGGAGGCCGACCACGGCCACCTCTACCAGCTTCTCGGGCCGAACCCCGTGATCAACGCCGACAAGAAGGCGGTGAGCGGTGACCTCTACTCCGGCGGCAAGTCCACCGGGGTCAAGGTCGAGGTGCGCTCGGGCGGCCCGGCCATCGGCTTCTCCACCGTGAGCTCCGAGCTGTACAAGGACAAGGACATCACCCTCGCCTACGTCTCCACCGACGAGGCCGTGCAGCTGTCGGCGACCCTGCCGACCACCGCGGTGTTCGCCGAGAACAACATCTCCCCGCAGATGATCATGTGGGACCCGTCCACCTATCCGAAGGTCAAGACCATCAAGGACCTCGGCGAGGCGCTCAAGGCGGACGGCGGTGTCGTGCGCTACTTCCAGGGGGCCGCGTACATGGGCTACCTGCAGGGCTCGGGGATCCTCCCGGAGGCGCAGACGGATGGCGCGTACGACGGCACCCCCGCCAAGTTCGTCACGGCCAAGGGCAAGGACGGCCAGCAGGGCTTCGCCACGGCCGAGCCGTACATCTACGAGAACGAGGTGAGCGCGTGGGGCAAGCCGGTGAACTTCCAGCTCATCAACGACACGGGCTACCCGATCTACCCCGAGGCCATCTCGGTGCGCAGCGGTGACCTCGAGAAGCTCAGCCCCTGCCTCAAGAAGCTGGTGCCGGTGCTGCAGCAGGCCGACGTGGACTACATCTCGAAGCCGGCGGCGACCAACACGCTCATCGCCGACCTCGTGACGGCCTACAACAACGGCTGGGTCTACTCCGAGAAGGTCGCGGACTTCGGCGTCAGCCAGATGAAGAAGCTCAAGATCGCCACGAACGGCGACAACGCCTACGTCGGCGACTTCGACGAGGCGCGCGTGCAGAAGGTCATCGACATCGACACCCCGCTGTTCACGAAGACGGGGTCAGCGCCGAAGGCCGGACTGAAGGCGACCGACCTGTTCACCAACGAATTCATCGACAAGACGATCGGATTCTGAACCACTCATGAATGACCCACTGGTGACGGCGACCGGGCGGCTCGCGGGCAAGCGCGTCGTCGTCACCGGTGGGGCACGGGGCATCGGCGGGGCGATCGCCAACCGATTCGCGTCGGAGGGTGCCAGCGTGAGCATCCTCGACCGGCTCGTCGACGAGGGCTCGCGCCTCGCCGGCGAGCTCGGCGGCAGCTTCCACGCCGTCGACCTCGTCGATCCGGTCGACACGACGGCGGCCACCGAGGCGGCGATCGCCGGACTCGGCGGCATCGACATCCTCGTCAACAGCGCCGGCATCCTGCGCTGCCTGCCGCTGCTCGAGGTGACCGTCGCCGACTGGAACGAGATGTTCTCGATCAACACCCGGGCGATGCTCACCACCATGCAGGTCGCCGCGCGGTCGATGATCGCGGCGGGCGAGGGCGGCAAGATCATCAACCTCGCGAGCATGGCGGCGAAGAGGGGCGGGGCCGGCGAGGGCCACTACGCCGCCTCGAAGGCCGCCGTCGTCGCGCTCACCCGGGTTGCGGCGCTCGAGTGGGGCGAGCACGGCATCGTCGCGAACTCGCTCTGCCCCGGCTACGTGCTCACCGACATGGGCGCCGCCACCCGCACCGACGACGATGTGAAGACCTGGTCGTCGTTCTCGCCGCTCGGCCGACTCGGCGAACCGTCGGATGTCGCGGGCGTCGCCCTGTTCCTCGCGTCCCAGGACGCCAACTACCTCACCGGCCAGGCGATCAACGTCACCGGCGGCATGGTCATGCACTGATTCGCGATCCACACTGATGCTCGATCCAAAGGAAATCCCATGAACGACCCCCTCACGGCACTCGAAACCGAACTTCGCGGAATCCTCGGCGACAAGGGGGTGAGCGCGGAACTCGTCGCGCGCGAACGCGCGTCGGTGGACGGGTCTCGGCTCTCCCCGGTGATCACCGAACAGCTCCCCCTCGGCCTCGCGGACCTCGTGGCGTGGCCGACAACCGCCGAGCAGGCCGCCCTCGCGGTGGCCGCCGCGGTGCGCCACGGCGTGCCGATCACCCCGCGCGGCAAGGGAACCGGCAACTACGGCCAGGCGATCCCGATGAGCGGCGGACTCGTGCTCGACCTGTCGAAGGCGCGCACGATCGTGGAGGTCGGTGACGGCTACATCACGGCGGATGCGGGGGCATCGCTCGCGGCGCTCGAGCAGGCCGCGAACCGGGCCGGCCAGCAGGTGCTGATGTATCCGTCCACCGCGAACTCGTCGATCGGCGGCTTCCTCTCCGGCGGCTCCGGCGGCACCGGCTCCATCAAACACGGCATGCTGCACACCGGATTCGCCCTCGCGCTCGACGTCGTGCACGCTGTTCCGGACGCGACTCTCGTGCACGTGGTGGGCGCGGATGCCGAACCATACATCCACAACTACGGCACGGCGGGCATCATCGTGCGCGCGACGGTCGCCCTCGAACCGCTGCAGGACTGGCGCGGATTCTTCGCGAGCTTCGACACGTTCGAGCAGGCGCTCGCCGTGATCCGCCCGTTCGCCGACCTCGAGCCGACGCCCAGGCTCGTGTCGGCCGACCAGGCCACTCTCGCGAACGCGCTGCCGACGGATGCGGCGATCCCCGCCGACCGGGCGAGCCTGCGGGCGATTCTCGATGCGGCATCCGTCGCGGAGGCGACCAGGCTCGTCGAGGCGGCCGGCGGCCTGGTCGAGGACGTGAGGGAGGGCGCCCAGGCCTCGATGAAGATCAGCATGATGTCGTACAACCACCCGATCGAGTGGCTGCAGAAGGCCTATCCAGACACCTACTTCCACGTCGAGGTGTCCGGCGATGCGCTCGTCGACCGCATCGACGAGGTGCAGGCCGTGTACCCGGGAGGGATGCTGCACATCGAGGCGCAGAAGGGCCGCCCGATCGGGATGCTCGCGGGCGTCTACTCCACCGCGGACGAGGTCTACGCGGGTTTCGACCGACTGGCCGAACTCGGGGTCGGCTACCACAACCCGCACCAGTGGTTCGTGGACTACCAGCCGGAGCGCACCGCGCGGCTGGCCGAGACGACCGACCCGCACGGCCTGCTCAACCCGGGCAAGCTGCGGCGCGAACCGGCCGTCGTGACGGGAGACCAGCGATGAACACCCGCAACCTCGTCGACCTGTCCGGTCCGGCCGCGAACGCTGCACTCACCGAGGACTCGATCCTCGTGCTGCCGACCGGCGCGATCGAGCATCACGGTCCGCACCTGCCGCTCTCCACCGACTACCTCATGGCCGACCAGATCGGGCGGGCCGTCGTGGAGACCGCCGCCGCGGCCGGCCGCGACGTCTGGCTGCTGCCGTCCCTCGCCTACACGAAGTCGGACGAGCACCACTGGGCGCCCGGCACCGTGTGGCTCACCTGGGACACGCTCATGCAGACGGTCGTAGACATCGGCCGGTCGGTCGCCGCGACCCCCGCGAAGACTCTCGTGTTCTACAACGGGCACGGCGGCAACATCGCCCTGCTGCAGGTGGCGCTGCGCGAGCTGCGCCGCCGGTTCGGGCTGCGCACGTTCCTGATGGGGGCATCGATCACCGCCGGCGACGGGATCGATGGCCCGGACGAGCGCGGCTTCGGCATCCACGGCGGGCACAGCGAGACATCCATGATCCTTCACCTCCGGCCGGATCTCGTTGACCTCTCCCTCGCCGAGCGATGGGTGCCGGACCACATGGCCGACCTCGAGCACATCAAGTTCAACGGCGGGCCGGTGAGCTTCGGGTGGCTCAGCAACGACTTCGGGCCGTCCGGGGTGATTGGCGACGCCACCGGCGCGACGGCCGAATGGGGAGCGACGCTGTTCGAGCGCGCGGTGGCCAACGGGGTCGCGGCCCTCACCGAGATCGCCGGGTTCAGGCACCAGCCATGAGGGAGCCGAGCGAGCCGTGGGCCCTCGTGGCCGAGTGGCTGCCGGCAAACGACGACCCCGAGCGGCCGCAGATGACGGTCGCGACGGTGTCGGCATCCGGGGAGCCGGACGCCCGCACCGTGCTGCTCACCGAATTCGACGCGCAGGGCTTCTACTTCCACACCGACGCGCTGTCCCGCAAGGCGGCGAGCATCGTCGCCAATCCCGCCGTGGCGCTCTCCTTCCTCTGGCCGGGTTTCACGCGCCAGCTCGTGGTGCAGGGCCGGGCCGAGGTCGCGCCGGCGGCGGAGATCGCGGCGGCCTACCGGTCGCGTTCGCCGTACCTGCAGCAGCTCGCCTGGCTCAACACCTTCGAGTACGCGCAGATGCCGGATGAGGAGCGCCGCGCCCGCTGGGCGGCCTTCACGGCCTCCCACCCCTCGGGTTTCGAACAGCCGGACAACTGGATCGGCTTCCTCGTGCGCCCGAGTCGGATGACGTTCTGGACGAGCGACCAGGAGGCGGCGAGCCGCCGCCTCGAGTACCGGGCGACGTCCGGCGGATGGACGGTCGCGCACCTTCCCGGCTAGGCCGAGGGTGTGCGGGCGAGCAGGACGGTGTCGATCGCGACACCGCCAGCCACCTTCCGCTCGAGGCGGGCGCACTCCACGATGTCGAGGGCCGCGCCGGTCGCGGCGGCGCGCAGCTCCGCGACGTCGTGCAGGATCAGCGGGTTCTGCGGGCCGCCCATGCCGCGCGTGAGATTCTCGCGGTCGTGGCCGATCATGGCCAGGGTGCCGCCCGGCAGGAGGGACGCCGCGGCGTTGGCGACCGCCCGGGCGAGCTCCGCGGCCGGAAGCTGGAGGTAGGCGATCACGACGAGGTCGACCGGCTCCGGCGCGACCCACGCGGTCGCGTCCGCGACCACCCAGTCGATGCCGGCCCGATCGATGCCGGCCCGGTCGATGTCGGCCCGGTCGACGTCGGCCCGGTCGACGTCGGCCCGGTCGATGTCGCCGCGTTCAATGTCGCCGCGTTCTATGTCGCCGCCGAGCTCCGCGGCGCGCGCCTTCCCGATCGCGAGCCCCGCCGCCGAGAAGTCCACAGCGGTCACCGACCAGCCGAGGGACGCCAGCCACAGGGCGTTCCTGCCCTCGCCTGCCGCGAGATCCACCGCCCTGCCCGCTGGCAGCCCACCGACCGTCGACTCGACCCACGCGTTCGGCCCCCGCGACCACACCGTCGATCCGGCCGCTGCCGCCTGCGTGTAGCGCTCGTCCCACATCGCGTTGCTCATTCGCCCACCAACTCCAACTCATCAGAAATCCGCGCGAGCGCCTCGGCGAACCAGGCCTCCCGGCCGGGGCCGGCGCCGCCGGACAGGTTCACTCCCGCGACGCCGTCGATCGCGAGGAACGACCGCGCCAGGTCGGCGGCGGCGGCCACGCCCTCCGCGAATGGATCGCGCGCGGCGAGGATGCGGTCGAGGTAGCCGTCCGGGAGGACGAGCGTCGTGAAGCTCCGCAGCAGCTCCGCGCTGCCCCGGTCGACGACGATGGGCACGCAGGGGATGAACCCCATTGTCACGCCGACGTCCTGCGAGGCGCGGACGAACGCGGCTACGGCCGCCGCGCCTCCGCAGTGGTTGACGAAGCAGACCTCCGCTCCCGCGTGCTGCTTCTCGAGCAGCCGGGACGGGCGGCGATCCACCGGCGGGGCGGCCGGCGACTCCGCGACCGAGACGAGGTGCCCGTTCGCGCGGGCGAGCGCGGCCGCCTCCGTGGAGTCGAGGTCGAACACCGGCAGGGCATCGGGCCGCGACCCGGTGAGGGTGTGGTCGCCGGTGACGCAGTGCACCCCGGACACGCCGACGTGGGCGAGGCCGGCGAGCTCGCCCTCCATCGCCACCCGGTTTCGGTCGCGGCAGTTGAACCCGGTCCACACGTCGAGTCCGGCCGACCGGATGAGGTGGGCGCGATACGAGGGCGAGAACTGCACGCGCGCGGTTCCGGCGTCCCCGGCGAGCACGGCATCCACGCGTCCACCCAGCGCCGCGGCGCACTCCGCGAGAGACGCCGCGTCGAGGGCGCGCGCCGGGAAGTCGGCGACGACGACCTGCCTCGCGGCAAGGAGCCCGCGCATCCGCACGGCGCCGACGGACTGGGGCGGCATCGACCGGGGCGTCGCGGACGGGCCGGGATCTGCGTCCCCGGCGTCGTTCCAGCGCACGGTCGGCGTCTCGAGGAACACGCACGCCTGCGGCGAGACCTCGCAGCTTCCGTCGAACTGCACCCCGCCGCACGGGCCGTACTCCATGCGCTTGGGACACTCGAGCAGGCCGGTCATGGCCTCAGCCTAGGGCGCCGTCGCGGAGGGAGAAAGCGCGCCGCGCGGCGGGGAAGAGGGCTCGCGGCGGGAGTCGCAACCCCCTCCGCGAACTACTTTCCCCCGCCGCGAGGGTTAGGACTTGCCGAGGAAGGCGAGCAGTGCCGCGTTCACCTCGTCGGCGTGGGTCCAGAGCAGGCCGTGCGGAGCGCCATCGACCTCCACGTACTCGGCCTCGGGGAAGACGCGGTGGAACTCGCGGCCCGACGCGTCGATCGGCAGGATCTGGTCCTTCGTGCCGTGCAGGATGAGGCTCGGCGTGCCCGAGGCGCGCACCTTCGCCACGTCGCCGCGGAAGTCCTCGATCCAGCTGGGCACCACACCGGCGGCGACGATGGCCGCGCTCGACGCGGCGACGTTCCAGCTGTTGCGCACCGCCTCCTCGCTGATGCGGCTGCCGAGGTTCTCGTCGAGGTTGTAGAAGTTCTGGTAGAAGCCCGTGAACCAGGCGAAACGGTCGGCGGATGCCGCCTGCTCGATGCCGTCGAAGACCTCGCGGGGAACGCCGGTCGGATTGTCGTCGGTCTGCAGCAGGAACGGCTCGAGTGAGGCGAGGAAAGCGAGCTTCGCCACCCGGTCGGCGCCGTGATTGGCGACGTAGCGGGCCAGTTCACCGGTGCCCATCGAGAATCCGACGAGCACGACATCCGTAAGGTCCAGGGTCGTCAGCACGGCGTCGAGGTCGGCCGCGAAGGTGTCGTAGTCGTACCCGACTGTCGGCTGGCTGGACTGGCCGAAGCCGCGTCGGTCGTAGGTGATCACGCGGTAACCGGCGGCGATGAGCACCTTCGTCTGGCGCTCCCAGGAATGCCCGTCGAGGGGATAGCCGTGGATGAGCACGACCGGCTGCCCAGATCCGTGGTCCTCGTAGTACAGCTCGATGTCCGTGGAGTTCTCCTGGCCGACGGTGATGTACGACATGTTGTTCCCTTCGTAGAAACCGAGAACGTCCGTTCTCGGCTGGTGCTCCAATCCTAGAGAACGTCGGTTCTCGATGCAAGGCGAACGACGGAACGGTTCGCGAACTTCAGTTGAACCGAGCACGCGCCCGAGTCCGCGATAATGAAACGATGCCACCAGCGCACCGATTCGACCTCGTCCTGCGGGCGGCATCCGTGCTCGTCGACGGACAGTTCAGCCCCGCCGACATCGGCGTCTCCGGCGGCCGGATCGCCGCGATCAGCTCCTCGCCGCTTGAGGGCGACGAGACCGTCACCCTCGCCGACGACGAGGTGCTCATCCCCGGGCTCGTCGACTCGCACGTGCACGTCAACGAACCGGGTCGCACCGAGTGGGAGGGCTTCGCGTCGGCGACCAGGGCCGCGGCCGCCGGCGGCGTCACGACGATCATCGACATGCCGCTCAACAGCATCCCGGCCACCGTCACGGTCGAGGCGCTCGCGACCAAGCGGGCGTCGGCCGCGCCGCAGTCGATCGTGGACGTCGGCTTCTGGGGCGGCGCGGTGCCGCAGAACCTCGGCACCCTCGAGAGCATGCACGACGCCGGAGTCTTCGGCTTCAAGGCCTTCCTCGCCCCCTCGGGCGTCGACGAGTTCGAGCACCTCGACGCCGCCCAGCTCGACCGGGCGCTCGAGGAGATCGCGGGGTTCGGCGGCCTGCTCATCGTGCACGCCGAGGACCCGGCCGTGCTCGACGCGCACGCGAACGCCGGAGGGGTCGACTACCGCCGGTTCGTCGACTCCCGCCCGGACGAGGCGGAAACCACGGCGATCGAACGGGTGATCGCCGGGGTGCGCCGCACCGGTGCTCGCGCGCACATCCTGCACCTGTCCTCGGCGATGGCCCTGCCCGCCCTGCGCGCCGCCCGCGCCGAAGGGCTGCCGATCACGGTGGAGACCTGCCCGCACTACCTGGCGTTCGCGGCGGAGCGGATCCCGGATGCCGCGACGCAGTTCAAGTGCTGCCCGCCCATCCGGTCGGACGCCAACCGCGACGCGCTCTGGCAGGCGCTGCTCGACGGCGACATCGACATCGTCGTCACCGACCACAGCCCGAGCACCGCGGCCCTCAAGTTCGCGCACGGCGGCGACTTCGGACTCGCCTGGGGCGGCATCGCCGGCCTGCAGGTCGGGCTCGCGGCGGTCTGGACCGAGGCGCACGCGCGCGGCATCCCGCTCGAGCGCGTGCTCGGCTGGATGTCGACCGGCCCGGCGGATCTCGTGGGCCTGCCCGGCAAGGGCCGCATCGCCGTGGGAGCGGCTGCCGACCTCGTCGCCTTCGCGCCGAACGAGAGCTTCACGGTGCACGCCGAGGCCCTGCAGCACCGGAACCCGGTGAGCGCGTACGACGGCGCGAGCCTTCGCGGCGTCGCACGGCGCACCTGGCTCGCCGGGAACCCGGTGTCGACAGCACCGGATGCCGCGCCCAGCGGACGCCTGCTCGAGGCCGGCCGATGAGCCCTGTCGGCACGCTGCGGAAACATCGCCGTCACATTGATTTGGCACAATCGGGCATGGCAATAATCCTGGGCGACCACCAGTACGGAAAGGCCGAATCGCGGCTCGTTCGCATCTACCGCGACCAGCCGCGACACGAGATCCGCGACCTCAACGTGACGACGGCGCTTCGCGGGCCGTTCGATCCGGCCTACCTCGTCGGCGACCAGTCCGACGTGCTGCCGACCGACACGCAGAAGAACACCGCATACGCCTTCGCCCGGTCGAAGGGCGTCTCCTCGATGGAGCACTTCGGACTGGATCTGGCCCGGCACTTCGTGACCGACATCGGGCCGGTGGAGGGCGCCCGCATCGAGATCGAGGAGTACGCCTGGCAGCGAGCGATCGTCGACGGCGTCGAGCACGACCACACCTGGACGCGCAGCGGGCAGGAGGTGCGCACGGCGGCGGTCACCGTCGACGCGACCGGCGAGTACGTGGTCGGCGGGTTCAAGGATCTCGTGCTGCTGAAGTCCACCGGCTCCGAGTTCGCGGGCTTCCTCACCGACGAGTACACGACCCTGCCCGAGACCCACGACCGAGTGATGGCGACCTCCCTCGTGGCCAAGTGGCGGTTCACCAGCACCGACGTGCCGTGGGACGAGGTGTACGCCGGCGTCAAGGCGATCATGATCAAGGAGTTCGCCGTGCTGCAGTCACTCGCTCTCCAGCAGACTCTCTGGCACATGGGCAAGGCCGTGCTCGAGGCCTTCCCCTCGATCGCCGAGGTGCGCCTGACCGCGCCCAACAAGCACCATTTCGTGGTGGACCTCTCCCCCTTCGGGCTCGAGAACCCCGGCGAGGTCTTCTTCGCCGCCGACCGGCCGTACGGGCTCATCGAGGCGACGGTGTTGCGCGACGATGCACCGGATGCGCACGAGGCCTGGCGATCATCCGCGGGTCTCGCATGACCGCGGCGCCGACCGACGCCGCGTGGCTCGCGCGCACGATCGAGCTCGCCACCGAGAACGTGGCGAACGGCGGCGGGCCGTTCGGTGCCCTCATGGTGAAGGACGGCGCGCTGCTGGCCGAGGGCCAGAACCGGGTGACCGCCACGCTCGATCCGACCGCCCACGCGGAGGTGGTGGCCATCCGCGCCGCGTGCCTCGCCATCGGCGACTTCTCGCTCGCCGGCGCGACGCTCTACACGTCCTGCGAACCGTGCCCGCTCTGCCTCTCGGCTGCGCTCTGGGCCCGCGTCGACCGGGTCGTGTTCGCGGCCGACCGCCACGACGCCGCGCGCGGCGGATTCGACGACCTCGAGTTCTACGAGCTGTTCAGCCGGGATCGGGCCAGCTGGCCGATGCCGGTCGTCGCCGTGCGGCCAGACAACTCCCAGGAGCCGTTCGACGCGTGGCTCGCCCAGGACGGCCGAACCGACTACTGAGCCGCGGGAGGAGCACACTGGGAACATGACGTTCCGGCGTCACCCAGCGAAGGGAGCGACGACATGCAGAAGTCCTCACTCATTGCTCTTGCTCGGCACGAACTGGCGCAGGCACTCGACGCCCCGAGCGGGCGCAGTTCGAGCACCGTGTTCGGCGGGCACGAGCATCAGCTCCGTCAGACGCTCATCGCCCTGCGGGCAGGCGAGAGCCTCGCCGAGCACGAGAACCCGGGAGAGGCCACCCTGCAGGTGCTCGTCGGCCGAGTGCTGCTGCGGTCCGGGGACGTCTCGTGGAACGGTTCGGTCGGCGACCTGATGATCATGCCGGAGGGGCGCCATTCGGTGGATGCCGTGGAGGACTCGGTCATGCTCCTCACGGTGGTGAAGAGGCGGTGAAGAGGCGGCGACCGTGGTCAGCTGCCGCGGTACGTCGAGTAGCCGAACGGGCTGAGCAGCAGCGGAACGTGATAGTGCGCCGAGGCGTCCGCGAGGTCGAAGTCGATGCTCACGCGCGGGTAGAAGGTGGGAGTGGCCGTCGCGGCGAAGTAGGCTGCCGTGTCGAAGACGAGACGGTACGCACCGGCCGGGAGGGCATCCGGTCCGAGTTCGCCCGCCCGCCCGTCGGCGCCGGTCACCGCGGAGCCGAGCAGGCTGCCATCCTCGCTCTCGAGCGACACGGCGACCCCCGACGCCGGCCGGCCGAGCGCCGCGTCGAGAACGTGCGTGGTGACGTGGCTCACGGGAGCTCCCGCCCGTAGATCTTCTCGAGCCGGATGAGGGCGATCTCCCGGAGCTGTTCTCCCACGATCTCGAGCTCGGTGCTGTTCGGCAGCTCGAGGCGCCGCTCGAGTTCCTCGAGAATCTCGGCGCGAGTGCGTCCGGCCGCACGGATGATGAAGACGCGCCCGAAGCGATCCTCGTATGCCCCGTTGCCGGCGGCGATCGCCGCGGCGAGCCCGGACTCGCTCTCGTCTTCGCCCAGTCCGGCCTGCTCGCTGCGGCTGAAGTCCTGGGCGGCGCCCTCGCCCTGCGGCTTCTCGCCGATGCGCGGATGGTGCGCGATGGCCTCGTCGATCTCGGCTGGGCTCAGCGGCGTGGCCGCGTCGTGGGCCACGGCGAGCAACTGGGCGACGTCGTCGAAGGGGGCCGCGAGCACGACATCGTCGATCCAGCGCTGCACGGAGAGGCACGCTCTGAGATTCTCGCGGAGTTCGCTGAGGGGGATTTCCATCATGGTCTGCCTAACATTACCCATGGCCGACACCGCAGTGCCCGAAGTCGCAGGCGTCGTCCTCGCGGCGGGAGCCGGCACGCGCATCGGCAGCCCCAAGGCGCTTCTGCACACCGCGGACGGCGAGCCGTGGCTCGCCCGGGCGGCTACCCTGCTGCGCGCGGCCGGCTGTGATCCGGTGATCGCGGTGCTCGGCGCCCGCGCGGCCGAGGCGGCGCCACTCGTGCCGTCCGGGGTCGCGGTGGTCGTCGCGGATCGCTGGGCGGACGGCATGGCCGAGTCGCTGCGCGTGGGCCTTGCCGCCGCAGCGGAGACGGATGCCGTGGCCGCGCTCATCACGCTCGTCGACCTGCCGGACCTGCCGCTCGTCGTCGCCCTCCGAGTGCTCGGCGACGACGCGCGCGCCTCGACGCTGCGCCAGGCCGTCTTCGACGGCCGGCCGGGGCATCCGGTGCTCATCGGGCGGTCGCACTGGGCCGCGGTGGGTGCCGAGGTCGCAGGCGACCGGGGCGCGCGCTCCTACCTCGTGGCGCACGGCGTGACCGAGGTCGAGTGCGGCGACCTCTTCGACGGCCGCGACATCGACCGGGCCCGATATCGATAGGGACTGACATCGATCGGGACCGACTCTTCGCGTGTCAATTCGACCTGGTGTCACGCCGAATTGACACAACGAAAACGAAGGTCCGATACCGGAAGGAGCCCCGGTCATGGCCCTTCGAGCTCTCCGAGCCGATCGTAGGCGGCGCCGATTCCGGCGATCCGCTCGCGTCCCTCGCGCAGCCGAGCCCCGAGCACGGCCGCCGAGAGCACGCTCACCAGGCTCGTCGCCGCCGCGTAGCTGTCGAAGGCCGAGACGCTGTCGACCGGGCATTCGAGGAGGTGATCGACATCGGACGCGAAGCGGCGGCCGGTGGAGTCCGTGAGCAGCACCGAGCGGGCCGGCGCCGACGACACCGCCGCGACGAGCCGGGCGAACGCCTCGGGGCGGCGGCGGAACCCCACGAGGACGACCACGTCGTCCGGCGCCAGGGAGACGAGTTCCTCGCCGAGGGACTGGCCGGGCAGCGGCGCGAGCTCCACGCCGTCCCGCGCCTGGGCGAGCTGCTGGCGCAGGTGCAGGGCCACCGGATAGCTGTTGCGGAAGCCGATCACGAGCACCCGCTTCGCCGAGGCGATGAGCGCCGCCGCCGGCTCGAGCTTCGGAGCGGCGAGCGCCGCGCGCAGGTTGGCCACCTCCCGCTCGAGGTGGGCGGTGACGCTCATCGGAGCGTCCGTCGCGATCGGCGTGCCCGCCGCCCGCAGCCCGCGCACGTGGTCGCGCAACTCCTCGGCGCTGCCGAACCCGAGCCGGCGGTAGAGCCGGCTGATGGTGGCCTTCGACACCCCACTGAGCCGCGCCACCTCGGTGGCGTTGTAGATGGCGAGGTCGGCGAGGTGGTCGCGCAGGAAGTCGGCGGCGCGCTGCTCCTGCGGGGACAGCTCGCCGTAGCCCTGCTCGATCCGGGCGAGGAGGCCGGGCGTCACGACCGGGCCGCCCGGGCGAGAACGGCCGCGTGCAGCGCGTCGACAGCAAGCGCGACATCCTCGAGCAGCACGGATTCGTCGGCGTGGTGGCTGATGCCTCCCCGGCAGCGCACGAAGAGCATGCCGACGTCCGTGACGGCGGCGACCGCCATCGCGTCGTGGCCGGCGATGCTGTGCAGCTCGAGGGGGTCGGTGTCGCCCGTCCAGCGCACGCCCGCGCGGATCACCTCGCGCAACTCCGGGGCGCACTGCACGGCCGGGGCCGAGTGGGTCTCGGCGACGGCAACGCCCAGGCCGCGGTCCGCGGCGATACGCTCGATCTCGGCCAGGATGGCCAGCCAGGTGCGGTCCCGGCCCTCGACCGTCTCGTCGCGCAGGTCGAGGCTGAACTCGGCGGTACCCGGAATCACGTTCACGGCATCCGGCTCCACGGAGATGTGCCCGACAGTGGCCGGGCTGCCGTGCTCGCGTGCGATCCGCTCGATGGCGAGGATCGCCTCGCTGGCCCCGAGCAGGGCGTCGTGCCGGAGGTTCCACGGGGTTGCGCAGTGCCGAGCCTCGCCGGTGAGGGTCACGAGTAGTCGGCGCGCGGCCGCGATCGAGGTTACGACGCCGAGGGCTCGGCCTGCGTCCTCGAGCAGCGGCCCCTGCTCGATGTGCGCCTCGAGGTAGCCGACGAGGGAGGCCGGGTCGCGGGCCGCGTCCCCGATGCGTTCCGGATCGAGGCCGAACGCGGTCGCCGCGTCGCCGAGGGTGATGCCGTCGTTGTCCACGAGTCCGGCCCACTCCGGTCGCCAGGTGCCGGCGAGGGCGCGGGAGCCGAGCAGGGTGGCGCCGAAGCGCGTGCCCTCCTCGTCGCCGAACGCCACGACCTCCAGGGCGAACGGCAGCTCGCCTGCCGGCACTCGGGAGGCCACGGCGATCGCCGCGAGCACACCGAGGATGCCGTCGTAGCGCCCGGCGCCCGGCACGGTGTCGAGGTGGGAGCCGAGCAGCAGCGCGGGCAGTCCGGGGCTCGAGCCTTCGAGCCGGCCGCACAGGTTGCCCGCCGGGTCCTGCCAGGGAGCGAGGCCGGCCCCGCGCATCCACTCCGCTGCGAGCTCGTTGACCGCCCGATGCTCCGCGGACAGGTAGACCCGTTCGATACCGGTCTCACGGGAGCTGTGCGTCGCGAGCTCGTCGCAGCGGTCGAGGATGACCCGGGCAATGGCGAGCTGGGCGGTGGTGAGCGTCATCGCTCGCCGTAGAAGTCGATGGCCGCGCCGACGCCGCCGCCGGCGGTCACCGGGACGCCGCCCCGCCGCAGCACCTGCTCGAGCGCGGCGAGGGTCGTGAGCACCGTGTCCCGCCGGGCGTTGTAGCCCATGGTGCCGATGCGCCAGACCCGGCCGTGCAGCGGCCCGAATGAGGTGCCGATCTCGATGCCGTAGTCGGTGAGCAGGGCGGCCCGGGCGGCGTCGCCGTCGATGCCGGCCGGGATCTCCACGCCGACCACGTTGTTCATCCGCGCCCCCTGGTCGCCGAAGAGGTCGAGTCCGAGGCCGCCGAGGCCGGCGACCATCGCCGAGCCGTGCAGCCGATGGCGCTCCACCGCCTCGGGGATCCCCTCCTCCACGAGCAGCCGGGCGCACTCGCGGGCGCCGTAGAGCATCGACGTCGCCTCCGTGTGGTGGTTGAGCCGCTTGGGTCCCCAGTAGTCGAGGATCATCGCCAGGTCGAAGTAGTTGGAGCGGATGGGGCTCGCGCTCACCGCGTCGCCGACCGAGCGGATGCCCGCCTCGATGCTCTTGCGCGCGTTCACCGCCTCGACCGCGCGCTCCGACAGGGTGATCGGGGCGCTGCCGGACGGCCCGGCGAGGCACTTCTGCAGCCCGGCCGTGGCGACGTCGATGCCCCAGGCATCCACCTCGAAGGCGTTGCCGCCGAGGGATGCCGTGGCATCCGTGTACAGGATCGCCCCGTGCTTCGCGCAGAGGGCACCGAGCTCCTCGAGCGGCTGGGCGAGCGTCGTGGACGTGTCGCCGTGCACGATCGCGACGAGCTTCGGCCTCGTCTCGACGATCGCCCGCTCGATCTCGGCCGGAGTGAACACCGTGCCCCACTCCCGCTCGACCACGTGCACCTCCGCCCCGCACCTCTCGGCGATCTCGCGCAGCAGGTGCCCGAATCGCCCGAAGACGGGCACGAGCACTCGGTCGCCCGGCTCGATGAGCGAGACGAGGGCAGCCTCGATGCCGGCGCGGGAGGTGCCGTCGACGACGAGGGTGGCGGCGTTTGCGGTGCGGAAGACTCCCCGGTAGAGCCCCATCGTCTCGTTCATGTACGCGGTCATCGCCGGGTCGTACTGGCCGACGAGCTGCGCGGACATGGCGCGCAGCACGCGCGGGTCCGCGTTGATCGGGCCCGGCCCCATGAGCAGCCGCTGGGGGGGGTTGATCTGGTGCGACACTGTGGGCCCTTCCGCAACGTGAGTCAGATGTTTCAGATCCTGATTCTACGGAACGGATGTTTCAGCCGGGTTTCGGCCGCCCGGTCAGTCGCTCGCGAGTGTGCGCGCGATGAACCGGTCGAATCCACGGTCGCCGAGCACCCGCCGAAGCAGGATGATGGGGCCGGCGCCGCCACCGACCGCGTACCGGGTGCGCGGCCTCCGGCTCTGCACTGCCCGGCCGATGGCCTTTGCCACGACGATCGGTTCGGACGCGAGCCGTCCGTCGTTGGCCGCGCGGAACGAGCGGACCATGCCCCTCGCCTGCTCACTGTAGACGGTTCCGGCCGATGTCGACTCGAGCCCGTCGGCGGAGATTGCCGCCCATTCGCTGCGGATGATTCCCGGCTCGATGATCACGACCTTGATGCCGAACGGGGCCACCTCCACCCGGAGGCTGTCGCTGAGGCCCTCGACCGCGAACTTGGTGGCGTGGTACCAGCTTCCGAGCGGCTCCCAGATCTTGCCGCCCATCGAGGAGATGTTCACGATGTAGCCGTCCTTCTGCGCGCGCATGTGCGGCAGCACGAGCTGCGTGAGCCTGGCCAGCCCGAAGATGTTCACCTCGAACTGGCGGCGAGCCTCGGCCATCGGAACGTCCTCGAGCGCGCCGTACGAGCCGTACCCGGCGTTGTTGACGAGCACGTCGATCCGGCCGGTGTCGGCAACGATCTCGTTCACCAGCGTCACCATCGAGGCGTCGTCCGTCACATCCACGGCCACCGGGCGGATGCCCAGCGCGGCGAGCCCGCTCATCCGCTCGGTGCGCCTCGCCGCCGCGTACACGGTGTAGCCGAGCTCGTTCAGGTGGCGTGCGGTGACCTCGCCGATTCCCGACGATGCGCCGGTGACGAGAGCGACTTTCCTGGCCATGATGGTGTCCTTCTGTGGGAGGTGTGTGAACCGAATAGGTAGGTAACTATCCGGATTATTACTTACCCTGACACACCTCGACGGGTTCGTCAATATCTGGTTGGTTACCTTGTATGATGAGGGCATGCCGCCCGACGCCACCGAAACCAAGCGTCGAATTCTCGCCGCCGCCCGCGCCGAGTTCGCCGAGTACGGGCTGGCCGGCGCCCGCGTGGACCGCATCGCCGAGACCGCCAGTGCCAACAAGCGCTCGATCTACGTGCACTTCGGGGTGAAGGAGAGGCTGTTCGACATCGTGATCGAGCAGACCATCGCGCAACTCGAGGTCGAGGTGCCATTCACCGCCGACGACCTCCCCGGCTACGGGGGTGCGCTCTTCGACTTCATCGTTGCCAACCCGCTGCTCGGCCGCGTGTCGGTGTGGGCCCAACTCGAGCGCGCCGAGGCGACGGCCGTCGAGACCACGGCCTACGCCGCGAAGGTCGCGGCGCTCACGGCGCAGGGGGATGCGGAAGCCGTTGACACCCTCGCACTCGCCCTCGGCCTCGTCACCTCCTGGTTCATGGCCAGCCCCGCGCTGCGGGCGGCCGCGAGCGACGAGCCATGGTCAGACAAGCGACTTCGCGAGCACCGCGCGGCGCTGACCGCCGCGATCGCCGCGCTGCAGTCCCGAGCCGCGCTGCGGTCCCGAGCGGCGCTACAGTCCCGACGCTCCTGACCAGGCACAGCCCCCATCGACGACGAGCCTCTACACGACATAATCTCGCGATAGCCGGTGCCGGAGTATGGTGACGGCATGAGCATCGAGCACACCCCGGTCGGCCGGACGCTGGCCGCATACGCGGCCGCGGTCAACGCCAAAGACGTCGACGCGTTCGCCGCGATCTACGACGACGACGTGCACATCTTCGATTCTTGGGGCCGGTGGCAGTACTCCGGAATCGACGAGTGGCGCGCGATGGCCACCGGCTGGTTCGAGTCGCTCGGCGACGAGACGGTCGAGGTCGGGTTCGCCGATCTCCGGTCGGTGGTGGGGGACGACGTGGCGTTCGGGCACGCGGCGGTGACCTTCACCGGGATCTCCGCGACCGCGGAGCGCGAGCGCGCCATGACCAACCGGCTCAGCATCGGCCTGCACAAGAAAGACGGCGTCTGGAAGGTCGTGCACGAGCACACCTCGCTGCCGATCGACATGGAGAGCGGCTCGGCGATCTTCTCCCACTAGCCGAGGCTGAGTGCGAGCGCGACCCCGACGTCGATCAGCGACAGGTCGCTGTGCACCGGGCCGACCAGGCCGAACCCCACCGGGGCGGCCGACGAGGTCGGTGAGGCCACGGTGAGCACCGGCACGCTGAGCGCCGGACGCCCGGCGAGACCGGCGATGCAGGTGAGGCGAAGCGTGCTCGACCTGGCCTGCTCGAGTTCCTCGGCATCCGCGTCCACGAGCGGGGCGGCGGACGACGCGGACGGCAGCAGCAGGATGCGGTCGCCGAGCACGGAGTCGATGCGCTCCCGCGCGAGCCCGAGGGCCTGGCGGGCGAACTCCTCGGTCTCGGCGTCGATCGACTTCGCGAAGGCGAATCGCTCGGCGACGTCGTCGCCGAGCGCCCCCGGGTGCGCCTCGATCCACGCGCCGTGGGTGTGCCAGGCCTCGGCGGCCTGCACGGTGCGGAAGATCTCGAGCAGGTCGTCGGAGTCTGGAAGCTCGATCGACAGGATGTCGTCGGTGAAGTCGACGGCGGCGAGCGCGGAGAGCGCCTCCTCGAATGCCGCCCGCACCTCGTCGCCCGCCACGGCGGTCAGCCTCGGAGCCACGGCGAAGCGCGACTCGGCCGAGACGCGCTGCGCGCCCGCGAGGGACGCCGAGGCGGCGGCCCGCAGCGTCGCGCCGTCGCGGGTGAGCCAGCCGACCGTGTCGAAGGTGGGCGACAGGCCGAGCAGGCCATCCCGGCTGACGGAGCCATGGGTGGTGCGCAGGCCCCAGAGGCCCTGGCAGGAGGCGGGAACCCGAATCGAGCCGCCCGTGTCCGTGCCGAGACCGATCGACGACTGGCCGTTCGAGACCGCGGTCGCCGGGCCGCTCGACGAGCCGCCGGGGATCGCTCCGACCACCGCGGGGTTCTGCGGGGCGCCGTAGTGCGCGTTGAGCCCGGAGAGGCTGTAGGCGAATTCATCGGTGCGGGCGATGCCCTGCACGCTCGCCCCGGCGGCCAGGAGCGCGGTCACCGCCGTCGCATTGGTGACAACGCGGGGGCTCTCGGCGAGATACTGGGGCACGCCGGCCCCCACGGGGAAGCCGACGACGTCGAAGAGGTCCTTGACGGCGACACGGTGGCCGGAGAGCGGACCGGATGCGGCACCCTCGACGAGCGGGTCGCCGACGATCCGCCAGGTGGTGGCCGCGATGGCCGGCGCCGGGGCGCTCACCTGCGCCGCCTCGATGCGCCACTCGTCATCCGTGCGCGTCCACAACTGGGTCTGCTGGCCGCGACCGCCGTCGGCCGGGGCCGTGACGGCCACGACGAGGGCGGCGTCATCGCCGACCGGCAGCACGCGCACCTCGAGGATGTCCCGTTTCGGGGCCGCGGCCCGACCGCGGCGGAAGGCCGCGATCGCGTCGTGCCCGACGAGCAGCCCGCCGGCATCGCCGCGCAGCGTGTCCGGACCGGGGGCGAAGAGCGAATCGAGCGCGTCGACGTCGTTTTCGGTGAGGGCCCGCTCGTAGCTCCAGAAGGCGTCGAGCAAACCGCTCGGCTCCTCGGCGTCGCTGGGGATGGAAACTCGCACGTCAGTCATGAAAATCTCCCTTTCTGATGCGCGCATGCGCACCCTTGACGAGATCGACGACTTGGGAAATGTTGAAGTCGGTTGCTGCACTCAGGTAGGCGTAGGCGTGGGCAGCATCCATGCCGTATCGCGCCTGCAGCAGGCCGATGGCGGCCCGCACGCAATTCTGCACCGCTTCGTCCAGATCGGGGCTAAGACCCGTCGGTATCAGCAAATCGGCCGTTTCGGCGAGCGGGCCGACCTGGCGCCCGAACTGCCCGAGCGCGTCCGCCTCGGAGAGCACGTCGAACCGTAGGGTCACCCGCAGCGACGCCTCCATCGCGGTGAGCGCGACCTCCCCGTCGCCCTGCGCGAAGTGCGGGTCGCCCACGTAGGCGAGGGCTCCGGCAACCTGCACCGGCAGGTAGAGAGTGCTGCCGACGGCGAGCAGGTTGATGTCGATGTTGCCGCCGTGCGCGCCCGGCGGCACAGAGTGCGGCCGCGAGCCACCGGCCACCGCGACGCCCATGATGCCAAGGAATGGCGCGAGCGGGAACCGCACCGAGTGCGCCCCGCCGAGCACGCGGGGCAGGGTGCCGTGCTCGCCGTCGACCGCGGCGAACACGCTGACCGTGCCGGCGGCGAGCGGGTACTCGCCGGGCAGGGCTCCCCGACCGTGCCGGTTCGACACCACGCCGTATGGCACGCGCGGCAGGGTCTCGAGCACGGTGATCGCGAGCAGGTCCCCGGGCACGGCGCCGCGCACGTGGATCGGGCCGGTCACGACGTGCGGACCGTCGACGGCCGGATCCCGCGGATGATCGGACGCGGCGAGCGCGATCGCGTCCAGGAGCACGTCTTCGCGCCGCACGCCGAATCCCCCGAAGAAGGCGACAGGATCCCGCCCCTGGTCTTCGAGCACGCCCTCGTGGCTGAGGGTGTCGATCGTCACCTCGGTGCCGGAGTCGATCGTGAGCACCGGGCTGTCCGTCGCGCACGGAAGGCGTCCCCAGAGCACCGCGGACGGATCGGCCGGCAGGTAGATCGCCGATCGGATCGGACCCTGGCCGGGTTGGAGCGCCCGTGTGTGCTGCATTGCCCACCGTCCCTTCGAAGCCTCGAACCTGCGTGCAGCACAGACTACCGAAGGGTCGACGGCCGCTCCGAGGCGTAAAGGCTCACGTCGTCGCCGTCGAAGCCGAAGAAGACCCGGTCACCCGGTGCGAGATCGAGGGCCGCCGCGCGGCCGGGCGACACGTCGGCGGAGAGCGAATCGGCGCGTACCCGAATCGAGTCGCCGCGCGGCTCGAGGTCGATCACGGTCACCGGAACGCTGTTGTCCCTGCCGGGCTGGCGCTCCAGCGACACGTCGATCGCGGAGGGCCGGATGGCGCCCGCGACCGCGTCGCCCAGGGCGATCGAGGATACGGGGGCTACGGTGACGACGGTCGCGACGAGCTCGCCCCAGCCGGCGGCCATCCCCCTGGCGGTTCGAGTGCCCACGACGAGGTTCAGCCCGGCGAGCTCGGCGGTGAACGGATGACGCGGGCGCTCGAGCACCTCGAGAGTCTGGCCCGTCTCGACCACCACGCCCCGGTTCATCACCACCACCCGGTCGGCGAGCGTGAGAGCGTCGAGCACCTCGTGGGTCACCACGATCGCCGTGCGGCCCTCCAGCACCCGGCGCAGCATGCGCCGGATCGTCGGCGCGACGGCGGCGTCCAGGGCGGCGAGCGGCTCATCGAGCAGCAGCAGGTTCGGGTCGGCGGCGAGCGCCCGGGCGATGGCCACGCGCTGGGCCTGCCCGCCGGAGAGCCTGCCCGGGCGCACCGCGGCGAGATCGGAGGCCTCCACCTCGGCGAGCCAGGCTCTGGCCGTCGCCCTCGCGGCATCCGTCCCCGCCCCGGCGCTCCTCGGCCCGAACGCGACGTTGTCGAGCGCCGACAGGTGGGGGAACAGGAGCGCGTCCTGGGCGAGGAGCGAGACCCCGCGGCGGTGCGGGGGCAGCCAGGATCCGCGCGGCCCGCCGTCGAGGCGGAACAGCGGAGAGCCGTCCCACTCGGCGTGACCGGAGTCCGGGCGCAGCAGCCCGGCGATGATTTCGAGCGCCGTCGACTTCCCCGCGCCGTTCGGACCGAGGATCGCCACCGTCTCGCCCCGTGCCACGTCGAGCGTCACGTCGAAGCCGCGGGCCGCGAGCCGGGCGCTGAAGGCGAGGGTCACTGCGCGCCGGCCGGGCCGGGGACGGTGCGCAGGGTCAGCGCCACGACGGCGACCGACACGACCACGAGCACGAGGGAGAGCGCCACGGCGGCGTTCGGGTCGGTCTCCCGCTGCAGGTAGATCTCGAGCGGCAGGGTGCGCGTCACGCCCTGCAGGCTCCCGGCGAAGGTGAGGGTCGCCCCGAACTCGCCGAGTGCCCGCGCGAAGGAGAGCACGGCACCGGAGAGCAGGGCGGGCAGCACGAGAGGCAGGGTGATGCGGCGCAGCACCGTGGTCGGCCGCGCCCCCAGGGTGGCCGCCACGGCCTCGTAGCGGGTGCCGGCGACGCGCAGCGCCCCCTCGAGGCTCAGCACGAGGAAGGGCAGGGCCACGAACGTCTGGGCGAGCACGACGGCGGTCGTGGAGAAGGCGATCCGGATGCCGAGCAGCTCGAGCGTGTGGCCCAGCACCCCCTGGCGGCCGAACGCGGCGAGCAGGGCGATTCCGCCGATCACGGGCGGCAGCACGAGCGGCAGGAGAACGAGCGTGCGCACCAGGCGCTGCCCCCAAAACGTCGTGCGGGCGAGCACGAGCGCCATCGGAACGCCGAGCACGACGCACAGCGCCGTCGCCGCGACCGAGGTGCGCAGGCTCAGCAGCAGCGCGGCCACGGATGATTCGGAGGTGACAAGGGCGAGGAAGTTGGCCCAGTCCACCCTGGTGGCCATCGCGACGAGGGGCAGGAGCACGAAGAGGGCGCCGATCGCCGCGACCGCCACCACCCAGCGCGGGATCGTGTCGAACCCCGGGCGGCCGAGCCGCCCGGCCACGCTAGGGCGAGCCAAAGCCGGCCGCCGTGAGCACCGAGCGCCCGATCGTGCCGACCACGAACCGAACAAAGGCTGCCGACGCCACCGGGCTCGCGCTCGCCCCGAGCGCCGCGATCGGGTAGGTGTTCACGGCCTTGCCCGACTCGGGGAACGGTATCCCCTTCACGCTCGGCCCGGCGGCCTTCACGTCGGTGACGTAGACGAGTCCGGCATCCGCCTCCCCCGACGACACCTTGCCGAGCACGTCGGTGACCGAGAGCTCCTCGCTCACCGGGGTGAGCTTCACGCCGGTCGCCGCCTCGACCTCGACGGTCGCGGATCCGCAGGGCACCTGCGCCTGGCAGATCACGGTCTTGACTCCGGGCCTCGCCAGATCGGCGAAGTTCGCGATCGCGGCGGGGTTCGCCGGTGGAACCGCGATTTCGAGGGTGTTCGTGGCGAAGTCGACGGGGTTGCCGTCGACGAGCCCCGCCCCCGTGAGCTTGGCCATGTTCCGGGTGTCGGCCGAGGCGAAGACGTCGGCCGGCGCGCCGGCGGTGATCTGCGTGACCAGGTCGGACGATCCGGCGAAACTCAGGCTCACCGTCGTGCCCGGGTGTTTCGCCTCGAAGCGCTTCGCGAGCTCGGTGAAGGTGCCCTTGAGCGAGGCCGCCGCGAAGACGGTGATGGAGCCGCTGACCGGCGGAGACGTGTTGGTACTGGTCCCGGTGCTGGCGGCGGTGGCCGCGGTGCACGCCGAGGCTCCGAGGATGAGCGTGGCGGCAACGACAACGGCCAGGATGGCGCGAATGCGAGGGGTCATTTCACGCCTGCACCTTCGGCGTCTCCACGATCACGCTCGTCGCCTTGACGACGGCGATGGCGACGCTTCCCGGCTCGAGGCCGAGTTCGCGCACGGCCTCGCTGCTGAGGAGGGACACGACGCGGTGCGGTCCGCACTGGATCTCGACCTGCGCCATCACGGTGTCCATGGTCACCTTGGTCACGAGGCCGACAAAGCGGTTGCGCGCGGAGCGACCGATGCCGGAGGTGTCGGCGGCGAGCACCGCGTTGTCCCGCGCCAGGGTGGCGAGGGCGAGACCGTCGACCACGGTGCGCCCGGATTCATCCTTGCCGCTCGCGAGGGTGCCGGCGTCGATCCAGCGGCGCACGGTGTCGTCGCTCACCGCGAGAAACTGCGCGGCGTCTTTTATCCGTATTTGAGACATAGACGATAGTTTATCCCCGCTTTTGCGCATTTCCTTCGGCGTCCCGTGGCACCTGACAGAATCGGGGGTATGCAGGAATCGCTCGTGGAAACCTCGGCGACTCGCTACGCCCGGCAGATCGCCCTCCCGGGATTCGGCCGGACGTCGCAGGAACGCCTGCGCGCGGCCCGCGTTCTGGTGATCGGCGCTGGGGGCCTCGGCAGCTCGGTGATCCCCGCCCTCGCCGCGGCCGGAGTCGGCACGATCGTGATCGTCGACGACGACACCGTCGAACTCAGCAACCTGCACCGCCAGCACATCCACGGCGTCGCGGATGTCGGACGCCCGAAGGCGCGCTCCGCGGCCGACACGGTCGCCGGCATCGCCCCCTCCGTCGCCGTGGGCGTGCACGAGGTGCGCCTCACGGCGGCGAATGCCCTCGGGCTCTTCGCCGACGTCGATCTCGTGATCGACGGCAGCGACAACTTCGCCACGAGGTATCTCGCCAACGACGCGGCGGCCATCACCGGCATCCCGCTCGTCTGGGGCGCCGTCTCCCAGTACGCCGGCCAGGCCGGCGTCGCCTGGGCCGAGAAGGGTCCGCAGTACCGCGACCTCTTCCCCACCCCGCCGCCGCCCGGATCCGTGCTCTCCTGCGAGGCGGGCGGAGTGCTGCCAACCGTGTGCTCCGTGGTCGGCTCGATCATGGCCACCGAGGCGATCAAGATCATCACGGGCATCGGGGCGCCCCTCATCGGCCGGGTCACCACCTTTGACGCGCTCACCGGCGGGTTCCGCGAGCTGGCCTACGGCCGGGATCCGAACGGCACCCCCATCGACGCCCTCATCGACTACGAGCTGTTCTGCGGCACAGCGCCGACGTCAGACACCGTCACGGCGACCGAGCTCGCCGGCGAGCTCGCGGCAGGGGCGGCCATCACCCTGCTCGACGTGCGCGAGCAGTGGGAGGCCGACATCGCGAGCCTGCCCGGATCGCTCCTTGTTCCGCTCGGATCCGTCGAGAGCGCGATCCGCGACTTGCGCTCGGCCGAATCCGTCGTAATCTACTGTCACCTCGGTGCCCGATCCGCCCGAGCGCTCGAGATCCTGAAGAACAATGGCTTCACCACCGCGCGCCACCTCGACGGCGGAATCGATGCATGGTCGCGACTTGTCGACCCGGATGTGAGACGGTACTGATCATGAACACGCAAGAACTGCTCGCAACAACGGTCGACGAACACGCGACGCTCGTGCGCGGACTCATCGAACCGGCCCTCGCCAAGCGCGGCACGGAGACCGTGCTGCTCGCGGACGCCCTCGACCGGATCACGGCGGGCGCCGTGCTCTCCCCCGTCGACCTGCCGCTCTTCCGCAACGCCCAGATGGACGGCTTCGCCGTTCTCGCCTCGGATGTCTCGACGGTGCCGGTGACCCTGCCGGTCGTCGGCGAGATCGCCGCGCGCGCCACCACGCCCGGCGCCCTCGAGCCGGGCACCGTCGTTCGGATCATGACGGGAGCGGTCGTGCCGGAGGGCGCGGATGCCGTCGTGCCCCTCGAAGACACCGAAGGGGAGGGGGACTCGGTCATCGTTGCCCACTCCCGCGACGCCGGAGAGTACGTGCGCGAACGCGGAAGCGACCTCCGCGAGGGCGACGAACTGCTGCCGGCCGGCATCCGCCTGGCCCCTCGCCACCTCGCGGCGCTCGCCGCCGCCGGCCTCTCCAGCGTCGACGTGATCGTTCGCCCGCGCGTCGCCGTCGTCACCACGGGTGCCGAACTCGTGCGCCCGGGCCGCGAGGTCGAGCTCGGCGAGATCTACGACTCCAACCTCGTCGCCCTCTCCGCCGCGCTGCGCGTGGTGGGAGCCGAGGTGACGATCGCGACGCGCGTCGGCGACGACGTTGACGCGCTGCTCGCCGCCCTGCAGGACGCGGCGAGCACCTCCGACATCATCATCACCTCGGGCGGAATCTCGAAGGGCGAGTACGAGGTCGTGCGCGAATTGCTCGGATTCCTCCGCGGCACGGTCGGCGAGATCGCCATGCAGCCGGGCGGACCGCAAGCCACCGCGGACATCGCCGGCATCCCGGTGATCGGCTTCCCCGGCAACCCGGTGAGCACCCAGATCTCGTTCGAGGTGTTCATCGCCCCCATCCTGCGCGAGGCCTCCCTCCTGCCTGCCGGGGAAAAGCGCACGCTCACCCTCGTCGGAGACGTGAGTTCGGTGGAGGGCAAGCGCCAGTTCCTGCGCGGCCGGGTCGTCGACGGCGACCGTGTCGAGGTCGTCGCCGGGCCGGGCTCGCACCTCGTCGCCGGGCTCGCCGCGTCCGATGTGCTCATCGACGTTCCGGCCGACACGACGGAGCTGGGCGACGGCGACCCCGTCGAGACCTGGATGCTGTGAGCTCACTCAGCCACCTCGACTCCGACGGGCGCGCCCGCATGGTGGATGTCGGGGCGAAGGCGGTGACCCAGCGCACCGCGACGGCCACCGGCCGACTCATCGTGCGCCCGGACGTCGTCGCGCTCGTGCGGGCGGACGACCTGCCCAAGGCCGACGTGCTCGCGACGGCGCGCATCGCCGGCATCTCCGGGGCCAAGAAGACCAGCGAGCTCATTCCGCTGTGCCACCAGGTGCCGCTCTCCTCGGTGAAGGTGGACTTCGAGTTCGCCGCCGACGCCATCCTCATCACCGCCACGGCGAAGACCACCGGGCAGACCGGGGTCGAGATGGAGGCGCTCACCGCCGTGGCGATCGCGGGCCTCACCCTGCACGACATGGTGAAGGCCGTCGACCCGGCGGCCGTGCTCAGCGACGTGCGGCTCGAAGACAAGACCGGCGGAAAGCGCGGACACTGGACGCGCGCCGGCTCCACCGTGGCCTCCCCCAGGCCGGGCACCGCCGCGGTGGTCGTGGCGTCGACGGGCGGCGCGGCCGGAACCCGCGACGACACGACCGGGCCGGTGATCGGCGAGTGGCTTGCGGCGCACGGCTACGCGGTCGACGCGGTGACCGTGGTCGCCGATGCGGATGTCGCGGCCGAACTCTCGCGCGTGCTCGCCACCGCCCCCAGCGTGATCATCACCACCGGGGGTACAGGGGCGAGCCCCACCGACCAGACACCGGAGGCCACGAGCGCGCTTCTCGACCGCGAACTGCCGGGAGTCGCCGATGCCATCCGCGCCGCCGGCCTCGCCATCACGCCGACCGCCGCCCTCAGCCGCGGGCTCGCCGGCACGGCCAACGGCACGGTCATCGTCAACCTTCCCGGTTCACCGGGGGGTGTGCGCGACGGTCTCTCCGTGCTCGACGGGCTGCTCGACCACCTCGTGGCGCAGATCGCCGGCGGTGGGCAGCATGCCTGAGGCCGTCGCGCTCATCTCGGCCGAGCCGATCGACGCGGCCGCGATCGAGAACTCCGTGCTGTCCGACGCGAACGGAGCCCTGGTGACCTTCCGCGGCATCGTGCGCGACCACGACCACGGGCTCTCGGTCTCCTCGCTCGAATACCAGGCGCATCCGGATGCCGCGCGCTTTCTCGAGGACTGCTGCCGCACCGTCTCGGCGGAGACGGGGCTTCCCGTGGCGGCCGCCCACCGGGTCGGGCACCTCGAGGTCGGCGACGTCGCGCTCGTCGCGGCGGTCGCCGCCCCGCACCGCGGTGAGGCCTTCGCGGCCTGCGAGCGGCTCGTGGAGCTCATCAAGGCGACGGTCCCCATCTGGAAGCGCCAGCACCTCGCCGACGGTGCAACGGAGTGGGTAGGCCTCTAGCCTCCCCGCCTCGCATCCACTTTTCGCTTCCCTCTTCCCTCTTCCCTCTTCCCTCTTCCCTCTTCCGAAATCCATGCAATTCTCGGCGACACACCGCCCGGGCGCGCAGTTGAGCGGCGTGTTGCACCGGATCGCATGGATTTCGGAAGGAATGAAGGAAGGAATGAAGGAAGGCGGGAAGGAGGGCGCCGAGGGCGCCGGACGGGACGGGCAGCCAGGGACCGGATCAGCCGCCGGCGAAGGGGGGCAGCACGTCCACCCGACTGCCGAGGGCGCGGGAGTCGTCTCGACTCACGACGCCGTCGACGAGGAACGATCCGGACGCGAGCACCCGCGCCATGGCATCGCCGTAGCGCGCGACCAGCACCGCGCGCAGCTCCCCCACCGTCGGCACGGCGGCGAGGGTCTCCTCCTCGCGCCCCGCCGCCTCGGCGGCCGCCGCGAAGTAGCGCACGCGCACGTCCTCAGCCACCGATGGCTCCCATGCTGCGCAGGGGTCGGATGAAGTCCGCCGCGTTGATGCCGTGCCCAGCCTGCTTGCCCCACATGGCGGCGCGCCACCAGTCGGCGATCGTCTCGTCGCTCGCCCCGCCGCGCAGCAGCCCACGCAGGTCCGTCTCGTCGTCGCCGAAGAGGCACGAGCGAACGGTGCCCTCCGCTGTGACGCGCGTGCGGTCGCAGGCCTCGCAGAACGAGCGGGTGACGGAGGCGATGATGCCAACGGTGGCCGGACCGCCGGCGACGATCCATTCCTCGGCGGGGGCCGACGGGTCCTCCCGGTGCGGCTGGCTGAGGGAGAACCGAGCTCCGAGCACGTCGAGAAGCTCCGCGGCATCCACCATGTTGTCGCGGGCCCACGCCTCGTCCGCATCGAGCGGCATCTGCTCGATGAAACGCAGCCGCACCCCGTTGGCGAGCGACCACTCGAGCAGGTCGGCGGCGCCGGCGAGGGTGTCGCGCATGAGCACCGCGTTGATCTTGAGCGGGGTGACGCCCGCCTCCTTGGCCGCCTGGATGCCCGCGAACACCGCGGGGAGGCGGTCGCGCCGGGTGAGCCGCGCGAAGTGGTCGCGGTCCACGGTGTCGAGGGAGATGTTCAGGCGGGTGAGGCCGGCGGCGACGAGCTCGCGGACGCGATGGTCGAGCCCGATGCCGTTGGTCGTCATCGAGATGGACGCGTCGCCGGCGACGGCGGACGACAACCGGATGATCTCCACCAGGTCGGCGCGCATGAGCGGTTCGCCGCCGGTGAAGCGGATGTCGTGCACGCCCAGGTCGCGCACGGCGATGCCAACGAGGCGGGCGATTTCGGTGGCGCTGAGGAGGTCTTCGCGGGCGATCGCCGGAAGGCCCTGCTCCGGCATGCAGTAGGTGCAGCGCAGCGAACACTTCTCGGTGATGGAGATGCGCAGGTCGCGGGCGACGCGGCCGAAGGTGTCGACGAGGCCGGGAACATCCGGGCGCCCGAATGTCGGCGGCATGCGCGCGGGGTCGCGCCGAATGCCCGGGATGCCGAGTTCGAGTCGCGTCATGCTTTCACCCTAGGCGCTTCGTGCGGCGTTGACATCTCGCCGGCTCACACCACAGGGGCGAAGCGCTCCAGCACCTCGCCGATTCTCCCCTTGCAGCCGCCGCAGCCGGTGCCGGCGCGGGTGGCCGAGCCGATACAAGCCACCGTCGTGTTGCCCTCCTCCGCCGACCCGGCGATAGTCCCGACGGTCACCCCGTTGCACCAGCAGACCGTCGCGTCGAGGGCGAAGGCATCCGCCCCGCTCGCCGGCAGGTAGTCCGGACCGTCGAACCTCAGCAGCACCGAACGGTCGGCCGGGAGCTCGCCTCCCCGTTCGAACAGCAGCGTGAGCTCGGCAGCGGTGCGCGGCATCCCCACGCAGACGAACCCGGTGAGGATGCCTGCCACCGTCACCATCTTCACGTAGCGCCCGTGCTCGGGGTCCGCCCACTGGGCCACGCTCGGTGTAGCACACCCGTCGGCGTGGGCGCGCCCGCCGAAGTCGGTGTCGGTGTCGGTGTCCCACGGCTCGCGTCGAACGTCGCCGGCGGCCGCGACGTCCACCCCCTCGGCCTTAAGCATCACGACGGAGGCGGCACGCTCGGCGAGCGGTACCACACCGGCCTCGTCGCGGAACCGGCCGGCGAGCCAGTCGGCCTGCCGCCAGCCCGGCCCGATCAGCCCGGACGGCGCCCCCGTCGGCGTTCCGGCCGCGGCGCCGGCCTGCGGGCGGGAGACGACATGGGCACAGTCGCCGATCGCGAAGACACGCGGATCGGCCCAGCTCTGCAGGGTGTCGTCGACGAGGATGCCGGCGGACACGTCGAGCCCGGCAAGGGCGGCGAGTTCGGTGCGGGCGCCGACGCCGCAGGAGAGCAGCAGCAGGTCACCGCCGATCTGCTTTCCGTCGGCGCAGAGCAGGGCGTCGAACCGCTGGGCTCCGTCGTCGTCCGTGCGGAACAGGATTCCCTCCGCCCTCGAATGGTCGATCATCGTGACCCCTGCCCGGCGGGCGCTCCGCGCGAGGGTGGCGCCCGCTCCGCGGTCGAGGCTCCGTGCCATCGGGGTGTCGCCGTGGTAGACGACGCAGGTCTCGGCCCCGGCCCGCGCGGCGGCAAGAGCGATCTCCATGCCGAGCACCCCCGCCCCGAGCACGACGATGCGCTGCCCGGCCCGCACGGCGGCGAGCACCGTCTCGGCGTCGGCGAGGTCCCGAAGAGCGGTGACCCCGCCCGGCAGCGGGGCGTCGGCTGAATCGAGGGTCGACGGGTCGGCGCCGGGCCTGGTGCGGTCGCGGCGAAGCCGGGTGACGCCGTCGAGCGTCGGGATGTTCGCGCGGGCGCCGGTGGCCAGCACCAGCCGGTCGTACGGCAGGTCCTCGCCGGTGCCGAGGGTCACCGTCTGTCGCGTGCGGTTGATCGCCGTGACGCTCGTGCCGGTGCGGATGCGCACTCCGGCGTCGCGCGCCTCCTGCGGGTCGGTGATCTCGAGCGACTCCCGGTCGGTGTGGCCGACCGCGTACTCGGCGACGAGCACCCGGTTGTACGCCTCGGAGCTCTCGGCCCCGACGACGGTGAGTTCGATGGCGCCCGCGCGCACCGCGGGCAGCAGCTCCTCCACGAAGCGCGCGCCGACCAGCCCGTAACCCACCAGCACCACGCGCTCAGGCATTCGACAACTCCCTCTGCACGGCGCGAACCGTGACGATGGTCTTCTTGAACTCCGGCATCCCCGAGATCGGGTCCGTCGCGTCGCTCGTGAGCAGGTTGGCGCACTCGTCGCCGGCGAAGTGGAAGGGCAGGAAAACGGTGTCCGGCCGGATGTCGGGCGTCACCTCGGCAACGCAGCGCACGGCGCCGCGGCCGTTGGACAATTCCACCTCCGCACCGTCGATGATCGCGAGCCGGTCGGCGGTCGCCGGGTGCAGCTGCACGCGGGCGACAGGCTGCGCGGCAGCGAGCTCCGGCACCCGCCTGGTCTGCGCGCCGGACTGGTAGTGCTCGAGCAGCCGGCCGGTGACGAGGGTGAGGGTGCCGGGCTCCGGCCGGGCCGAGGATCGCGACCGCACGGCGACGATCCTGGCCCTCCCGTCGGCGTGGGCGAACTGGTCGAGGAACAGCCGCGGCGTGCCGCCCGACCCCGTGGGATACGGCCAGTAGGCGGCCTCCCCAGAGTCGAGAAGCTCGTAGCTGAGACCCGAATAGTCGGCGATTCCCCCCTCCGATGCACGGCACAGCTCGTCGAAGACGACGGCCGGGTCCTCACTGAACGTGGACGGCGACCCCAGCCGTTTCGCCAGCTCCCGGAAGATCCACAGTTCGCTGCGCACCCCGGCCGGCGGGTCGATCGCGCGGCGACGGCGGATGACGCGGCCCTCGAGGGAGGTCATGGTGCCTTCCTCCTCGGCCCACTGGGTGACCGGCAGCACGACATCCGCGAACTGCGCCGTCTCGGAGAAGAAGAAGTCGCAGACGACGAGGAAGTCGAGCGCGGCGAGGCCCTCCCGCACCCGGGAGGCGTTGGGGGCGGAGACGACCACGTTCGACCCGTGCACGAGCAGGCAGCGGATGCCGTCTGGCCGCCCCATGGACGAGAGCAGCTCGACCGCGGGAATGCCCTGCCCGGGGAGGGACTGCGGGTCGACCCCCCAGACCGCGGCGACGTGCTCGCGCGCGGCCTGGTCGGTGATCTTGCGATAGCCGGGCAGCTGGTCGCACTTCTGGCCGTGCTCACGGCCGCCCTGTCCATTGCCCTGGCCGGTGAGCGTGCCGTAGCCGGAATGGGTAGTGCCGACGAGCCCGAGCGCGAGGCTCAGGTTGATGGCCGCGGTGGCGGTGTCCGTGCCGTCCTCGTGCTGTTCGACGCCCCGGCCGGTGAGGATGTAGGTGCCGCGCCCCGCGGCGAGCCGACGGGCGATCTCGCGCAGCTGCCATACGGGAACGCCCGTGTGCTCCTGCGTGCGCTCCGGCCACCACTCGCCAACGCTGCGGCGCAGGGCCTCGAAGCCGGTGGTGCGCGCGGCCAGGTACTCGCGGTCGGCGAGCCTCTCCGCGATCACGATGTGGGTGAGCCCGAGCAGCAGCGCGAGGTCGGTGCCCGGCGCGGGCTGTACGTGCATCCCCGCGCCGTCCTCGGTGAGCCTCGCTGTGGCGGATCGACGCGGGTCCACCACGATGAGGCCGCCGGCGGCGCGCGCCCCGTCGAGGTGCGCGACGAACGGCGGCATGGTCTGGGCGACGTTGGAGCCGAGCAGCAGGATCGTCTCCGCGGCATCCAGGTCCTCCACCCGGAAGGGCAGGCCGCGGTCTAGCCCGAATGCGCGGTTGCCGGCTGCCGCAGCGGAGGACATGCAGAACCGGCCGTTGTAGTCGATCCTCGACGAGCCAAGGGCGATACGGGTGAACTTGCCGAGCTGGTAGGCCTTCTCGTTGGTGAGGCCGCCGCCGCCGAACACCCCCACCGAGTCGGCGCCGTGCTCGGCGCGCAGGGCGGCAAGGCGGTCCGCGACGAGGTCGAGGGCGTCCTCCCACGACGCGGCAGCAAAGCCGCCGTCCGGCTGCCGCAGCATCGGTTCGAGGATGCGGTCGGGCGAGGAGAGCAGCTCGGCGGATGTCCAGCCCTTCTTGCACAGTCCGCCCCGGTTGGTGGGAAAATCGCGAGCGCCCACGGTGATGGCCCCGGCCGAGACCGTGAGCGTCATCGCGCACTGCAGGGCGCAGTACGGGCAGTGCGACGCGGTGGCGGTCTCGGCCGGGGCGATGCTCATGGTGGTGGCTCTCTCGGTGGGGAGGGTCAGACGCGCTGGCCGGCGACCGACGAGCCGCGACGCAGGTAGAAGAACGCCGTGATGGACATGAGCACGAGGTAGGCCACAACGAAGCCGAAGATCGCGCTGGAGTAGTCCCCCGTGGAGGTCTTCGACAGCCCGAGCACCTGCGGGATGATGAACCCGCCGTATGCCCCCACGGCCGAGATGATGCCGAGGGCCGCGGCCGTCTTGCGCTGCGTGTCGACGCTGCCCGAGTTGCGGTGGGCGTCCAGCACGCCGCTGCGGGCGGCGAAGACGCTCGGGATCATGCGGTAGGTGGATCCGTTCCCCACACCGGTGGCGACGAAGATCACCAGGAACGCCCCGAGGAAAGCCCAGAAGTTGCCCACCGGGAGCACCCACACCACGGCGAGCGCGCCGACCGCCATGACGCCGAAGGCGGCGACCGTGACGATGGCTCCGCCGAAGCGGTCGGCAAGCTTGCCTCCGAAGGGACGCGAGAGGGAGCCGACGAGCGCGCCGAGGAAGGCGAGCGAGATGGCGGCGGTAGCCACGTGCAGGGCGGAGTAGGCGGGGAACTGGTCGGCGATGAGCTTGGGGAACACGCTCGCGAAGCCGATGAAGGAGCCGAACGTGCCGATGTAGAGCAGGGCGAGAATCCAGAGGTGCGGTTCCCGCACGGCGGCGAGGGAGGCGGCGAAGTCCGACTTGGCGTTCGACAGGTTGTCCATGTACCGGTAGGCGCCGAAGATGGCGAGCAGGATGAACGGGATCCAGATCCAGCCCGCGAGCGGCAGGTTCAGGGTGCCGACCGCGCCGAGGGTGATGGCGAGCGGAACCACGATCTGGGCGACCGAGACGCCCAGGTTGCCGCCGGCCGCGTTGAGGCCGAGCGCGTAGCCCTTCTCCCGCTGGGGGTAGAAGAAGGTGATGTTCGACATCGAGCTGGCGAAGTTGCCGCCGCCGAAGCCGCCGAGCGCGGCGATGAGCAGCATGACGGGGAACGGCGTGGCCGGGTTGCCCACCGCGATGCCGAGGGCGATCGCGGGGATGAGCAGCAGCGCCGCCGAGATCATCGTCCAGTTGCGACCGCCGAACTTCGGCACCATGAACGTGTACGGGAAGCGGAGCGTCGCGCCGACGAGGCTCGGGATGGAGATGAGCCAGAAGATCTGCCCGGTGTCGAAGGCGAACCCGGCGGCCGGCAGCTGCACGACGACGATGCTCCAGAGCTGCCAGACGATGAAGCCGAGGAACTCGGCGAAGATCGACCACTTGAGGTTGCGGGAGGCGATCGCCTTGCCCACCGTGTTCCACTGTTCGGTGTTCTCCGGGTTCCAGTTGTCGATCCAGCGCCCGGGCCGGTGCACCAGGGCGGCGGATGCCCCGGTCGAGTCTGTCGGCGTATCGAGCGGAGTTGCAGCGGTGGTCGTGGTCATCGATCGCTCCTTGGAGTGTGGGGGTACTTGGGACGGTGTGTGATTTCGACGCTAGCGAGGCCGTGTTTCGGGGAGACCGCCGTGGCGGTTACCGTTCGGTCACCGTGTCGTCACCGGCGAGCGCCGCTGGTGTTAGGCCGCTGTAACACGCTCGTCACAAAGCGCGGAGAGGCTCCCGGCGGCGGCGCGTTCGTAGAGATCGATGACCGTCTCGACGAGCCCTTCCGGCGGTTCCTCTCCGGCAGCGAGAAGCGGCGCCGTCACCATGTCGGCCCCGGCGGTGCGCGCGAGACCCGCGAAATACCCGGGCGCGAGCAGGTAGGTCGCCACGATGACACGCGCACCGCGCGCGGAGATCCTGGCGCCCGCGACCGCGCAGGAGAGCCGGGGCTGCGCCGCCGAGATGAAGGCCACCGTCACCGGTCGCCCGAGCAGGATCGACAGCTCGCGCCCCACCGTGTGGCAGTCGGCCACGGCATCCGCGTTGCTCGAACCCGCAGCCGCGAGCACGATCCGGTCGCCGTCGGCCAGGCCGGCCTCGTGCAGACGGTCGGCGAGGACGCGGGTGATCCGGGCGTCGGGGCCGAGCGCGCCGGTGACCGTCACCCGCCTCGGCAGGGCCTCGCGGGCGGCATCCGCCAGGTCGACGTGCACGTGGTATCCCGCCGAGAGAAGAAGGGGGACCACCACGGCCGGCACGCCGTCGGCGAGCGCATCGAGGGTGCTCGGCACGCTCGGCTGCTGCACGTCGACGAAGCTGCCGCGCACGGCAGTGTCGGGTCGGGCATCGGCCACCGCGCGCACGAGGGCCGCGACGGCGGCCTGCCCGGCCGGGTCGCTCGTGCCATGGGAGGCGGCCAGCAGGACGGGTGCGCTCACGCGGCCTCGGCCAGCGCGACCTGCACGATTCCGGCCTCCACCCGCACGGGATAGGTGGGCAGGAGGTAGTCGGGTGAGCTCAGGCACTCGCCGGTCACGAGGTCGTAGACCTGCTTGTGCAGGGGCGACGCGATGGTGCTGCGCGCACCCTTCGACCCGACGATGCCGCGGGACATCACGTACGAGCCGGTGGCCGGGCACCGGTTGCTCACGGCGTGCAGGCTGCCGTCCGGCAGCAGGAACAGGGCAACCTGGCGGCCGCCGACGAGCGCGGCCTCGCCCCAGAGTGGTTCGAGCTCGTCGAGCGAGCAGAGCGGCACCCAGTCATCGTTCGTCATGGGTTCACGGTACGAGGGTCGGATTTCGAGGGCAGGCGAAAGCCGTGACGATCGCGTAACGAAGACCTCACACCACTCGGCGCGCGGAGTGAGGTCGATGTCACACATCGTTACGCGGGCGCAATGGCGAGGAAACGCCCGGCTCATACGCTGGGGCCACTCCCACTCGAAAGGTGCTGCCATGGCCGAGGCCGACGACACCCGAACCACTCGCCACGTCGTGGTGATCGGCGGCGGCCCCGCCGCACACCGGTTCACCGAGGCGATGGCGGCGCGTTCCGCCACAAACCCCGGGTTTGTCGTCACCGTCCTCGGCGAAGAGCCGCACCTGCCATACGACCGCGTTGCACTGTCCCGTCGCCTGGTCGACTCGGAGGATCTGACGCTCGGCGACCGCACAATGTGGGATGCCCCGGGCATCCGCTACCGGTCCGCCCAGCGTGCCGCCGCCATCGACCCGGCAGCCAGGACCGTGACCCTCGAGGGCGGCGAGGCACTGTCCTGGGACGAGCTCGTCTTCGCCACCGGGTCGTCCGCCTCCGTGCCTCCCATTCCCGGCGCCGACCTCGGCTACGTCTATCGCACGATCGAAGACGTCGACTTTCTCGTCGCCGAGGTCGCCAGGCTTCGCGTCACTCTCAAGCGACCGGCGAACGTCGTCGTCGTGGGCGGCGGGCTGCTCGGCCTCGAGGCCGCCGGCGGTCTCCAGCGCCTCGGGGGCAATTCCACCATCGTTCACTCCGGTCGTTGGCTGATGTCGGCGCAGCTCGACGAGGGCGCCGGCCAGGCGCTCGGTCGCCTTATCGAGGCCCAGGGCATCACCCTGGCCCTCGGCAACCGGCCGAGCGAGATCATCTCCTCCCCCTCCGGCAAGGTGCTGGGCGTCACCCTCACCGACGGCCGCCAGCTCAATGCCGACCTCGTCGTCTTCTCGATCGGCATCACCCCGCGCGACGAACTCGCTCGGGGCGCCGGGCTCGAAATCGGGCCGCGCGGCGGCATCGCGATCGGCGACGACTGCTCCACCTCGCATCCGGGGATCTGGGCGATCGGCGAGGTCGCCGCCGTCGGGGGAATGTGTGTCGGCCTGGTCGCCCCCGCCAACGCAATGGCCGAGGTGGCGGCCGACCGCATCCACGGCGGGGAGGCCGTCTTCCCCGGCATCGACGACGCCACCAAGCTCAAGCTCTCGGGGGTCGAGGTGGCGAGCTTCGGCGATGCCCTCGCCGTCACCGAGCACTCGCTCGAGGTGGTCTACGCCGACCCCGCGCGCGGTCTGTACCAGAAGATCGTGGTGACCGGCGATGCCAAGACCCTGCTCGGTGGCATCTTCGTCGGCGACGCCGCGCCGTACACCTCCCTGCGTCCGCTGCTCGGGCGCGAGCTACCCGCCGAACCGGGGGCCTACCTCTCCGCGGCGGGTGCCGAGCCGCCGGCCGGCGGCGAACTGCCAGACGACGTGCAGCTCTGCTCATGCAACAACGTCTCCGTCGGCACCGTTCGCTCGGCAGTGCGTGGCGATCACGACGAAGCCTGCACCGAGCTCGGCGCTCTCAAGGCCTGCACCCGCGCCGGCACGCAGTGCGGCTCATGCGTGCCCCTCGTCAAGAAGATCCTCGAGACCGAGCTGAAGAAGGCGGGCGTCGAGGTCTCCCGGGCGCTCTGCGAGCACATCGAGCTCAGCCGCAGCGAACTCTTCGAATCGGTGCGCATCCTCCAGCTCGCCTCCTTCGACGCGATCATGGAGCGCTTCGGGCACGGCCTCGGCTGTGACATCTGCAAGCCGGTGATCGCGTCCATCCTGGCCACCCAGACCTCCGGGTACATCCTCGACTCCGGGCGCGGAGCGCTGCAGGACACCAACGACCGTGCGCTCGCCAACATGCAGAAGGACGGCACATACTCGGTGGTCCCCCGCATTCCCGGCGGCGAGATCACGCCGCAGAAACTCAAGGTGATCGCCGAGGTTGCCGCCGACTTCAACCTCTACACGAAGATCACCGGTGGCCAGCGCATCGACCTGTTCGGGGCGCGACTCGAGCAACTGCCCGACATCTGGAAGATCCTCGTCGACGCCGGTTTCGAATCCGGGCAGGCCTACGGCAAGAGCCTGCGCACGGTGAAGTCCTGCGTCGGGTCGACCTGGTGCCGCTACGGCGTGCAGGATGCCGTGGCCATGGCCATCCAGCTCGAGCTGCGGTATCGCGGCCTCCGCTCACCGCACAAGTTCAAGCTCGGAGTCTCCGGCTGTGCCCGCGAGTGCGCCGAGGCACGCGGCAAGGACATCGGCATCATCGCCTCCGAGCTGGGCTGGAATCTCTACGTCGGCGGCAACGGCGGCTACCAGCCCGCCCATGCCCAGCTCCTCGCCCAGGACCTGGACGACGAGACTCTCATCCGCTACATCGACCGCTACCTGATGTACTACATCCGCACCGCAGACCGGCTGCAGCGCACGGCACGCTGGCAGGAGGAGCTGGAGGGGGGCCTCGATCACGTGCGCGATGTCGTGTGCGACGACAGCCTCGGCATCGCCGACGAGCTCGAGGCGGCGATGGCCACCCACGTGGGCAACTACGAGGACGAATGGGCCGCGACCCTCAAGGATCCGGAGCGACTGCGCCGATTCCGCTCCTTCGTCAACGCCCCGAACACCCCGGACCCCGCCGTCGTGCAGGTGACCGAGCGCGGCCAACCGCGCCCGGCCCGCGCCGAGGAACGGGAGACCGCCGTGCCGCTCGGCCTCACCATTCCCCTGCGACCCGGGGCCCTCCCGCTCGGGCAGACCGCCATCGCCCACACCGAAGGACGCTGACCATGGACCTCACGCTCGACCTCTCCCACCGCAGCGTGCTCGTCATCGGCGGCGCTCACGCCTCCCGGCGATCGATCGCCCGTTACCGGTCCGCCGGAGCGGCGGTGCACCTCGTGACCGAGGCGCCAGCGCCGTCCGCTGCCAAGGCGGTGGAATGGCCTCGCTCGGCCGACGGCTGGCGCGGACTCCTCAGCACCATGGACCTCGTCGTGCTCGTCGATGCGGCACCGGCCCTCGACCGCACGATCGCGGCGCTGGCGACCGAGCTGCGCCTCTGGCTCACCCGCGAGCACGCCGCGGTGACGGGCCCGGTCGGGCACGTCACCCTCGTCGGCGGAGGACCCGGCGACGAGGGCCTCATGACCGTCGCCGCCATGCATGCTCTCCGTGACGCGGATATCGTCTACTTCGACCGCCTCGGGCCGCACGACCGCCTCGCCGACTGGGCACCCGGTGCCGAATTCGTCGACGTCGGCAAACTCCCCGGCCACCACGCCGTGCCCCAGGCCGAGATCGAGCGGATGCTCGTGGCGAGCGCCCTCGCCGGCCAGACCGTCGTTCGCCTCAAGGGCGGAGATCCCTTCGTCTTCGGGCGAGGCGGGGAAGAGGTGCTCGCCTGCCGGGAGGCCGGCGTGCCGGTCAGCGTCATCTCCGGAGTCTCGAGCGCCATCGCGGCGCCCGGAATCGCGGGCATCCCGGTGACCCACCGCGACGTGAGCCGCATGTTCACCGTCGTCTCCGGCCACGCCCCGTTCACCGACGACCAACTGGCCCACCTCGTGGGTCTCGGCAGCACCATCGTCGTGCTGATGGGCATCGGCACCCTCCCGCAGCTGTCGGCGGGCCTCGCTCGCCACGGCATGGATGCCGCGATGCCGGTGGCGATCATCGAGCGGGCCTTTACCGACAGCCAGCGCACCACCATCGCGTCGATCGGCACGGTGGTCGACAGTTCGACGCAGGCCGGCATCCGCTCCCCCGCTGTCATCGTGATCGGTGAGGTCGTACGATTGGCGCACGACGCCGATGTCGCGGCTGTCGAGCTGCTGGACCACGCGGCGCGCCTGGCACGGTAGCCGCTCCCCCTTCTGCCCCGCGCCCGCCAGCGCCCCACGACGGAGACCCCCTGACCGACACCGGCAGCGACACGAGCAGTGAGACAGGCCTCCCAGGGTTCCGTGCCGACCAGCTCGAGGGATTCCGCATCGGCGTGACCTCGGATCGGCGCTCGGAAGACCTCATCGCGGCCTTCGAGCGTCGCGGCGCCGAGGTCTTGCACGCCCCAGCCATCCGCATCTCGGCGACCGCCGACGACTCCAAGCTCACCCGCGACACGCAGGCGATCATCGAGGCACGCCCCGACATACTGCTGGCCACCACCTCCTACGGCATCCGCCGCTGGTTCGAGGCCGCGGATGCCGCGGGTCTCGGTCACGAGCTCATCGAGACGCTCGCCCATTCCCGCATCCTCGTGCGCGGGCCGAAGGCCCGAGGGGCCGTGCGGGCCGCGGGACTCGACGATGCGGGCATGAGCGACAAAGAGACGACCCAGTCCCTTGTCGACTTCGTGCTGCGCGAGGGGGCAGAGGGCAAGACCGTGGCGGTGCAACTGCACGGTTTCACCGACCAACCACAACTCGAACGACTGCGCGCCGCCGGGGTCACTGTGCTCACCGTCGCGCCATACCGCTGGCTGCTTCCCGATGACTCGAGCCGGGTGCTCAAACTGGTGGATGCGATCTGCACCGGCTCCGTCGACGCCGTCACCTTCACGAGCGCGCCGGCAGTCGAGGCGCTGTTCAGCGCCGCCGACGGCATCGGCAGGCTCCAGCAGCTGCAGGATGCCCTGTCCAGCACGGTCGTCGCGGCCGCGGTCGGACCGGTCACGGCCGCTCCGCTCATCGCGGGGGGCATCATCCCGATCGTACCGGAGCGCTATCGCATGGGCGCCCTGATCCGACTGGTCTGCGAGTATCTCGAGGAGGAGCGGATCGTGCGGGTGCAGTCCGCCCACGGCGCGATCGAGTTGCGCGGGCGCATCGTGAGCGTGGCCGGAACCCGGGCCTCCCTCGCGCCGACCTCGCTGACGATCCTGCGCATCCTGCTCGCCTCCCCCGGCGCCGTGGTGTCGCGCGCCGCGCTTACGGCGGCGCTGCCCGAGATGCAGGACGACCACGCCGTCGACGTGGCGATCAGCCGCCTGCGCCAGGCGCTTCCAGCATCCGGTCTCGTGGCAACGGTGATCAAGCGGGGCTACCGCATCGACATGTGACGTGGGTCGTTGGCCTTGTGCGGCGCCGGTGACCGTGCGATGTTTATAGACAACGTCTATAAGGAGACTACAGGTCATGCAACGTGCACGAGCGGGGCAACTCATCCGAGCAGCGCGGCTCGACAACTCGATGACCCAATCGCAGCTCGCGCAGGCAGCGGGGATCCACCAGCCGTCGCTGGCCGCGTACGAACTCGCTCGCCGCACACCCAGGCCTGAGACTCTCCGCGCCATCCTGAAGGCGGCGAAGACCCGGCCCTCGATTCCCCTGCAACTCTTCGCCGATGACATCCTCGCCGCCGCGACGGGTCGTGGGCTCTCGAACGTTCGAGTGTTCGGTTCGACCATCCGCGGCGAGGACACGGAGTCCAGTGACATCGACCTGCTGGTGTCCGTCTCTGCGGACTCCTCGCTCTTCGACCTGGCGGGATTCTCCCTCGACGTCGAGCGGATCACCGGGTTCAGGGCCGATGTCATCGCCGACAGCGCGGCCCTTGGCGGCTATCTGGCACACGTTCGCGAGGAAGCGATCGCGCTGTGACCGACGAAGGTGAGGCCCCTCCCGTCCGGTTCCGGACGGTGCCTCGAGCGACCGCCGGCGGTGCCGGCAACGTCGAAGGCAACTCCGAAATCAACCGCTATCCCGCCGTCGCCGCCGAATTGCGCACGCTGCTCAGCGGGTGCCAGGAGATCATAGATCGTGGCCAGGCGGAGTTTCTGAGCACAGAGTCGCAACTGACCTCCCTCGCCGCCGAGGCACTGATCATCCACTTCGGCGACCTGGTGAAAGAGCGGCTGCCGTCGCGGGTCAAGGTGATCAATCACACCCTGCCGTGGCGTGAGATCACTCACACTCGCAACATTGTCGCGCACCAATATCTGAGAGCAGATCCACAGGTGATCTGGAATGTGGTGTCGAGGTCGCTTCCCGATGCCATCCGCCAGATTCTCGCCAGCGTGCCGCCCGCTACGCCGTGACGCGCCCGGCATGGAAGAGTTGACCCATGCCCGACGAAACGCTGCGACTGCCGAACTCCATCTTCCAGGCGGTCTTCGACCTCGGCGACAAGCGCGCGGCGAAGATCGAGCTTCCGTCGGCGCTGCACGAGCCGGAGATCTTCGCCGAGTGGCAGGACGACGAGAACATGGTCTCGCTCTACGTCGGATTCGACGACGGGCAACTGCACCTCGACCTCGGCGCGTCCGGAGCCGAGCACCACTTCCACGCACCGGGTGGCGACGGGAGCGAGAACAGCCCGTGGAATGATGCCGACACGGCCGTGCTCCTGGAGTGGGCCACCGCTCTCGCCGGCAACTTCTTCGCGCGGATGCCCGAACTCATGGAAGACATCGAAGAGGCCGCCGCGTGGCATGAGGAGGGCTATCCCCTCTACGTTTGCGAGACCGAGCCCGCTCAGCTCGACCTCATCGAGGTGGAGATCGAGGGCGAGATCCTCACACTCCCCTGGCTCGGTTCGGGCACGGTCAGCCAGGACCATGTCGACGGCGACAATCACCCGATCGCCCTGCTCTGGAATCCCGTGGATGGCGCGATCCCCGATCGCACCATCGCCCGCGCCTGGCTCGACCCGATCTCCGGCGAGCCCGTCACGTCTGCCGAAAACGGCGTCGACTGGTCGGCCGTCGGCCTCGAACGCGAGGAGGTGCTCTCCTGGCTAGAGAGCATCTACCTCAACCACCACATCACCCCGGATGCCGAGATCGAGCTGGTGCACGCGGTGCTGGAACGCATGGGCGGCCTCGACCGCGAGTAACAGGGTCGCTATTCTGAATCCAACCGAAGGAGTATCCATGGCTGTCATCTCTCGCGGTTTCACCGGCCGAAGTCGCGAAAACAATCCCGAACTTCCTCCCGGCCAGTACCTCACCACGGACTTCCCGGTGCTGTCGGCCGGCCCCACCCCCGACATCGACACCGCGGACTGGGCGTTCAGCATCCGCACCGAGTCCGGCACAGTGCACAAGTGGGACTGGGAGCAGCTGCAGGCGCTCCCGATCGAAGACGTCGGCACCGACATCCACTGCGTCACCCGCTGGTCGAAGCTCGGCACCTCCTGGCGCGGCGTCTCTCTCGACACGCTCTTCGCCGAGGTCGAGACGAGCAACGACTACGTGATGGCGCACTCCTATGGCGGTTACACGACGAACGTGCCGCTCGAGGACCTGCTCGACGGCAAGGCGTGGATCGCGTTCGAATTCGACGGCGAGCCGCTCGAGGCCGAGCACGGCGGGCCGGCGCGACTGCTCATCCCGCACCTGTACTTCTGGAAGAGCGCCAAGTGGATTCGCGGCCTGGTCATGCAGAGCGACGACGAACCGGGCTTCTGGGAGCAGAACGGCTACCACCTGTACGGTGATCCGTGGCTCGAGCAGCGCTATTGGTGACCGAACGGGAGACCCGGGATGCGCCGCCGCACCGGGTCGGCCTCTGGCACGTCGGAGTGGTCGTCTCGACTGCCACCCAGACGCCCACCGGGCGCAGCATCGTGCTGGACGTGCCCGGCTGGGGCGGCAACCTCGCCGGCCAGCATGCTGATGTGCGTCTCACGGCGCCCGACGGATACCAGGCCGTCCGCTCCTATTCGATCGCGTCGGCCGGCGAAACCGACCTGGTCGAGCTCGCCGTCGACCGCTTCCCCGACGGTGAGGTGTCTCCCTACCTCGTCGACGACCTCATGGCGGGCGATCAGGTCGAACTGCGCGGGCCGCTCGGCGGCTGGTTCGTGTGGACACCGGCGCAGACCGAACCGGTGCAGCTCATCGGCGGAGGCTCGGGAATCGTTCCGCTCATGGCCATGATCCGCTCGCACGCCGACTCGGGCAGTGCGGCGCCGTTCCGCCTGCTCTACTCGCTGCGCAGCCCGGATGACGCGTTCTTCCGCTCAGAACTCGCGACGCCGACCCCGGGGCTCGACGTCACCTGGCTGTACACGCGCCGCACACCGGCGGACTGGCCGCGGTCGGCCGGCCGCATCACGCCGGACGACCTGCAGGCATCCGCCTTCCCGTCCTCGCTCTCGCCGGCCGTCTTCGTGTGCGGGCCGACCGGATTCGTGGAGACGGTCGCGACCGCCCTGGTCGCGCTCGGCCACGACCCGCACCGGGTGAAGACCGAACGATTTGGAGGCGCGTGATGCCCGAACCCGTCGACGGCAACTCGCTTGCCGGCCCGCTCTCCGAACTCTTCTCCGCCGACCTCACCCTGGCCACTGCGCGCTGCCTGGGCTGCGGCGACGTCTCGGAACTCGCCCGCGCGATGGTCTATCCCGATCCCACCGGCTATGTCGTGCGCTGCGGCCAGTGCGACGACGTGCTCATGGTGATCGTGGAGGAACCGGACAGTGTCTGCCTCGAGTTGCGCGGGATGTCGTGGCTTAAGGTGCCGCGCTAACCCAGAGCGACCGTGGCATCACCCGCGGTGAGGTTCCGGCCGCCCCTCAGGCGAGCCGGCGCATGCCGAGGCAGAGCACGAACGCCCAGCCGAGGATGCCGGCGAGGCAGACCCGTTCGGCGAGCCCCACCATCTGGGGTGCGAGTGCGATGCTGAACGCGAGGGCGGCGAGGCCGACCGCGCCGAGCGCCGCGAACGCGAGGATCGCGCGCACCGCCGGCAGCGCCCGACTTGCCCACGCGGTGAGGAGCGAGATGGCGGCGAGCACGGCGACGAACCCGGCGGTGGCGAAGGTCACGTGCACGGCCCCGACGGCGGTGTGCGGGGTCATCCCGTACTCGCCCGGCGCGTTCACGTCGGTCGGGGCGAACACCAGTGCCGCCGAGCACAGCCCGGAGGCGGCGAGCAGCACCAGGCCCCACGTCCGCGAGCGCGACGGCGACCCGACCAGCAGGATCGCGGCGATGACGCATCCGCACATCGCCGCCCGCGCGAGAAAGTTGAGGCTCATCGCCCAGCCGAATGGGCCGACCGCGAGGTCGCTCTCCGCGTCGCTCACGACCGAGTAGTGCGGCGGCAGGAGCTGCAGCACGAAGTCGATCAGCGCGTAGAGCACCACGAGTGCCTTCGCGACCGTCGCGAAGGCACGGCGTGCCTGCGGCGCGTCGTGTGAGGTCATCCGTCCACCCTTGCGCATAACTCCTGCTCGTTGGGCCGCGGTCGCCGGCGCGGGCGGCAATTGCTGACGACTTCGACCGGCCCGCCCCGGATAGCCGGAGTTATGCATCCGCGATGCCCTCGCGGAGCCCTCGCAGAGCTCGCGGAACCCTCGCGGAGGGAGTAACATCCCCCGCCGCGAAGCTGTATCCCCGCCGCGAGCGACCGCGAGTGCGACGTGCCCCGCGCGAGTTGTGCGACGGGCCGCCTCCGGAATCCGGCCCGGGACGCCGCGATGGCCCCGACTCGTGAGCCGGGGCCATCTCGAGGGGTGCTAGCGGGCGGCCTCGCCGTCCACGTAGTCCTCGTCGATCTGCTTCCAGGCGAAGAGCGCGCGCAGCTCCTTGCCTGTCGCCTCGATGGGGTGTGCGGCACCCTTCGCGCGCAGTGCGAGGAACTCGGGGGCTCCCGCATCCTGGTCGGCGATGAACCGGGCGGCGAACGTGCCGTCCTGGATGTCGGAGAGCACGGCCTTCATGTTCTCCTTCACGTGCGGGTCGATCACGCGCGGGCCGGAGATGTAGTCGCCGTACTCGGCCGTGTCGGAGACCGACCAGCGCTGCTTGGCGATGCCGCCCTCCCACATGAGGTCGACGATGAGCTTGAGCTCGTGCAGCACCTCGAAGTACGCGATCTGCGGCTGGTAGCCCGCCTCGGTGAGGGTCTCGAAGCCGTACTGCACGAGCTGCGAGACGCCGCCGCAGAGAACGGCCTGTTCACCGAACAGGTCGGTCTCGGTCTCCTCGGTGAAGGTGGTCTTGATGCCGCCGGCGCGCAGGCCGCCGATCGCCTTCGCGTACGACCAGGCGAGGTCCCACGCGCGACCGGAGGCGTCCTGCTCCACGGCGACGATCACCGGCACGCCGCGGCCGGCCTCGTACTCGCGACGCACGGTGTGGCCGGGTCCCTTCGGGGCGACCATGATCACGTCGACGCCCTCCGGCGCCTTGATGTAGCCGTAGCGGATGTTGAAGCCGTGTCCGAACAGGATCGCCTTGCCCTCGGCGAGGTGGGGCTGGATGTCCGCCGCGTACAGGTGGCGCTGGTACTGGTCGGGGGCGAGGATCACGATCACGTCTGCCCACTCGGCGGCCTCCGCCGACGGCAGCACGGTGAAACCGGCCTCCTGCGCCTTGGCGATGGACTTGGAGTCCGGCTTGAGACCGACGACGACCTCGACCCCGGAGTCTCTCAGGTTCAGCGCGTGGGCGTGGCCCTGCGATCCGTAGCCGATGACGGCGACCTTCTTGCCCTGGATGAGCGAGAGGTCAGCATCTTTGTCGTAGAAGATTTCGGTCACGTTCTGGTTCTCCTTGATTGTTGTGGTGTGAAAGCTAGTTCTTGAAGACTCGTTCGGTGATGCTCTTGCTTCCCCGGCCGATCGCGAGCAGTCCGGACTGGGCGATCTCCTTGATCCCGTATGGCTCGAGCACCCGCAGCAGGGCCTGCACCTTGGCCGTGTCGCCGGTGACCTCGATTACGAGGGCGTCGGTCGCGACATCCACGATGCGGGCACGGAACAGCGTAGCCGCCTCGAGAATCTGACTTCTGGTGCTGTTGTCCACCCGCACCTTGATTAGCATGTGCTCGCGCTCCACCGTCTGCAGCGGATCGAGCTCCACGATCTTGATCACGTTGATGAGCTTATTGAGCTGCTTCGTCACCTGCTCGAGCGGCAACTCCTCCACGTCGACGACGACCGTGATGCGGGAGAGGCCGGGGATCTCGGTCTTGCCGACGGCGAGGCTCTCGATGTTGAAACCGCGACGCGCGAACAGGCCGGCGACGCGCGTCAGCAGGCCGGGTTTGTCTTCCACCAGAAGGGACAGGACATGGGTCATTGCTCTACTCCTCGTCCCACTCCGGCGCGTGATCGCGCGCATACTGCACCGACGAATTGCCGACGCCCTGCGGCACCATCGGCCACACCATCGAGTCCCGACTCACGATGAAATCGATCACCACCGGTCGATCGTTTGTCTCGTTCGCGAGCTTGATCGCGGCATCCACGTCCTCTTTCCTGGTGACCCGGATGCCGAGGGCGCCATACGCGTCCGCCATCTTCACGAAGTCGGGGATCATCACCGTGTCGTGGCCCGTGTTCAGGTCGGTGAAGGAGTGCCTCCCGTCGTAGAACAGGGTCTGCCACTGGCGCACCATGCCGAGCGAGGAGTTGTTGATGATCGCGACCTTGATCGGGATGTTGTTGATCGTGCAGGTGGCGAGCTCCTGGTTGGTCATCTGGAAGCAGCCGTCGCCGTCGATCGCCCAGACGGTGCGCTCGGGTTCCGCGACCTTCGCTCCCATCGCGGCCGGCACGCCGTAGCCCATTGTGCCCGCCCCACCGGAGTTGAGCCACGAGTTGGGCCGTTCGTACTTGATGAACTGCGCGGCCCACATCTGGTGCTGGCCGACCCCGCTCGCATAGATCGCTTCCGGGCCGGTGATCTGGCCGATGCGCTCGATCACGTACTGCGGGGAGAGCAGCCCGTCGTCCGGCTCGTCGTAGCCGAGCGGGAACTGCTCCCTCAGCTTGTCGAGCCGAACCCACCAGTCGGTGAGGTCGGACGGGGTGTTCTTCGTGGCCTGCGCGAACGCGACCGTGAGGTCGGCGATGACGTCCTTGGCATCACCGACGATGGGCACATCGGCGACCCGGATCTTGGAGATCTCGGCGGGGTCGATGTCGACATGGACGACCTTGGCGTTGGGGGCGAACTCGCTCGGCTTGCCGGTGACCCGGTCGTCGAACCGCGCCCCGAGGGAGATGAGCAAGTCGGATTCCTGGATCGCGAGCACCGCCGGGACCGTCCCGTGCATCCCGGGCATGCCGAGGTTGAGCCGGTTGGAGTCCGGGAACGCGCCGCGAGCCATGAGCGTCGTCACGACGGGGGCGCCCACGAGTTCGGCGAGCTTGAGCAGCTCGGGACTCGCCTTCGCCCGCACCACGCCGCCGCCCACGTAGAACACGGGGCGCTTCGCCTCGGCGAGCAGCTGCGCGGCCGCCTGGATCTGCTTGCCGTGCGCCTTCGTCACCGGCCGGTAGCCCGGCAGGTCGACCTTGGGCGGCCAGACGAACGGCGCGAAGCCCTGCTGGGCGTCCTTCGTCACGTCCACGAGCACCGGCCCAGGGCGTCCGGTCGTCGCGATGTGGATCGCGGCGGCGATCGTCGCCGGCACGTCCTCCGGGCGGGTGATGAGAAAGGAGTGCTTGGTGATCGGCATCGTGATTCCCACGATGTCGACCTCCTGGAAGGCGTCGGTGCCCATGAGGGTGGAGAACACCTGGCCGGTGATCGCCAGCAGCGGCACCGAGTCCATGTAGGCGTCTGCGATTGCGGTGACGAGGTTTGTGGCGCCGGGCCCGGAGGTCGCGATGGCGACGCCGATCCTTCCCGTCGCCGAGGCGTAGCCCTCCGCGGCGTGGCCGGCGCCCTGCTCGTGCCGCACCAGGATGTGGCGGATCGCCGTGGACGACATCAGTTCGTCGTAGAACGGCATGATCGCGCCGCCCGGGAGGCCGAAGACGTCGGTGACGCCGAGGTTTTCGAGCGAGCGGAGTATGGCCGCCGAACCGTTGAGCACTTCCGGAGCGGCGTGCCGCTCGGCCGGGCCGGGGGCCTTGGCCGCGGTGGGCACCGGGATCGATTCCGTGGACATCAGGACTTCCTTGAGGTTTCAGGCACGAATAGTGAGGGCACGAAGCTACCCGGTGACCGCACCCTCCGCAGCGGAGTGCACGAGCTTCGAGTACTTTGCGAGAACGCCACGGGTATAGCGCGGGGGAAGCGGAGCCCAGCCAGAGCGGCGAGCTGCGAGCTGCGTCGGTTCGACGAGTAGGTCGAGCGAGCGAGCTGCGATATCGACCCGTATTAGATCACCATCGCGCACGAAGGCGATGGGACCAGCGTCCACCGCTTCGGGTGCTATGTGGCCGATACACAGTCCGGTTGTGCCGCCTGAGAATCGTCCGTCAGTCAAGAGTAGTACATCCTTGCCGAGCCCTGCGCCCTTGATGGCCGCGGTGATCGCCAGCATCTCGCGCATGCCGGGCCCGCCCTTCGGACCCTCGTAGCGGATCACCACGATGTCGCCGGCGGTGATCCCCCCGGCGGTGAGGGCGTCCATCGCCTCGCGTTCGCGCTCGAACACACGCGCCGGGCCCTCGAACACCTTCGCGTCGAATCCCGCCGTCTTCACGACGGCCCCCTCGGGCGCGAGCGAACCGTGCAGGATGGTGAGGCCGCCGGTGGGGTGGATGGGGTTGTCCAGCGTGCGCAGCACCTTGCCGTCGAGCGGCTCTGGATCGAGCTCCGCGAGGTTCTCGGCCACGGTGCGGCCCGTGACGGTGAGGGCGTCCCCGTGGATGAGCCCGGCGTCGAGCAGCGCCTTCATGAGTACCGGGATGCCGCCCTGGCGGTCCACGTCGTTCATCACGTACTGGCCGAACGGCTTGAGGTCCCCCACGTGCGGCACGGTGTCGCCGATGCGGTTGAAGTCGGCGAGGGTGAGGTCCACCTCCGCCTCGTGCGCGATCGCGAGTAGGTGCAGCACGACGTTGGTGGACCCGCCGAGGGCCATCGCCACGGCGATCGCGTTCTCGAAGGCGTCCTTGGTGAGGATGTCGCGGGTGGTGATCCCGAGCCGGAGCAGGTTGACGACGGCCTCGCCGCTCTTGTGCGCGAAGTAGTCGCGGCGGCGGTCAGCCGCGGCCGGGCTCGTGGACCCCGGCAGGGCCATCCCGAGCGCCTCGGCGACGCTCGCCATGGTGTTCGCGGTGTACATGCCGCCACAGGCACCCTCGCCAGGCGCGAAGGCGCACTCGATGCGCTTGGCATCGGCCTCGCTCATGCGGCCGGCGCGCACGGCGCCCACGGCCTCGAACGAGTCGATGATGGTGATGTCCTTCTCGGTGCCGTCGCTGAGCTTCACCCAGCCGGGGGCGATCGAGCCGGCGTAGAGGAACACCGAGGCGAGGTCGAGCCGCGCCGCCGCCATGAGCATGCCGGGCAGCGACTTGTCGCACCCGGCGAGCAGCACCGAGCCGTCGAGGCGCTCCGCCTGCATCACCACCTCGACCGAGTCGGCGATCACCTCGCGGCTCACCAGCGAGAAGTGCATGCCTTCGTGGCCCATCGAGATGCCGTCCGACACGGAGATCGTGCCGAACTGCAGCGGGTAGCCGCCGCCGGAGTGCACTCCCTCCTTCGAGGCCTGCGCGAGGCGGTCGAGGGACAGGTTGCAGGGCGTGATCTCGTTCCACGAGCTCGCGATGCCGATCTGGGGCTTGTCCCAGTCATCGTCGCCCATTCCCACCGCGCGCAGCATCCCGCGCGAGGTCATGGCTTCGATTCCGTCGGTTACGACGCGCGAACGCGGCTTCCAGTCAACTGTTTCGGGCATGTAACGAGTCTAGAACTCCGCCGCCGGTGCTTTCCGCCGCCCGCGGTCACCGAAAACGCAGGAGATTCGCCGCCGGCGGAGCCGTTCTGCGGCAAAAAGCGGCAGGCGGCGCGGAATGTCCTGCGTTTTCGGTGGGGGACGGGAGCGGGACGGATGCGACGCCTACTGCTCGTGCACGTCGCCTTCTCGAAGGTCGGCGAGGAGGTTGATCGCGCGCGCCACGTCGATGGGTCCTGGCACCCGGAAGTTGGCGAGGGTGGACCCCTCGCCGCTCTTGAGCCCGACGTCGTCGGCGCCGAGTGCCGCGAAGGCGTCCTCGTCTGTCACGTCGTCGCCCGCGTAGAAGACGGCGGTCGCCTTCGTGTACTCGCGCAGGTGCTCCAGCGCCTCGCCCTTGGTGGTCGAGCGCACCGAGAATTCGAGAACGTTCTTGCCCTCGCGCACCGTCAGGTCGTCGAGCTCCGCCGCGGTCTCGCTGAGCGCGACGAGGTGCGCGATCCGGCTGTCGTGCTCAGTCGCTAGGCGCGTGTGCAGCGCGAAGCCGGCCGGCTTCGGCTCGAGCCAGACCTGGTCGATCGAATCCGCGACCTCGCCGAGCACATCGCCGAGCACGCCGACGCGGGTGACCTCGGCCGTGTTGAGACCGATCTGGTCGTCCGGCGAATCGAGACGCAGCTCGATGCCGTGCGACCCGACGAGCAGCACGGAGTCCGGCAGACCGGAAACCTGGATGAGGCTGGCCAGGGCCCGTCCAGACACCAGGGCGACCCGGGTGTTCGGCATGGCGTTGAGCCGCAGTACCGCCGCCCGGGCCTCGGGAAGCGCTCGGGCGGCCTCCGGGTCGTCCACCTCCGGGGCCAGCGTGCCGTCGAAGTCGAGAGCTACGAGCAGCCGGCGGGTGCGCGCGAGTTCGCGCAGCGCCCCCACGAACGGTTCCGGCAAACGGGAGAAGTTGGGCGGTGTGTCGACGTCGACCATCAGTTGAGTTCGTGTCCCTCTGATCCGTGGTGCGCCCGGCTCTCGAGCACCCGCAGGAATTCCGTCGACCAGCGCGCCACGTCGTTCTCGAGCACCCGACGGCGCAGGGAACGCATCCGCGCCGCCCGGTCGCGTTTCGGCATCACGATCGCCTGCAGGATCGTCTCCTTGAGCCCGTCGATGTCGTGCGGGTTGATGAGCAGGGCGCGCTTGAGCTCGTCGGACGCCCCGGCGAACTCGCTCAGGATGAGCACGCCGTCCTCGTCGAACCGGCACGCCACATACTCCTTGGCGACGAGGTTCATGCCGTCGCGCAGGGCCGTCACGAGCATGACGTCGGCGGCGAGGTAGAGCGCCACCATCTCCTCCCGCGGGTAACCGTGGTGGTGGTAGCTGATCGGCACGTGGGCGATCGTGCCGTAGTCGCCGTTGATGCGACCGACCGTCAGCTCGATTTCATCGCGCAGCGCCATGTAGGCCTGCACGCGCTCGCGGCTCGGGTTGGCCACCTGCACGAGCGTCACGTCCTCGGCATTGAGCCGGCCCTCGGCGAGCAGCTCGCCGTACGCCTTGAGACGGTGGCCGATGCCCTTGGTGTAGTCGAGCCTGTCGACTCCGAGCATCACCGTCTTGGGATTTCCGAGGTCGGCGCGAATCTGGCGCGCGCGATCCTGCACCTCGGGCGTGCGGGCGAGCGCCTCGAAGCTCGCGGCGTCGATCGAGATGGGGAAGGACTTCGCCACGACCGTGCGGAATGACCCCTGCCTCTTGATCGGGCCGAACACGCGCACCCCGGGCGACTCGTCCACGAGCGGCACCTCGATCTGCGTGCCCTTCGTCACGTATCCCTTGAGCCGGCGCACGGCCCGCTGGAAGTTGCTCGCGTCCGCCACCCGCTGAAAGCCGATGACGTCGGCGCCGAGCAGACCCTCCACGATCTGCGCGCGCCAGGGCAGCTGGGAGTAGATGCCATATGGCGGAAACGGAATGTGATTGAAGAAGCCGATCGTGAGGTCCGGGCGAAGCTCGCGCAGCATCTTCGGCACGAGCTGCAGCTGGTAGTCCTGCACCCAGACGACGGCCCCGATGGCGGATGCCGCGGCGGTCGCATCCGCGAATCGCTGGTTCACGTCGATGTAGCTCTCCCACCAGTCGCGGTGGTAGGTCGGCGGGTTGATCACGTCGTGGTACAGCGGCCAGAGGGTGTCGTTGGAGAATCCCTCGTAGTAGTTCTCGAGGTCGTGGGCGCTCAGCGGCACCGGCACCACGCGGATTCCCTCGCTGTCGAACGGCTCGAACTCGAGGTCGGGTTGGCCGCCCCAGCCGATCCAGGCGCCCTCGTGCTGGCGCATCACCGGCTCGAGGGCCGTCACGAGCCCGCCCGGCGAACGCGCCCAGCTCGCCGTGCCATCCGCCTCGATCACGCGGTCGACGGGCAGGCGGTTCGATACGACCACGAAGTCGTATTCGCCGGTCGGGATCGGGCTCGCTGTGTCGGTCATGTGTCCGCTTACTTTCGTCGTCGTGATGCCGCGCACCTCTTCGGTAAGCCACAACAAACTTATCAGCGAGCGCGAACTAGCATTGCTCGCATGGTGACTACCCGGCTCTACCGCGATGGGGCGATAAAAGAAGATGGGTTTCCGGTCGAGGACATCTCCGACTACATCACCACAAAGGGCTGCGTGGTCTGGGCGGACTTCGTCTCCCCCACCGAGCAGGATCTCGCCACCATCGAGGAGGAACTGGGGCTGCACCGCCTGGCGGTCGAGGATGCCGTGCACTCCTACCAGCGCCCCAAGCTGGACCGCTACGACACGCACCTGTTCCTCGCCGCATACGCGGTGAGCCTCGACAACGACACCGGCGAGCTCACCACGCACGAGATCAAGGCGTTCGTCACTCCGCACGCGCTCGTCACCGTGCACGACCCGGACTTCGACATGTCGCGCGTGGTCGCCCGCTGGGATAACGACGGCGACCTTGCCACGCACGGCGTGGGATTCCTGCTCTGGGGGCTCCTCGACGAGATCGCCGACGGCCACTTCGAGACGGTGCAGCAGCTGGACGGCGCCATCGAGCTGCTCGAGGACGCGCTCTTCGACGAGCGGCCGCGCGACAAGGAGGTGCAGAAGAGATCCTTCGAGTTCCGCAAGTCCCTCGTGCAGTTGCGCCGGGTGGTGCTGCCCATGCGGGAGGTCGTCAACACGCTGCTGCGGCGCGACCTCGACGCCGTCGACGCGGCGATGGGACCGTACTTCCAGGACGTGTACGACCACGTGCTGAGGGCCACCGAGTGGACGGAGTCGCTGCGGGATCTCGTGACCGCGATCCTGGAGACCAACCTCAGCATCCAGAGCAACCGCATGAACCTCATCATGAAGAAGGTCACGAGTTGGGCCGCGATCATCGCCGTGCCGACCGCGATCACCGGCTTCTTCGGCCAGAATCTCCAGTTCGTCGGATTCGGCACCGCGTGGGGCGTTTGGATGTCGATCGGCCTCATCGTCGCGACATCCCTCGCCCTGTATCTCAGTTTTAAGCGCAGGGACTGGCTTTAGTCACCCGGCGTTCAGCCAGCGAACCTAGAATCGTGTCGATGATTCGCGTTGGCATGAGCACGTCGTGCGCCTACCCACTGGCCACAGAGCACACCTTTCGGCTCGCCAGGCTCGCGGGCTACGACGGTGTCGAAATCATGGTCAGCAACGACGAGGGAACGCAGGATGCGGATGCCCTGCTCGCGCTGTCGGCGAAGTACGAGATGCCGATCATGTCGATCCACGCCCCCGTGCTGTTGCTCACCCACTTCGTCTGGGGACGAGACCCGCAGGTGAAGCTGGAGAAGTCGGCGGAGCTCGCCCGCGCGGTCGGCGCGACCTCGGTGGTGGTGCATCCGCCCTTCCGCTGGCAGGCCAGCTACGCGCAGGATTTTCTGCGCATCGTGCGCCAGACGGCCGGCGTCTACGGAGTGGAGGTCGCCGTGGAGAACATGTTCCCGTGGCAGGTGCGCGGCAAGAGCCTCAAGGCGTACTCCCCCGGCTACGACCCCACCCTCATGGACTGCGATTCGATGACCCTCGACTTCTCCCACGCCTCCCTTGCCGGGCGCGACTCGCTCGAGCTCGCCCTCGCCATGGGGCCGCGGCTGCGGCACGTGCACCTGTGCGACGGCTCCGGCTCGCAGGACGAGGGCCAGATCTTCGACGAGCACCTCCTGCCCGGGTACGGAACCGAGCCGGTCGCGGAGGTGCTCGAGTACCTGGCAGCCCAGAACTGGACCGGCCAGGTCGTGGCCGAGGTGAACACCCGTAAGGCCCGCACCGAGCAGGAACGCCTCAACATGCTGCGGGAGACCCTGGACTTCGCGAAGGCGAAGCTCGGCGCGGAGAGCACCGTCCATCGGGGGCGGGGGTCCACCGCCGGCTACCCAGGGCTGCTCCGGCGGGCCGGTCGTCGCGCGATCACGGCCCTCCGCCCCAACGGCCGCTGACCCCCTCCCGCCCTCCGACAACCCCCCGCAGCGGGGCCGTGACTCCCGCCGCCACCAACACCTACCTCAGCCTGCTCAAGGGCACGAAGAAGTTCGCGATCGTGCAGGTGACGGGCGAGCGCCTCGACGTGGGGCTCAAACTCCCCCACACGCACGACGACGCGCGCCTCGAGCCGTCTGGCGGCTGGAACTCGATGGTGACCCACCGCGTGCGGGTCTCCTCACCCGACCAGCTCGACGCGCAACTCCTCGGCTGGCTCCGCCTGGCCTACGACGCGGCCTGGGGCCCGGTTACGCGGGCACCGGCGCGAGCCCGAGGGCGAGCGCCCGCCGCGACCGACGGATGGCGACGAGGGAGACGAGCACGCTGCCTACCCCGAACGCCGCGAGGGTCAGGGTGGCCGCGACGATCGGTCCGACGGATCCCCCGGCGATGATCCCCTGCATCCCCTGCACCCCGTAGGTGAGCGGCAGCAACGGGCTCACCCACTGGAACGGCGTGGCGAGCAGCTCCACCGGATACAGCCCGCCGGTGGACGTCACCTGGATGGCGAGGGCCAGAAGGGAGACGACGAGCCCCGCGCGGCCCAGCCACAGACTGAGCAGGTAGTGGAAGGCCGTGAACGCGAGCGACATCAGCACGGCGAAGCCGAGGGTGGCCGGCAGCGAGGACCAGGCCACGCCGAGACTCAGGTGCAGGAGGCCCACGAGCAGCAGCGCCTGCGCGATCGTGATGGCGCTCGCCCTCGCCAGGGTCGAGAACAGCAGGCGTCCGTTCGCCGCGCTGGAGGTGAGTGCCCGCCGGGTCACCGGCCGCAGCACCAGGAACACCGCGAGGGCGCCCACCCAGAGGCCGAGCGGCACGAAGAAGGTGGCGATCACCTGCCCGATGTCGGCGATCTTGTTGTCCCTGGTCACCGTGAGCGAGACCGGGTCGGACGCGATCTTCGCCGAGGCGGCCGCCTGTCGGCTGTCGGTCGCCGGCAGCCGGTCGGCGCCCGACTTGAGGCCGGTCGCGAGTTGGGTGACACCGGAGGCGAGCTGGCTCGCGCCGGACGAGGCCGACGCGGCTCCGCTCGAGAGGCTGCCGATTCCGCCCGCGAGCGAACTCGCGCCCGAGCGGAGGCCGGACGACCCGGCCGCCAGTTTCGCGGCTCCCCCCGCGCTCTGCCCGATGCCCGCCTGGATTCCGCCGATAGCGCCGGTGGCCTGCTGGCTGAGCGTCGATCCGCCGGCCGCCGCCTGCGCGAGCTGACCGCTGATCGCGTTGATCGCGAGTTCGGCACCCGGCACGCCGTTCTGCAGGTCCGCATTCGCCGCGGCGAGAGCCGCCGAGAGCTGCGAGACGCCGCCGGTGAAGCTCGAGATGCCCTGGCCGAGCTGGCCGAGGCTCGCCGCTCCCGCGTTCAGCGTGCCGAGTCCGGCACTGAGCGAGTCGACGCCGGCGGTGTACTTCGCGATGCCGCTCGACAGGGATGCTGCGCCGGACTGGGCGGATGCCGCGCCGCCGGACAGCGAAGACAGCCCGCCGCTCAGGCTGGTCGCCGCGCTCGACAGGGTGCCGGCCCCGGTCGCCGCCGTGCTCAGCGAACCGCCGAGGGTGCCGACGCTCGTGTAGATTCCCGAGATGTACTGCTCGGTGATCGTCTTGCCGAACGTGTTGACCATGCCGTCGCCGACCGCCTGAGCGACCGCGCCGGTTAGGTAGCTGTGCGCGTCATCCGTGTGAATGGCGAGGTCGGCCTGTTTCGGGCTTGACGAGCTGAGCGAGAGGATCGACGTGGAGAAGTCCTTGGGCACCGTGAGTATCGCGTCGACCTTGCCGTCGGCGAGCGCCTTCTTGGCGTCCGCCGCGTTGGTGATGGTCCAGTCGAACCCCTTGCTGCTGCCCGTGAGCTCTGTCACGAGTTGGCGTCCGGCGAAGACCGGCGACTTCGTGCCATCGGCGGCCGTCGTGTAGACGAGTTTGTCGCTGTTGACGATGGCCGCCGGGATGCGGTCGACCGCCTTGTCGGCGTTGGAGAGGGCACCGACGAAGAGTCCGGCGAAGGCGAGCGGAACGACCACGGCGGCGGCGACCGCCGCCGAGCGCAGCCACTTTCTGCGGCCGAGCGGCGTGGCTGACTGGCTCACTGGAGTACTCCTCTGGCGTCGAGCGAGGCGAGGTCGACGGTGACGAGAGGTCGACCGTCGATCGCGATGGTGGTGGGCGCCCTCACGGGGGCCGGGGTGCCGAGCACGAGCGTCATCGTGGCCGGGGCGAGCAGGCAGAGGGCGCGCAGGAAGGCGGCCTCGTCTCCCGCCGTCGCGAAGCTGTCGAGCTGGTCGAGGATCACGACCGGCGTGCCCTCGGCGAGCGCGACGCTCGCGAGAGCGACGGCCCGTTCCCGCTGGGGCAGCTGCTGCAGGGTCGATGAGGCACTCACCGGCGCCGCGTCGGCCGGGGCGACCTCGGCGAGCACCGTGTTGATGCGAGCGATCCATCGGGCGACGCGGTGCCGCCGCCGTGCGAAGCGGTACCACGGCTGGGTCAGCGCCAAGCGTTCGTCGAGAAGTTCGCCGAGGGTCACCGAGGTCTCGGTGCGTTCGAGGCCGCCGATGTCCGCCATCGCGACAAGGCGCGCGACACTCCCCGCCTCGGACGGCAGCGGATGCCCGGCCACCTGCACCCGGCCGGCCACCGGGTCGAGGCGGCCGGCGATGGTCGCGCCGAGAAGTCGGCGGTCGGTCTGGTCACCACTCGCGAGAACGAGCGACCCCGGCGCGACCGCGATGCTGAGCGGGCCGACGCGTCGCTCGGCGGACCCGGCGACGAGCTCATCGGCACTGATCGAGGAGCCGCGCTGGTCGAGCGCCCACACGACGGCCTCGCGGTGCTGCCGCAGGTGCTCGCCCTCGATGTCCATGTTCGGAAGGATCCGCTGCAGCCACGCGGGCATCCACCAGGCCGCCCTACCGAGCAGGGTCATAATGGCCGGCACGAGGGTCATGCGCACGAGGAACGCGTCGAAGGCGATGCCGGCGGCGAGACCGAGGGCGATCGGCTTGATCGTGCCTGAGCCCTCCGGGACGAACGCAAAGAAGACGAAGAACATGATGAGGGCCGCCGCCGTCACCACGCGCGCTCCGTTGGCGAAGCCCCGGCTGACGGATTCGCGGGCGTTGCCCGTGCGCACGAACTCCTCGCGCATGCCGGAGACGAGGAACACCTCGTAGTCCATGGCGAGGCCGAAGAGCACCGCCATGAGCAGGATCGGCATGAAGCTGAGGATGGGTCCGGGGTTCTCCACGTTGAGGAGGTCGCCGAGCCAGCCCCACTGGAAGATCGCCACCACGACGCCAAACGAGGCGATCACCGAGAGCAGGAAGCCGAGCGCCGCCTTGACCGGAACGAGCACCGAGCGGAACACCATCATGAGCAGCACGATCGAGAGGCCGACCACGATGAGTCCGAACGGGATGAGGGCGGCGGAGAGCCGGTTGGAGATGTCGATGCCCACCGCGGTCGCCCCGGTGACGAAGATCGGGGTCGAGTACTTCTTCTCGATCGACGGAGCGAGGTCCCGGATCGACTGGACGAGCGCCTTGGTCTGGGTCGCGTCCGGTGCGCTCGACGGGATCACCTGGATGATCGCGGTGTCGAGTCCCGCATCCGGAATCCCCATGCTCACGTAGCTCACGTCCTTGAGCGTGCCGAGCTGCTTGCCGATCGCGGCGAGCTCCTCCTGGATCGCCGTGGTCTGGGTGATGTCGACCGCGACGATGAGAGGTCCGTTGTAGCCGGGACCGAAGCCCTCCTTGATGAGCTCGTAGGCCTGTCGTTGGGTGGACCCCTTGGGTTCCGAGCCGCCGTCGGGGAGGCTGAGGTTGAGGCTCAGCGCGGGGATGGCGAGGGTGCCGAGGATCGCCACGACCGCGAGGGTCGCGAGCACGGGGCGTTTCATCACGCCCTTCACCCAGCGCAGGCCCATCGTGGGCTTGCTGCCCTCCTCGTGCATGGTGGCGCGGCGGTAGGCCCGCGATCCGGGCTTGGGGGTGAGCCGCCCCTTGATCAGGCCGAGCAGCGCGGGAACGAGGGTCGTCGCAACGCCGATGGCGACGAGCACGGCGAAGGCCGCGCCGACCCCCATCACGCTGAGGAACGGGATGCCGACGACGAGCAGGCCGAGAAGGGCGATGATGACGGTGACGCCGGCGAACACCACGGCGCTTCCCGCGGTGCCGACCGCAATCGCGGCGGACTCCTCCGGGTCCTCGCCGTTGGCGAGCTGGTTGCGGTGCCTCGAGAGGATGAAGAGCGAGTAGTCGATGCCGACCGCAAGCCCGATCATGAGGGCGAGCAGCGGGGCCGAGCTCGACACGGTCGTGAACGCGGAGATCGCGCTGATGCCGCCGATGACGATACCCACGCCGAGAATGGCGGAGAGCAGGGGCATGCCGGCCGCGATGAGCGACCCGAAGGTGATCAGCAGAACCACGGCGGCGAAGAGCAGGCCGAACACCTCGGTGATGGTGATTCCGAAGGTGTTGTCCTGGAACACCTGGCCGCCGAAGGCGACGGTGAGCCCGGCATCCTCACCGATCGAGGCCGTGGCCTTGAGCGCCGTGAGGGTGGCCGGCTTCACGTCGCTTGACGCCCCGGTGAACTGGATCTGGGAGCGCGCCATGTTCTTGTCAGCGGTGACGGCGCTGCCGGCGTATTGCGAGAACGGGCTGAGCACGGAGTCGATGCCCGGGATCTTCTCGATCGCGGCATCCATCTTCTCGATCGCCGCGGTATAGGCCGGGCTGTCGACCGACTGCCCCGTGGGGGCCACGACGACCGCCTGCGCGCTCGCGCCCGCCACCGAGGGGAAGACCGCGTCGAGACGGTCGAGCGCGTTCTGGGACTCGGTACCGGGGATCGCGAAGGACTCCTGGGTGTGGCCCCCGAGCGCCACGCTGCCGCCGAGCACGCCCACGAAGAGCGCGATCCAGACGCCGATCACGATCCAGGCGCGGCGGTAGGAGAACCGACCGAGCCGGTACAGGAGAGTGGCCACGATCAGTCCTCGGTTTTCTGCGTTGCGTCCACCGGCGACAGGAGCCCGGTGAGGATGGAGACGAGAGCGGCCCTGGTCTCCTCGAGGGGAGCCGACTGCAGGGCGAGGGAGTCCTCGGTGCAGAGCATGTAGGCGGCGCCGCCGAGGGCGATACCGAAGCGCATCTTCTCCTCGAGGGAAGCGGTGTTCGCCGCGAAGAAGGCGGCGAGGCGACGCACGAGGTCGTTGGCGCGGTCGATCACCGGCACCGCGACGAGCGACGGTCCCTGGTTGATGAAGATGTGCACCTCTCGGCGGTACTGCAGGATGAAGTCCACGAACTCGACGAGGAAGGCGCCGCGGCCCTCCGCGGTGAGGCTGCTCGACTCGAGGCCCTCGAGGATCTGCTCCATCCGGTCGATCGCAGGGGCGACGGCGGCCTCGAGCAGGGTCTCCTTCGACGAGAAGTGGTAGAGCACGCTCGACTTGGACAGCCCGGCGAGGTCGGCGATGTGATGCAAAGAGGTTGCCGAGTAGCCGGCGGTGGCGAATTCGCCGAGCGCGATCGCGCGCAGGTCTTCGGATGACGTGGACATCCTGCGAACCTATCTGACCGATCGGTCAGACTCTGTCCGATCGGTCAGTTTGCCAGTCTCTTGCCAGCTTTCGTCGGCTGATCTGTGGTTGGTTTTGTCAAGGGGGCGGGGGTGAAGCGGCGTCTGGGATGGTCGTTCTCGGGTGCCGCTTCTGCTGGTCGTCTGGCGGTGATGGTGTCGAACGTGTCGAACGGGTCGAACATGTCGTAGCGACGTTCGCGGGTCAGGTCTGGAAATCGGGCGTCGCGTCGGCTAATAGCCGGTTCGGGGCGGCTGTTGCGCTGCGTGTTGTGTGGTCGAATCTCCGCGTGGGGTCGGGTCTGCGCGTGGGGTGGGTTTCCGCGTGGGGTGGGGTTTCCGCGTGGGGGTCGGGTTTCCGCTCCTCCACAGGTCGCGCCTGGGGAGGGTTGTCCACAGGAAGTGCTGGTCAGGGGAGGTATTGTCGGTCGCAATGTCGGTGGTGGCTGCAAGACTGTGGCCATGGAAAATGGCACCGCGA
>NZ_DATCQQ010000017.1:0-22881 GCF_036569425.1 Lacisediminihabitans sp.
CCGCCGCGGCGGGCGTCGGCGAGCCGACGGCCGCTCCGGCGAAGAACGCTCCGGTGCCGAGAAGAACGACGGCAAGCCCGAGAGCGGAGAAGAGCCACGCGTTCGGATGCGTGCGGATGCTTGCGAAGATGCCGCCGAGCGCCGCGGTGGCCGCGGCCTTCACTCCCGTGGGGGGCTCGCCCGCAGAACCCGACACGGCGGAACCCGACACGGCGGAATCCGACACAGCGGCATCCGATCCGGTACCGGCGTCGGCTGTGCCGGTGCCGCCTGCACCAAGGTCGGCGCGGCCGGGGCCGGTCGCAGGGAACATCACCGTCTCGACATCGTTGGGCACGGGCCCGCTATCGGAGGTCGCGGGAATGTGAGCCGTCGCCGCGGCGACCGGCAGGAACTGGGTGTGCCCGTCCGCCGGGATCAGTTCTGTCGCCGGCGGCTCTTCCGCCACGGGCTGCTGGGCGGCGTCGACCCGGGCCGCGTCGGCCGCCTCGGCAGCCTCACGAGCGGCGCGCCGGCTCAGGTGCTGCTCGGGGGGCGACTGTGGGTCCTGGGGGTCACTCACGCCTCCATTCTAAACGGAGGCGGTTGTGAGCCTATTCGCCCGGGTACACCACGCCGATCTGGCGCCGGATCTCGTCGAGCGTCTCCATGATGCGCACGCTCTCCTCGGGCGGCAGGATCTCGCCGCTTGTGAGCCCCGCCCCGATGAGGCGCTCGGCCTCCCAGGCCTGGAACTGCATCCCTCGCGGCTCCACCGCCGTCTCGAAGCGCTCGATCACGGTGCCCGCCGAGTCAAAGACGGTGAACGTGGTCGGCGAGTACCAGACCGAATCGATCTCGATGCGCCCCTCGGTGCCGAGGATCACCGCCCTGTTCGGGCCGGCGGTGTCGAGCGCGCAGTGCAGCACGGCCTGCTGGCCGTCGGCATAGCCGAAGACGATCGCAGTCTGGCGGTCGACACCCGTGGACGTCTTCGCGGCGTTGGCATACACGGTGGACGGGGAACCGAACAGGTCGAAGGCGAATGAGATCGGGTAGATGCCGAGATCGAGCAGGGCGCCGCCGCCGAGTTCTGGGTTATTGATGCGGTGTTTCGGATCCGTCGGCAGGTTCTGGTTGTGGTCGGCGATGAGCGTGCGCACGTCGCCGAGCGTGCCGGCGGCGACGATCTCCCGGATCCGCACCATGTGCGGCAGGAACCTCGTCCACATCGCCTCGAGCACGACGAGGCCGGCGTCGGCACCCACTCGCACCACCTCGCGGGCCTCTGCCGCGTTGAGGGTGAACGCCTTCTCGATCAGCACGTGCTTGCCGGCGCGGAGGGCGAGCAGGGCGTTCTCGGCATGGAACGGATGCGGCGTCGAAACGTAGACGATGTCCACGTTCGGGTCAGCCACGAGCGCCTCATAGCTGCCGTGCGCCTCAGGAATGCCGAACTCGGCCGCGAATGCGTCGGCGGACTCCTGGCTGCGGGAACCGACGGCGGTCACAGCGAACCCGTTCTTCACGAGGTCGGCGACCTGCAGGTGGGCGATGAAACCGGTGCCGAGGATGCCCCAGCGAATCGTGCCAGCCATGTCTTCCTTCCGCCCGGGCGACCGCGCCCGCACCACAAGAAATCTAGCAGCCACCCCAGCGGGCCGCGGCCCGCGTGAAGCTGTACGGCTCGTTGGGGATTCCGCCGTGCGTCATCGCGAAGTAGATGCAGACGCCGCCCGTGCCGCCAGCGTAGCTCGGCTTGTAAAGGGACAGCCGGTGCGGCGGCGAGTCCCACCACTTCTGGGCAACCGTCGCGCCGCTGTTCCCGGTTCCGCCGGCGAGGTTGCCGTCGCAGCCGACGCTCGGCACGCCATCGCTGCGCACGGAACCGAGGTGGCCCCAGGCGCTCATCGGGTCGGTGCTCGGGTCTTCCGCCATCCAGAAGAGGCGCTGTTCCATGCAGCCGTCGTAGCGGAAGTTGCCGGCCGGGATGGACGGCAGGCAGTTCGCGGCCCGGATGGCGTTGTAGGCCGCGGAGAAGGACTGGATGTCGCCGGACGTCGTGCCAGCGACACCTCCGCCGGACGTCCGGCCGGGCGCGCTTCCGCCGCCGCCTGCGCTGCCGGGGCAGGCGCTGCCGGTCGCCGCCGCGGCGGCGCGGCGCTCCGCGGTGCCGGACGCAGCGGACGGGGTCGCACGATGTCCGCTCGCGGTCCTCGGCGCCGGCGAGGCCGGCGGAGCGACGACGACGGGTACCGGCACGGGCTTCTGGCCGAGGTGCTCGGTGTCCGTCTTGAGGTAGGCGGCGGTTTGGGCGGCGCGGCTCACGATGGTGTCGATGCCGGGCACCGCGATCTGAACGGTGGCCGTGGCCGTCCGGGCGACGGGTGAAGCGAAGACGGGCACCCCGGTCTCGACGGCGGTGGCGGACGAGGCCGAGCCGAGCGCCGGACCGCCTCCGCCGACGAACGGCAGCACGAGTGTGAGCACGGCCGTCACGAGTGTCGTGAGTAGTGCAAAGCGCTTCATTCCAGATTCCCCCGAACCCCGTGAGGTGCGTACCCCTCAGCAGCACCTCCCACAACGCTAGGCCCGCCCTCGCCCGGTCACAACCAATTTCGGGGATCCGGCCAGACGAACACCCTCGAAGTGGGGGCGTGTCGTTGCCTAAGGAAACCCTCAGTCCGGGGGCAGAACACGCGTTGTGTCCCCCTTAAGGCGGACAGGATTTGCGGCGAGGAGGCGAGAATCCGAACCGCTCTTGCGCGAGCCGGTGGGCCTCGAATGCCGCCCCCCTCGAGCGGGAAAATGCCTCGCAGATGCGTGTTGGCGTAGCGGATCCACCGCGTTTCCGAGTCGAACTGGAGCAGGTGCTGGGCGACGATCAAGCAGAGCAACTCGGCATCCACCAGCCGAGGCTTACGACCGCGGACATGGTCTCTGGACAGGCCGATCCCCGGCGGGATCCGATCATCGCGGAAGACGTAAAGTGTGGTCAGGAGGTCGACTGGAGCTCCTGTCGGCAGCTGCAGATCGTCTTCCAGTCGCAACTCGACAATCGGCCGCGCGAGGGACGCCGGCACCACACGTCACGGTACGACGAGCACCGGGCTGCCGACGGCGATCTTCGCCATTGCAATGTCGCCGGCGGTATCGAGACGGATGCAGGCGTGGCTGACCGCCCCGTCGTGCACCGCGGACCAATGGATGCCGACGAGTCCCTGGTCAGGCCCGAACGGGTGATCGGCCACGGCCGAATGCGCCCCGGTGAGGTAGATCGAGTGGCCGACGACCTGCTTCGGGTCGCTGTACCGCGCCTCGAGGTAGCTCACTCCCACTGGGGTGGCCGTCGCCGCCTTGCCGACTCCGATCGGGTAGCTGGCGGTCACCGCGCCATCCGCGGTGTTCACGATGGACAGGGTGCCCGCGCCGAGACGCACGAGCACGTGCTGCAGCACCGGGGCGCCACCAACCAACTGGTCGGTCCGCACCCAGGCCATGGTCTGGGAAGCGGCGACCCCGGTGCTCGACGTGCTCGGCAGCTCACGCCGGCTGGGCGTGAGAATCTGGGTCCACTCGCCGTCGTGAACCACCACGGGAGCGACCACCGTGCGTGATCCCAGGAAGTTCAGGAACGGCAGGGAGGCGACGGGCGGCCCGGAGCGATCGGCACCGTAGAGGGGAGTCAGGTCGGCCTTGAGGGTGAAGGTCTCCGCGCGAATGGGAAGGACTGCCGCTGGCGCTGCATCAAGAAGACCGGGGATCACCGCGTCGTAGTTCGCGTCGGGCAGGGCGGCGAGTGCCGCGGCATCGGGCGGCGTGTAGGCCGGGCCCGTCGCCGTGGGGACGGGCGCTGGCGTCGACGGAAGAGCCGAAGGCGGCGCGGTCGGCGCCGTCGGCGAAGGACTCGCGGTCACCGCGACGGCAACCACCGCGGACACCACGACCACCGCCGCCGCGGCGATCAGAATCCAGCGACGTGATCCAGGAATGACGGACACCGGTGAGCGCTCCGCGCCCCGCCGAACGGCGGCCGTTAGCCCGAGACGACGGGAAGTCGCGGGGAGCTCGAGGCCAGGATTGTGTTCCGAATCGACACCGTGCAGGTGACCGTGGCGCCGCCGTCGGTGCCTGAACCGTTGCACTGGTTGACGGTCACGGGGAGCACCGAGGTGATGGTAGACGGGCCAACGCTGCACTGCACGCGGATCACACCGCCGCCACCGGTGCCGGAGCCGTTGCACTGGGTGACCGTGGCATTGGTGGTGTTTGCCGGGAACGGGTCGCAGATCATGGTCGAGCCGCCGCCGCCGCCAGTGCCCGATCCGACGCACTGGTTCACCGTGGCGGCCGTGGGAGTGACGGTGCCGGTGATGTTGTTGAGGATCGTCACGCTGCAGATCACGTTGGCGCCGCCGCCGTTGCCAGAACCATCGCACTGGGTCACGGATGTCGTGAGGGTCGGAAAGTTCTGGGTGAGGGTGATGCAGGTGATCACGGGCGGCGCGCCGGCGGCACCGTGGCAGTCGTTGGTAGTCACCGAGGAACTGACCGCGCCCGTGGCCAGATTGAGATTGTTCGTGATGGTGACATCACAGACCACTGCCTGGCCCCCGACATTGTCGGTGCCGTTGCACTGGTTGACCGCGGGAGAGGCCGGAGCAGCGTAGGTCGACAGCGGGTGAACGCCGATAAGTACGGAGACCGCGACGAGGAGTCCGAGGATGAAACCTGACCGCCGCAAGTTAAACGTGGTGTTACTTGTCATGGTAATTGCTCCCTACGTTCACTGCACGGTACCACGGGGTTTCCCCCGCGCTGCTATGTCGAGCGCCGGGCATTTTCGCGACGAGCGGCTCACATCCGGCTGTACACCTCCCCAACGAGTTCGGCGAACAACTCGTCCTCTTCGCGCTCGAGGCCGCGTCGAGTGAACCACTCGCAGACGTTGTGGCAGTCCCGTTGCAGCAGGGCCATCCCGCCGGGGTTGCTCACGACATCCACCAGTTGCGGAAGGTCGATCGCCACGACGCGACCGCGCTGAACGAGCAGGTTGTATGGCGAGAGGTCGCCGTGCGCGGTGCCCGCGCCGGCGAAGACCCGCATGATCTCCACCACCTGGGCGAAGTAGCCGTCGAGTTCGGCGACGGAGCAGCGCACCTGCGCGAGCCGCGGGGCGGCGACCACACCCTCGCCGATGAACTCCATCAGTACCTCGGTGCCGTTCACCTGCACCGGATAGGGAACCGCCGCGCCGAGCGAGTGCATGGTGCTGAGAGCCTCGAACTCGGCGTAGGCCCAGCGGGCCGCCGACACCGAGCGCCCGTAAGCGGATCCCCTGGCCACCGCGCGGGAGTCGCGCGTATTCCGCATCCGGCGACCCTCGCGGTACTGGGCCGAGCGATGGAAGTCGCTCGTCTCCGGCCCGCGATAGCGCTTCGCGGCGAGGATGCTCGACTGCGCCGGGTCGTCGGGCACGGCGCGTTCGATCAGGAAGACGTCTGCCTCCTTGCCGGTCTTGACGATGCCAAGTTCGCTGTCGATGGCGGCCGCCGAGGTGACGACCCAGTCGGGGAGCGGACGCGGACCGCGCTCGCTGGGGGTGATCGCCGGCCAGGTGGACCAGCGCTGGTTCTCGCCGGGTTCGACGAGGGAAAAGCTGAGGGCGACGAAATCGTCGTCGGATACTGACACGGTGGGTTCTCCAGGGGGCTGGAGGCCGCCGGGCGTTAGAGAGCGGCGGCCTCGATGAGTGAGGTGGCGTCGGGGCACAGCACAAGGAAGGTCGTCATGGCGTCTTCCCCTCTCATCGGCCGCTCGCGGAGCGGTGTCGTGTGGCTTCAGTGTAGCGAGGCCGGCCTGTTCATCGGGAGTCTATGCAAACACCGTCGGGGCTTTGTATTGCGGTGTCAGCGTCGGGCACATGACGATAAAACGATCGACCGGCCTCATCGGCCTACTTGCTTTCGCGCTCGTGGGCGGGGTGGCCGCCGCGGCCATCACGCAGAATGTGGCCGGGCCGCACCAGGACGGCACCGCCACGACATCCGTCGGCCAGCGGGTCACGCCCGCCGGCCAGCAGACCCGCCTCGGCGATCTGCCCCTCAACTCCGCCCTCTCCCCCGACGGCAAGAAGCTGCTCGTGAGCAACAACGGCCAGGGAACGCAGTCGCTGCAGCTGGTCGATGTCGGCACCCGCGCGGTGGTGCAGACGATCAGCTACCTCTCCCCCGAGTCGCTCTACATGGGACTCGCCTGGAGCCCGGACGGCACGAGGGCCTTCGCGAGCGCCGCCGCGAACGCCAAGATCCGCGTCTACTCGTTCGCCAATGGCACGCTCACCGAGGGCACCGCCATCCCCCTTCCGTCCACGACACCGGATGGCGCGAAACTGAACCTCTTCCCCGCCGGCCTCGCGCTCACCCCCGATAGCAAACGGCTGGTCGTGGCCGACCAACTCGCCGACGCGGTGTCCGTGGTCGACCTGGCCACCGGAACCGTCTCCACGGTGCCGGTCGGTCATCGGCCCCTCTGGGTCACCCTCTCCAAGGACGGCCAGACCGCCTACGTGACGAACCAGGGCGCATCCACCGTCTCCGCCGTCGGCCTCGCCGGCCCCGACCCGGTGGTCACCGCGACCCTCCCCGTCGGCCTGCACCCCAACAAGTCGCTGCTGTCCACGGCGGGCGACACACTCTACGTCGCCAACGGCGATGCCGACACGGTGTCCGCGGTCGCCCTCTCCGCCGGCACGTCGTCGACCATCAGGCTCGCGCCGTACGACGGCGCGCCGATCGGCTCGAACCCGACCGGTCTGGCCCTGGACGACACGAAGGGCACGCTCCTCGTGAGCAACTCGGGCAACAACGATGTGGCGGTCGTCGACCTCGCCAGCAAGCAGGTCGCCGGCGTCGTGCCCGTCGGCTGGTATCCCACCTCGGTGGCCTTCGCCGGCGGCAAGCTGCTCGTCACCAACGCGAAGGGACTGGGCGCCGGGCCCAACAACGGGCCGGGTCATCCCAACCCGGAGTCCACGACCCCGACGGCGGAGAACCAGTACACCGGTTCGATGATCACCGGCACGCTCTCGAGCTTCGACATCCCCACCGGGGACCGGCTGCGCAAGGCCACGAGGCAGGTCGAGAGCAACAACAGCTCGGTCGCGGCCCAGGGCGAAGTGATTCCGCGCAAGCCAGGGCAGCCGAGCCCGATCAAGCACGTGATCTACATCGTGAAGGAGAACCGTACATACGACCAGGTGCTCGGCAGCCTCGGCCGGGGAAACGGGGATGCGTCCCTCAACCTCTTCGGCGATGAGTCCGCCCCGAACTTCCGCAGCCTGTCCAAGCAGTTCACGACGATCGACAACTTCTACGCCGACGCCGAGGTGAGCGCCAACGGCTGGAACTGGGTGACCTCCGCCAATTCGAATCCATACGCCGAGCAGATGTGGCCGGCCAACTACTCGGGGCGCAAGGCCCCGTACCCCAGCGAGAGCGCCGACCCGGAACACGCCTCGCAGGAGCCGGACAACACCTACGTCTGGCAGCGCCTGGCCAAGGCGAACGTCAGCTTTCGCAACTACGGATTCTTCGTGCAGAACTCCGGCGGCAGCTTCATCGCCGCTGACCCGGTGCTCAATGCGCAGACCGACCACGGCTACCGCGGCTTCGACATGGGCTGCCCGGATGCCTCGGGCACCTTCACCGCGCTCAAGGCGGACTGCGGAACCCCGAGAGTGGACGAGTGGATCAAGGACTTCACGGCGAGCGTGACCGCGAACACCGTTCCCACCGTGCAGTTCGTGCGGCTGCCGAGCGACCACACCCAGGCCACCAGCCCGGGAAAGCCCACGCCGAAGGCCTACGTCGCGGACAACGACTTCGCGCTCGGCCAGCTGGTCGACACGGTGTCGCATTCCAAGATCTGGAAGGACACCGCGATCTTCGTGACCGAGGATGACGCGCAGAACGGCCCGGACCACGTGGACGCCCACCGCACCCTGGCCCTCGCGATCAGCCCGTACACGCAGACCGGCAAGGTGGACTCCACGTTCTACAGCACGGCATCCATGGTTCGCACCATCGGCCTCGTGGCGGGCATCCAGCCGCTGACCCAGTTCGACGCCTTCGCCACCCCGATGAGCGCCTCCTTCACGAGCGAGGCGAATCGCGCCCCGTATTCGGCGGTCCGTCCCTCGTACGACATGGCGACGGTGAACGCGGCTAATGCCCCGCTGGCGACGCAGTCCGGAGCCCAGAAGACGGTCACCGAGGACACGATCGACGAGCAGCTCTACAACCGAGCCATCTGGAAGTCGGTGCGCGGCACCGGATCGGTCATGCCGGCCCCCGAGCACAACGTCATCGGCTCGGGTGGTGCACCCGACGGCGACGAGTAGCCCGGCGCCGCGCGAGCGGCGAGCCTGACGGGGCCCGGCGAGCAATCGCCGGGCCCTTTCGCACGCGCATTCGATGCTTGACACCGCCCGAGTGCGGCGGGGCTAATCGGCGTCTGGGCTAGTCGGGGTCTGGGCTAGTCGGGGTCTGGGCTAATCGGCGTCTGGGCGTTCGCCGTCGACCGGCGGGCTTGCCCAGGCTCGCTCGACTGCCCTGTTGACGTCATCGGAAAAGCCGCCGTTTCGCAGCGCTGCTCCCGCCTGGGGCGCCGCGACGAACCTTGCGATGCGATTGACCTCGCTCTTGCTCAGGTCGAGCACGTCCGCGGTCTGCCGCTGAGATAGGCCGCTCAGAGTGCAGCGGCGCACCGCTTGGGCCAGCACCAGCTGCAGCGTCAGCTCCGCATCCTCGGCCGATCTCTTCGCCGCCGCAACGGCCGCCGCGCACTGCTCTGCCGTGACCGGAAAGTCTGGAAACGGCGTGGCCGAGAATTTGTGTCCCATGTTTGGGACAGTAGCACTACCAGGACAGCATGCGGGCCTGCATGAGTTCCCCTCCGCACTCTGATCTGCGCAGACGGGTTGTCGAGCGCCCCACGGCGGCCTATGGTCAGGGGCAACACCACCCAACACGAAGGAGTGAGGAAACCATGAGCGACAACACCTACCGAGTGATCGAAGTCGTCGGAACGTCCCCGGACGGCATCGATGCGGCCATCCGAAGCGGCATTGCCCGGGCATCGGAGACGGTCCGTCACCTCGACTGGTTCGAGGTCATCGGCACCCGCGGCCACATTGAGGACGGGGCGATTGCCCACGTGCAGGTCACGATGAAGGTCGGGTTCAAACTCGAATGACGGCTCTGTCATCTGGCTAGATCTCGGTGTGCTCGTGCGGGAAGAGCAGCCGCACACAGCCCCAGCCAAGTGCGGCACCGACCAGTTGGGCCGCGATGTAGCCGCCGGCCGAGCCGGGCGCGATGCCGGCGAAGGTGTCGGTGACCATGCGGCCGATCGTTATGGCCGGGTTCGCGAAGCTGGCCGAGGAGGTGAAGAAGTAGGCCGCTCCGATGTACGCGCCGACGGCGGGAGCCGCCAAGGCGGCGCGACCGGTGCGCACGAGGGCGAAGATCACGAGAACGAGGCCGGCGGTCGCGACGACCTCGGCAAGCAGGTGCGGGGCGGACAGCCGCTCCGTGGTGCTCCACGTCGCGGCCCGTTCGCCGAACATCAGGTTGGCGAGCATCGCGCCGGCGATGCATCCCACGACCTGCGCCGGGATGTAGCGCACGGCCTCTCCCCAGGTGCGATGACCGAGGAGCGCATCAACGAGAGAGACGACGGGGTTGAAGTGGGCTCCCGAGAGTGGGGCGAACACCAGGATCAGCACGGTCAGGCCGAGCGCGGTGGCGAACGCGTTCTCGAGCAGCTGCAGCCCCGTGTCGTTCGGAGACAGCCGCTGGGCGGCGATCCCCGAGCCGACGACGATCGCCGTCAGCAGTGCGCTGCCCAGGAACTCGCCGGCCACCCGCCGGGCAGCGGATGCAGCGGCGATGCGAGATCCGGTTTCCGCGGGCAGGGAAAGCGTCTCAGACAACGTGTGCAGACTCGTGCGGGGCGTCGATAGTGGTCACGCGGAGAGCTCCTTCGACTCGACGCGGAGGTGGGCATGGTGACGACATTGGCGCAAGGCTGGTTGCACGGGCCGGTCAGACCGTGGCGGGCAGCAGTTCGGCCAGCAGGGCCTGGACCCGGGCCTTGATGTCGTCGCGGATCGGGCGAACCTCATCAATCGACTTGCCCTTCGGGTCCGTCAACTCCCAGTCCTCGTAACGCTTGCCCGGGAAGATCGGGCACACGTCGCCGCATCCCATCGTGATGACCACGTCGGAGTCCTCGACCTGCTCGGTCGTCATCAGCTGGGGCACGGCCTGCGAGATGTCGATGCCCTCCTCCGCCATCGCCTGGATCGCCATGGGATTGATCTGGTCACCGGGCTCCGACCCGCCGGATCGCACTTCGACGACCCCGCCGGAAAGTGCGCGCATGTAGCCGGCAGCCATCTGCGAGCGACCCGCGTTGTGGATGCACACGAACAGGACAGTGGGCTTCTCAGACATTGGATTCCTAACTCTCGACGACACTAAAAGCATAGACCGAGATCTATGGATCCGTGGCTCGATCGAGTGAGAATTCAGGCGGCGTTCACCTTGAGGGACACGAGGAGCGCCCGCACTCGCGTTTCGATGTCATCGCGAATGGCCCGCACCTGGCCTATCGGCAGGCCCACCGGGTCGTCGATTTCCCAGTCGAGGTATCGTCTCCCCGGGTAGACGGGGCAAGCATCTCCGCACCCCATCGTGATGACAACGTCCGCCGCGCGCACCACCTCGTCAGTGAGCGGTTTCGGAAATTCGCCGCCGATCGACACACCGATCTCATCCAGTGCGGTGATGATCACCGACCGAACGGCGCTGGCCGGCGCCGATCCCGCGGTATGAACCCGCACGGTGTCGCCGGCAAGGTGGCGGAGGATTCCCGCGGCCATCTGGGACCGGCCCGCGTTCTGCACGCAGACGAACAAGACCTCGGGAACGTGGTCGAGCGCGGCGGACTCGCTTCGTGCCAGAGCCGAGAGCCTATCGGCGGCAAACCGGGAGGCAAGCGAGGGAAGGTACCGCGTGATCCGGGCGTTCTCGGCGAGGAGCGCATAGCTCTCCCGCACGTACCGTTCGACGGTCTCTGGACCGAACACGCCGGCGAACCGCCTCGAGAGATCGGTCGATATGCGCTCGAGCACACCGTCGGCCATCACGGTGGCGCGGGACCCGGTGAGCACCTCCGCCACGCGATCCGCCTGCTCCGGTTGCATCGAGTACCACGCGAGTCGGCCTTCGGGGGTTCGCTCCAGGAGACCCTCGTCAACGAGCGCCTTGAGGTGATGGCTCACCGTCGGTTGGCGCAATTGGAGCTCGGCCGCCAGCTCCCCGACCGAACGCCTCCCCGTCGGGCTATCCATAATGAGCCCGAGGATGCGCGCCCGCGTCGGATCCGCGAGGAGCTTCAGCACCGCCGCCGTCCCCGAATCGGTATCCATAGATTGCAGTCTATGGGTTAGGGGGCGTCGACAACGGGATGGCGGGCGTCATTTCCGTGAGCTGACCAAGGATGCTTCCGCACGAACGCTCGCCGCGGCCATCCGGGAGCGGGCGTACCAACGCTCGATGCCGTTGGCCACCCGCAACCTGCGCATCAAGAGATACGAGTGTGACGTTCCCGCATCGTGGACAAGACAGAGCAGCCCACGAGTGATGCGCGCCTTGCGCGTCCTGCACCATGTAGTCGGACCAGCGCACCAACATCGCCACGGCATTAGTCCCGCACCATCCACAGTCACGGTAACGGACCTCTACGAACTTCGTCATGGTGCACTTGTGGCCGACAACTGCACTAACCGACAGACCCTCAACGAGGGGTTCCGGAGGGGACGCCATCCGAAGGAGTCCACACGATGGGGCTTGCACCCCAACGTTTACCGGAGCCGCCTGTCAGAATCGAACTGACGACCTTCTCATTACGAGTGAGATGCTCTACCGACTGAGCTAAGGCGGCGTGCTTCGGGAAACCCAAGTGGCACAGCATGAAAGCTTAGCGGATCGCGAGGCGTCCGCTTGCGCCCCGGGATCAGCCGGCCGGCACCGCCGCCGGCGCGAGGATCGAGCCGAGCTGGCCGAACGAGTCGCGCAGCCGATCAGCGAGGGCGACTCCCCCCTCGTTATCGGCCCAGCAGGTCCACGCGTGCTTCATCGCTGCAGCGGCGACGAGAGTGATCAGGCGGGACCTGTCGGCGAGGGCCTCCGGCTGGCGCGCGAACTCCGGCTGGTCCGCCACGAGACGGCGGGCCACCACGTCGGCGAGCTGGTCCTCGAACGCACGCATTGCCGCCATCCGCAGGGCGACGAACTGCGGATACTGCTTGAGCACGCCGCGGCGCAGCAGGAGGAGGTCGGTGTCGGTGGATGAGACGTCAGAGGCCTCCGTGAGCAGGTCGCCGATGCCCTCCAACAGGCTGGTCGACGGGCCGGCCGCAACGAAACGGGCGATGGCCTCCTCGCCGGGAAGCTCCGGTGCATCGCCGGCGATCGCCGCCTCCTTCGAGGCGAAATAGTTGAAGAAGGTACGGGGCGAGACGTCGGCGACATTGCTGATCTCGTCGATGGTGACGTTGTCGAGGCCCTTTTCGGCGACGAGGCTGAGGGCGGCGAACTGGATGGCGCGCCGGGTGGCCAGACGCTTGCGTTCGCGCAGACCGGAGTGGGCGGCATCGATAGTCATGAGTACATTCTTGCGCGAACTGCAAATTTGCACAATTTGGTGCGTAACACGGTCGGCCAGTGTTCCCGGCTCATCCGGTGCAGTCCGGATCGCTCGAGGGCACCGCTCCGGTGGTGAAGTAGCGGTCGACCGCGTCATCCACACAGGCGATTCCGCGGTTGTACGCGGTGTGGCCCTCGCCGTGGCGCGTGATGAGGTGCGCGCTCTGCAACTGCTTCGACAGCGCCACGCCCCACGGGTACGGCGTCGCCGGGTCCCCGGTGGTGGCGAGCACGAGGATGGGCGCCGCCCCCGTGCCGGTCACGGGAGACGGCGGCGTGCGGTTGTGGAACGGCCAGTTCTGGCACACGACATCGCCCACCACGGAGGGTCGAGTCGTCGTGGGGGCGGCCTCCACCAGCAGGGCATTCTGCCGGGCGATCTCCGCCGGGTCGGTCACCACCGGATAGTCCAGGCACATCACCGCATAGAACGCGACGAGCGAGTTGTCCTTGTATGTTCCGTCGCTGTTGCGGCCGTTGTAGAAGTCCGCGAGCACGAAGGCGGTATCCGTCTTGCCCTTCCTGATCTCACCGAACATGTCGCTGAGGTACGGCCAGGACGACTTGTCGTAGAGGGCGGAACTGATCGCGGTGGAGAGCAGGTTGTTGTCGAGTTCGCGACCGTCCGGTGCGGTCAGCGGCGACACGGTGAGATGGTCGTAGAGGGCGGAGATCTTCGCCAGGCTGTCGTCGACGCTCCCGGTGAACGGACAATTTTTGGTCGACGGGCAGTCCTCGAGGTAGTGCCGCAGCGCGGTTTCGAAGGCCTTCGACTGCTCGAGGTCGACGTCGAAGATCGACAGGGTCGAATCCGTCGAGCCGTCGAGCACTACGCGACCCACCTTGCCGGCGAACCGGTCGGTGTAGAACATGCCGATGTCACTGCCGTAGGAGTAGCCGAGGTAGTTGAGCTTCTTGTCCCCCACCACGGCGCGCAGCATATCGAGGTCGCTGACCGTGCTCTGCGTGTCCACGAAATCGAGCAGCCGGCCGGTGTTCTTGAGGCACGCGGCCCCGAGATCCTTCGCCGACTTCGTCACCTCCGCCACCCACGCTGGGCTGTTGACGGAGTTCTTGGCCAAGCCGTAGATGTAGTCGTCGAGCCCGGCGTCGTCGTAGCACTTCACAGCGCTCGACCTGCCGACGCCCCGAGGATCCCAGCCGATCACGTCGAAGCTCTTGCGCAGCGTCGCGCTCACGGCGAACTTGAGATTGTCGTGCACGGTGTCGTAGCCGGAGGCGCCCGGCCCGCCCGGGTTGACGAAGAGCGAGCCGAGGCGCGTGCCGGTGGCGGATGCCCGGGTGAGCGCGAGCGAGATATCCGAGGACGCCGACGGGTGTTTCCAGTCCATCGGCGCCTTGGCGAACGCGCACTGCTGGCTGCCGCAGGCCTTCCAGCGGAGCACCTGCGAGTAGTACGACTGCAGCTCGGCCGAGACCTTCTCCCCCGTCGGCTTCGAGGTGGAGGAGGACGCGCCGGTGTGGGTGTCGAACGGCACGCAGCCGCTCAGCACCAGCGTTGCGGCGATGAGCGCCGCGACGATCCCGACCGCGCGCACGCCCCTCCGCCGGGACGTCAGCACAGGGGATCCTTCGCCGGCACGGTGCCACTCACGAGGAAGTCGTCGACGGCGTTGTTCACGCAGGCGTTGGACTTGTTGTACGCGGTGTGTCCCTCGCCCTTGTAGGTGACGAGGTGGCCGTTGTCGAGCTCCGAGGCGAGATTCTTCGCCCACACGTAGGGTGTCGCCGGGTCGTTCGTGGTGCCGACGACCATGATCGGGGCCGAGCCCTTCGCCGCGATCGCGACCCGGTCACGCGTGGACGCGAACGGCCAGGCGGCGCAGGATACGTCGTACGACAGTTGCGGGCCGAGCACGGGCGCCGCCCGCTTCAGCGTGGCGGCATCCGCCCTCAGGCTCGCGTTCGTCACCGGAGGATTCTCGTAGTCGAGACAGTTCACTGCGATGAACGCCTCGGCGGAGTTGTCGGTGAACTTTCCCTTGGCATTACGCCCGAAATAGTTGTCGGCGAGCTGGAAGGCGTAGTCCGCGTCGCCCTGCATCGCCTGGCTGAACAGGTCGTTGAGGTACGGCCAGCTCTTCTTGTTGTAGAGCGGCAGGATGATCGCATTGGTCATCGCTGCGCTGCCGAGCCGGCGGCCGTCCGTGGCGAGCAAGGGGCTCGCGTCGAGGCTGTCGAGCAGGGAGCGCACCGTCGCCATGGCGGAATCCACGGAACCAGTGAACGGGCATTTCTTTTCGGTCTCGCAGTCGGCGATGTACGCGCGCAGGGCGCTCTCGAACCCCTTCGCCTGGGTCTCGCTCACGTCGAGACTCGAGGTGGCCGGGTCGAGCGCCCCATCGAGCACCAGTCGCCCGGTCTTTTTCGGATACAGGTCGGCGTAGGTGGCACCGAGCAGCGTACCGTACGAATAGCCGAGGTAGTTGAGCTTCTTGTCGCCGAGCACGGCGCGCAGCAGGTCCAGGTCGCGGGCGGCGCTCACCGTGTCCACGAAGCCGAGCAGGTCGCCGGTGTATTTGAGGCAGGCCTCCCCGAATTTCTTGTTGCTCGCCTCCTGGTCGGCGATCCAGGCATCCGATCCCACCGGATTCGGCGACACGTCGAAGAGGTAGGAGTCGAGCTGCTTCGGATCGTCATAGCAGGACACCACCGACGACTTGTTCACCCCGCGAGGGTCGAAACCCACGATGTCGAAGTTCTTCTGCAGCGTGTCGTCGACGGCGTAGGACAGGCTGTCGCGCACGAAGTCGTAGCCGGAGCCGCCCGGTCCCCCAGGGTTCACCAGCAGCGAACCCAGCGCGGTGCCGGAGGTGGTCTTGCGGATGAGCGCGAGCGAGATCGACTTCGTCTCCGGGTTCTTCCAGTCCATCGGCGCCTTCGCCGTCGTGCACTGGAAGGCGCCGCCCTCGCAACTCTTCCACTTCAGCACCTGGCTGTAGAACGGCTCGAGGTCGGCCGCCACCGTCTCCCCTGTCGGGGTCGACCGGGTGCTCGACGGCTTGGGCAGGAACGACGAGACGCACCCGCTCAGCACGAGCACGGCGGCCAGGGCCGCGGCCACGGCGGAAGATCGCGCCGGGTGGCGACGTATGGTCATGGATTCCTCTGGTCGGGCGCTCGGCGAGCGCGAGAGTGCTGTGGTCGTGGCGGCTACCGAGCCGCCGAGATGAGCATCGCCTCGAGGGCGAGGGCGGGCGACACGTTGCCGTCGATGCGCTTGCGGGCCGTGGCGATCGCATCCATCGTCGCGAGTGTCGCCGCCGCCGTGGTGGCATCCGCCGCGCTCACGAGCTGCGAGTAGATGGCCAGGTTGATCGGCTCACTCGGCACCCCGAGCTGAAGCAGCAGCACGTCGCGGTAGAGCGACTGCAGGTCCACCATTATCCGGTCGATGCCGTCGCGCAGGCTGCGGGTCGCCCGCCGCTTCTGGTCTTCCTCGAGGGTGCGCAGCTGGGCGCGCAGCGCGGGCGGGATGGTGCCGCCCGGCTCGATGCCGAGCGATCGCAGGGCTCCCTCGCGCTCCTCCGCGTCGCGCTCCTCGGTGATCGACTTGGCATCCTCGCCGGCCAGAGCGAGGAGTTTGGACGCGGCAATCACCGCATCCGAGACACTGCGGATGCCGAGGGCGATGTCCAGGGTCACCTGGCGTCGGCGTCGCGCCTCCTCATTCGTCGCCAGGCGATGAGCCATGCCGATGTGGCTCTGCGACTCGCGCGCCGCGCGCGTGGCGGTGGCGAGGTCGACCCCGTCACGACGGGAGATCAGCTCGGCGACCTCCGCGACATCCGGAACCCGCAGCCGCACGCTACGCACCCGCGACCGGATCGTGGGAAGCAGGTCGGCCTCGCTCGGCGCGCAGAGGATCCACACCGTGCGGGGCGGCGGCTCCTCGAGCGCCTTGAGCAGAACGTTCGACGTGCGTTCGACCATGCGGTCGGCGTCTTCGATCACCATCACCCGGTAACGGCTCACCGATGGCGAGAAGTAGGAGGTGGTGACGAACTTCTGCACGTCCGCCATCTTGATGATGACGCCCTCGGTCGACAGCACGCCCAGATCCGGATGCGTGCGGGCCGCAACCTGGCGCCTGGTCGCCTCTTCGCCGGCCGGGTCGGGCGGGCTGAGCAGCGCGGTCGCGAAGGCGTAGGCCAGGTTCGACCGACCGGAGCCGGGCGGACCGGTGATGAGCCACGAGTGCGTCATCGCGGAGTCGCCGATGGGCGCGTCGCGAAGGCTCGAATCGGCCGCCGCGGCGCGGAAGATCGCAATGGCCTCCGACTGGCCGGTCAGTTCATCCCACACGGACATAGCGCTAAGCCTAGGCGGACCCGCCGATAGCCAGCTCTACGCCGGCCGCTGCTTTCCGCGCCGCTCGCGCTGCGCCGCCTTCTACCGCGCCGCCCAGGCCGCCGATCTTGCCTGCCGCGCCGCCCTCGCCACCTGCGCCATGCCTGCCGCGCCGCCCTCGCCACCTGCGCCATGCCTGCCGCGCCGCCCGCCCTCGCCGCCGTGTGCATAACTCAGGCTGTTCTTCCATAACCACGCGCATCCGCCTGGTCGGAACGTTCAACTACGCAAACAGCCTGAGTTATGCACACGGGGGCAGGCAGAGCAGACCGGCGGACAGTCGAGGCGCGGCAGGCGCGGCAGGCGCGGCAGGCGCGGCAGGCAATCGGACGAAAGTCGTCCGCCGTGAGCAATCGCGTCAGCGGACGAGCAGTGCCTCGACGCGCGCGCGGATGGCCGCGGAAATCGACTCGATCGAGTCGGTGGCACTCAAGACCAGGAAGCGGTCCGGCTCGTCGGCGGCGAGGCTCAGGTAGCCCGCTCGCACCCGGGCGTGGAAGTCGTCCTTCTCTGCCTCCAGGCGGTCGTACCGCGTGCGGGCGTCGTCGAGGCGCTCCCGACCGATCGTCTCGTCGAGGTCGAGCAGGATGGTGAGGTGCGGCATGAAGCCCTCGGTCGCCCAGAGGGACAGGTCGCGCACCTCCTTCGCGTCGAGCACCCGACCGGCGCCCTGGTACGCGACGGAGGAGTCGAGATAGCGGTCCTGGATCACGATGTCGCCGCGCTCGATCGCCGGCCGCACCTTCGTGGCGATGTTGTGCGCGCGGTCGGCCGCATAAATCAGGGCCTCGGCGCGCGGCGCGATGTGACCCCGCCGGTGCAGCACGATCTCGCGCAGCTCGACGCCGAGCTCGGTGCCGCCCGGCTCGCGCGACCGCACCACGGCGTGCCCGGAGGCGACGAGCCAGTCGGCGAGAAGCTCGGCCTGGGTCGACTTGCCCGAGCCGTCGCCGCCCTCAAAGGTGATGAAGAGCCCGGACACGACTATTCGCTTGCGGCTGGCTTCGATGCCGCCGCCTTGCGCACCGCCGGCTTCTTGACCGCAGGCTTCTTGGTAGCGGGCTTCCTGGCCGCCGGCTTCTTGGCAGCGGGCTTCTTCGCCGGAGCCTTCGCCTTCGGCTTCGCCGGCCCCTTCGCACGCTTGTCGGCAAGAAGCTCGATGGCGCGATCGAAGTCGACCTCCTCAACCGTCTCCCCGCGCGGGATCGTCGCGTTCGTCACGCCGTCGGTGACGTATGCCCCGAACCGGCCGTCCTTGATGCGGATGGGCTTGCCGCTGACCGGGTCGGCGTCGAACTCCTTGAGGGCACTCGATGCGCGCCGCGCACCGTACTTGGGCTGGGCGTAGAGCTCGAGGGCGCCCGGGAGGTCGATCTCGAAGATCTGGTCCTCCTCGGTGAGCGACCTGGTGTCCGCCCCCTTCTTCAGATACGGGCCGAACTTACCGTTCTGGGCGAGAATCTCCTCGCCGGTCTCGGGGTCCTGCCCCACCACGCGGGGCAGCGCCAACAGACGCAGGGCGGTGTCGAGGTCCACGGTTGCGAGGTCCATCGACTTGAAGATGGATGCCGTGCGCGGCTTCACCGCGGCGACCTTCTTCGGAGCGGCGCGCTTCTTCTTCGGCGCGATGATCTCCCCGGTGACAGGGTCCACGGTCTCGGCCGGCTCGGCGACCGACTCCACGGCCACGATCTCCGGCTCGGGGTCGACCTCGGTCACGTACGGCCCGAACCGGCCGTCCTTGGCGACGACGTTCTTGCCGTTCTCCGGGTTGACGCCGATGACGCGATCGACGACGACGGGCGCCTCGATGAGCTGGCGTGCCTTGTCAACCGTGAGCTCGTCCGGCGCCAGGTCCGGTGGGATGTTGACCCGGCGCGGCGGAACATCCGGCTCGGCCTCGGGGTCGATCACCTCGAGGTACGGGCCGTACTTGCCGATGCGAAGCGTCACGTCATCCGCGAGCTTGATCGAGTTGATGCTCTTGGCATCGATGTCGCCGAGGTTGTCGATCACGTTGCGCAGCCCGCGGTGCTTGTCGCTGCCGAAATAGAAGCTGTTGAGCCAGGCGACCCGGTCCTCTTCCCCGCCCGCGATGCGGTCGAGGTCGTCTTCCATGCCCGCGGTGAAGTCGTACTGCACGAGGTCGGTGAAGTAGTCCTCGAGCAGCCGAACCACCGAGAACGCGATCCAGTTCGGAACGAGGGCCGTGCCGCGGGGGGTCACGTACCCGCGGTCGATGATCGTGGAGATGATCGAGGCGTAGGTGGAGGGACGACCGATGCCGAGCTCTTCGAGCGTCTTGACGAGGCTTGCCTCCGTGTAGCGCGGGGGTGCACTGGTCTCGTGCCCCTTCGCCTCCACGTCCACAATGTCGAGCTTCTGCCCGGCGGTGAGCGGCGGCAGCTTCGCCTCGGTCGGCTCCGCAACGTCGTTGCGGTCTTCGTCGCGGCTCTCCTCGTAGGCCTGCAGGAAGCCGCGGAAGGTGATGACTGTGCCGCTCGCCGCGAATTCCGCGACCGCGTCACCGAGCACGGGACCCGCGGTGATGACCACCGAGGCGGTCGACCCCTTCGCGTCCGCCATCTGCGACGCGATGGTGCGCTTCCAGATGAGGTCGTAGAGCTTCCAGTCGTTGCCGCGGAGCACGCCCTCGAGCCCGGCGGGGGTGCGGAAGGTGTCGCCGGCCGGGCGGATCGCCTCGTGGGCCTCCTGGGCGTTCTTGCTCTTGCTCGCATAGACGCGCGGCTTCTCCGACACGCTCTCCGCGCCATACAACGAACTCGCCTGGGCCCGCGCGGCGTTGATCGCCTGCTGCGAGAGGTTGAGCGAATCCGTACGCATGTAGGTGATGTAGCCGTTTTCGTACAGGCCCTGCGCCACGCTCATGGTCTGGCGGGCGGAGAAGCGCAGCTTGCGCGCCGCCTCCTGCTGCAGCGTGGAGGTGCTGAAGGGAGCGGCCGGCCGCCGCGTGTACGGCTTCGAATCGACCGACGCCACGACGACCGAGACGCTCGGATCCCGAAGCGCGTCGGCGAGGGCCGTGGCCGCCTTCTCGTCCAGGGCCACGACATCCGCGCGGCCTCCGGTCTGAGCCTTGAGCTGGCCCTTGTCGTCGAAGTCTCGGCCCGTGGCCACCCGGCTGCCGTCGAGCTTCGCCAGGCGAGCCTCGAACCGAGTCGAATCGACGGATGCCGTGAGCTGGGTCGAAAGGTCCCAGTACCCGGCCGGAACGAAGGCCAGCCGTTCGCGCTCCCGGTCGACGACGAGCCTCGTGGCCGCGGACTGCACCCGGCCGGCAGACAAGCCGGGCCCGATCTTGCGCCAGAGCACGGGCGAGACCTCGTAGCCGTAGAGGCGGTCGAGGATTCGGCGGGTCTCCTGGGCGTCGACGAGGGCGGTGTCGATGTCGCGAGTGTTCTCCTGCGCGCGCTGGATCGCCTCTTTGGTGATCTCGTGGAACACCATGCGCTTCACGGGAACCTTGGGCTTGAGCTCGTCGAGAAGGTGCCACGCGATGGCCTCGCCCTCGCGGTCCTCATCAGTTGCGAGATAGAGCTCGTCGGCGCCCTTGAGCGCGCGCTTGAGTTCGGCGACCGTCTTCTTCTTCTGGTCGGAGACGACGTAGTAGGGGGCGAAACCGTTTTCCACGTCAATGGAGAACTTGCCGAGCGACCCCTTCTTGAGTTCCGCCGGAAGGTTCTTCGGCTCGATAAGGTCACGGATGTGTCCGACCGAGGCCAACACCTCGTATCCGTCGCCCAGATACTGGGCGATCGTCTTCGCCTTTGCCGGCGACTCGACTATGACCAGCTTCTTCGTGCCTGGCACCTTGCTCCTTGGCTTTTGCGGCTTGCGCCACTGCTGTTTCTCGAACCTCGCCCAGCCTGCGGCGGCGTTGGTACAGGATGTCGCGGCGAAGGTTGTCGGGGCGCACCCCCGACAGGCACACCATACACACAGAAACGCCGAGCAACCCCATTGCACCCCCGATCATGACGACGCCTTTCGCTCAGCCCGGTGGCAAACAACCGTGCCCGCTAGCCGCCCGGCGGTCCGAACGTCGACTCCCCCGGATGCCCCGCCGAGCCGCCGGGCGGACCAGCAGTCGCGCGAACGCTGAGCCCGAATCCGACCACCGCGACCTCCACGCTCACCGTGACGACGGGGCCGTCGACCACGCAACCGTCGAGGCGCGCGCCGTTCGACGCCGCCACGGCGGCCGCCGATTCGCAGGGAACTCCCGGCCGGATGCCGACGGCCACGTCCGCCGCAGCGAGCGCGGAGGCGTCGGCCGCGGCCCACCCCTGCCCTACCGCGGCGAGGGCGCGAATGACCGGAATCATGAGCGTCGCGATGGCGATGACCGCCGCGATGAGCGCGACGCCGAGCACCGATCCCGAGCCGCTCTCGTCCCTCACCGGCCACCGGCCAGGGCGCAGCTGCGCGCCGAGAGGGACACGGCGCCCAGCAACCCGCGCACCGCGGATCCGGGAGAGCTCGCGCGCACGCAGACGATCGACCCCTGGCCCTCCTCGCTCAGCGTCGCGCCGGGCGCGAGCTGGGCCGCCATTCGGCCGGCGGTGCCCAGCGCCTCCCCGCGCGCCAGCGACCGGGCGGCGCTCGCCGCCACCTGCTGCAGCCGGAGTTGCGTGCCGGCGAGCTGCAGCCCGGACAGGCACATCGCGAGCACGAGCACCACCGCCGGGATCACGACGGCGAATTCCGCCGTGACACTGCCCCGCTCGGGAGAACGGTCAACCCGCAAAGGTGAGTGCACGGTGCACCAGGTCGGTGAGGATCCCCCTCACCTCGTCGCTGCGCAGTATCGCCACGAGCAGTCCGGCGAAGCCGACCGCGGCCATCGTGGCGATCGCGTACTCGGCCGTCGCCGCCCCCTCCTCTTTTCCCAGCATCCTCTTCAGACGTTTCATGCCCCTGTCCCTTCGTGTCGATTGATCGTGCCGACCTGTGCCGGCCACGCCAGCCTGCCCACGTCCGGCGGCACCCGGCTCCCGAGCGCACCGGTCGGGGGGAACCGGCGAGCGGGCCGTGGCTGTGGGCGAGACGAGCGCCGCCGCTCAGAACCCCGCGACCGTCGAGGACACCACCGCGATGAGCAGCGGCGCGACACCGAGCAGCATGAACGCGGGCAGCACGCAGACGCCGAGCGGAAGCATGAGGGTGACCGCCACGGTTGCCGCCCTGCGCTCCCCGGCACTGCGGGCGGCCCGTCTCGCCTCCGCGGCCTCGCTTCGCAGGAGGGCCGCCGCCGGAACGCCCGCACGGCGCGACAGTGCGAGCACGCCGTCGATGGCCTCGCGACCCCCGTCGTCGTCGAGGCCGAAGCGCGCCCACGCCCCACTCACGGAGGAGATGGCCCTCGGGAGCGCCGCGCCGCCCGACACCGCGATGGCCATGAGATCGAGGGAGAGGCCCGGGGTGAGCTGTCTCGGCCGCGCCGAGTCGACGAGGCGCCGACTCCACCAACGGGCAGCGAGCATCAGCGCCACACCGAGGCCGAGGCACACGAGCCCCGGCGGGGTGGTGAACAACACGGACAGGCTGTCGAAGCCGAGCACCAGGCCGAAAAGCACGCCGACCACGGGCAGCATCACCACCATGCGCGCGGTCGCGGCCGGTCCGGCGAGCGCGGTACGCAGGTCCTCCTGGTTCTGCGCGAGCGCCCGCAGCGACGACGCGAGTTCCGCGAGCGTCGGGGCGAGCGGTGCGCCGGCATCCGTCGCCACCTGCCAGG
>NZ_DATCQQ010000018.1:0-39093 GCF_036569425.1 Lacisediminihabitans sp.
AGCACGTAGAGCACGTCGGAGACGAGCGCGAACTGGATGTTGATCAGCCCCCGGACGCCCACGCCCCGCGCGATCGCCTCGGTGGACCTGCGGATGCGTTCGAGCTCGGACACCGACAGCGTCACGGGCGGCAGCACGCACGCCGAGTCGCCGGAGTGGATGCCGGCCTCCTCGATGTGCTCCATGACGCCGCCGACGTAGAGCTCGGTGCCGTCGTAAAGAGCGTCGATGTCGATCTCGATCGCGTCGTCGAGGAAGCGGTCGACGAGCAGCGGATGCCCGGGGCCGACGATCCCCTGATCGGCGATGCGGCCGAAGTAGTCGAGCAGCGATGGGCTGTCGTAGACGATCTCCATGCCCCGGCCGCCGAGAACGTATGAAGGACGCACGAGCACGGGGTAGCCGATCTCCTCGGCGACCACGACGGCCTCCCGGTAGTCGGTGGCGGTGCCGTTGCGCGGGGCGACGAGGCCGGCCGCGTCGAGGATGCCCTGGAACAGGCCTCGCTCCTCGGCGAGGTCGATGGCCTCGGGAGTCGTGCCGAGGATCGTGACGCCGGCCGCCTTGAGGCCCTTCGCGAGCCCGAGCGCGGTCTGGCCGCCGAGCTGCACGATCACGCCGACGAGCTCGCCGCTCTGGCTCTCCGCGTGCACGACCTCGAGCACGTCCTCCAGGGTGAGCGGCTCGAAGTAGAGGCGGTCGCTCGTGTCGTAGTCGGTGGAGACCGTCTCGGGGTTGCAGTTGATCATGATCGTCTCGAAGCCGGCATCCGAGAGCGCAAAGCTCGCGTGCACGCAGGAGTAGTCGAACTCGACGCCCTGGCCGATGCGGTTCGGGCCGGAACCGAGGATCACGACCTTCTGCCGGTCGCTTGGCCGCACCTCGGTCTCCTGGTCGTAGCTGGAGTAGTGGTACGGGGTGAGGGCGGGGAACTCGCCGGCGCAGGTGTCGACCGTCTTGAAGACCGGGCGCACGCCGAACGCGTGGCGGATCACGCGCACCTCGGACTCGGTGAGCCCGCGGAGGGCGGCGATCTGCACGTCGCTGAAGCCGTGGTCCTTCGCGAGCCTCAACAGGGACGCGTCGAGCGGGCGGAACGACCCGATCTCCTCGGCGACCTCGTTGATCAGCACGATCTGGTCGATGAACCATGGGTCGATCTTCGTCGACTCGAAGACCTCGTCGATCGTGGCCCCGGCGCGGAGCGCCTGCTGCACGGTGACAATGCGGCCGTCGGTGGGCACCGCGGCGATCGCGAGCAGCTCATCCTTGTCGCCGGGAACGCCGTCCCAGTGGAAGCTCGACCCGCGCTTCTCGAGCGACCGAAGCGCCTTCTGCAGCGCGGTGGAGTAGTTGCGGCCGATTGCCATCGCCTCGCCGACCGACTTCATGGTGGTGGTGAGGGTGGCGTCGGCGGCCGGGAACTTCTCGAAGGCGAACCGCGGCACCTTCACCACCACGTAGTCGAGGGTGGGTTCGAAGCTCGCCGGGGTGACCTTCGTGATGTCGTTGGGAATCTCGTCGAGCCGGTAGCCGATCGCGAGCTTGGCGGCGATCTTGGCGATCGGGAAGCCGGTGGCCTTGGAGGCGAGGGCGCTCGACCGGGAGACCCGCGGGTTCATCTCGATGACGATGACGCGGCCGTTCGCCGGGTCGATCGCGAACTGGATGTTGCAGCCGCCGGTGTCGACGCCGACGGCGCGGATGATGTCGATGCCGATGTCACGGAGGTTCTGGTACTCGCGGTCGGTGAGGGTGAGGGCGGGTGCGACGGTGATCGAGTCGCCGGTGTGCACACCGACCGGGTCCACATTCTCGATCGAGCATACGACGACGGTGTTGTCGGCGGTGTCGCGCATGAGCTCTAGCTCGTATTCCTTCCAGCCGAGGATCGACTCCTCGAGCAGCACCTCGCTCGTCGGGCTCTGGTGCAGGCCGTCGCCGACCATGCGCACCAGTTCGGCCTCCGTGTACGCGAATCCGGAACCGAGTCCGCCCATGGTGAACGACGGGCGGATCACGAGCGGGTAGCCGAGGTCCTTGGCGAACTCGATGGCCTCGCCCACCGTGTGGGCGATGTGACTGCGGGCGACATCCGCCCCGGCGTCGAGCACGAGCTGCTTGAAGATCTGGCGATCCTCGCCCTTGTTGATCGCCTCGAAGTTGGCGCCGATGAGCTCGACGTCGTACTTCTCGAGGATGCCGTGGTTGTGCAGGTCGATCGCCGCGTTGAGCGCGGTCTGGCCGCCGAGGGTCGGCAGGATCGCGTCAGGACGCTCCTTGGCGATGATCGTCTCGATCACCTGCCAGGTGATCGGCTCGACGTAAGTCGCGTCGGCGAAGTCCGGGTCGGTCATGATCGTGGCGGGGTTCGAGTTGATGAGGATCACCCGCACGCCCTCCTCGCGCAGCACTCGGCAGGCCTGGGTGCCCGAGTAGTCGAATTCGCAGGCCTGGCCGATCACGATCGGGCCTGAGCCGATCACGAGAACCGAGGTGATGTCGTCGCGCTTGGGCATTACTTGCTTTCCGTCTCTGCGGCCTTGACGGCGAGAATGAGGTCCCTGAACCGGTCGAACAGGTAGTTGGCGTCGTGCGGTCCTGCGGCCGCCTCCGGGTGGTATTGCACCGAGAAGGCGGGGATGTCGAGGGCGTTGAGTCCCTCGACGACGTTGTCGTTGAGGTTGACGTGGCTCACCTCGACGCGCCCGAACCCGGCCGGCGAGTCGAAGACCCCGTCGAGCGGGGCGTCGACGGCGAACCCGTGATTGTGGGCCGTGATCTCCACCCGGCCCGTGACCTTGTCGAGCACCGGCTGGTTGATGCCTCGGTGGCCGAAGGGCAGCTTGTAGGTGGAAAGTCCAAGCGCGCGGCCGAGCAGCTGGTTTCCAAAGCAGATCCCGAAGAACGGCAGGCCATTGCGCAGCACCGCCCGCAGCAGCTCGACGTGGTCGCCGGAGGCTGCGGGGTCGCCCGGTCCGTTCGAGTAGAAGACCGCATCCGGGTGCAGCGCGAACAGCTCATCGGCGGTGATCGACTGTGGCAGCACGTGCACGTCGAGGCCGCGCGATGCCAGGTAGCGCAGGGTCGAGTCCTTCACGCCGAGGTCGAGCACGGCCACCGAGCCGATGCGCTCGGATGTCGCGGGGAGCGTCTTGGGCACGGTCACCGACACCCGCGCCGACAGGTTGAGTCCCTGCATCTGCGCCCCGGCGCGCACGATGGCGAGCTGCTCGGCAGCGCCGAGGGCCGCCTCGGCGCCGGAGAAGATTCCGGAGCGCATCGCCCCGGCATCCCTCAACCGGCGGGTGACGGCCCGCGTGTCCACCCCGCTGATGCCCACGACGCCCTGCTCCACGAGCTGGTCGTCGAGGCTGCCGTTCGCGCGGTAGTTGGACACGATGCGCGACGGGTCGCGCACCACGAAACCGGACACCCAGACGCGGTCGGACTCCCGGTCCTCGTCGTTCACCCCGGTGTTGCCGATGTGCGGGGCCGTCATCATCACGATCTGCCCGGCGTATGAGGGATCGGTGATGGTCTCCTGGTAGCCGGTCATCCCGGTGGCGAAGACCGCCTCGCCGAGGGCTCGTCCTCTGGCGCCGTACGCGTTGCCGTCGTAGCGGGTGCCGTCTTCGAGCACGAGGACGGCGGGTTCGAAACGCGTCACGATGCCTCACTTCCATGGGTTTGAGAGCGGTCGAGCAGTCGCTCGACCGCCTCGATGATCGGGGTCGGGTCTGCCTGCTCGGCGACGCGGAGGTAGCTGTCGACCTCCGTCGTGCCCAGGGTCCAGGCGATGAGAATGAGTCCGCCGGTCTCGACCACCCTGTCGATGGTCCAGGTGGCGCGCTCCACGCCGCGGAGCGATTCGGCGGGGAAGAAGGCCTCCGGCTCGCCGGCGATGCCGAGCACGATGCCGCGCTCGGCCACGGTGACCGTCGCGCGCGCGCGGAAGCCCAGTCCGCCCACGGCGATGCGTTCGAGGGGCTGACCCGCGACAGTGGTGGCCACGTAGAACACGTCGGCGGAGGCGAGCACGGCGCCGATCTCGGCGGGCACGGCGAGCGGCCGTGGGACATGGGACTGCCGCCGTTGGCGGGCCCGCCAGCCGATGGCCATCCCGGCGAGGGCGAGCACGATGACGGCCACCACGATCGAGGTCGACACGGCCCTATCCATTGCGCACCCCCGCCGCGCGAGCCGTGGCCGCCGAGGCGAACCGGGCGACCGCATCCGCCTCGACGAGTTCGCCGTCGAGCACCGTCGCGTATCCGTCGTGGATCGTCGCGACCACCCGCCCCGGCAGCGTCGTCTCGAGGTACGGGGAGTTGAGACCCTTGCCGCGCAGGCGGCTCGTGTCGAAGACCCGGCTCGCCGACGCGTCGTAGAGGGTGAACTCGGCCGGGGCGCCCACCGCGATTCCGCGGTCGTAGCCATCGAGCCTGCCGATCGCCGCCGGCGCGCGGGAGAACACCCTGGCCACGTCAGACCAGTCGAGCAGTCCGGTGTCCACGACCGAGGCCTGCACCACGGACAGCGCGGATTCGAGGCCGACCATGCCGAACGCCGCGGCCTCCCACTCGCAGTCCTTCGCCTCCACCGGATGCGGCGCGTGGTCGGTCGCCACGATGTCGATGGTGCCGTCGGCAAGACCAGCCCGCACGGCGTGCACGTCCTCGTCGCGACGCAGGGGCGGGTTGACCTTGTATCGGGAGTCGTAGCCGCTCGCGAGCTGTTCGGTGAGCAGCAGGTGGTGCGGGGTGACCTCGGCGGTCACGGCGATGCCGCGTGCCTTCGCCCAGCGCACCACGTCAACCGAGCCGGCGGTCGACAGGTGGCAGATGTGAAGCCGGGCGCCGACGTGCTGGGCGAGCAGCACGTCCCTCGCGATGATCGACTCTTCCGCCACGGCCGGCCAGCCGGCCAGGCCGAGCTCGCCGGAGAGGGTGCCCTCGTTCATCTGCGCGCCCTCGGTGAGCCGCGGTTCCTGCGCGTGCTGGGCGACCACTCCCCCGAACGTCGTGACGTACTCGAGCGCGCGGCGCATGAGCAGGGCATCCGACACGCACTTGCCGTCGTCGGAGAACACGCGCACCCGCGCCCGGCTGTTGGCCATCGCGCCGATCTCGGCGAGCTGTTTGCCCTCAAGCCCGACGGTGACGGCGCCGATCGGCCGCACGGTGACGTACCCGGCGGCCACGCCGAGGGCCTGCACCTGCTCGACCACGCCCGCGGTGTCGGCGACGGGCGAGGTGTTCGCCATGGCGTGCACGGCCGTGAAGCCGCCGATAGCCGCGGCCCGTGAGCCGGTGAGCACCGTCTCGCTCTGCTCGAACCCGGGCTCGCGCAGGTGCGTGTGCAGGTCGACGAGGCCGGGCAGGGCGATGAGGCCGTCGGCGTCGATCAGGTGGTCCGCCGAGGCGAAGATGGCCTTGCCGAGCTCGGCAATCACGCCGGCCCGCACGAGGATGTCGGTGCGGGTGCCGTCCGCGAGGGTCGCTCCCCGCACCAGGATGGTTTCGGTCATGACAGGGTCCTTTCGCCGGAGAGCAGAAGGTAGAGCACTGCCATCCTCACCGACACTCCGTTGGCGACCTGCTCCAGCACGGTCGATCGGGGCGAGTCGGCGGCTCCCGCTGAGATTTCGAGGCCGCGATTCATCGGCCCGGGGTGCATCACAATGCTATCCGCGCCGAGCCGGCCGAGACGATCGTCGTCGAGGCCCCACTGCCGCGAATACTCGCGCGCGTTCGGGAAGAACGCCGCGTGCATCCGCTCGGACTGGATGCGCAGCATCATCACGACATCGGCCTGCCCGGCGAGAGCCTCATCGAGGTCGTACAGCACGGCCACCGGCCACTCGCCGACGCCGATCGGCAGGAGGGTGGCCGGCGCCACGAGCGTGACCGAGGCGCCGAGCGCCGTGAGCAGCCAGACGTTCGAGCGGGCGACGCGGGAGTGCAGGATGTCGCCCACGATCGTCACCGTGACGCCGTCGAGGCCGCGGCCGCGGGACGCCGGGCCGTGCAGTCTGCGGCGGATGGTGAAGGCGTCGAGCAGGGCCTGGGTGGGGTGTTCGTGCGTGCCATCGCCCGCGTTGACGATGGCCGCATCGATCCACCCGGCGTTGGCGAGCACGAGCGGCGCGCCGGAGGACCCGTGCCGGATCACCACGGCGTCTGCTCCGATGGCGGCGAGGGTCTGTGCGGTGTCCTTGAGGCTCTCGCCCTTCGAGACGCTCGAGCCCTTCGCGCTGAAGTTGATGACATCCGCGCTCAGCCGCTTCGCGGCGGCCTCGAAGGAGATTCGAGTACGGGTGGAATCCTCGAAAAAGAGGTTCACGACGGTCTTGCCGCGCAGGGTGGGGAGCTTCTTCACCTCGCGGTCGGCGACGTCGGCCATGTCCTCCGCCACGTCCAGGATGGCGATCGCCTCGTCACGGGACAGGTCGCGCGTGCTCAGCAGGTGCCTCATGATCCGCTCTCCTCGATCGATACGAACTCGTCGCCGTCGATCTCCTGCAGGTGCACGTTGATGCGCTCGCTCTGCGACGACGGCAGGTTCTTTCCCACGAAGTCCGGACGGATCGGCAGTTCGCGATGGCCGCGGTCGATGAGGGTCGCGAGGCGCACGATGCTCGGCCGGCCGATGCTGCCGAGGGCGTCGAGGGCGGCGCGGATGGTGCGGCCGGAGTAGAGCACATCGTCGACGAGAACCACCGTCTTGCCGTCGATTCCGCCCGGCGGAACCTGGGTGGGCGAGGGCGCACGGGTGGGGTTGCGGCCGAGGTCGTCCCGGTACAGCGTCACGTCGAGGGCGCCGACCGGCACGACCGTGCCGGAGATCTCCCGCAGCAGGCCGACGATGCGATCGGCGAGCACGACCCCGCGCGTGGGGATGCCGAGGATGACGAGGTCGTCCGGTCCCCGATTGGACTCAAGGATCTCGTGGGAGATGCGAGTCAACGCTCGGGTGATATCAGCTTGCTGGAGCACGATTCGTGCGGGCAATCTGACCTCCTTCCCCGCCTCTCTGGACGGAAGTTAAAGGATGTCTGTTTCGTTCACTATACCGGGCGCCCGCTCCTTGCGCTTCTCCGGAGGTTTGGCGCTCGAGGCGGCCCAAATGGCCGAAGTGGGGCCAGATCGGATGCCCAGCGGCGAAACCTCCGGAGAAACGCGGATGCGCGGCGGGTCAGACGTGCAGCTGGGCGATTCGGCCGAGCAGCCCGTTCACGAATCCCGCCGAGTCCTCTGTGCTGTACTCCTGCGCGGCCTCGACGGCCTCGGAGATGGCCACGCCATCCGGAATCTCGTCGTTGAACATGATCTCCCAGATGCCGATGCGAAGGATCGCACGATCGAGAACCGGCATACGGTTGATGGTCCAGCCCTGGGCATGGGTCTCGATGAGCTCGTCGATCTCGTCGCCGTGCTCGGCGATGCCCTCCACGATCTCGCGAGCGTAGGTCCAGGACGCCCAACGGTCGGGTTCGCCCTTCGCGCGCTCCGCCTCGACGGCGATCGCGGAGTTGAGCGAGATCTCGCGCACGTCTGCCCCGTAGAGCAGGTCGATCGCGCGCTTGCGTGCCTTGGTGCGGGCGCCCACTAGTTTACGCGGCCGAGGTAGCTGCCGTCGCGCGTGTCGACCTTGACCTTGGTGCCCAGCTCGAGGAACAGCGGCACCTGGATCTGGTAGCCGGTCTCCACCGTGGCGGGCTTCGTGCCGCCGGTCGAGCGGTCGCCCTGGAGGCCCGGCTCGGTGTACGTGATTTCGAGCACGACGGATGCGGGAAGCTCCACGTAGAGCGGGTCGCCGTTGTGCAGGGCGATCGTCACGTTCTGGTTCTCCAGCATGAAGTTGGACGCGTCGCCGACCTGGGCGGCCGACAGGGTGATCTGGTCGTAGTTGCCTACGTCCATGAACACGTAGTTCTCGCCGTCGGCGTACAGGTACTGGAACTCCGAGCGGTCGACCGTCTCGGTCTCGATCTTCGCGCCGGCGTTGAACGTGCGGTCGACGACCTTGCCACTCATGACGTTCTTGACCTTGGTGCGCACGAACGCGCCGCCCTTGCCGGGCTTCACGTGCTGGAAGTCGATCACGGTCCAGAGCTGGCCGTCCATGTTGAGAACGACGCCGTTCCTGATGTCAGCTGTTGAGGCCATGGCTGTAGAAATCCGTTCTGGAGGGGAAAGGTTGGTGGGCGCACAGGCGCCGAAACCACGAGTTTACCGGCTCAGCGCACCGCGCAGGGCATCCGCTAGCCGAGGAGCCTGTTTACGGCGTCGAGGGCGAGCAGGTACGAGTCGAAACCGAAGCCCGCGATCACCCCGGTGGCGACACCGGAGATAACGCTGTTGTGGCGGAATTCCTCGCGCGCGTGCGGGTTGGAGATGTGCACCTCGACGAGGATCAGGCCCGCCTTGGTGACCATGGCCGCCGCATCCCGAAGAGCGTACGAGTAGTGCGTGAACGCCGCCGGGTTGAGGATCACCGGGCTGGCCGTGTCGACCGCCTCGTATAGCCAGCCGATCAGCTCCGCCTCGTCGTTGGTCTGGCGCAGGTCGATGGCGTGGCCGGGAGGGGCCTCGGCGTCGAGCCTGGCCCGCAGGTCGTCGAGGGTGCCGCTGCCGTAGACGTCCGGTTCCCGGCTGCCGAGGCGACCGAGGTTGGGACCGTTGAGTACGAGGATGCTGCCCATGGTTGTCGAGCCTACCGGGCGACATCCGGTTGCCGGCCGCCGCGAGTCGCACGCCGACCCGCGTTGCGCGTTGCCGACCCGCGTTTCTCGTTGCCGACCCGCATTTCGCGTTGCCGACCCGCGTTGCGCGTTGCCGACCCGCGTTGCGGGTTGCCGACCCGCGTTTCTCCGGAGGTTCGGCTTCCTGGGCATCCGTTTTGGCCCGATTTCGGGCATATTGCCGGCTCGAGCCCCAAACATCCGGAGAAACGCGTGCAGGGCCAACGCGGAGGACGCCCGGCGATGCTACGAGCCGATCTCCTGGTATGCCGCGAAGAGCAGGCTCTCGTCCGGCCCGGTGAGAGTCGTCGGCTTGGCGATGTCGTCGAGCACGATGAACCTCAGCAGGGCCCCGCGCGCCTTCTTGTCGCGCTTCATCACCGAGAGCAGGGTGCTCCAGCGCCCGGCCGGGTAGCTGATCGGCAGTTGCAGGGAGGTCAGGATGCTGCGGTGCCGGTCGACCACCTCGTCGGACAGCCGACCGGTGAGTCGCGCGAGCTCCGCCGCGTAGACCATGCCGATCGCGACCGCGGCCCCGTGCCGCCACTGGAACCGTTCGGCGTATTCGATGGCGTGGCCGAGGGTGTGGCCGTAGTTGAGTATCTCCCGCAGCCCTGACTCCTTGAGGTCGTGGCCGACGACTCGTGCCTTGATGCCGATCGACAGCTCGACGAGCCGGCGGAACTCGTCGGACCGGGGATCGGTCGCGATCTCGACAGAACGCTCGATGATGTCGAGTATCTCCGGCTCGGCGATGAACCCGTACTTCACGACCTCGCCGAAGCCGGCCAGTATCTCCATCTGGCTGATGCCGTCGAGGGTGTCGAGGTCCACCACGACTCCGGCCGGCGGGTAGAAGGCGCCCACGAGGTTCTTGCCCTCCGCGGTGTTGATTCCGGTCTTGCCGCCGATGGCCGCGTCGACCATGCCGAGGAGCGTCGTCGGCACATTGACGAGCCGCACCCCCCGCAGCCAGGTCGCGGCGACGAAGCCGGCGAGGTCGGTGACCGAGCCGCCTCCGAAGCCGATCACGGCATCCGTGCGGGTAAAGTCCGCCTGCCCCATCACCTGCCAGCAGAACGCGGCGACCTCCACGCGCTTTCCGGTCTCGGCATCCGGGATCTCGGCGAGCAGCACCTCGTAGTCGCCGGTGAGGCTCTCCCGCAGGGCCGCCGCCCGCGCGCCGAGCGTCGGCGGATGCACGATGAGCACCTTCCGCGCGTTCGGCCCGATGATGCCGGGGAGGCGATCGAGGATGTTGCGCCCGACGATGACGTCGTAGACGTCGGCTCCGGGGACGGTGATGGTGGTGACGTTGCTCACTCTGATTCCTTCGTCGGGTCGCCGGCCGAGACCCAGTCGGCGATTTCGGTCGCGATCGAGTCGATCGGTCTGCTCGAGGTGTCCCAGGTAGCGGACGCGAGCCGCTCGTAGATCTCACGGCGAGCCTCGACGAGCCTGGACCACGCCTCGATGCCGCCCGCGACGAGCGGTCTGGCCGACCCGGCGATGCGCGCCTCCACCGCCTCCGGACTCACGGTCACGAGAACCACCCGGTGCGCCGCCAGTTCGCGCTGGGTGTCCGGGTTGAGCACCGCTCCCCCGCCGAGGGAGACCACCGCGCGCTCGGTGAGCGCCTGGGCCACCTCCGCGCGTTCGAGCCGACGGAAGTACTCCTCGCCCCGCTGGGCGAAGATCTCGGCGATCGGGCCGTGTTTGGCCACGATGCGGCGGTCGGTGTCGATGAAACTCGCCTTGAGAAGCCGGGCGATGCGCTTGCCGAGCCGCGTCTTCCCCGCGCCGGGCGCACCGATCAGCACGACGTGAGGGCCGGCCTCGCTCACGAACCGAGGTGCGGGTCGGAGGCCGCCGAGGTGCGCAGGTTGCGCGGAATAGCGGCGATGTACCCGTCGAGGTTGCGCCTGGTCTCCGCGATCGAGTCCCCGCCGAACTTCTCGAGCACCGCGTTGGCGAGCACGAGCGCGACCATGGCCTCGGCGACGACGCCCGCCGCCGGCACGGCGCAGACGTCCGAGCGCTGGTGGTGCGCCTCGGCCGGGCCGCCGCCGGCGATGTCGACGGTGCGCAGGGCGTGGGGCACCGTGGAGATGGGCTTCATCCCCGCGCGCACCCGCAGCACCGTTCCGGTGCTCATGCCGCCCTCCGTGCCGCCGGCGCGGTCGCTGGATCGGGCGATGCCGTCATCCGTCTGGAAGAGTTCGTCGTGCGCCTCTGAGCCGCGGCGGGTAGCGGTGAGGAATCCGTCGCCCACCTCGACGCCCTTGATGGCCTGGATGCCCATGAGGGCCGCCGCGAGCTGGGAGTCGAGCCGGCGGTCCCAGTGCGTGTATGAACCGAGGCCGGGCGGCAGGCCGTACGCGAGCACCTCCACGACGCCGCCAAGGGTGTCGCCGTCCTCGTGGGCGGCATCCACCTCGGCGACCATGAGCTCGGAGGTCGCCGCGTCGAAGCAGCGCAGCGGGTCGGCGTCGAGGGCAGCGACATCGGCCGGGCCGGGAAGCGCGCTGCCCTCCGGCGCGCGCACGGAGCCGATAGACAGCGTGTGTGCGAGCAGGTCGATGCCGAGCTCGGCGAGGAACGAGCGAGCGACGGCCCCGAGGGCCACCCGGGCGGCCGTCTCGCGGGCGCTCGCGCGTTCGAGCACGTTGCGCGACTCGTCGAAGCCGTACTTCTGCATGCCGACGAGGTCGGCGTGCCCGGGACGCGGGCGGGTGAGCGGCGCCCCGCGGCCCTTGGGCAGCGACTCCGGGTCCACCGGCTCGGCGCTCATCACGTCGACCCAGCGCGGCCACTCGGTGTTGCCGATCCGCAGGGCGATGGGGCTGCCCATGGTCAGGCCGAACCGCACCCCGCCGCTGATCGTGAGCTCGTCCTGCTCGAACTTCTGCCGTGCACCGCGGCCGTAGCCGAGCGTGCGGCGGTGGAGGTCGGCGCGAATCGCGGCCATTGACACGGGCACGCCGGCCGGCAGACCCTCGAGGATCGCGACCAGTTCCGGACCGTGCGATTCCCCTGCGGTCAACCATCGAAGCATGGTGATAATCCTTGCACAGGGAGAAACTCCCCCCGTGCGCGTGGCCTACTCCGGCACTCCGTAGAGACCGACGGCGGCCCGCATCGCGGCGAAAACCCGATGCTCACCGCGCAGTGCGCGATGCGGATGCCCGCTCACGAAGATGCGCACCTGCATGAGGGCCTGGTTCACGAGCATCTCGATTCCGGGAATCACCCGGCCGCCGGCCTCGAACCACGAGGCCGCGAGGGGCGTCGGCCACGGGTCGTACGCCACCTCGAGCAACACGCTCCTCGCCCGGGTCTCCTCGGTGAACGGGATGTCCAGCTGCGCCGAACCCGGGATGGTGCTGATCACCACGTCAGGCACCACGCTGTCGTCGAGCTCGCTCAACTGCTCGATCTCCACGTCGACGCCGAGCCGCTCGCCCAGGTCGAGGAGCCGCGTCACCCTTCTCGGCGTGCGCGCGGAGATGGCGATTCGTGTCGCTCCGAGCTCGGCGACGGCCGCCATCGCCGAGGCGGCGGTCGCTCCCCCGCCCAGCAGGCGCACCGAGCTGAGCCGGCGCACCCCCACGGACCGAAACGCCTCGCGGAAGCCGTAGACGTCGGTGTTGAATCCGCGCGTGGTGCGGCCGCCGGGGTGCTCGTCGAAGACGACGGTGTTCGCGCCGCCCGTGATCTCCACGTACTCGTCCATCTCGTCGAGCAACGGCAGCACATCGCGCTTAAGCGGCATCGTGAGCGAAAGCCCTCGCCATTCCGGCCCGCAGGAGGCCAGGAACTCCGGCAGGGCATCCGTCGTCACCTCGATCGCCTCGTAGGTCCAGGGCAACCCGAGGGCGGCGTACGCGGCCCGGTGCAGGGCGGGCGACTGGGAGTGCGCGATCGGCGAACCGAGCACCGCGAGCCGACGCTCGACGACGGTCACCCGTCGAACCCCGGGTGGGCGCGCAACCACGCCTGCCACTGTTTGACCGCCGCGTTGTGCTCGGCGAGGGTCGTGGAGAACACCGTCTCCCCCGTCTCGCCGTTCACGAGCACGAAGAAGAGCCAGGTCCCGTCTGCCGGATGCAGCGTTGCCTTGATCGCGTCGTCACCCGGGTTGGAGATCGGCCCGATCGGCAGTCCGGTGTGGGCGTAGGTGTTGTACGGGTTGCCCTTGTCCGCTCGCTGGGCGTCGGTGGTGGAGATCGTCGTGCCTCCAGAGCCGTAGCTCACCGTCGCGTCGGACTGCAGCGGCATGCCGGTCGCGAGCCGGTTGTCCCAGACCCGCGCCACCTTGAAGAAGTCGGCCGAGCTTCCGCCCTCCTTCTGGGTGAGGGCGGCGAGAGTGAGGATCTTGTGGCGGTCGGCTGGCGCCACCCCGTCGGCGTCCAGGTGCTGGAACATCGTGGTGACGAGGGTCTGGAGCACGGCGTGGGCGGTCTGGCCCGGCTCGATCGAGTAGGTGGCCGGAAAGAGGTAGCCCTCGAGGCTCGGCGCCTCCGCGGGCAGGCCGAACGACTTGTAGTCCGCGGCGGCGGCCTCCAGCTGTGCCCCCGAAATGCCGGTGCTCTCGCTCAGGTCGGCGAGACGCTTGATCACGCCCTTGACGGTGATCCCCTCGGGCAACACGAGCCGCGTCGACACCTGGCTCTTCGGATCGAGGAGGGCGGCCAAGGCGGCCTTGGCACTCATCTGCTTCTTGAGCTGGTAACTGCCGGGGTGGAACTGGACCTGGGGGTCCTGCTTCAGCAGGAGCTTGTAGAACGCGGTGTAGGTCTTGGTGACCTCTGCGCTCGCGAGCGTCTTCGCGACATCGGAACCGATCTGCCCGTTGGTGATCGTCACGACGATCTTGCCGGTGCCGGAGCCCGTGTAGTCGATCGGTTCCGCCCAGCCGAGCACCTGCTTGATCTGCGGTTCGAACGTGAAGAAGACGGCGGCCGACGCCCCGCCGAGGAGCACGACAATGCTGATGAGCACCCACAGCCAGGTGAGCCTGCGTCTGCGCTTCGGCGGCAGCCCGTGCTCGTCCACCCGGTCGCCGCCGCGCCTCGCCCGCTCGTGGCGAATGGGCGTCTCGGCGGTCGTCCTGGTCACGCGGCGGCCGGAGCTCTCCCGCGCCTCGCGGCGGCCGGAGCTCTCCCGCGCCTCGCGGCGGTTCTGAGGCGCCGGCCGGGTCTCCGCGGCCGTCGGGCTGGGTTGCGATGTAAAGATGTCATCCCAGCTGGGCTCATCTGCCACGAGTCACGTTCCTTCGTCCGGCTCGACGGCGGCTCCGGGTGGTGTTCCACCGGATCTCTCGGCGTCGAGGGCGTGCTGCAAGATTATAACCGCCGCGACTTGGTCGATGACCGGCCGCGACTTCCTGGTGCTCCGGCCAGTGGCCCGCATGGCACGGTGCGCGGACACCGTGGAGAGCCGTTCATCCACGAGCCGAACCGGCACTGTCGTGGCGCGTGCGACGCGCGTGGCGAAGTCTCGCGCATCCTGGGTGGAGGCGGAGTCTCCCCCGGAGAGCGCGAGCGGCAACCCGACCACGATCTCGATCGCGGCGCGCTCAGCCGCCTCGGCCAGTATCCGCTCGACGTCGCCATCTCCCCGCTGCACCGTCGCCACCGGGGTGGCGAGCATGCCGTGCGGGTCGCTCGAGGCCACCCCGATTCGAACCTTGCCGACATCGATGCCCAGCCGCACGCCTGGCCGCACGCGCTACCTCGGCAGCGCGGCCACAATGGCCTCGAGCGCGGCCGGGATGGCGTCGAGCTTCGACCCGCCACCCTGGGCGAGGTCGTCCTTGCCGCCACCACCACCGCCGAGAACGGATGCGGCGGTCTTCGCGAGCGCCCCGGCCTTGATGCCGCGCTGGCGCGAGGCGTCGTTGGTGGCGACGATCACAGCCGGCTTGCCCGCGACATCCGCGGCGAGGGCCACGACGGCCGCCTCCGCGCCGAGCCGGCCGCGAACCGCGGTCACGAGGCTCCGCAGGTCGTCGGACGACGACAGGGCGCCCACGTGCCTGCTCAGCACGGTGAGCCCGCCGGCGGTGGCCGCCTCGGCGACGAGCGCCGGCACGCGTTCCAGCAGCGCGGCGGACTCGAACTCGGCGATGCGCTTCTCCGCGGCCTTGAGGCTGGCGAGCAGCTCGGAGATCCGCTCCGGAATCTGGTCCCGGGGCGTCTTGAGGCTCGACGTGAGCTCGGAGACGATCGCCCGCTCGGTGGCGAGGTCGCGGAATGCCTCGATGCCCACCAGCGACTCGATGCGGCGGTTGGTCGAACCGATCGACGACTCGCTCACGAGATTGATGAGTCCGATCTCCGAGCTGCGGATCACGTGGGTACCCGCGCACAACTCGAGCGACCATGGACCGCCGATCTCCACGACGCGCACGGTCTCGCCGTACTTCTCGCCGAAGAGCGCCATCGCCCCGAGCGCCCGCGCCTCGTCGAGCGGCATCACGCGTGTCTCCACCTCGAGGTTCTGGCGGATCGCGTTGTTGGAGATCTCCTCGATCTCGCTGCGCGTGGCAGCGGAGAGCGGGTTGCTCCAGTTGAAGTCGAGACGCATGTAGCCGGCCTTGTTGTACGAGCCGGCCTGGTGCGCCTCCGGGCCGAGCACCTCGCGCAGCGCGGCATGGATGAGATGGGTCGCCGAGTGGGCCTGGGTCGCGCCGCGGCGCCACTCCGGGTCCACCACGCTCGTGGCGGCGGCCCCCACGCTCACCTCGCCCGAGCGCACCTGCACCCGATGGCTCACGAGCCCCTTGACCGGGCGCTGCACGTCGAGCACCTCGAGGTCGAAACCGTTGCCGACGATGCTGCCGGCGTCTGCCTCCTGGCCGCCGGACTCCGGGTAGAGCGAGGTCTCGGCGAGGATCACCTCGGCGATGTCGCCGGCCGCCGCGCGGTCCACGGAGACGCCGCCCACGATCAGGCCGAGAATCGTCGAATCGGTGGTGAGGTAGTCGTAGCCGGTGAACAGGGTCTCGCCCCTGGCGCGGAAGGCGCTGTAGACCGAGAGGTCTGCCATGAGGGTCTTCTTGGCCTTCGCATCGGCCTTCGCCATCGTGCGCTGGTCGAGCATGAGGGCGTCGAAGGCCGCGCGATCGACGCTCAGCCCGGCCTCCTCCGCCATCTCGAGGGTGAGGTCGATCGGGAATCCGAACGTGTCGTGCAGCAGGAAGGCCGTGTCGCCCGGCAGCTCGCGGGCCCCCGACTTCTGCGTCTTCGCCACCGCCAGGTCGAGGATGCTCGTGCCGCTCACCAGGGTGCGCAGGAAGGTCTCCTCCTCCGCGTAGGCGAGCCGCCCGATGCGGTCGTAGTCGTGCTCGACCTCGGGGTATGCAGCCTTCATCGCGTCGCGCGATGTCGTGAACAGTTCGGTGAAGGTGGGGGCGTCGACTCCGAGCAGGCGCATCGAGCGCACGCTGCGGCGCAGCAGCCGGCGCAGCACGTAGCCGCGGCCCTCGTTGGACGGGGTGACACCGTCGGCCATGAGCATGAGGGCGGAGCGAACGTGGTCGGCGACCACGCGCATCCGCACGTCGTCGTCGTGATCTGCGCCGTAGCGCCGGCCGGAGATCTCGGCCGCCCGGTCGAGAACGGGGCGCACCTGGTCGATCTCGTAGAGGTTCTCGACCCCCTGCTTGATGAACGCCACCCGTTCGAGTCCCATGCCGGTGTCGATGTTCTTCTTGGGCAGTTCGCCGAGGATCTCGAAGTTCTTGCCCTGGCCCGGTCCGCGCAGGTACTGCATGAACACGAGGTTCCAGATCTCGATGTACCGGTCGTCGTCGGCGGCCGGACCGCCATCCTTGCCGTACTTCGGTCCGCGGTCGAAGAAGATCTCCGAACTCGGTCCGGCAGGCCCCGGCTGGCCGGTTGACCAGTAGTTGCTCTCCATGCCGAGACGCTGAATGCGCTCGTCCGGCAGGCCGGCGATCTTCTTCCAATGCCCGACGGCCTCGTCGTCGTCCTGGTAGACGGTGACCCAGAGGTCCTTCTCGGCGAAACCGTAGCCGCCGTCGGCTTCGGAGGTGGTGAGCAGCTCCCAGGCATAGGCGATCGCCTGCTCCTTGAAGTAGTCGCCGAACGAGAAGTTGCCGTTCATCTGGAAGAACGTGCCGTGGCGCGTCGTCTTGCCGACCTCCTCGATGTCGAGGGTGCGGATGCACTTCTGCACGCTCGTCGCGCGCGGGTACGGCGGCGGCACCAGCCCGGAGAGGTACGGCACGAACGGCACCATGCCCGCCACCGTGAAGAGCAGCGACGGGTCGTCGCTCACGAGCGACGCGGACGGCACGACCGTGTGGCCGCGTTCAGAAAAGTAGTCGAGCCAGCGTCGACGAATATCAGCGGTCTGCATGGTGTCCTGGTTTGGGGGCCGGGCGGACTCGGCCGCAAAGAATGGGGTCTAGCTCGAGGTGCGCTTCGACAGGTCGGCGATCACGCCTTCCGCGTCCGCCACCGCCGCCCGCAACTCGGCCTCGCGGGTCTTGTAGCCGTCGATCACGGCGCTCGAGAACTCGTGGGCACGGCTGTCGACATCCTCGAAGAAGCGTCTGCCCTCTGGGGTCTTGTTCAACTGGTGGGCGGCGACGAAGCCGAGGCCGACCCCGATGATGAGCCACAGTACGTTCTTCATGAAAATTACTCCCTCGTGAGCGGTGAAACGGATGTTCCACCAGCGAAGCCTGAATCAAGCTTACTTCGAACGGGACTTCGGCTTCAGCCCGGAGATCGCCACGCGAACCGCTGCGGTGAAACCGGCGAGCTTGATGAGCGGTCCGCCGAGGGTGGCGGCGAACAACGCGATGAGCGACGACACGTTGCCGGTGGCATCCGCGATCCCGCTCGTGATCGCGTCAACCCGGGCGAGCTGCTTGTTGGTCTCGCCGATCGTCACGGTCGCCTCCTCGAGGATCGGCGTCACGTTGGCGCTGAGCTCGTGGATCGCGTCACGGGTCTCGTCGAGCACCCGGCCGAGCTTCACCAGGGGGATGGCCAGCAGCCCGACCAGCACGGCGAAGACCGCCGCGGCAATCAGTCCGGCAATGTCGCCACCGCTCATGAGATCCGCCAATCGTGTCTGTTAAAGAGAAGGAGCGGACCGCCCGAAGGCGATCCGCTCCCACTGTATTCGCCTTAGCGAGCGGCGTAGTACTCCACGACGAGCTGGACTTCACAGGTCACGGGAACTTCGGCGCGCTTCGGGCGGCGCACGAGGCGGGCCTGCAGCTTGTCGATCTCCACCTCGAGGTAGCCGGGCGTCTTCGGCAGAACGTCGACGTGGCCGCCGGCCGCTGCAACCTGGAACGGCTCCATGCCCTCGCTCTTGGGGTGAACGTGGATGAGCTGGCCCGGCTTCACGCGGAAGGACGGGCGGTCGACGCGCTGTCCGTCGACGAGGATGTGACGGTGCACGATCATCTGACGGGCCTGGGCGGTCGTGCGGGCGATCGCCGCACGCACGACGAGGGCGTCGAGACGCATTTCGAGCTGCTCGACCAGGTTCTCACCGGTCAGGCCGTCGGCGCGACGCGCCTCCTCGAACTGGATCTTGAGCTGGGCCTCGCGGATGCCGTACTGGGCACGCAGGCGCTGCTTCTCGCGAAGGCGAACGGCGTAGTCGCTGTCGGTCTTGCGCTTGGTGCGGCCGTGCTCCCCCGGGGGGTACGGACGCTTCTCGAGGTACTTGGCGGCCTTCGGCGTGAGCGGAATGCCCAACGCACGCGACAGGCGCGTCTTGCTACGGGTACGTGACTGGGTAGACACGGATTCCTTTCGATTCTCTTCGCCCCCACCGAGCGGATTTGCACCGCGGGGGCCCGTGCGTGAGCGCGGACAGATTGGGAAGAGGGGTTCGGCCCGGGAATACTCCCCAGGGCCACAGAGCATCCTAACAGATCGCTACTCGCCGCGGATGATGCGGCGGAGCTTTTCGAGGCGGGCCTTCACCTCTCGCTCGTTGCCGTGCTCGGTCGGGGTGTAGTAGTTGGTGCCGAGCAGTTCGTCCGGCAGGTACTGCTGCGGGACGACCCCGAGGTCGGAGTCATGGGAGTACTTGTATGCCTTGCCGTGGCCGAGCCGTTTGGCCCCGGCGTAGTGGGCGTCGCGCAGGTGAAGCGGCACTCGGCCGATCTTGCCGGCCCGAACATCGGCGATCGCCGCGTCGAGAGCCATGTACGCGGCGTTCGACTTGGGAGCGGTCGCGAGGTAGACCACGGCTTCGGCGAGCGGGATGCGCCCCTCCGGCATCCCCACGTACTGCACGGCGTCCGCGGCGGCGACGGCGATCACGAGGGCCTGCGGGTCGGCGATGCCGATGTCCTCCGCGGCGCTGATCATCACCCGCCTCGCGATGAATCGCGGGTCCTCGCCCGCCTCGATCATGCGCGCGAGGTAGTGCAGCGAGGCGTCGACATCCGAACCGCGCACGGACTTGATGAAGGCGCTGATCACGTCGTAGTGCTCGTCGCCGTTGCGGTCGTAGCGCAGCAACGCCCGGTCGACGGCCAGCGAGACGATCTCGGCGGTCACCACCGGCTTGTCTGCATCGTCGGTGGATGTCGCGCTGAGGGCGGCGGCCTCGAGGGCGGTGAGGGCGCGTCGCGCGTCGCCCGAGGCGAGCCGGATGATCGCCGCCCGGGCTTCCTCGTCGAGGGCGATCCGGTCGTCGAGCCCGCGCGGGTCGGTGACGGCCCGGTCGACGAGCACGGCAAGGTCCTCGTCGCTGAGGGTCTCGAGGGTGAGCAGCAGGGAGCGCGAGAGCAGGGGCGAGATCACCGAGAACGACGGGTTCTCGGTGGTCGCGGCGATGAGGATCACCCAGCCGTTCTCCACGCCGGGCAGCAGCGCATCCTGCTGCGCCTTGGTGAAGCGGTGGATCTCGTCGAGAAACAGCACGGTCGACACGCCGTAGAGGTCCCTGGCCGACATCGCGGCCTCCATCACCTCCCGCACGTCCTTGACGCCCGCATTCACGGCGGAGAGCTCGACGAACTTGCGACCGGAGCTGCGCGCGATCGCCTGCGCGAGCGTGGTCTTGCCGGTGCCGGGGGGACCCCAGAGGATCACGGAGACCGAGCCCTGCTCCCCCGTCTTGTCCGAGGCGAGGCTCACGAGCGGCGAACCGGGGGTGAGCAGATGACGCTGGCCGGCAACCTCATCGAGGCTGCGCGGTCGCATCCGCACCGCGAGGGGCGTCGCGCCAGCGCGCAATCCGAGCTGGGCATCCACCATGCCCTCAATCGTACGTGCGGCCCCCGTCAACTCCCTCCGGTGTCGGCTTCGGCGACGCCGACGACTCTCGGATACAGTGCATGGGGGCAAACCCCCCGCACCCTGCGGCATCGATGGAGGACACGTGGCACCGAGCAAGAACGCCGAGCGCGACGCACGCGAGGCACGCGATCGGTTGCGACGCTACAACGCCCGGCAGGCGGTGCACACTCACCAGGTGAAGCGGCGCAAGCGGGACAACATCGCTGCCGTCGTGGGCGTCGTCGTGGTGGTGGCCCTCGCCACCCTCACCCAGGTGCTCTACTTCACCACCGGACCCGGAGCGGCCACGCCATCGGCGAGCCCGTCCGCCAGCCCATCGCCCAGCGCCTCGCCGGACGCCACGAAGAACACCGGCGACGTGCCGGCGTCGACGATCGCCGAGGGTCGCACCTGGACGGGCGAACTCGACCTCAACGCCGTGCCGCTCGGCATCGAGCTCGACGGCAAGGCGGCGTCGCAGGCGACATCGGTGTTCATCTCCCTCGCCCAGAAGAGCTTCTACACCACCACCGGGGCCACCTGCCATCGCCTCACCAACAGTCCGACGGCGAACCTCATCCAGTGCGGCTCGGTGAATGGCGACGGCTCGGGCGACATCGGATTCAGCTTCGGCCCGATCGAGAACGCACCGGCCGACGGGGTCTACCCGGCCGGCACCATCGCGATGGCCCGTGGTACCGGCGCGTTCAGCCAGAGCACCCAGTTCTTCATCACCTACGCCGCGACCACCCTCGACACGTCCACGGGCGGCTACACGGTCTTCGGCAAGGTCACGAGCGGCCTCGACGGCTTCGTGAGCGCCATCGCGAGCAAGGGCGTGGTCGCGACGGCGACGAGCACGAGCGACGGCGCGCCAGTCGTGGCGACCAAGATCACGAAACTGACGCTGAAATAGCGGCGCGGTGCCGCAGCGCCGCTGACGGCCCCTCCCGCGTGCAATAGTCTGGAACCCGGCCATTGTCGTTTCAGTGGCCCGAGCAGCAAGGTGAGGCTTTTGGCGACAGACGATCAGGCTCCGTGGGGCCGCGTTGACGAGACGGGTACCGTCTTCGTTCGCGAAGGCGATACAGAGCGCGCCGTCGGGCAATACCCCGACGGCACCAAGGAGGAGGCCCTCGCCTACTTCCAGCGTAAATATGTGGAGCTCGCCGGACAGGTGACCCTCCTCGAGCAGCGCATCAAGCGCGGCACGGCGGCCGCGGATGTGGCGAAGACGATCGCGGCCCTCAAGGTGACCGTCGCGGGCGCCAACGCGGTCGGCGACCTCCCGTCGCTCATCACGCGCCTCGACGCCCTCGACGGCGCGGTCGGCGAACTCACCGAGAAGCAGACCGCCGAGACGAAGGCCGCGACGGATGCCGCCCTCGCCGAGCGCGAGGCCCTCGTCGTGGAGGCGGAGACTCTCGCCGCCCAGGACCCGGCCAAGGCGCAGTGGAAGGCCGTGAGCGCCACGCTCGACGACATCTTCGCGCGCTGGCAGAAGCACCAGCAGGACGGCCCGCGCCTGCCCAAGAACGAGAGCAACGAGCTCTGGAAGCGGTTCCGGGCGGCGCGCACGACCATCGAGACGCACCGCAAGGCGTTCTTCGCCGAGCTCGACTCCGTGCACAAGGACGCCCGCAACAAGAAGCAGGAACTGGTCGAGAAGGCCGAGGCCCTCATCCCCAAGGGGCTCGACGGCATCCCGTCCTATCGCGGCCTGCTCGACGACTGGAAGGCCGCCGGTCGCGCGGGCAAGAAGTTCGACGACGCGCTCTGGCTGCGTTTCAAGGCGGCCGGCGACGCGCTCTACGCGGCGAAGACCGAGATCGACGCGAAGGACAACGAGGAGTTCAGCGCGAACCTCGAACTCAAGCTCGCCCTTCTCGCCGAGGCCGAACCGCTCATCGCCGAGACCGACCGGGCAAAGGCCCGCGAGGCCCTGCTGTCGATCCAGCGCCGTTGGGATGCCATCGGCAAGGTTCCGCGCGACAAGGTCAAGCCCATCGAGGACCGGCTGCGCAAGGTCGAGACCGCCGTGCGCAAGCTCGACGAGGATCACTGGCAGAAGAGCAATCCGGAGCGCATCGCGCGTTCGGAGGGTCTCGCGAGCCAGCTTCAGGATGCGATCGCCAAGCTGGAGCGCGAGCTCGCCGACGCCAGGGCCGGCGGAAACGCCAAGAAGATCAAGGATGCGGAAGAGGCCCTCGAGGCGCGCAAGGCGTGGCTCAAGGTGATCGGCTCGTAGCCTTCACCACCTGACTGTTTCGGGTTCTTTCCACAGTTGCGGGCGGCGGCCGTCGGCATCCGGTGGCAGCCGCGACCATGGGGGGATGTCGCATCGGCTTCCCCGCGTGCTCTCGGGCCTCGACCTTCCCCTCGCGGAGCTGACGGCCGCCCGCATCGACGGTGAGGTCTACGCCGTCGACGAGTGCTTTAGTCCGCTCGACGAGTTCGAGGCGACCCCGCATCGCGCGCTGGCCCTACTCGCGAGCTTTCCGCGCCGGCTCATCGCCGAGCAGCACACCGCGGCCTGGGTACTGGGGGCGCAGCCCGCTCCCCCGGTGGTGCACCAGTTCTGTGTCAGCATCGAGACCAGGACCCGTCCGACGATCGCGATGCGCATCTCGGTGCGCGAGGTGGTGATCGACGACGACGACCTGCTGGATGTGGGTGGCCTGCCGGTCACGACCCCGCTGCGCACCGCGGTGGATCTCGCCCGCTGCGCCGTGGACTTCGGCGAACGGGATCTGCGGCTCGCGGCCGAGCTGATGCGCATCGGGGGCTTCGGCGTCGACGACTGCGCCGAGCTGCTCAACCGGCGGCGCAACCTGCCGGACAAGCGCGTCGCCCTCGAGCGGCTGGTCGCCGCTGCCTCGCTGCAGCGGGGCGACCCTAGCCTGCGCTGACCCGGTACACGTCGTAGACGGCGTCGATCCGCCGAACGGCGTTGAGCACCCCGTCGAGGTGCGTGGTGTCCCCCATCTCGAAGACGAAGCGGCTCAACGCGAGACGGTCGCTCGAGGTGGACACCGTGGCCGACAGGATGTTGACGTGGTTCTCGGAGAGCACGCGAGTCACGTCCGAGAGCAGGCCGGCGCGGTCGAGCGCCTCGACCTGGATCTGCACCAGGAAGATGCTCGACGAGGAGGGCGCCCACTCCACGTCCACCATGCGCTCCGGCTCGTTGAGCAGCGACGTGACGTTGTGGCAGTCCGCCTGGTGCACTGACACCCCGGCGCCGCGGGTGACGAAACCGACGATGGGATCCCCCGGCACCGGTGTGCAGCACTTGGCGAGCTTGACGAGGATGTCGGGCGCGCCGCGCACCAGGACGCCGGAGTCGCTGTTGCGGAGCGCCTTGCTGCGCCCCTTCGTGGGGAACGGGATCTCCGCATCCTCGGTCTCGGCCTCCGTGTGGAGGGTGGCGAGCACCTTTTCCAGCACCGACTGGGTGGAGACGTGGCCCTCGCCCACCGCGGCGTAGAGGGCGGAGATGTCCTCGTACCGCATCTGGGCGGCGACCTCGCTGAACGAGTCCTGGTTCATGAGCTTCTGCAGCGGAAGGTTCTGCTTGCGCATGGCGCGGGCGATCGCATCCTTGCCCTGCTCGATCGCCTCTTCGCGCCGCTCCTTGGTGAACCACTGCTTGATCTTGTTGCGCGCGCGAGGGCTCTTCACGAAGTTGAGCCAGCCCTGGCTCGGCCCGGCATCCGGATTCTTGGAGGTGAAGATCTCCACGACGTCGCCGCTCGACAGCGTGCTCTCGAGCGGCACGAGGCGCCCGTTCACCTTGGACCCCATGGTGCGATGGCCGACCTCGGTGTGCACGGCGTAGGCGAAGTCGACGGGGGTGGCTCCGGCCGGCAGGCCGATCACCTTGCCCTGCGGGGTGAAGACGTAGACCTCTTTGGCGCCGATTTCGAACCGGAGGGAGTCGAGGAACTCGTTGGGGTCGGCCGTCTCGGCCTGCCAGTCGGTGATGTGCGCGAGCCATGCCATGTCGCCGTCGTCGCTGAGATCGCTGGCGGCACCCTTGCCGCCGTTCACCCGCTCCTTGTACTTCCAGTGCGCCGCGACACCGAACTCGGCGCGCTGGTGCATCTCATCCGTGCGGATCTGGATCTCCACCGCGCGGCCCTTTGGCCCGATCACCGTGGTATGCAGCGACTGGTAGAGGTTGAACTTGGGGGTGGCGATGTAGTCCTTGAAGCGCCCGGGGATCGGGTTCCACCTGGCGTGGATCGAGCCGAGCACGGCGTAGCAGTCACGCACCGAGCCCACCAGAACGCGGATGCCGACCAGGTCGTAGATCTCGTCGAACTCGCGGCCGCGCACGATCATCTTCTGGTAGATCGAGTAGTACTGCTTCGGGCGGCCCACGACCTTGCCCTTGATCTTCGACGCCTTGAGGTCGTCGTTGACCGCATCGATCACCTGCTGCACGAATTCCTCGCGCTGCGGGGTGCGCTGCTTGACCATGTTCTCGATCTCGACGTACATCTTCGGGTGGAGCACCGCGAAGGAGAGGTCTTCGAGCTCCCATTTGATGGTCTGAATGCCGAGGCGGTGGGCAAGCGGCGCGTAGATCTCGAGGGTCTCCTGCGCCTTCCTCGTCGCTGACTCGGTGGGCACGAAGCCCCAGGTGCGCGCATTATGCAGGCGGTCGGCGAGCTTGATCACGAGCACTCGGATGTCCTTGGACATTGCGACGACCATCTTGCGCACGGTCTCCGCCTGCGCGCTGTCGCCGTACTTGAGCTTGTCGAGCTTGGTCACGCCGTCTACGAGCATCGCGATCTCGTCGCCGAACTCGTGTCGCAGCATGTCGAGGGTGTAATCGGTGTCTTCTACGGTGTCGTGCAGCAGTGCGGCAGCGAGGGTCTTCGGGCCGATGCCGAGGTCGGCCAGGATCTGCGCCACGGCGACCGGGTGGGTGATGTATGGTTCGCCACTCTTGCGCAGCTGCCCGCGGTGCGCGAGTTCCGCCGCCGCGTACGCCCGGTCGATTATTCCCAGGTCGGCCTTCGGATGGTGCAGCTTGGCCGTCTTGATCAGCAGGTCGACCGCGCCGACCGGCTGGGCACGAGAGAAGATGCGCGGCAGAAGCGTGCGCAGCGACGGGGAGGCCGTCGCTCCGGTTGGGGGGATGCCGGACGCCGGCGTGAGGGAGCTGGGCGTTGTCGTTTCCGTCATCGCTCCTCCTCTTCCAGCCAAACTATCACCGCGAGTTGCGCCCCATCGCCCGGTTCGCTGTGGGCGCTACGGCGGATCGCATGGCTGGGCGGCTCAGTCGACGCGAGGGGCGTCCGCGCCGTCGGCGACAATTTCGCCGCCGGCGGCCGTCCAGGCGAGCATGCCACCGACGACATTGACGGCCTCGTAGCCGGCATCGAGGAGGGCGTTCGTGACGCGAAGCGAACGCGAGCCGGCGTGGCAGACCACGAGCACCCGCTGGTCGGTGGGAACGTCCTCGAGCCCCTCGGGCAGCATCGACATCGGCACGAGCTTCGCGAGCGGGGAATGGCCGCGATCCCACGCGTCCTGCTCACGCACGTCGAGCAGCATCGCGCCGCCGGCGGTGAGCGCGATCGCCTCGACGGCACTGACCTCGCTGAACTGCTTCATCTGTCCTTCTCCTGCTGTGTCTGGCTGGTGTTGTTAGCTGGTGACGCTCGCCCGGCGAACCGTGTTGGTCCGCTTGTCGCGCTTCTTGATCGCCTCTTCCCCGCTGCGCAGGTGCGCATAGAGCGGAGCGGCGATGAAGATCGTCGAGTACGTGCCGGCGATGATGCCGACGAAGAGCGCGAGCGAGATGTCGCGCAGCGTTCCCGCCCCCAGCACGAGTGCGCCGATGAAGAGGATGGCTCCGACCGGCAGGATGGCCACGATCGACGTGTTGATCGAGCGCACGAGCGTCTGGTTCACGGCGAGGTTGACCGATTCGCCGAAGGTGCGGCGGGACTCCGAACCGTCTTCGCTCGTGGTCTCGCGGATCTTGTCGAACACCACGACGGTGTCGTAGAGCGAGTAGCCGAGGATGGTCAGGAAGCCGATCACCGCCGCCGGCGACACCTCGATGCCGAAGATTCCGTAGAAGCCGGCCGTGATGATCAGGTCGTGCAGAAGGGCCACGATGGCGGCGAGCGACATCTTCCAGGTGCGGAAGTACAGTGCCATCACGATTGCCGCGAGGGCGACGAAGATCACGAGTCCGGTGAGGGCCTGGCGGGTGATGTCCTGGCCCCAGGTGGCCCCGATGAACGACGCAGTCACCTTCTTCACCGGCACGTTGTACGCGACGGCGAGGGCCTGCTGGATCTTCACGCTCTCGGTATCCGACAGCTGGTCGGTCTGGATGCGCACGGAGTCGCCGCCCACGATCGACACGCGCGGGTTGGAGCTGGCCGCGACCTTGGTCACCGTGTCAGAGGCGAACGGCTGGCTCAGATTGGTGGTGTTGGAGACCTGGAACTGCGACCCGCCACGGAATTCGATGCCGAAGATAAATCCGCCGCGAAGGAACGGAATCACGATCGCGGCGAGGATCATCACCGCGGCGATGCCGTACCAGATCTTGCGACGGCCGACGATGTTGTACGAGCGCTTGCCCGTGTATAGGTCATTTCCGAACTGGGCGAAGCTGGCCATCAGGAATCCTTCCCCTTGGTGCTCTTACTGGAATTGGAGGAGCCCTGCGATTCGAGTTCTGCCGCCTTGCGCTCGGCAATGGTCTGCCGCTTCTGGGCCTCGCGGCTCACTGAGGCCTTCTTGCTCGCCGGCACGCTCACCGGATCGCGGAAGGTCGCCCGCCCTCGGTAGACGGCGCCGAGCGCCTTCGGGTCGAGTCCGCTGAACCGGTGCCCCTCGGCGAAGTACGGACGCCTCGCGATGATCTGCAGCATCGGGTGGGTGAAGAGCGCCACGACCACGAGGTCGACGATCGTCGTGAGCCCGAGGGTCAGGGCGAACCCCTTGACGTTTCCGACGGCGACGATGAAGAGGATCGCCGCGGCGAGGAAGTTGACGGTGTCGGAGGCGACGATGGTACGGATGGCGCGCTTCCAGCCCGCCTCGACCGCGGACTCGAGCGGCCGCCCATCCCGCAACTCGTCGCGGATTCTCTCGAAGTAGACGATGAAGGAGTCGGCGGTGATACCGATGGCCACGATGAGGCCCGCCACGCCGGCGAGCGAGAGTCGGTAGCCCTCTCGCCACGACAGCAGCACCACAACCAGGTAGGTGATCACGGCGGCGACGACGAGCGACGCCACGGTGAGCAGGCCGAGGGTGCGGTACTGCAGCAACGAGTACAGCACCACGAGCGTGAGGCCGATGAGGCCCGCGAGCAGTCCGCTCTGCAGCTGGCTCGACCCGAGGGTAGCCGAGATGATGTCCTTGCTCTCCACCTTGAAGCCGATCGGGAGGGCGCCGAACTTGAGCTGGTCGGCGAGCGTCTTGGAACTCGCCTGGGTGAACGACCCGGTGATCTGCGGCTTTCCGTCGGTGATCACGGCGTTGGTGGTGGGCGCCGAAATGATGCGGCCGTCGAGCACGATGGCGAACTGGTTCCGCACGCCGGTGAGCGCGTTGAGCCTCGTCGTGACATCCGCGAACTGCTTGGTGCCCTTGGCGTTGAAGACGATGTTGACCGCCCACTTGCCCGTGCTCGCGCCCTGCGAGTTGGTGACCTGGCCGTTGGTCGCGTCGGTGATCGTCTCGCCTGCCACCTCGACCGCGCCGAGGATGTACTTGTATGTCGAGGTGTCGTCACACGTGATGAGCGGCTTCTTCGGGTCGGCCACGTTGGTGCCGGCCGCATCGACCTTGTCGCAGCTGAAGTCGTCGAACTGCTTCTGCAGCGCCGGGGTCACCCACGCCAGATCGCTCGCGTTCGTCGGACTCGTGCTCGGCGTCGAGGGCAGCGGGGCATCTGACGCTCCGGGGCTCGGCGTCGCGCTCGGCGTGCCAACCGAGCTCGCGGGTGCCTGCTCCGAGACAAGCACCGGGCGGAACTCGAGCTTGGCCGACGACTCGATGCGATCGATGGTGGCCTGGTCAGGGATTCCCGGGATCGAGACGACCACGTTCTGGCTGCCCTGGGTGTTGATCTCCGCCTCCGACACGCCGCTCGCGTCGATGCGCTGGCGGATGATCGCCACCGCCTGCTCGAGCTGCTGGCTCGACGGGGCTGCCGCACCGTTCGCCACCACCGGGGAGAGGATGATCTGCGTGCCGCCCTCGAGGTCGAGGGCGAGCTTAGGTGCCCACGACGCGCCGTTCCAGATCACCGCCGCACCGTTGATCGCGGTCAGGCCCGCAACGATCACCAGAAGCCAGGTCAGAGACCGCAGAGCCTTCTTGACCGGGGTCGATCTTGCCACAGGTAACTCAGCTTTCTACGCGTGCGCTGCGGAACTCGGCCACCGACACACTTCAGGCCCGGCGCGCAGGTCGCACGCGAGCAGTCATCAGGTTAGTGGTTACTCTCCGGGCTCGGTCTTCGGCTTGCGCACCGGCTTCTTCACTTCGGGCTCGACGCGCTCACCGAATTCCGGCTCACCGGCCACGATCGCGTTGTCCTCGTTGAGCTGAATCTCGGCCGGCTCGTCCTCGGCGATGGCGTCGGTGTCGGTGTCCGTCTCCTCCGGCTTCGCGTAGTCGGCGACCTTGAGGATCGTCTGGCGGTGGATCTTGAGCACCGTTCCGGGGGTCGTCTCGATGAGAGCCACGTTGGTGTCCTCGTCGATCGAGAGGATCGTTCCGTACAGGCCGTAGTTCGTCATGATCTCCACGCCCACGCCGATCGCGGCCTGGCGGGCGGCGGTCTCCTTGGCACGCTTGCGCGACGATCGGAACTGGAAGAAGACGAAGACCGCCAGCGCCACGGCGATCAGGATAAGAGTGGGGTCGAACTTCATGGGTGTAGAACCTTCCAAGCGCTGAGGGGAAAACACGGGGAGTCTAACCCTGCGTGCTGAGGACCAACTTGAATTATAGGTCATCCCCGAAGAGCCCGACGCTTGCGCTCGAGCTGGCGCTCGAGAGGCCGAAGTGCTTCCACGCCGCCCGCGTCGCCACCCGGCCACGCGGGGTGCGGATGAGCAGCCCGATCCGCACGAGAAACGGTTCGACGACCGATTCGATGGTCTCGGCCTCCTCGCCGACCGAGACGGCAAGCGTGTTGAGACCGACCGGGCCGCCGTCGAACCGGGTGAGGATGATATCCATCACCGCACGGTCGAGCCGGTCGAGCCCGAGCTCGTCGACGTCGTACAGCAGCAGGGCGGCGTGCACCGCCTCGAGCCCGTGCGAATCGTGCACGAGGGAGTAGTCGCGCACCCGGCGCAGCAGTCGGTTCGCGATTCTCGGCGTGCCCCGGCAGCGCCCGGCGATCTCGGCGAGGGCCGCGCGGTCGATCGGCAGGTCGAGCAGGGCCGCGGCGCGAATGAGCACCTGTTCGAGCTCCGCCTCCGAATAGAACTCGAGGTGCGCGGTGAACCCGAAGCGGTCGCGCAGCGGGTTCGGGAGCAGCCCCGAGCGAGTGGTCGCGCCGACGAGGGTGAACGGGGCCAGATCGAGCGGGATCGAGGTCGCGCCGGCGCCCTTGCCCACCATGATGTCGATACGGAAGTCTTCCATCGCCAGGTAGAGCATCTCCTCCGCGGAGCGCGCCATGCGATGGATCTCGTCGATGAACAGGATCTCGCCCGGCACGAGCGAGGAGAGCACCGCGGCGAGGTCCCCGGCGTGCTGGATGGCCGGACCGCTCGACATGCGCAGCGGGCGCCCGCTCTCCTCGGCCACGATCATGGCGAGGGTCGTCTTACCGAGACCGGGGGGACCGGCGAGCAGGATGTGGTCGGGCGTGCGGTTCTGCAGCATCGCCGCGTGCAGCAGCAGCTGGAGTTGCGCGCGCACCTTCGCCTGCCCGACGAACTCGGCGAGGGTCTTGGGGCGCAGGGCGCCCTCGAAGGCGAGTTCGGCATCCGACTCCGGGGTCGGACGCACGATCGCGACGGACAGATCTTCCGAGTCGCTCACTGGCCGCTCGATCCGCGTGCGGAGGCCGCACTCAGCGGCTGCTGCGGCCCGAGCCTCGTGAGCGCGAGGCGCAGCAGGGCGGGCACCGTCGCCGTCTCATCGCCGCTGGCGCTGGCGAGCGCCTCATCCACGGCCTGGGCGGCGACGCGCTCCGACCAGCCGAGACCGACGAGGGCCACGAGCACATTGTCGCTCACGGTCGCGCGAACGATCGGCGCCCGCACCGCCGAGGTGGTGATGGCCTGCATCTTGCCGGCGAGCGACACCACGATGAGCTTCGCGGTCTTCGGACCGACGCCGGAGACCTTGCGGAATGCCCCATCGTCCTCGGTCGCGACGGCCGACGCGACCTGGGCCGGCGTCATCGCCGCGAGCACGCCCATGGCCGACTTGGGGCCGACCCCCGTCACTCCACGCAGCAGGTCGAACACGGCGAGCTCATCGGTGTCGACGAAGCCGAAGAGCGAGAGGTCGTCTTCGCGCACGATGAGGGCGGTGCGAACCGTCGCCTCCGAACCGACGCGCAGCGAGAGGGCATGCTGGGGGGTCACGCTCACCGAGAGCCCGACTCCCCCGACCTCGATCACCGCCGTCGTTCCGGCCACCGCGAGCACGACGCCGCGAACAGAAGAGATCATGCACCCAGCCTACGTTTGGGGGCCGACTTCGACGCGCTTCTCTCCGCGGCGAGCCACGCCTGCTGCGCCGGGGTGAGGGCGCCGGCGGGCCCGGCGACGGCCGCGCCGCGTTTCCAGGCGTGACAGATCGCGATGGCCAGCGCATCCGAGGCGTCCGCGGGCGTCGGCAGCTCGGCGAGGCCGAGCACTCGCGCGACCATGGTCGCGACCTGCTTCTTGTCCGCCGAGCCGTAGCCGCTGATCGCGGCCTTGACCTCGGACGGCGTGTGCAGTCCGACGACGAGCCCGCGCTTCGCGGCGAGGTGCAGCGCGACGCCGCTGATCTGGGCGGTGCCCATCACCGTGCGCAGGTTGTGCTGGGCGAACACCCGCTCGAGCGCGACGGCGTCCGGCTTGTGCGTGTCGAGCAGGCGCTCGATCTCGTTACCGAGGTGCAGCAGTCTCAGCTCGAGCGGCATCTCGTGAGGCGTGCGGATAACCGCGACCTCCACGAGCGTCGCCTTCCGCGAGGCGGTGACATCCACGATGCCGACGCCGCACCGGGTCAACCCAGGGTCGATACCGAGCACCCTGATGCTGGCCAACGGTCCGTTACTCGTCTTCGTCGAGCGTGGCCTGCACGTCGGCCGGAACCTCGAAGTTGCCGTAGACGTTCTGCACGTCATCGTCGTCATCGAGGGCGTCGATGAGGCGGAACACCTTCCGTGCAGTCTCGGCATCCACGGCGATGGTGAGGCCGGGCACGAACTCGACGTCGGCCGAGTCGTAGTCGATTCCGGCCTCCTGCAGCGCGGTGCGCGCCGCGACGAGGTCGTGCGCCTCGGTCACGATCTCGAAGCCGGCGCCGCGGTCGTTGACCTCTTCGGCTCCGGCGTCGAGAACGGCCGCGAGAATGTCGTCCTCGGTGACGGTGTCGGTCTTGGTCACCGAGATCACGCCCTTGCGACTGAAGTTGTATGCAACACTGCCCGGATCGCCCATGGTGCCGCCGTTGCGCGTCATGATGGTGCGCACGTTCGCGGCGGCGCGGTTGCGGTTATCGGTGAGGCACTCGATCAGCAGCGCGACGCCGCCCGCCGCGTATCCCTCGTAGATGATCGTCTGGTAGTCGACGGCTTCGCCGAGCTGGCCGGAGCCGCGCTTGACCGCCGAATCGATGTTCGAGTTGGGTACAGAAGTCTTCTTCGCCTTCTGGATCGCGTCGACCAGGGTCGGGTTGCCCGAGAGGTCGGCACCCCCGAGCTTGGCTGCGACTTCGATGTTCTTGATGAGCTTGGCGAACGACTTCGCACGGCGAGAGTCTTTAATCGCCTTCTGGTGCTTGGTGGTTGCCCATTTGGAGTGGCCTGACATGCTGAACATTCTAACCAGTGCCGGTCGGGCCGCCGGTCGAGCCGCGCGGGGGGCGCCCGCATCCCAGGCCCTCGCCCCGTCGCGGCGCTCAATCGCGGTTCCTCCCCGCGAAGGGAGGCGTAACCCCCGCCGGAACGCTGCATCCCCCCTCCGCGAGCGTGGAATGTGGTCGGGGCGACGGTCGCGACCCTCCTCCGTTCGGGCGCACCTCCACACAATCCGCATCCCCCGTCCGAAAACGCAGGAGATTTGATCGGCACGTGTCTCCATCGCGCCGAAAACCGCGCTTTCGCTCCGGATCTCCTGCGTTTTCAGAAGACGGGCGAGACGGGACGAGACGGGACGGGACAGGACGGGACGGGCGGGGCGAGCCGGCGCGCCGAGGAGACGGACGGACGGATCAGGCGGCCGCGACCATCCGCAGGAAGTGTTCGTGGAACCGGGTGTCGCCGGTCATCTCGGGGTGAAAGGAGGTGCCGAGCAGGTTGCCCTGCTCCACGGCCACCACGCGGCCGTCGGCCAGGGTCGCGAGGGGCACGACCCCCGCTCCCGCGTCCTCGACGACGGGCGCGCGGATGAAGACCGCGTGCAGGGGCGGATCCCCCAGCACCGGAATCTCGAGGTCAGTCTCGAAGGAGTCGAGCTGGGAGCCGAACGCGTTGCGCCGCACCGCGATGTCAAGCCCGCCGAGGGTCTGTTGGCCATTGATGCCGTCGAGCAGGCGATCCGCGAGCATGATCAGCCCCGCGCAGGTGCCGTACACCGGCAGCCCCGAACGGATGGCGTCCTTGAGCGGCTCCGCGAGTCCGAACGCGCGCGACAGCTTGTCCATGACGCTGGACTCGCCGCCGGGAATCACGAGCCCAGCGACCTCGGCAAGCTCCTCCGGTCGACGAATCGGCCGGGCATCCGCTCCCAGGGAGCGGAGCACGGCGATGTGTTCGCGAAAATCGCCCTGGAGGGCGAGCACGCCGACGATCGGTGCGGGGTTACCAGCCACGTTCGGAGAGGCGGTGCGGCGCGGGCAGGTCGGACACGTTGATGCCGACCATCGCCTCGCCGAGTCCACGCGACGTCTCGGCGATGACGGCCGGGTCGTCGAAGAACGTCGTCGCCTTCACGATTGCCGCCGCACGCCTGGCCGGATCCCCCGACTTGAAGATGCCCGACCCGACGAACACTCCGTCGGCTCCGAGCTGCATCATCAGCGCCGCATCCGCCGGGGTCGCAACCCCGCCGGCCGTGAACAGCACCACGGGAAGCTTGCCGGTACGCGCGATCTCGAGCACGAGCTCGTACGGCGCCTGCAACTCCTTCGCCGCGACATACAACTCGTCGTGTCTCTTCGCCGTCAACGCCGCGATCTCCGACCGGATGGTGCGGATGTGCTTGGTCGCCTCGGAAACATCCCCGGTGCCGGCCTCGCCCTTCGAGCGGATCATCGCCGCACCCTCGTTGATGCGGCGCAGCGCCTCACCGAGGTTCGTCGCCCCGCAGACGAACGGCACGGTGAACGGCCACTTGTCGATGTGGTTGACGTAGTCGGCCGGGGACAGAACCTCGGACTCATCGATGTAGTCCACCTTGAGCGCCTGCAAAACCTGCGCCTCCACGAAGTGGCCGATGCGCGCCTTCGCCATCACCGGAATGGACACCTCGGCGATGATCGACTCGATCAGGTCCGGGTCGCTCATCCTGGCCACGCCACCCTGGGAACGGATGTCGGCCGGCACGCGCTCGAGCGCCATGACCGCGACGGCTCCGGCATCCTCCGCGATCCTCGCCTGCTCGGCGGTCACGACATCCATGATGACACCGCCCTTGAGCATCTCCGCAAGCCCACGCTTCACGCGGCTCGAACCCAGGGTCTCGGTGGTTTCGCTGTCGTTCACTTGTCGCCTCTCTGATGCCCCGGTGCGTCGCGAGGCCTCACCATTCTAGGACGAAGCGGATGGGGCCTCATGCTGCACGGACTCCTGCCAGCCCGCCGCGACATCCGCCCGAACCTCGCCGAGAAGCTTCGGGATCGCCTTGGTGCCGGCGATGATGGGGAAGAAGTTGGAGTCGAGCGCCCAGCGCGGAACGATGTGCTGGTGCAAGTGCTCGGCGATGCCGGCACCGGCGATGCGGCCCTGGTTCATCCCGATGTTGAAGCCGTCGCAGTTCGACACGGCGGTGAGCACGCGCATGGCCGTCTGGGTGAGGCTCGCCATCTCGGCCACCTCCTCGGCCGTCGCTTCGTCGTACGTCGCCACGTGCCGGTATGGGCACACGAGCAGGTGCCCGGAGTTGTACGGGAAGAGGTTGAGCAGCACGTAACAGTGCTCGCCTCGGGCCACGATCAGCGCCTTCTCGTCGGTCATCGACGGCGCGATGCAGAACGGGCACTCGTGCTTCTGCGGCTGCTGCCCGTTCTCGATGTAGACGAGACGGTGCGGCGTCCACAGTCGCTGGAACGCGTCCGGCACCGCGGCGAAGTCGTTCGACGATTCGATCTCGACTCCCTCGAAGTCCGCAGCCCCGTAGGCGGCATCGGCCCGGCCGGGCTCGCCCGTGGGGTCCCCCGCCACGCTCAGACCTGCACCTTCGCGGCGATGGCCGCCGTGATCCTCGCGATCGCCTCGGCCACGGGCACCCCGTTGTCCTGGCTGCCGTCGCGGTAGCGGAAGCTCACGGCTCCGGCCGCGCGGTCCTCTTCCCCGGCGATGAGCTGGTACGGCACCTTAGCCTTGGTCCAGTTGCGGATCTTCTTCGGCATCCGGTCGTTCGAGTGGTCAACCTCGGCGCGCACGCCGGCGGCCTTCAGCTGTGCGATAACGTCGTCGAGGTAGGGTCCGTACTCCTCCGCGACGGGGATGCCGACCGCCTGAACGGGAGACAGCCACACCGGGAACGCCCCGGCGTAGTGCTCGGTGAGCACGCCGAAGAAGCGTTCGATGGAGCCGAACAGGGCGCGGTGGATCATGACGGGCCGCTGACGCGAGCCGTCTGCCGCCGTGTACTCGAGCTCGAATCGCTCCGGGAGGTTGAAGTCCAGTTGCACCGTGGACATCTGCCAGGTGCGGCCGATGGCATCCCGGGCCTGCACGGAGATCTTCGGCCCGTAGAAGGCCGCTCCGCCCGGGTCGGGCACGAGCTCGAGGCCGGACTCGCGGGCGACCTCGGCGAGGGTGGCCGTCGCCTCCTCCCACACCTCGTCGTCCCCGACGTACTTCTCCGGGTCCTTCGTGGAGAGCTCGAGGTAGAAGTCGGTCAGTCCGTAGTCGCGGAGCAGGTCGAGCACGAAGGTGAGGGTGCTCGTGAGCTCCTCCTTCATCTTCTCCTTCGAGGTGAAGATGTGGGCGTCGTCCATGGTGAGGCCGCGCACGCGGGTGAGCCCGTGGATCACGCCGGACTTCTCGTTGCGGTACACGGTGCCGAACTCGAAGAACCGCAGCGGCAGGTCGCGGTACGACCGCCCGCTCGACCGGTAGACGAGGATGTGGAACGGGCAGTTCATGGGCTTGAGGTAGTAGTCGGCGCCCTGGCGGGTTACCTCGCCCTCCTCGTTGCGCGCCTCATCGAGGTGCATCGGCGGGAACATGCCGTCTTTGTACCAGCCGAGATGGCCGGAGGTCTCGAACAGGTTCGACTTGGTGATGTGGGGGGTGTAGACGAAGTCGTAGCCCTCCGCCTCGTGGCGGATGCGGGAGTAGTTCTCCATCTCCCGGCGGATGATGCCGCCCTTCGGGTGGAAGACCGGCAGGCCGGAGCCGATCTCCTCAGGGAAGGAGAACAGGTCGAGCTCGGCGCCGAGCTTGCGGTGGTCGCGCTTGGCGGCCTCCTCCTGGCGAGCCTGGTACGCCCGCAGCTCGTCCTTGGTGGGCCAGGCCGTGCCGTAGACGCGCTGGAGTTGCTTGTTCTTCTCCGACCCGCGCCAGTAGGCGGCGGCGCTGCGGGTGATCGCGTAGCCGTTGCCGATCAGGCGGGTGTTCGGCAGGTGGGGGCCGCGGCAGAGGTCCTTCCAGACGGTTTCGCCGGTGCGCGGGTCAACGTTGTCGTAGATCGTGAGTTCGGCGCCGCCGACCTCCACCGACTCGTTGTCCGCCGTCTCGTCCGCGCCGCCCTTGAGGCCGATGAGTTCGAGCTTGTACGGTTCGTCCGCGAGTTCCGCGCGCGCCTCATCCTCGGTCACGACGCGGCGCACGAAGCGCTGGCCGGCCTTGATGATGCGTTCCATCGCCTTGTCGACGGCCTTGAGATCCTCGGGGGTGAGCGGGTTCTCGACGTCGAAGTCGTAATAGAAGCCGTCGGTGATCGGCGGTCCGATGCCGAGCCTGGCCGCCGGGTTGATGGACTGCATCGCCTGGGCGGCGACGTGGGCCGCCGAGTGCCTCAGGATATTCAGACCGTCGGTCGACGAGATCAGCACGGGGGCGGCCGTCTCGCCCGCGCGAATTTCCGCCGCCATGTCTCGGAGGTCTCCGTTGATCCGAACGGCGACGACGGCGCGGTCCGGGAACAGTTCGAACCCGGTCGTCGTCTCCGCCGCGGTGATCGACTCGAGAGTGGACTCGTGGCCGGCGGGCAATTCTGACACGACGGGGGTGCTCCTAACGACGCAGGGTTGGTGTCTACAACTGTAGCGTCGGACAGGCGGGCGCCCGGCGCCGCGGGCGGCCGACGCTACTCCCCGGCCACCCTCGAGAGCCGTGGTTCGTGATCCGTCTTCTCCCAGTAGTGCGGTCGCGTGAAGAGTTGACCGAGACCCTTGTACGCCGCGACGGAGTGCAGGATCCAGTGAATCGGCGTCAGCAGGGCAAGCGCCGCGGCCGCGAAGTCACCTCGCCGCACCGGCCCGAACGCTGACACCACGACCATCTCGGTCATCCCGACCGCGAACGCCGCGATTCCGCCCGTGAGCGCCCACGCGGGCAGCACGGTCTCGATCACGCCGGCGGGCAACACAAGGGCGGTGAGCGCGAGCAGGTAGAAGGGAATCACCGTGAGCACCGCCGCCGGGGTGACCGCAACGAGCATGGCTGTGCCGGCGAATCGGGCGAACCCGACCTGGTTGATGAGGGCGAGCGGCTTCCGGGAGTGAACGAGCGCGGTCTGCAGGTACCCCTTGGTCCACCGGCTGCGCTGGCGGATGAAGGCGGGAACCGTCGCCGCGGCCTGCTCCTCCGTGATCGACTCCACGGGCGCCAGCCGGTAACCCATCGCGCTCATCCGCACGCCGAGGTCGACGTCCTCTGACACGTTGTACGGGTCCCAGCCGCCGAGTTCGATGAGCGCCGCCGTGCGAAAGTGCTCGGAGGTTCCCCCCGCCGGCACGGCGAACCGTGAACGGCCGAGCGCGGGAAGCACCCGATCCGCCCAGGACGACCGTTCGAGCGCGACCATCCTGGTGAGGACGTTCTCGTGCGCGTTCGAGTACCTGATCGACGCCTGAACGCAGGCGAGGTCGACCCCGCCGTGAGCGAAAGCCGCGACAGCCTTCCTCAACTGGTCGGGAGCCGGCACGTGGTCGGTGCCGTAGACAACGAGGAATTCTCCCCGGGCGACGAAGAGCCCGACGTTGCACGCGCGCGGTCTCGTCTCGGGGGCTCCTCCCGGCACGGTGACGATGCGAAAGCTCGGCGGAGGTGACGCCGTGAGGATGGCGTCCCGAGTGGCAGAGTCCTCCTCTTCCACGAGGATGAGCACCTCGAGTCGCTCGGCGGGATAGTCGAGGCGTGAGAGAGTCGCGATCATCTGCGGCACGGCGGCCGCCTGGCGGAACACCGGCACGAGAACGGTGTAGTACGGAAGAAGGTCGTCCCGAGTCTCTGTAGCCGACGCATCCGCCGCGGCGTCGCGCCGTTCCCCCCGAATCGCCATCACGAGCACAAACGTCGTGGCCGCGAGGAGCCCGACACTCGCCGTCGCGACGACGGCGGCGCCCATGGCTGACGGGGAGACCACGGCCAGGGTGAACAACGCCAACCCGAAGAGGATGCCGCCCACCGCCTGGCCGTTCGACACCACCACGCGGGCCGACAGCGACGGATTCGTTCGCCATCGGTCGGTCGTGCCGTCCGCCGGGGTCTCCGCCTTGAAACTGCGCTTGACGGCACTGCGGATGTCCCACGAGGTGGCGGCGACGAATTCCACCGGGCTCTCGAGCACGCTCGCTATCGTCGCCGACTTCGCGGCATCCGGCTCTCGCGCGGTCGCCACGAGCACGCTCCCGTTCGACTGGTCGCGCACGGGAACCCAATTCTCGAGGAGGTAGCGCTCGGCGGGCCACTGGCGCACGAGATCACGATCGATCTTCGTGGTGGTCAGGTCGATCGGCGCAACCTTCCACGCCCTCGCCATGACCTTGAGCAGCGCTCCGGACTCCACCATGCCCAGGTTCACGAGAACCTCATCGAGGCGATCCCCCGTCTTCGACTTCGCGGCGCGCGCGATCGCCAGCTGATCATTCGTGATCAGCCCGGAGTCGAGCAGGAGCGCGGCGAAGCCGGCGCCCGTGACCGAAGGTTCCCCACCCACCAACGCCATGACCTCATCGTCGCCGCCGCGGACGAACGGCGGCAAGTCCCCAGTAGGGTGTCACCTCTTCGGGGAGCGGCCGGGCGCCTTGATTCGGCGGCCGTGCCGGGCCCATTGCCCCTGTTCGGCGAATGGCGCGCGCCGATACGCGTGGACCGCGCGCGCCACGTCAGGTCGACAAAGGACTTGAAATGGCAGGCACGTTCGAGCTCTACAAGGACACGGCCGGGTGCTTCCGCCTTCGACTGAAGGCCGGCAACGGGGAGGTCATCGCGGTGTCGGAGAGCTACGCCTCCACGGCGAGCGCGCTCAACGGGATCGCATCGGTGCAGAACAACGCCCCGACCACCTCCGTTGACGACCAAACCGCCTAGATGAGTGAGTCCTAATGGTCGTAGGCGATGAGGGATCGTTTGTTGGGTTGGCCGGTGAGCCAGTTGTGCCAGATTCCGGCGGCGAGGGCGAGTAGGCGTCCGGCGACGCGGGAGTAGACGCCGGGGATGGTGCGGCC
>NZ_DATCQQ010000019.1:0-64855 GCF_036569425.1 Lacisediminihabitans sp.
GGGGGCGGCCCGCCGCCGATTCGAAGTCAAGCACCTCTACCTTCGCCCGTTCACCCGGGGCCGGGGACTCGGCCGGGCTCTCCTCACCGAGCTCGAGGCGAATGCACGCGGTTTCGGCGCCGACGAACTGCTGCTCGACACCAATTCGAGCCTCACCGCGGCGGGCGGCCTCTACCGCTCAAGCGGCTTCGTGGAGATCCCCGCATACAACGACAACCCGAACGCCACCAACTGGTATTCGAAACGGCTGAGCTAGAAGGGCTGCCCGTCTGGCAACCCGGTGCGCAGCTCGGCCGGCAGGTGCCCGAGGTCGTTGTGCGTGATGAGCACGGGCGGCTTGGCCGACCGCACCCGGATGATCGTGAGGCCGCAGTTGGCCTGGTTGAGCCCCATCCAACGCCAGGCGGGGGCGCTGAAGACCTCGCGCACAAACCAGGCGATCACGAAGTTATGGGTGATCAACAGGTCATGGCGGTCCTCCCGCGCCGGCGTCAGCCACTCGGCCACGGCATCTGCCATCTGCGCCTCGCCGGCCTCGATCTCCTGGCGCGTGACCGAGCCGAAGAATGGCTCGAAGGCGTGCGGCATGTCGGGGGTCGGGCCGGAGGGGATGCAGTCGAAGAGCAGCGCGGACGGCTGGGCGTCGAGGCTCGGCATGCTCGCCGTCATGATCTTCGCCGTCTCTTCCGCACGCTGGAGCGGCGAATGCCACGCCCCGGTGAACGGCACGCCGCTCAGGCGATCGGCGACGAGTTTCGCCTGGCGCGCCCCGCGCGCGGAGAGCGGTCCGTCCGGCAGTCCGTGCTCAGCGTCCTGCTGCTCGCCGTGCCTGACCAGATATATGAAGTGGGACATCGTTGTTCCTGAATTCCTTGGGGTGCTGTTCACACGGCGATGGGCTCGAGCGCGAGTCCATCGAACGTCGCCGCGTCGATCGTGCCGACGGCGGCGATCGAGAGCGGTCGTGCCGCGAGCTCGACGGCGAGCTCACGGACATCATGGGCGGTGACGAGCGACAGCCTGCGCAGCGACTCGTCGAGGTCGGCGAACTCGCCGAGGGTGATCTCCGAGCGGCCGAGGCGCGACATCCGAGTATCGGAGTCCTCGAGCGCAAGCGCGGATGCCCCGCTCAACTGTCCGACGGCGCGGCGCATCTCGTCGTCGGTGATTCCCCCGGTGGCAAGGCGCCGGAATTCGGAGAGCAGCAGTTCGGTGACCTGGGTCGCCTTGGCCGGCGAGCATCCGGCGTAGAGGCCGAACAGTCCGGCATCCGAGTAGCTCGGCGAGAACGAGTAGACCGAGTACGCGAGGCCGCGCTTCTCCCGGATCTCCTGGAAGAGACGAGAGGACATTCCGCCCCCGAGCACGGAGTTGAGCACGGCGAGCGTCGACCGGCGTTCGTCGGCGGCCGGGATGCCCGGCACGCCGAGCAGGATGTTCGCCTGTTCGATCGGGCGGTGAACCACCACGAGGGGGCTGCCGCGCTCGATCACGTCGTGGGTGGCGTCGCGCCGTTCGACGGGGGTCGCCTCGATGGAGAGGTCCCACCCCGCCGCGGTGAGCGCTCGCGTGACCCAAGCGACGAGTTCGTCGTGGTCGACAGCGCCGGCGACGGTGATCACGAGGTCGCGGGCTCGGTAGTTGGCTCGGTAGTGCTCCCAGACCGATTCGCGGGTGGCGGCCTGGATGGCCTCCGGGCTTCCCCCGATCGGCCGGCCAAGCGGATGCTCGCCGAGCACCGCCTCAAAGAATCGCTCGCTCGTGACGTCTGACGGGTCGTCGTCCGCCATCGCGAGCTCTTCGAGGATCACTCCGCGCTCGTTCTCGAACTCGATCGGGTCGATGACCGATGACGTGATCATGTCGGAGAGCACTTCCACCGCCATCGGAAGGTCCTTGTCCTGCACCTTCGCGTAGTAGCAGGTGTATTCCTTCGCGGTCATCGCATTGTGCTCGCCGCCGACGGCATCGAAGCTCACCGCGATGTCGAGGGCGGTGCGATTCGCGGTGCCCTTGAAGAGGAGGTGCTCGAGGAAGTGGGTGCTTCCGTACGTGGCGACCACCTCGTCGCGTGAGCCGACGGCCACCCAGTAGCCGATCGTCGCGCTTCTCGCCCCGGGAACCTGTTCGCTCAGCACACGCACGCCGCTTGGCAGAACGCTGCGTCGCACGAGGGAGTCGCCGGATGCGGTGAAGGTCAGTTCGGCCTGGTCGAGGGGAAGCGGGGCTGCACCAGTCATTGCACAGAGCCTACGTCACGAGCGCCGATGGAGGGATTCGGGGACACCCGGAGGGACCCCCGAAGAGGCCCCCGAACTGGGGTGCACCCTTCCCGAAAAAAGAGGACAAACCGACTTGTCTGTCCTCATCGCTGTGTTAGTGTGTTAAACGTCAGACGAACCACCCGAAGGTTCGTCCGACAGCTCGCCACCCGAGGCGAGCGAACCACATAATACACCGCAAGCACAATGCTTGCGGGGCAAAACGTCGGACCACCCCCGAGGTCCGGCCTGCTGCCGAACGGCTTGGAGGACACCTAGCCGAAAAGCCCGAGGGAGCCACGCTGTGCCGATTGTTGAGACTGATCCGATCGGCCAGCGCGCCCGGGTATCCCGGCCGCACCGGGTGCACCCGCCCGCACCGGCGAAGATCCGCATCCTGGAGACCGCCAACCGGCTCTTCTACGACGAGGGCATCCGCAGCGTCGGAATCGACCGGCTGATCAGCGAGTCCGGCGTCACCAAGGCCACCTTCTACAAGCATTACGGGTCGAAGGACCGCCTCATCCTCGACTACGTCACGGCGCGCCACCAGAGCTTCGTCGCCGCTCTCAACGCGCTCGTCGAGGCCACCCCCGATCCGGCAGACGCCATTCGCGCGCACACCGCTGACGTTGTCGCGACCATCGAGGCGCCCGGGTTCCGGGGCTGCGCGTTCATCAACGCGGCCATCGAGTTCACCGACGTTCGCCACCCGGTGCGAGAACTGGTGCTCGAACACCGCGACTGGTACGCGGGCGTCATCACCGACCTCTTCAAGGCGATCGGACATCCTCTGCCCGGCGACGCCGGCGACGAGTTCGTGCTCGCCCGCGACGGCGCGCTGACCGGGGGCTACGTCGGCGATTCGATCGCCGCGGTCGCCGCCCTGCAGCGAGTTGCCGAGCGCATCCTCGCCGACAGCCGACGCTGAGCGTTCTCGAGCTTCCCTCCCCGTCGGCGACCGCTGGCGTTCGTTAGTCTGGCCTTCGCTAGTCTAGGGAGCGGTCACCGCACCGGCGGCCGTCGTTCGTCGAGAGGACCCCATGACCGTCACGCTCACCTGGCTGCTGATCATCACGATTCTGGCCGCGGCCCTGGCCGTCTACGACGGAATCGTCAGACTGCGGGGCAAGCGTGGCAACTCGTTCCTCGCCGTGGCAGAGCTCGTGCTGGCGGGGCTAATGCTCGTCTCCGTGTTCGTCGCCCTGCCCGTGCCGTTCACCACGTTCGTCTTCTCGCTCGTGCTCGAGGCCGTGCTCATTGCGCTCGTGATCCTGCCGGGCAAGCGTCGCGGTGGTTCGTCGACGGCCACGTTCATCGCACTCGTGCTCAACTCGGTCGTCGTTCTCATCGCCGCCGGCTGGCTGCACATCCCGGGTCTCGGCTAACTGCGCCGGTCGGCCGCGGTCGGCTCAGACCGAGGCGCGGTCGAGTTCGGCCAGCTGGTGGCGACTCAACTGCACGTGCGCCGCCGCAACGAGCTCGCGCACTTGGTCTGCGCCTGTCGCGCTCGCAACGGGTGCCACGATGTCCGGCTTCGACAACAGCCAGGCGAGGGCGATCGCCCCGACGCTCACCCGCTGTTCCCAGGCCACCTGGTCCAGGGTCGCGAGCACGCGCAGGCCGCGCTTGTTGAGGTACTGCGCGGACTCCTTGCCCCGGCTGTTGCGCGCGAGGTCGGCCCTGGTGCGGTACTTGCCGGTGAGGAAGCCGCTCGCGAGCGCGAAGCGGGGCATCACGCCGAGGCGCTGCTGGCTTGCCGCTCGCGCGAGGTCACCCTCGAATTCCTTGCGGTGCACGAGGTTGTAGTGATTCTGCAGGGCGACCATGGGCGTCACACCGAGCTGCGCCGCGATGACCCTGGCCTCGATGAGCCGGTTGCCGGAATGGTCGGACGCTCCGGAGAACCGTACCTTGCCGGCCCGGACCAGGTCGTCCACGGCGAGCAGCGTCTCCTCGAAGTCCACCGTGTGGTCGTCGATGTGCAGGTAGAGCAGGTCGATGAAGTCGGTGCCGAGCCGCTCGAGCGAGGCGTCGACTGCACGGCGAATCGCGCCGGCCGAGAGGCCCGGGTTGTCCGCGCTCTTGCCGATCTTGGTCGCGACCACCATCTCCGCCCGGTTGCGGCGGTCGCGCATCCAGTTGCCGATCATGATCTCGCTACGGCCACCCGCATAGGAGTCGGCCGTGTCGACGAAGTTGCCGCCGTGCTCGGCATAGGCGTCGAGAATGTCTGTCGTGGTGTCGGTGTCGGCCTTCCAGCCGAAGACGTTGCCGCCGATCGCCAGCGGAAAGACACTGAGATCGGACTGGCCGAGTCGGCGGCGGGCGCGCGTCAGGACCATCGGCTGGGTATCCCCCAACGCCGATGCGCTCTCTGCGGCCTTCGCTGTGTCGGGCAATACCCGTGTCATTTCCACCCCCCGGTGTTATCTATCGACCGCCGGCGAAATCAGGTAACCAGCTGTCTGATTTCGACCATAGGTCAGCCGTGTGACAAACCGTGGAAGCTCGTGTGAATTGTGGGTTAAGTACCCGAATCGTTATCATTCGCGCGGCAGTTTCGGCGAAGGCTGGGAGAATCCTTGGCAGCCGCCGGGGATTCCTCGAGTTCACTGGCAAACAGAGGGCCCGTTGCCTAGGTTCGAAGGCGTAGAGGATGCGCCAAACGCATTTGAGGAACCACCGCCCACAGCGTGCTGTGGTTTCGTCACAGTCTCGCGCCGACTCTAAACGGGCGACAGGAGGGCCGCCGGCTTCGGGTGCCGGGCGGCCCTTCGCCAATTCGACGGTGGAGCGGTCGTTCAGTGACCGGCGCGCTGAACCAGGCGCCGGGCGTGACCGAGGATCGGCCCGTCCACCATCTGCCCGTCGAAACGGAAGACCCCGGACTCGCCCTCCGCGGCCGCCAACAGTTCCCTCGCCAGCCGCAACTGCTCCTCGCCCGGGGTGTACGCCTCGCGGATCACCGCGACCTGGCTCGGATGCACGCACGCGGTCGCCGCGAATCCACTCTCGGCGGCATCCCGGGCCTCGTCGGCGAGACCGGCGAGATTCGGCAGGTCGAGGAACACCGCGTCGATCGCCGCCACGCCCGACGCCGCCGCGGCGAGGAGCACCGTCGAGCGCGCATGGCGCGCGACGTCGCGGTACCCTCCATCGGCGCGCCGGCTCGACGAGCCGGCCAGCGACACGAGGAGGTCCTCGGCGCCCCACATGAGCGCGACGACTCCCGGGGCGGCGGCGAGAGCCGGCGCGGCGAGAACGCCTGCCGCGGTCTCGCACAGGGCGATCACCTCGAGCCCGGCGAGGTCGTCGAGGTCCCGCACGCCCTGCGCCTTCGCGAGCATTACCGTTCGGTACGCGGTGAGCTCGAGCGCCTCCAGGTCGAGCACGAAGTCGGGTGTGGCCGCCGGGTTGAGCCGCACGATGGTGCGCTCGGGGTCGAGCGGGTTGGCGATGAGTGCCTCGCGAGCCGCCGCGCGGTTCTGCGGGGCCACCGCGTCCTCGAGGTCGATGATCACGGCATCCGCCCGCACCTGCGCCTTCGCGAACCGGTCTGGCCGATCCGCCGGGCAGAACAGCAGCGACGGCCCCATCGTGAATGTCACCGCGAGGCTCCCTCGCACCAGACGAGCGCCGAGCGCAGCGCCGTCGCGACGACCACACCGTGCTGGTTGCGGCCGGTGTGCGCGAGGGTGACGATCCCCTGCCCCGGTCGGGATGCCGACAGCCGTTTGGCCTGAACGACGGTCTCGGAGTAGAGGGTGTCGCCATGAACGAGCGGATGCGGGAACGCGACCTCACCGAAGCCGAGGTTCGCGACGATCGTGCCCTGGGTCAGCTGGGTGACCGAGGCGCCCACGATCGTCGCGAGCGTGAACATCGAGTTGACGAGCCGTTCGCCGAACGGCTGCGTCGCGGCCCACGCCGCGTCCAGGTGAAGGGCCTGGGTGTTCATCGTGAGGGTCGTGAAGAGAACGTTGTCGGCCTCGGTCACCGTGCGGCCCGGACTGTGGCGGTAGACCACGTCGAACTCGAATTCCTCGAAGTAGAGCCCGCGCTGCTCCACGATGCGGCGTTCCTCGGTCATGACGGTTCCTCCACTGCTCTCTGTTCCTATGACAGTACCGAGGCGACGACCTGGTCCGATCTGACCACGTCGCCCCGCGTGACGGCGAGGGTGACGGTGCCGCTCATGGTGGCGGTGACCCGGTGCTCCATCTTCATGGCCTCGACCACGAGAATGGTCTGCCCCTCCTCGACGGTGTCGCCACTGGCCACCGAGACCCCGACGACGGTGCCCGGCATGGGGGTGCGCACCTCCGGGCTTCGCGGCCCGTCGACGGCGACGGCGGCCACGAGCTGCGCCTCGCGCGAGCGAAGGCGCAGCGCCCGGGAGAAGCCGGCCCGGCCGAGCCAGATCGTCTGGCCGTCCCGCGCGAAGCGGAACGACTGCAGAACCCCGTCCAGCTCGAGAGTGAGGCCGTCGCCCGACACCTGCAGCCGCGCGCGATGGGGCCGCCCGAGGGTGACGGTGGCGTCGCTCGGCTGCCCGACGACGGACACGTCGACGGCCGTCCCCGCCTCGGCGGCGAAGCTGTACCGGCTCGGTCGCGGCTCGCCCATCCGCCAGCCGCTATGGTGCGTCCACGGTTCCGACGCGGTGCCCACCGGCGGCGCGTCCCATCGAGCTTTGTGCTCGAGCAGCGCGGCGGCGGCGTACAGCGTGTCGTCCGGCTGCGGGAACACGAGCTCGGGCAGGCGGCGATCGATCAGTCCGGTGTCGAGGCGACCGCTCTGTACGTCCGGGTCGGCGAGCAGCAGCCGCAGGTACTCGATGTTCGTGCCGACGCCGAGAACGGTGGTGTCGGCGAGCGCCCGGTCGAGCAGGGCGAGGGCAATCGCGCGGTCCTCTCCCCACACCATGACCTTGGCGAGCAGCGGGTCGTAGTCGGCGGAGACGACCAGGCCGGGCAGCAGCGAGCTGTCCACCCGCACGCCGGCGCCGGTCGCCTCGCGCAGGGCGAGCACGCTCCCGGTGCTCGGCAGGAAGCCGCGCTCTGGGTCTTCCGCGTAGATCCTGGCCTCGATCGCGTGCCCGTGGAGCCGGATATCACCCTGTCGCAGCGTGAGCGCCTGCCCGGCCGCGACGCGCAGTTGCCACTCGACGAGGTCCACCCCGGTGACGAGCTCGGTCACGCCGTGCTCGACCTGCAGACGGGTGTTCATCTCGATGAAGAACGCCTCGTCCTGGTCGTCGTTGCCGACGAGGAATTCGACGGTTCCCACCCCCGTGTAGCCGACGCTCCTGGCGACCGCGCAGGCGGCCTCGCCGATTCGCGCGCGGGCATCCGGGCTCAGCAGCGGCGACGGCGCCTCCTCGATCACCTTCTGGTGGCGGCGCTGGAGCGAGCATTCCCGCTCGCCCAGGTGGATGACGTTCCCGGCCCCGTCGGCGAGCACCTGAACCTCGATGTGGCGGGCCGGGGAGACGAGTCGCTCGAGGAGCAGGGTGTCGTCGCCGAAGGCGGCAACGGCGAGCCTCCGCGCCGCAGCCAGCGCCGCGGGAAGGGCGCCCGGTTCCCGCACGATCTCCATGCCCTTGCCCCCACCGCCGGCCGACGGTTTCACGAGCAGCGGATAGCCGATCGACTCGGCGGCGACGGCGAGTTGCTCGTCGCTGAGGCCCGGTTCCGCGATGCCGGGGATCACCGCGACGCCGTGCTCGGCGACGTGCTTTCTCGCCCGGATCTTGTCGCCCATGATCTCGAGCGCGTCGACCGCCGGCCCGACGAAGACGATGCCGGCGGCGGCGCACGCCGTGGCGAACTCCGCGTTCTCGGAGAGGAAGCCGTAGCCGGGATGGATGGCCCGCGCCCCGGAGGCGGTCGCTGCGGCGAGGATCGCGTCGGCGTTGAGGTAGCTCTCCCGCACGGATGCCGGCCCGATCCGCATGGCAAGGTCGGCGAGCGCGACGTGCTTCGCCCCGCGGTCCGCATCGCTGTAGACGGCGACCGATCGGATGCCTAGCCTCCGGAGCGTGCCGATGATGCGGCAGGCGATCTCGCCGCGATTGGCGACGAGCACGGTATCGAAGGGGGCGGGGGTGACGAGTGCTGTGGTCACGGGCGTCACATCCTGAACAGGCCGAAGGCGGTCTCGCCGAGGGGCGCGTGTGCACACACCCCGAGGGCGAGGCCGAGCACGGTGCGAGTGTCGGCCGGGTCGATCACGCCGTCGTCCCAGAGGCGGGCGGTGGAGTAATAGGGGCTGCCCTGCGTCTCGTACTGCTCGCGGATCGGGACGGTGAAGGCCGCCTCGTCGTCGGCCGACCACTCCTCTCCTCTGGACTCGAGCTGCTCCCGGCGCACGGTCGCGAGCACCGACGCGGCCTGCGGCCCGCCCATGACCGAGATCCGGCTGGCCGGCCACATCCAGAGGAACCGGGGAGAGTACGCGCGGCCGGCCATCGAGTAGTTGCCGGCGCCGAACGACCCACCGATCACCACCGTGAGCTTCGGAACGCGCGTCGTCGCCACCGCGGTGACCATCTTCGCCCCGTGCTTGGCGATGCCTCCCGCCTCGGCATCCCGACCCACCATGAAGCCGGAGATGTTCTGCAGGAAGACGATCGGGATGCCCCGCTGGTCGCACAGCTCGATGAAGTGCGCGCCCTTGAGCGCGGAGTCGCTGAACAGCACGCCGGCGTTGGCGATGATGCCCACCGGATGCCCGTGCAGGTGAGCGAAACCGGTGACGAGGGTCTGGCCGTACTCCTTCTTGAATTCGTGGAACTCGCTCGCGTCCACGAGCCGGGCGATCACGGCACGCACCTCGTATGGCTCGAGAACATCCGTGGGCACCGCCCCGTAGAGCTCGGTCACGTCGGCGGCGGGCTCGCGGCTCGGCAGCACGGCCCACGCCGTAGCGGACGGCGCGGGGAGCGTCTCGATGATGTCCCGCACGATCTGAAGGGCCTGCGCGTCGTTGTCGGCAAGGTGGTCGGTGACCCCGGAGATCCTGGCGTGCACGTCTCCCCCGCCGAGTTCCTCGGCGGTCACGATCTCGCCGATCGCCGCCTTCACGAGCGGCGGGCCGCCGAGGAAGATAGTGCCCTGTCCGCGCACGATCACCGCCTCGTCGCTCATCGCCGGAACGTAGGCGCCGCCGGCAGTGCAGGAGCCGAGCACGGCGGCGATCTGCGGGATCCTGGCCGCCGACATCCTGGCCTGGTTGAAGAAGATGCGGCCGAAGTGGTCGCGGTCGGCGAAGACCTCGTCCTGCCGCGGCAGGAACGCGCCGCCCGAGTCGACGAGGTAGACGCACGGGAGACGGTTCTCGAGCGCGATCTCCTGGGCCCTCAGGTGCTTCTTGACCGTCATCGGGTAGTAGGTGCCGCCCTTGACCGTGGCGTCGTTGCAGATCACGAGCACGTGCCGCCCGTGCACGAGGCCGATGCCGGCGATCACGCCGGCGGCGGGGCACTCGTCGTTGTACAGGCCGTTCGCGGCGAGCGGGGCGATCTCGAGGAAGGGGCTGCCCTCATCCAGCAGTCGATCGATGCGCTCGCGCGGCAGGAGCTTTCCGCGCGCGACGTGACGATCCCGGGAGGCCTGGGGGCCGCCGGCCGCGGCGACGGCGAGCCGTTCCCGGAGGTCCGCCACGAGCGCCCGCTGGGCGGCGTCGTTGCGGCGGAAGGTCGCGCTCGCCGTGTCCTGCCGGTCGCTCAGAGTCTTCATCGACAGGTCCCTCGTGCGCCCCCGCAAATTCGGTTAGTGCGCGTTAACTCAAATCAGGTTAGCGTTCATTAACTGGAATTGTCTATAGTTGTGCAGAACACGCGGAAGAGGGACACTCATGGCCGATGCTCCGGCAGAGCAGGCGACCGAACGCAGCCGGGCGAAGGCGGATCGACGCGACGCGCTGCTCACCGCGGCGGCCAGGCTCTTCGCGGCCCGCGGCTTCAACGGCGTCTCGATCGAAGACCTCGGCTCGGCCGTGGGAATCAGCGGTCCCGCTGTCTACCGTCACTTCAGCGGGAAGCAGGCCGTGCTCGCCGCCCTGCTCGTCGGCGTGAGCGAAGACCTGCTGGCCGGCGGGCTCGCGGTCGTCGACGCCGCGGCGAACGACACGGCCGCGCTTCGCGCGCTCATCCGCTTCCACACCGACTTCGCGCTCTCGAATCCGGAGGTGATCCGCGTGCAGGATCGCGACCTGGAGAGCCTGGCCGACGAGGACAGCCACGCGGTGCGCACCCTGCAACGCCGCTACGTCGAGCTGTGGGTGGGGGTGCTCGCCCGCCGGAATCCGCGGGAAGACACGGCCGTGCTGCGGATGCGGGCGCACGCGACGTTCGGCCTGCTCAACTCGACGCCGCACTCGAGCAGCCGGTCGCTGCCCCGCGCCACCATGCACGACGAGCTCGAGAAGATGGCCTGGGCGCTGCTCGGTTGAGGGCGCGCTCCCGACGCGGCACCCATGGCCCGCCTCGTGATCCGGCAGTCGGCAGAGCGGTGTCCCCGACGTCGATAGCCTGAAGGCATGGATCCGCGGAAACGTCACTCGAACCCGGGGAGGGGCAACGCTGGCCGCAGCACGAGAGGCGAACGATTCGCCGACTATGCGCCGGTTGCGGTCTCTCGGTCGAGCGCCGAAGGAGTCGGCATCGTCCGCCTCGCGCTCCCGGGTGACCTGGGCTCCATCGTTCGCCTCCAGCGGGCAGTCGGCAGAGCGGTGTCCCCGCCCGCAGCGATCGAGGCGGCTATATCCGACCCGGCGAGGCTCGTGGTGGTCGGCGAAATCGACGGCTGTGTCGCGGGGTGGGCGAAGACGCATTTCTGGCGCCGGTCTGACGGCGATGCCCCCGCCGGTCACTACCTGGGAGGCGTCACCGTGGATCCGGTCTTCCGTCGACGTGGCCTTGGTGCGGCGCTCACCGAAGCGCGCCTCGAATGGATCTGGCAGCGCACGAGTCACGCCTGGTACATCGTCAACGCCCAGAATCGAGCGTCGATTGCCCTGCACGAGCGGTGGGACTTTGAGGAGGTCGCGCGCGGGGAACGGTTCCACACCACTACCTTCACCGGCGGCGTCGGCGTTCTCCTGCGCGCACAGCACGGATGACCGTGCGGCCAATCGGGCCGACCGTCGCACGAATCGTGCGACGCAGCAGTGAGGGCGCCGCGCATCCCCTCGTGCCGTCACAGTAGGCCCAACCTCACTGCGCTGGCCGCGCCATCCGCACGGCCGGTGCGGTCGTGTAGCTGCGCCCGCTGGGGGCGGTCCAGGTGAGCTCGCCGGCATCGGGGCCGGCGTTCGTCTGGGTGACGCTCCAGCCGCCCACGTGTTTGAGCCTGTGGTGTTTCGGGCAGAGGTGGGCAAGGTTGTGCCAGGCGGTCGCGCCGCCGTAGTGCCAGTCCACGGTGTGGTCGAGATCGCAGCTGCCTGCGCTGCGCCCGCAGCCCGGGAACCGGCAGGTGCCGTCCCTCACCCGCAGCCAGGCCCGAAGGTCGGCGGAGATGCGGTACTTACGTCGTCCGACCGAGAGCACAGCCCCGGTTTCGGGATGGGTCAGCAGGCGGGTGAGGCTTGGCGCCTCTGCGGTGAGTTGTTTGGCCGTTTCGGGGTCGATGGGGCCGTAGCCGTCGAGATTCGCCAGCTCGTCGCCCCGCCCGAGAAGAGTCAGCACGGGCACGGTGACGAGCACTCTGGGGCGGATCCGCTTCAGCGCGGCCAGCTCACCAAGATCGTCGGAGCGGCTGTGCCCGCTTCCGTCGAGGAGCGCCTCGCCAACCAGGTCGGCGCGCAGCTGGTCAAGGGTGCGCGGTTCGTCGGTCGCCTGCAGTGCCCGCGCCGCGTCGGTGAGCCTCGAGAAGATCGCGACCGCTTGAACTGCCGGGAGGTAGGCCGAGAGCCACGCCACGCCGTCCCGACTGCCGGTGCAATCCACGCGCCTGTCCGCGACAGCCCGCGAGTGCCTGGGTGCGGCCGAGCCCGGATCGATGCTGTCCCGCAGTGCGCGCACTCGTCGATCGAAGGCGGCCGGCGTCGATTCGGCCGCGCGGGGCAATGCCAGCTGCTCGAGCTCGGCTCGGTCCTCGTCGGTGAGGGTCGCGACGTTGTCAACCATGGTCTGCGCCTGTCGGTACCCGATGTCCCCCGCACACAGCGCGGTCATCGTGGCGGGAAGGTCGTTCACGAGGGCGGCGCTCTCGGCCACCAGGGTGTCGGCCGCTCGTTCAGAGATTCGCAGGGCGCACGCCAGCTCGCTCACGAGCACCCGCCGCGCCATCCGCGCCCTAACTGCAGCGGATCCCTCTAATGATGTCGCGTTCTCGGTGGTGAGGCTCCAGAGCCTGGCGCGCTCGATCGTCTCCGCTCGTGCCCCTGAAAGTTGGGCGATCATCCGCTCCAGCAACGCGGCGAGATCCAGAATGTCGCCGATCGTGTCGGCCATGAGAGGCCTCAGTGCCGCCATCCCGCCGGCCGCCATCCCGCCGATCGGTGCGCGATCCGGGCCACCCTGGGAGGTATCCATGGACCAACTCAACGCCCAACCACCGACATTTAAGGGCCTCCAAACGAGCGAAATCCCGGCATCTGCGAGGCTGTAGCCGTGACTCGCACCGACCCGTCCACGATCGCCGACGAACGCGCGACCCTCGAACAGTTTCTCGACTACCAGCGCGCGACGCTGCTGCTCAAGGCGGAGGGCCTCGACCGGGAGCAACTCGACCGGCGCCTGCCGAGTTCCGGGCTGACCCTGGCCGGCCTGCTCAAGCACCTCGCCTACGTGGAGGACAGCTGGATGCAGGAGTCGTTCCTGGGCCGCCCGCCGGCCGAGCCGTGGGCGAGTGCGCCCTGGCAGGACGACCGGGACTGGGAGTTCCACTCCGCGCCCGACGACGATCCAGGCTACCTGCGCACCCTCTACGAGGCCGCCTGCGCCCGCTCCCGGGCGGTGGCCACGGCCGCGGGACTCGACGACCTGTCCGTCGAACTGTCCCGCAGCGGCGAGCGCTACAGCCTCCGCTGGATCCTCGTGCACCTCATCGAGGAGACCGCCCGCCACAACGGGCACGCCGACCTGCTGCGGGAGTCGATCGACGGCGTGGTGGGCGAGTAGCGATCACACCATCGTCAGCAGCATCCCCGGGTCGGAGAGGATGGTGCCCACATCGGCGAGGAATCGCGAGGCCTCGGACCCGTCAACGAGTCGATGGTCGAACGACAGGCTCAGGGTCATCACGTGCCGCAGCGCAACGACATCGTGGTGCTCCCACGGCGCGCGGCGCACGGCCCCCATCGCGAGGATCGCCGCCTCCCCCTGGTTGAGGATCGGCGTTCCGGCGTCGACGCCGAAGACGCCGATGTTGGTGATCGAGATCGTGCCTCCGCCGAGCTCGGCCGGCGTACTCTTGCCCTCCCTGGCCCGCTCAACGAGCGCGGTGAGCGCACGGGCGAGCGACACGAGGTCGAGGCCGTGCGCATCCTTGATGTTCGGCACCATGAGGCCGCGCGGAGTCGCCGCAGCGATGCCGAGGTTGATGTAGCCGAACTGGACGATCTCGTCGGCCTTCTCGTCCCAGTGCGAGTTGACGACGGGGGTGCGCGCCGCGGCCAGGCAGACGGCCTTCGCCACGACCGTGAGCATGGTGAGCCGCTCTCCACGAAAGGCGCTCGACGCCTTGAGCCGCTCGAGGAGCTCCATCGACGGCGTCACGTCGATCGTGAGGAACTCGGTCGCGTGCGGGGCCGTGAAGGCGCTGGCGACCATGGCCTGGGCGGTGAGCTTGCGCACGCCCTGGATCGGCGTGCGGGTTTCGCGCGCCACCGTCGCGGGTGGGACGGCCGAGCCGCGTTTGCGCACGTCATCCCGGGTGATCAGCCCGCCCGTTCCCGACCCGGTGACCGTGTCGAGGTCCACCCCGAGGTCGCTCGCGAGCTTGCGCAGGGGCGGGGACGGGCGGTGAGAACGCGAGTCGTGGGCGGTGTCCGCCCGCTCGAGCCAGCCGGCCGAGCGTGCCCGGCGCTGGGGACGACCTCCCTCGACCTTTGGCCCGTAGCCGACGAGTACCACCTCTCGCAGAACGGGAGCCTCGGCACCCTGAGCCGGCGCCTCCGCCGACGCCTCCACCGGCACTTCCGCCGACGCCACCACCAGCACCTCCGCCGACGCCACCACCTCGAAGCCCACGAGCGGCGCGCCCACCTGCACCACCTGCCCGGGCTGGGCGTACAGCGCGCCGATCACCCCGGCGAAGGGCGACGGCAGCTCCACAAGCGCCTTCGCCGTCTCCACCTCGGCGATGATCTGGTTGAGTTCCACGGTGTCGCCGACGGCCACGCGCCAGGCGACGACCTCGGATTCGGTGAGACCCTCCCCGAGGTCGGGGAGGCGGAAGTCCTTGAGTTCGCTCACTTGGCCGCGCTCCAACCGGTGAGGGAGTTGCGTCTGCCGAGCACTCTGTCGACGGCGTCGAGGATGCGATCGAGATCGGGAAGGAAGTGGTCTTCGAGCGACGCGGCCGGGTACGGCACGTCGAATCCGGTGACTCGGGCAGGCGCCGCCTCGAGAAAGTCGAAGCAGCGTTCGGTGACGCTCGCGGTGATCTCCGCCCCGAGGCCCCCGGACTGCGCGGCCTCGTGGGTGACGACGAGCCGACCCGTCTTCCGCACCGACGCCTCGATCGTCCCATGGTCGATCGGGGAGAGCGAACGCAGGTCGATGACCTCGATCGAGACTCCGTCGTCCGAGGCCGCGATCGCCGCGTCGAGCGCGGTCATCACGAGCGGTCCGTAGGCCACGAGGGTGACATCCGTGCCCTCTCGCACGACCCGCGCGCTCTCGAGCGGCAGCGGGTGGGCGAGCTCCTGGTCGACCGGGCCCTTGGCCCAATAGCGCCGTTTCGGTTCGAAGAACAGCACCGGGTCGTCGCTCGCGATCGCGAGCCTGATCAGGTCGTATGCATCCTGGGGAGTGGAGCAGCTCACCACCCGCAGCCCGGCCGTGTGGGCGAAGTACGCCTCCGGCGACTCCGAGTGGTGCTCGACGGCGCCGATGCCGCCGCCGAACGGCACGCGGATGGTGATCGGCATCTTCACCGCTCCCCCCGTGCGGTAGTGCAGCTTGGCAACCTGGGCCACTATCTGGTCGAAGCCGGGATAGATGAACCCGTCGAACTGGATCTCGCACACCGGTCGGAACCCGCGGAAGGCCAGCCCGATCGCCGTGCCGATGATGCCGGACTCCGCGAGGGGCGTGTCGACGATGCGGCGCGGACCGAAGTCGTCGAGCATCCCGTCCGTGACCCGGAATACTCCCCCGAGCTTTCCGATGTCCTCGCCGAGCAGCATCACGCGATCGTCTTCGGCGACGGCGCGACGCAGGCCGGCGTTCAACGCCTTGCCGAGGGTGAGCTCGGTGGTCGTGGTGGTGCTCACTCCGCCGCCTCCTCGAACATCGCGAGGTAGGCCGCGTACTGGCTCTTCTGCCGCTCGAGCCCCGAATGGGCCGAGCTGTACACGTTGTCGAACACGGTGAGGGCATGCGGCGGGTCGAGGGCGAGACAGGCGGCGCGCAGTTCGTGGGCCACCTCATCCGCCTTCGCCTTCACCGACGCCTCGAACTCCTCGGTGAGCAGGCCCTCGTGCTCGAGGTAGGCGCCCAAGCGGTGGATCGGATCCTTCGCCGCCCACCGCTCGAGCTCGGCCGGATCGCGATACCGGGTGGGGTCGTCGGATGTCGTGTGCGGCCCCATGCGGTAGGTCACGGCCTCGATGAAGGTGGGTCCGCCCCCGCTCCGGGCGCGGTCGAGCGCGATCCTCGTCGCGGCCATCACCGCGAGCACGTCGTTGCCGTCCACGCGCAGGCTCGGGATGCCGAAGCCGGGTGCGCGGTCCGCGATCGACCGGTGGGCCTGGAGCGCGACCGGCTCCGAAATGGCCCACTGGTTGTTCTGGCAGAAGAACACCACCGGTGCCTGGAAACTGGCGGCGAACACCATCGCCTCGCTCACGTCGCCCTCGCTCGTCGCCCCGTCACCGAAGTAGGCAACGGCGACGGAGTCGACCCCGTCCTGCAGGCAGCCCAGCGCGTAGCCGGTGGCGTGCAGCGTCTGCGCTCCGATGATCACGGCCGGGGTCGCCATCCCCACGTCGAAGGGGTTCCAGCCGCTGAGCGCGGTGCCGCGCCACACGGCGAGCAACTTGCCCACCGGCACCCCGCGGCAGTAGGCCACGGCGTTCTCGCGATAACTGGAGAAGACGAAGTCGTCGCCGCGGAGCGCCCGGGCCGAGCCGATCTGCGCGGCCTCCTGCCCGAGCAGCGGCGGCCACAGGCCGAGCTCGCCCTGGCGCTGCAGTGCCGTCGCCTCGGTGTCGATTCGGCGCACGACGACCATGTCTTCGTAGAGGGAGCGGAGTTGCTCGCCGGAGACGTCGGCAACCCACTGGTCGAACTCCGGATCGGGGACTCGGTCGCCGTCGGGGTTCAACAGTTGTACGAGCAGCTCGGTGCTGCGGATTTCACTGCGGATGTCACTGGATGCGGATGGACGCAACAATGGGCCTCACGATCTGGATGCACCGCGGCGGGTTAGCCACTGGTGTATCCCTCTCCAACAGGCATCGGCTTGTGACCGGCGTCTGCGCTCCGGCGACATTGCCGGGAGTGATTCGAGGCTACGGCTGAATGCTGGGAATCACAATGACCGCCACGGCCCGTGGCTCAACCTCAAAGAAGAAGCCCGCCCCGCCGGTGGGCGGGACGGGCTTCTTCGTGGGGTGCGACTAGATCGCGGGAACCGGCTCGTCCTCGGTGGAGGAGACGATCTCGGCGTCGTCGGCCTCGACCGGCGAGAGCGACAGCTTTCCGCGGTCGTCGATCTTGGTGATCTCCACCTGGATCTTCTGGCCGACGGCGAGCACGTCTTCGACGTTCTCGACGCGCTTGCCACCGGCGAGCTTACGGACCTCGCTGATGTGCAGCAGGCCGTCCTTGCCGGGGGTGAGCGAGACGAACGCGCCGAAAGTCGCAATCTTGACGACGGTTCCGAGGAACCGCTCGCCGACCTCGGGGTTCAGCGGGTTCGCGATGGCGTTGACCGCCGCGCGAGCCGCCTCGGCGGACGGACCATCGACGGCGCCGATGTAGACGGTTCCGTCATCCTCGATCGAGATGTCGGCTCCGGTGTCGTCCTGGATCTGGTTGATCGTCTTGCCCTTCGGGCCGATCAGCTCGCCGATCTTGTCGATCGGGATCTGCACCGAGATCACGCGAGGCGCGGTCGGCGCCATCTCATCCGGGGAGTCGATCGCGGCGTTCAGCACGGCGAGGATCGCGGTGCGAGCCTCCTTCGCCTGCTTGAGCGCGCCATCGAGAACCGACGACGGCAGGCCGGCGAGCTTCGTGTCGAGCTGGATCGCCGTGACGAACTCCGACGTGCCGGCCACCTTGAAGTCCATGTCGCCGAGGGCGTCTTCCGCGCCGAGGATGTCGGTGAGCGCCGCGTAGCGCGTCACTCCGTCGACCTCGTCGGAGATGAGCCCCATCGCGATGCCCGCGACCGGCGCGCGCAGCGGCACACCGGCGTTGAGCAGCGAGAGGGTGGAGGCGCAGACGGAACCCATCGACGTCGAGCCGTTGGAGCCGAGAGCCTCCGACACCTGGCGGATCGCGTACGGGAACTCCTCGCGCGGCGGCAGAACCGGCACGAGGGCGCGCTCGGCGAGGAAGCCGTGCCCGATCTCGCGACGCTTCGGCGAACCGACACGGCCGGTCTCACCGGTCGAGTATGGCGGGAAGTTGTAGTGGTGCAGGTAGCGCTTCTTCTTCACCGGAGCGAGCGAGTCGATCTGCTGCTCCATCTTGAGCATGTTCAGCGTGGTGACGCCCAGGATCTGGGTCTCGCCGCGCTGGAAGATCGCCGAACCGTGAACGCGAGGAATGACCTGCACCTCGGCGTCGAGGGCGCGGATGTCGCTGAGTCCTCGGCCGTCGATGCGGATGCCCTCGGTGAGCACGCGCGTGCGCATGACCTTCTTGCTGACCGACTTGTACGCCGCGGAGACCTCGGAGAGAGCGGATGCCGGGAGGCGGTCCGCCTCGACCTCCGAGGCGATGTGTCCCTTGACGCGATCCTTGAGGGCGTCGTCGGCGTTCTGGCGCTCGACCTTGTCGGCGATCTGGTACACGCCCTTGAGGTCGTCGTACGCGAGACCGGCGACGGAGTCGTAGGTGGCCTGGGCGTACGGCGGGAACAGCGGGAAGTCCTGGATCGGCTTGGCGGCCTGGGCCGCGACCTCGAGCTGGGCCTTGATGAGCTGCTTGAGGAACGGCTTCGCCGCCTCGAGGCCCTGGGCGACGACGGTCTCGTCCGGCTTGGTCGCGCCGGCCTTGATGAGGTCCCAGCTGCCTTCGGTGGCTTCGGCCTCGACCATCATGATCGCGACATCCTCTTCACCGTTGTCGTTGGTGGTGAGGCGGCCGGCGACGGTGAGGTCGAACACGGCCTCTTCGAGCTGCGAGTACTTCGGGAATGCAACCCACTGATCTGCGCCGTTGGATCCGGGGATGAGGGCGAGACGGATGCCGCCGATGGGCCCGTAGAACGGCAGACCGGAGATCTGCGTGCTCAGCGAAGCCGCGTTGATGGCGAGGGCGTCATAGAACTCGTCCGGCGCGATGGCCAGGACGGTGATCACGATCTGCACCTCGTTGCGCAGGCCTTCGACGAAGGTCGGGCGCAGCGGGCGGTCGATCAGGCGGCAGACGAGGATCGCCTCGGTGGACGGGCGTCCCTCGCGACGGAAGAACGAGCCGGGGATCTTGCCGGCGGCGTAGCTGCGCTCTTCGACATCCACCGTGAGGGGGAAGAAGTCGAAGCCCTCGCGCGGGTGCTTGCCAGCGCTGGTGGCGCTGAGGATCATGGTCTCTTCGTCGAGGTAGGCAGCGACTGCTCCCTGGGCCTGCTGGGCGAGACGACCGGTTTCGAAGCGCACGGTGCGCGTGCCGAACTTACCGTTGTCGAGAACGGCTTCGGCGAATTTGATTTCTGGACCCTCCATTGGGGGGTTTCTCCTTTGTTTTACGTCGTCTCCCCGTATGGGAGGCGACTCGTCAAGGAGCAGGAGATAAGCAGAAAGGGGCGCACGGGCCACATCATCGATCGATGGGTGCCCGCTGTCGCTTTGGCGGCGTGTCCGGAGTCTTCACTCGCGAACACAGCTCTGGTCAACAGTAGAAAGGCGCTGAACCCGGGCCTCAACAGACGAGACTCGAACCTCGAGTTCAGAACGTCACCACTACTGACCAGCTTCTTGCCGGCCTGCTCCGTGGTTGCCGGCATCCGTCCCTGAGAGCGAACGACACACCAGACAACCTCGTCAATGCTATCAGGCCGCCTTCGTGCGGCCTAGCTTCCGGCCGGGCGGGCGCGTCGCCGCTCGCCCGGCGTGGGCGAGGACATCTCGAGGCTCGCCGAATCGTCCCCCATGCCGCCGCCGGGCGAGCTGGTCGGTGTGCTGATGAGGGGCATGCTGGGCGAGGTGGGCTCCCCGGCGATTCTCGTGCAACTGTGGGGTGAGGCGGTGACGGATCCGCAACTGCGCGCCCTCGCTGCCGGCGTCTTCGACCGGCTGGTCTCGGCCTACCGGGTCTACATCTCTCTCCGGCGGCTCCCTCCGGCAGCAACGGGAACACGGACTCGACCCGGCGGCCGCCGACGCGATCGCCCACGAACAGGCGCCACTGTTTCTGGCCGCGAGCCAGGGCTTCATCCTGCAGTCCGCGATCTTCGACGACTTCGACCCCCACCTCTTCCTCGAGCGCGTGACGGGCCACCTCCCCGCTGAGTCCGTACCCGGCCCACCCGCGTCATCCGTCCCCAACACGCGTTTCTCCGGAGGTTTCGCGAAATTCCACCGGAAAGTGGTCAATTTCGCCCGATTCGGGCTTGCAGAGCAAAAACCTCCGGAGAAAGGCATGTCGAGAGGCGCGCGTGGAGCGCGGATGGGGCCCGGCGAGCATGGGAGTCTGCGCCCGATTGCCGCCAGGGTTCGCCAATTCGACCGCATTCTGCCTAGGCTGAAAGGGCTGGTCACACAAAGCCGTCTGGGAAGCATGGCTGACAGGTGAGGGTGGGGACAGTGAAGCAATACGGTACGAGATCGATGCTGCTGGGGATCGCCTGCGCCCTCGTGCTCGTGGGGATCGCGCTCGCGGTGATCACCCACGCCTCGCCGGGGAAGACTCCGGCGGCACGCACACCGAGCCCGACGCCCACGACGAGCGCCTCCCCCGCCACGGCGAGTCCCTCACCGTCCGCCGATTCCGACGTGTTCCCCGGCGGGCTCTACGTCGAGGCCGGCACGAACGCCGACGACGCCGCCAACCGGCTCGTGCAGGAGGGGCAGAAGAGCGCGGCGGCGCTCGTGAGCCGCATCTCGACCCAGCCGACCGCGATCTGGCTCGGCGAGTGGACCACCGGGCCGGCCCTCACCAAGCTGCTCGCACAGCACGTTGCGGCGGCGAAGGCGGAGGGCACCACCCTCGTGTTCGTTACCTACGCCATCCCCAATCGGGATTGCGGCGGGTATTCGAGGGGCGGCCTCAGCTACGACAACTACCTGGACTGGAATCGCACGATCGCGACCACCCTCGCCGGCACGAAGTCCGTCGTGCTTGTGGAGCCCGACTCGCTATCCATGCTCTCGAGCGCGAAATGCGGAACCGAGGCCATCAAGCGGATACCGCTGATCAACGAAGCCGTCGACATCCTCGCCGGCGCCGGACTCACCACCTACCTCGACGGCGGGAATTCGCGCTGGCACTCCTCCCAGACCCAGGCGAAGGTGCTCAAAGAGGCCGGGATCGACCACGCGCACGGATTCTTCACCAACGTCTCCAACTTCAACACCGTCCAGCAGGAGCGCGACTACGCGGGCAAGCTCTCCGGACTCGTCGGCGACAAGCACTACGTGGTCGACGTCTCCCGCAGCGGCAAGGGCTGGAAGGGCGACTGGTGCAACCCCAAGGGCGCCGGCCTCGGGCCGAACCCGCACGCCACGCCCAACGACGGCCGCCTCGACGCCGAGCTGTGGGTCAAGCACCCTGGCGTGAGCGATGGCACCTGCAACGGCGGGCCGGCCGCCGGCATGTGGTGGGAGCAGTACGCGCTCGACCTTGTTCGCAACGGCTGATCCGGTCGCTCGGCGCCCGAGACGCCGCCCGAACGGGGGCGAGACGCGCCGGCCACGTCGTGCTTAGCTGACCGCACACCCGATATCACACGTCATTGACGACTCATCGGGGGAACCGTGCACTTCAGAAGCAGAATCGCGCCGCTGGCAATCGCCGCGGCACTCATCGGGGCGGTCTGCGGCAGCCCGCTCGCCGCGTCGGCGGATGACCCGTCGGGTCCGGCGGTGTTCCCGGGCGGCCTGTACCACGAGGCGAAGACCCAGGCCTCGATCGAGGAAGACAGGCTCCGCGCCTCCGGCAACACGGAATCGGCCGACCTCGTGCACGCCATCGCGTCGCAACCCACCGCGGTCTGGCTCGGCGACTGGTTCAGCGACGACCTGCTCAGGCGGGTCATCGCCCGTCATGTCGCCGCCGCGAAGGACCAGGGGACGACGCTCGTGTTCGTCACCTACGCGATCCCCAACCGGGACTGCGGCGGCTATTCGGCAGGCGGCTTCGATGCGAGCCAGTATCTCGACTGGAATCGAACGATCGCCGACTCCCTCGCCGGGACAAGGGCCGTCGTGCTCGTCGAGCCCGATTCGCTCTCGATGCTCTCGAGCGCCAAGTGCGACGGGGAGGCCGCGAGGCGGCTGCCGCTCATCGGACAGGCCGTCGACATTCTGAACGGCGCGGGACTCACCGCCTATCTCGACGGGGGAAACTCGCGCTGGCTCTCCCCCGCTGTGCAGGCGGGCTGGCTCACCAAGGCCGGCATCGCGAGGGCGAACGGGTTCTACACGAACGTGTCCAACTTCAATCCGGAGCAGGCCGAACGCGACTACGCCGGGCGCGTCTCGTCCCGGGTCGGCTGGAAGCACTTCGTGATCGACACGTCGCGCAACGGCGCGGGCTGGACCGGCACCTGGTGCAACCCGCCTGGGGCGGCGCTCGGCCAGGGCCCGGGCGTCGTCTCCGGCACCGGAAAGCTCGACGCGCTGCTCTGGGTCAAGCACCCCGGCGCGAGCGATGGCACCTGCAACGGCGGACCGGCGGCCGGAGCGTGGTTCGAGAGCGCCGCCCTCGACATGGTGCGCAAGCGGGGCTGATCGGGCTCGGTGATGTCACGCACGCTGCCGACGGACGCGTCGCGCGGCAGGCACGGTGATCACGAGCGCCGCAAGCACGCCGACGAGGGTGCCGAGAGAGTTGGCCGCGATGTCGCGCAGGTCTGACACCCGGCCCGGGATGAAGAGCTGCGCGCCCTCGATCGCGAGGGTGAGTACGACTCCGGCGCCCACGCCGAGAGGCCAGAGCCGTCGGCCGAATAGCAGCAGGAAGAAGACCCCGATCGGGATGAACATGGCGACGTTCGCGAGGAACTCCACCCGGGAGTAGGTGAGCCAGCTCGTGAGCTCGTGACCGGAAAAAAACCGCAGCAGCCGCCACAGCCACGCGTCGTTGTTGGACCCGATCGGCTGCGGGCCGAGCGTCACCCAGCCGACGAACGCGAGATAGGCGAGCGTCACCATGGTCAGGAGCGGATGGCGGCGAAACATCCCTCCATCATGCCCGGCGATCCTGAACGACAGCGCCTCACTCCTCGATCCAGGGCGGCAGCGCCGGGCACCGCTCGATCACCGGGCTCGACCCACTGCGGCCCACCCGATAGGTGACCCGGTTGTACGGGCTCCAGTGGTTACCGCGGTAGTACCCGAAGATGAAGGCGGCGCGGGCCGGCGTCTCGGGAACGGCGAGGCCGAACCCCCTCAGGCACGGCTGCAGGAATCCCACGTAGTAGTCGTACAGCGCGCCGAGTTGCGAGGGGCTGAGGTGGGAGTTGAAGACCGCTTTACGCGGGTACTCGACGTCGCACGCGTACTCCGCCACGTCGATGGCCGCGCGGTCCTGGCCGTCCGTCTCGACTCCGATCGAACCGTCCGGCGACGCTCTCACGCCCAGCAGTCCCCGAGACTGCAGGCATCGCGTCATCAGGCGCACCCAGGTGCCCCCGCTCGCGATGTGCACGATGTTCGCTGTCGGCCTCACGGCCTCGGGATGCAGGTGGGCGACGATTGCCCAGTTCAGGTCGAAGTGGCCCTGGATCTCGGTCATCCGCTGCCGGTAGCTCAGCGGAGTGGGAGGCGTCACCGGGCTCGCGCACCCGCACAGCACGGCAGGCAGAACGGTGACGACAATTGCGAGCAGGCACCTCACCTTCGTGGCCACGCGTCAATTCTGCCACCGGGGGTGCGACGAGGCCCAGGTGGCCGGGCAGTCACGAGAGGGGACCTTCGGCACTCCGCCGAGTCGGCCGGAGACCTAGCCTCGCCATACGCTCTCGAGACAGGCGCTCTCGAGGTACTTGCTCCCGAGGCACACGCTCTCGAGGCAGAGGGGCACGAGATGAATCGTCGAGGTCGCTCCGGCGCCGTCGCGCTGCTCGCCCCGCTGCTGCTCCTGCTTGCCGGCTGCGTGCAGCCGGCGCCCGCGCCGAGCGCCAGCGCGACCCAGGGGCCGAGCCCTGCGCCGTCGAGCTCATCGGCGCCGGACAGCGACGAGACCGCCCAGCCCCGGAGCGGGGACCACGTCATCGCGTCGACGATCGGTTGCGACTGGCGAGTGCCAGCGCCGACCGCCGTGTGCTCGGCGAGCCACCCGGTGACGCCGCCCATCGCCTCACCGCCCGTGCCGCCCGTTCCATACCTGTACGCGATCGGCGAGGGCACGCATCCGAACGACTCACCGCCATACGACCAGCTGAGCTTTCGCTTCACGGGCGGATTCCCCAGCTACACGATTGACTACGTGAGCCAGCTCTCGATGGACGGCAGCGGCGACCCGGTTCCCCTTCCCGGGGCGGGATCCATCCTGAGCGTGGTCTTCCGAGATGCTCAGGCTCACGACGAGAACGGCCGGTCGACGGTCGTCAGTAAACCGCCGACGGCCATCGGCCACAAGGCCATCTCGCGCTGGGCCCCAGCGGGCGACTTCGAGGGAACGCTCACCTTCGGCATCGGCATCGGCGGGTCGGCCGACGCGGGCGTCCGCGTTCCGCTCCGCGTCTACGAGGTCGAGAAGATCGAGCTGGGCCAGCACCTGTACGTGGTCGCCATCCAGGTGGACCACAGCCGCTGGCGCTGACCCCCCGATCCGCTACTGCGCTCCGTACGCCCCGATCGGGCTGAAACCGGCCGGCAGCGCGAACGGATCCTGCACCCGGCTCGACCGGTCGGAGTCGCGAACCTGGGCGGCGAGCTCGCCCGCCGCCCGCTCGATGCGCTCGGGAAGGGAACTGGTGGCGGCATCCGCCCCAGTGCCCCAGTCGCTCGACGCCGCGTAGACAGCGGTCGGAACGGTCGACGCGTGCAGGTAACTGAACAGCGGCCGGATCGCGTAATCGAGGGCGAGCGAATGACGCTCGCTGCCCCCGGTGGCCGCGATGAGCACCGGCATGTCGGCGAGCGACTGCGGGTCGAGCACGTCGATGAACGACTTGAACAGCCCGCTATAGCTCGTGGTGAAGATGGGCGTGACGGCGATCAGTCCGTCGGCGGTCGTCACCGACTCGATGACCGCCTCGAGCTTGTGGTTGGCGAAGCCCGTGAGCATGTTGTTGGTCACATCCTGGGCCGTGTCGCGAAGCTCGACGACGTCGACCGTCGCATCGACGCCCTGCTCAGCGAGCCGCCGAACGGTCGCCTGCGCGATCCGGTCGGCGAGCAGTCGAGTGGACGACGGCTGGCTCAGCCCCGCCGAGATCACCGCGATGCGGCGCGTGACCCGCGTTTCCCCGGAGCTCTTGCTCTCAAACCCGGTCATGACCGCACCTCACTCGTCGAAAGGGCGGAAGCCTCAGGAGAAGCGGCTGTTGCAGCAGCAGCGTCGCGGGCCGCGACGAGCGCCTCGTGCGTCGGGCCGTCAGGCACGTTCGCCGGGCGGTTCGTGGCGAACTCCTTGCGGAGCGCCGGCACGACCTCTCCACCGAGGATGTCGAGCTGCTCGAGCACTGTCTTGAGCGGGAGTCCGGCGTGGTCCATGAGGAAGAGCTGGCGCTGGTAGTCCCCGAAGTGCTCGCGCATGCCGGCGTAGCGGTCAATCACCTGCTGTGGGCTCCCGACGGTGAGCGGCGTCTGCTCGGTGAACTCCTCGAGCGACGGGCCGTGGCCATAGACGGGCGCCTCGTCGAAGTACGGCCGGAACTCGTTGACGGCGTCCTGCGAGTTCTTGCGCATGAACGCCTGCCCGCCGAGCCCGACGATCGCCTCGCTCGCCGTGCCGTGCCCGTAGTGCTCGAAGCGCTCGCGGTAGTAGCCGATGAGGCGCATGTAGTGCTCCTTCGGCCAGAAGATGTTGTTGGCGAAGAAGCCGTCGCCGTAGTACGCGGCCTGCTCGGCGATCTCGGGGCTGCGGATGGAGCCGTGCCAGACGAAGGGCGGCACGCCGTCGAGCGGGCGCGGGGTCGACTGGAAGCCCTGGAGGGGCGTGCGGAACTTGCCCTGCCAGTCGACGTAGTCCTCCCGCCACAGGCGATGCAGCAAGGCGTAGTTCTCGATCGCGAGCGGGATGCCCTCGCGGATGTCCTTGCCGAACCACGGGTAGACCGGCCCGGTGTTGCCGCGACCCATCATGAGGTCGACGCGGCCGTCGGCGATGTTCTGCAGCATCGCGTAGTCCTCGGCGATCTTCACCGGGTCGTTGGTCGTGATGAGAGTCGTGGAGGTGGAGAGGATGATGCGGTCGGTCTTGGCCGCGATGTAGCCGAGCATGGTGGTCGGGCTCGACGGCACGAACGGCGGGTTGTGGTGCTCGCCGAGCGCGAAGACGTCCAGGCCGACCTCTTCCATCTTCTGGGCGATGGTCAGGATGTTCTTGATGCGCTCGTGCTCGGAGGGAGTCGAACCGTTGGTGGGATCCGTCGTGAGGTCTCCGACGGTGAAGATTCCGAATTGCATGCTGCTGTCCAGTCCTGTTCTCGCGCGCGGAGGTCATCCGCTTTCCATGCATTTGCATGAATAGCCTACTCAACGGGGTACCGGGGAAGGTTATTCCCGGCACCCGTCGGCGGCGCGAATCGCGACCTAGACGCCGATTTTAGGACGCGAGCGGGCCGAATGCCGAGGCCAGGGCGACGATCGATCTGGCCCGCGCGAGCATGGGCAGGTAGCTGCCGTCCCTCGCGTCACCGCTCGCCGTGCGGTCGAGCATCCCGGCAGCCCACTCGCGCTCGTCGGCCGAGGGGCTCAGCGCGTCGTTGATCAGCGCCGCGTGGTCGCCGCGCAGGGTGAGCTTGCCGGTGAGCCCCATGGTGCGGGAGTGCCGGGCGGCCGTCGTCAGGGCGTCCGCCGATTCGGTGATGGTCGGACCGTCGATCGCACCCGGGATGCCGGCGGCTGCGCTCGCCACGACGAGCCGCGACCGCGCGTAGGCGAGAGCGAGGGGGTCGTCCCCGACGCCGGTGTCCCGGCGGAAGTCGCCGGAACCGAACGCGAGCCGGAAGGTGCCGGGCGAGGCAGCGATGTCCGCCGCCGCCTCGAGGCCGCGCGCGCTCTCGACCAGGGCGACGATGCGCGTGCCGGTCGGCAGCCCGGCGGCAGTCGCCTCGATCTGCTCCGCCGACTCGACCTTGGCGAGCATGACCCCGCGGAGGCCGGTGATCCCGCCGACCGCGCCGAGGTCCGCGCTCCACTCGCCCGAGGTGGCGTCGTTTACGCGCACCCAGGCCGAACCGGTGGCGAGCCACCGAGCCGCGGCCTCCCGAGCCGCCGACTTTTGCGCCGCCGGCACCGCATCCTCGAGATCGATGACAACGGAATCCGCGAGCGTTCCCCGCGCCTCGTCCAGGCGCAGGGCCGAGACGAGCTGCCACGATCGCGCCAGCCGCGCGGGCACCACCCTTTCGGTGGTGCCCGCAGGGCCGCCGAGCGATAGGGTCATCGACCGGTCCGGTCGGCGACGGCCTTCGTGCCGGCGCTCGCGTCAACGATCGCCTCGAGTTCCGCTGTCGTCGACGCCGGCTCGTGTCCGCCGCCAACCATCGACGCCTCGTCGAACGGTCGCTTGCCCGCGAGCACGAGCCGAACCTGCTCTGCGTCGATCTGGCGGGTCCAGCGGCCGATCAGCACCGTCGCCACCGCGTTCCCGGTGAAGTTGGTCACGGCGCGCGCCTCGGACATGAAGCGGTCGATGCCCACGATCACGCCGACGCCGTTGACCAGGTCCGGTCGGTAGGTCTGCAGGCCGCCGGCGAGAGTCGCGAGTCCCGCCCCGGTCACTCCCGCAGCGCCCTTGGAGGCGATGATCATGAACGCGAGCAGACCGATCTGCTCGCCGAGGGCCAGCGGAGTGCCCATCGCGTTCGCGATGAAGAGCGACGCCATCGTGAGGTAGATCGCGGTGCCGTCGAGGTTGAACGAGTAGCCGGTGGGAACCGTGATTCCCACGACCGACTTCGACACGCCGAGGTGCTCCATCTTGGCGATGAGCCTCGGCAACGCCGCCTCGGACGACGAGGTGCCGACGATGAGCAGGTACTCCTTGCCGAGGTACTTCATGAGGGAGAAGATGTTGACGCCCGTCACGAGACGCAGCAGGCCGCCGAGAATCACCACGACGAAGATCGTGCAGGTGATGTAGAAGCCGACCATGAGGGTCGCGAGGCTCACGAGCGCGCCGGCGCCGGTGTTGCCGACCACCGCCGCGATGGCACCGAATGCGCCGATCGGCGCCAGCCAGAGCACCATGCCCAGAACTCGGAAGACCACGGCCTGCATGCTCTTCACCGCCGCGAGCACCGGCGTGCCGCGGGAGCCGAGACCCTGGAGCGCGAAGCCGACGAGCAGGGCGACGAGCAGCACCTGCAGGATGCTTCCGGAGACGAACGACGAGAAGAGCGTCGTCGGGATGATGCCGAGGATGAAGTCGGTGGTGGTGACCGGCTCCCCCACCGCGGTGTATTTCGATGCGGCGATGTTGAGACCGTCGCCGGGGTGCAGGATGTTGCCGACGACGAGCCCGATCCCGAGCGCGAAGGTCGACATGATCATGAAGTAGCCGATCGCCAGCCCGCCGATCTTGCCGACGGTGGCCGCCTTGGCGATCGACCCGACGCCGATCACGATCGTGCAGAAGATCACCGGGGCGATCATCATCTTGATGAGGAAGACGAATCCCTTGCCGACCGGGTCGAGGGTCTTGGCGAACTCCGGGGCGGCGAGGCCGACGATTGCGCCGGCAACGACGGCCACGATCACCGCGATGTAGAGGTAGTGGTTTCGGTCCATGCGCCGAAGGGCGCCCAGCTTCTGTGCCATGTTCTTGTCCTATTCAATCGGAACGTCTTTGTGCCCGACCACGGTTCGTGGCGATGGCGTTAGCCTTGTCCCTCGGGTGACGCGGTACTACTTGTGGTCATACTGATCACGGCACGGATCGATCGACACGGTCCGGCGAACACGGCGAGGTGGGCATGGTGCGACTGGCGAATCGGTGGAGCATTGCGAGTCGCGTCTTCGCCGTGCAGCTCGCGGCCGTGATCGTGCTGAGCGGCTGCCTCACCCTCGTGCTGTGGCTCAGCCTGCGCGACTCGGCAGACGAGAACGCCGGTCGGGTGACCCTCGCCGTCGCGACCACCCTCGCGACAGACCCGACGGTGATTTCCGGCGTGCGGTCCGCCGATCCGAGCGCCGAACTGCAGCCTTTCGCGCTGCGGGTGATGCGATCGACCGGTGTCGACTTCGTGACGATCATGGACCCCACCGGCACGCGCTTCACGCATCCAAACCCCGCCGAGATCGGCAAGAAGTTCATCGGCACGATCTCCCTCGCCCAGCACGGCAAGCCGCTGACCGAGACCTACACGGGCACCCTCGGCCCATCGGTGCGCTCGGTGGTCCCCGTGCTTCTCGACGGCACGGTGATCGGGATCGTGTCGGCGGGCGAGACCGTCACCAATGTGGCGGCGTCCCTCGCCCCGCGCATCCCGTTCATGATCGGGGCGGCCGCGCTGCTCGTGGTCGTCGGCAGCATCGGAGCCTTCGTCGCCCGGCGGCTTCTGAGCCGCGTGACCGGCTCGATGCGGCCCTCCGAGCTGTCGCGCATGGTCGACTACTACGAGTCGGTGCTTCACTCGGTGCGCGAGGGGCTCATCCTCGCCGATGCCACCGGACGGGTGGTGCTCTACAACGACGAGGCCGCCGAGCTGCTCGACCTCCCGCCGGCCACGAACGACCTGCAGCCCCAGACGGCGGCGGAGCTCGACCTGCCTCCGACGATCGCCGCCCTGGTGGCGAGCGGCGGGCGGGCGGTCGAGGAGTCGCACGTCGCCGGCCACCGGGTGCTTGTGGTGAACCAGGAGCCGGCGACACCGCCCGGCGGCTCGGCCCGCGCGTCGGTCGGCACGCTGATGACGCTGCGCGACCGCACCGAGGTGCAGCGGCTCTCCGGCGAGCTCGAGTCGGTTCGCACGCTGAGCGACGCCCTCCGATCGCAGACCCACGAGTACGCCAATCGACTGCACACGGTCGTCTCTCTGCTCGAGCTCGGCCGCACGAGAGACGCGATCGACCTCATCGCCCACCAGGTGCAGCTCAGCCAGTCGCTCGCGGATGACGTCGTCGGCGCGGTCAATGAGCCCGCCCTCGCCGCGCTGCTGCTCGGCAAGGCCGCCCAGGCCGGCGAACGCGGCATCGAGCTGCGCCTCGAGATCGGGCAGGACCTCGCCCCCTCGGCCATGGACCCGGCGGATCTCGTCTCGGTGGTCGGCAACCTCGTCGACAACGCGATGGATGCCGCGGTCGCCGGCTCCGCGCCGCCGTGGGTGAGGGTGGCCCTCGGCACCAATCACGAGCACGGCTGCGTGGAGCTCACCGTGACCGACAGCGGACGCGGGGTCGAGAACGCCATCGGCGAGCGCATCTTCTCCCCCGGTTTCTCCACCAAACCGGGCGGTGCCACCGGGCGGGGCTTCGGGCTCGCGGTCGTTCGGCAGGTGCTGCAGATCCACGGCGGCAGCATCGAGCTGCTGCCGGGCTCGACCACCGAGTTCCGCGCCCGATGGCCGATCGCAGCGGTGCCGAACGCACCCGGGCCGAACGCACCCCGGCCGAACGCACCCGGGCCGATCGCAGCGGTGCCGAACGCAGCTGTGCCGAACGCACCAGGGCCGAACGACGATTCGGTCGGCTCGTGATCCGCACCCTCGTCGTCGAGGACGACGCCCTCACCGCCGAGGCCCATGCCGCCTACCTCGGCCGCATCGACGGCTTCGAGGTGGCGGGCGTCGTCGCCTCCCTCACCGAGGCACTCGCGGCGATCAGGGGAACCGCCGGTGGCGGCCCGATCGATCTCGTGCTGCTCGACATGAACCTGCCGGACGGCCGCGGAATCGACCTCGCCCGCCGGCTCCGCGCGGCGGGGGTCGCCGTGGACATCATCGCGATCACCGCGGTGCGAGACATCGAGGTGGTGCACACCGCCATCTCGGTCGGCATCGTGCAGTACCTGATCAAGCCGTTCACTTTCGCCACCTTCGCCGCCAAGCTCGGAACCTACCTCGACTATCGGCGGCGGCTCGAGGCGGCGTCGTCCTCCTCGGCCACTCAGTCTGACGTCGACGGGATGATCGCGTCCCTGCGCTCGCCGGTCGACCTCCCGATTCCCAAGGGGCTCGCCGGCGCAACCCTCGAGGCGGTGCTCGATCATGTGCGGGGTGCGGATCGGGCACTCTCCGCCGCGGAGGTGGCCGAGCCGCTCCACCTCTCGAGGGTGACCGCTCGCCGCTATCTCGAGCACCTCGCCGAGGCCGGCCAGGTCACCCGCTCCCCGCGATACGGCACCCCCGGCAGGCCGGAACTCGAGTACCGCTGGGCTGGCTGAGTCTCAGCGGGTGGTCGCCAGCCACGACGGCACGGGCGGGCAGCGTTGCTCGAAGTAGTCGATCGTGGCATCCGGAAGGCCGCCGAGCCACACCTGTTCGTACGGATTCCAGAAGCGACCCTGGCTGTCGCCGGAGATGAAAGCGGCGCGCCCGGGCGGCTCGGGAGAGGGCAGCCCGGAGGCGAGCAGGCACGGTCGCACAAAGCCGACGAAGTAGGAGCGAAGCGCCCGGTAGTCGTGCTGCGGCAGGCCCGAGCTGAACGAGCTGACCGGAGCGAACTGCGCCGCGCAGGTGTAGTTCGATATGGCCACCTCGAGCGCGGTCTGGCCGAACGTGGAGCTGACGCTGTAGCTGGACCCGTCACCGGACAACCGGGCCTCGAAACCGGCGGCGCGCAGGCAGCCCACCCGGGATCGCAGCCAGTTCCAGTCGCTCACGACTCGCGTCGCCCGCACCCGGGGGCGCAGCGCCTCCGGGTAGCCATGGGCCACGGACGCCCAGGCGGCGTCGATATAGGTCTGACGCACGCGATGCAGGTCGCCCGCGCTCACCGGCGACCGCGCGGCCACCGGGGCGCAGCCGGCGAGCGCGGCGGCCACCAGCGCGGCAGCCACCAACAGCGCGCCGAGCGGTGCACGACGCCGGCCGGTCATCCGCTGCCCAGGTTGAGCCAGACGGGCACCGGCGGGCAGCGTTGCTCAAGGTAGTCGAGCCGGCTGGCCGGGATGCCGCTCGTCCAGATCACCTGGTATGGATTCCAGCCCGCGAGCCCGGCGAGGCTCTCGACCGCCGATCGATCGGGAGAGGCAGGCGAGGGTGCACCGGCGAGCAGGAGGCACGGCCGCACCACGTTGAGGTAGTACCCGTAAAGCGACGCGGACTGCCGCGGCCCCAGGCGCGCAGCGACCGCGGACTCCGCCGGATGGCTCCCCTCGCAGCTGTACAGCGCTACCGCGTACTCCAGCGGCGTCTTTCCGCGGCCGTTGCGGTACTCGACGCCGCCGACCGACTGGACGGCGACGAACCCGAGCCGGTGCAGGCAGCCGATCACGGCCGCCGGCCAGTCGTGGTCGGGCACGGTGGGGGCGATCACGACACGCGGCCGCAGCGCCTCCGGGTACTGATCGGCCACCGGCTGCCAGCGGGCATCCAGAATATCGGTTCGAATGCTCTCCCGCTCCGCCTGGCTGATGGGCGAGCCCGCCGGCCCTCCTGCGCACCCCGCGAGCAGCAGCACGGATGCCGCGAGCGCCACGCCGCGCGGGAACCAGCCGCGAAAGACCATGCTCCAGTCTCGCATTGGTTCAGTATCGTCTCGGGGCGGGCGTGCCGAACAGGGGCGCCGTCACCGCCCGAGGTCGAGCCACGGCGGCACGGGAGGGCAGCGCTGCTCGAGGTAATGGACGACCGGGTCCGGCAGCGCCTGCCAGGCCAGGTCGAACGGGTGCCAGATCGGTTTGCTCACGGCGCTCGTGACGAACGCGAACCAGTCGGGCGGAGGGCTCGACGGCGCCCCGGCCACGAGCAGACACGGGCGCACCGACCCCACGTAGTAGCGGTAGAGGGCGTCGAGCTGGGGGCGATTGAGGTATCGCGTCACCTCGGTCGCCGTCGGGGTGGTCGAATCGCACACGTAGCGGGAGACCGCCACCCGGGTGGCCGAGAAGTCAGGCGGGGCGGTGTAGGTGAGTCCGTCGCGCAGCACAATGGCGTTGAAACCCCGATCACGGAGGCAGGCGACCATCGTGCCGGCCCAGGCCTCGTCGGGGATCGTTCGCGTGATCACGACAACGGGCTGTTCGGTGCCCGGGAACTCGCCGGCCACCGTCGACCAGTTCGAGTTGAGAATCTCGACACCGATCCGGTGCCGGTCCTTGGGTGAGACGACCTCCCTGGTGGAGGCGGTGGCACACCCAGCGAGAAGTACAGCGCTGGCCAGAAGCGCCAGCGTCGCGGCCCATCGGCGAGACCGTGCCATCTGGCAATTCTCCCACCGTCCGGCCCGTGTGGCGGAGCCGGAATGCCCTAGCGGGTCTGTTCCATCACCGGGTCTGGCCCATCAGAAGATCCACCCGCAGGCCGTCGCGGGTCTTCACGACCTTCGCGGGAATCCGCGCCTTCACGCCGCGCTTCTCCAGGCGACTGAGGGCCTCATCCACCACCGACTCGAGACCGCGGGGAACCGTGCCGACGACGCCGGTGACCCGGCCGCCCGCGAACAGCCGGATGACGAGAGGCGCGTCGGTGCGCTCGTCCTCTGGGTTCCGCCGCGAGATGGCGGTCTCGATGCCCTCTGCGCCGCTCTCCAGCACCTTCGCGATCTCGTCCTGGTGCGGGTTGCTGTTCGCCAGGCGCAGGGTGACACGGCCATTCGAGGGAATCAGGTCGTACTTGTAACTGCTGAACGATCCGGCCCCCCGATCACCTTTGGGCAGGGAGGTGTCTTCGTCGCGATTCCAGAAAGCCATGTCACGATGCTATCCACTGCCGGCCGCCGCTCTGCCCACTGGCCCCGCTCGCGTGGCCACCCTGTGGCCGATGCCCGTTCCGAAATCCATGCATCGCTCGCGACACGCCGGCTTGCCGCGCCCGACACGCCGTAGGCCCACACGGATTGCATGGATTTCGGAATGGGCCACGGGTGGGCGGAACGGGACGGGTGTCCGGCAAGGGCGGGGCGGGCGGATGCCGCACCGCCCACCACGTCGGGCTAGGCGGCTTCTTCCGCCGAATACCGGCTCGATCGGCCGCCGTACATGCGGCGACGAAGCTGCCCGGGGGCGTGCTCCGTGCGGGCCGGGGCATCGATCACCGCGTCATCCGCGACGACGGCGTCCGGCTCGATGCGGGCACCGCTCGCGATCTGCACGTTGCTGCCGATCCGGGAGTGGCTGCCCAGTCTGGCGCCGCTGCCCACCTGGCTGTCGCGCCCTACGTGCACGTTCTGGCCGACGAACACTCGCTCGCCTATCGTTACACCCTGGTCGATCCAACTCCCGGCGCCGATCGACGAACCGTCGCCGACGCGCGCGTCTGCCTCCACATAGGCCGTCGACGAGACGAATGCGCCCGGCTGCACGCGCGCCCGGGGCGAAACCAGTCCGCTGCCGTTGGCGTGGCGCCGATACTTCACAACCGTCCCGGTGGAGTCTTCGACTTCTTCATTCACTCTTCCCACTGGGACCTCCTTCACTGTTCGAGGTGCGACCGCACGATCTCCGCACGGTCATCACCTGATCAATTCAACGTCTGACGGGGGCTTTTGATTCCTTCGCGCGAGATGCGAAAAGGCCCGCCCCGGGTAGGGGCGGGCCTTCGAGCCAGATCGCGATCCGGTGCGACCAGGTCGAAACCTAGCGGCGCAGGCCGAGACGCTCGATGAGCGTGCGGTAACGCGAGATGTCGATGTCCTGCAGGTAGCCCAGCAGGCGACGACGCTGGCCAACAAGCAGAAGCAGGCCACGACGCGAGTGGTGGTCATGCTTGTGCTCTTTCAAGTGCTCGGTGAGATCCTTGATGCGCGCGGTCAGCATTGCGACCTGCACCTCGGGGCTACCGGTGTCACCTGGATGGGTGGCGTACTCGTCGATAATCGTCTTCTTGGCATCTGGTGCTAATGGCATAGATGGCCCCTCTCACTCGTTGCGCGGTGCCCGTCACTGGATGTGCGAGCTCTCTTTGTCCGCGGCCGTTCGACGGCAACCTTGCGAGTTTAGCATCCCGGGGACACCCCGCTCCCCGGCGCCCAGTCACGGTCAACGAGACGGCTAACCCCCGATCGCGACGAGCGCCTCGTTGTGCTTGAGGAATCCGGGCTTCCAGGGCGGGTCGAACCTGGCGAAGTACAGGCTCCCCCACCGGGTGCAGTCCGGCGCGCTCCACCGCCTCGAGCGGCGCCGTCCCGTTCTCCTCGAACTTCGCCTCGCTCCAGCCCCCGCCGAAACGGCGAGCGGCCACATCGTGAGCGGGCACGCCCCTGGTGCTCGCCTGGGCATCCGTCGGCACCGGCACCGACGCGATGTCCGTGTCGTCGGGCAGCACGAAGCTCACGGTGTGTGCGTTCTCGGCGATCGGCTCCTGGAGCACTGGGGCCGTCATGGGGATCCGCGCGGAGGAGGCGATTCGCCCGCTGATGTAGCCGATCAGGGGGCGGAAACCGAGGTTGCCGGCGCGCAGGAAGTCGCCCTGCGCACTCACCTCACGAGAACGTAGTCCGGATAGTGGCGCAACTCGAAGCCGTCGTAGTGGCGGATCACCTCATACGCCTGCTGCTCGGTCATAGCGGCGATTGTAGGCCACACCACTGGGCAATCCCCTTACCGGAAAAGGAGGGGCGACGACCCGCCTCACCCGAAGAGACAGGCCGCCGCGCTCTCAGTCACGCGTTGATGATCACCTTGAGCGCCTTGGTCTCAGCCGCGCGACCGAAGACGTCATACGCCTCGAGGATGTTGTCGAGCGTGAAGGTGTGGCTCACGAAGTTCTCCGCCACGATCTTCTTCTGCGCGACGAGCTTGAGCAGGGTGCCGAGCGTGTTGGTGTTCACGAGGCCCATGCTGATGTTGATGTTGGAGATCCAGAGGTCCTGCAGCGCGAGCTCCACCGGATGGCCGTGCACCCCGACATTGGCGACGTGGCCGGCCGGCCGCACGATGTCGACACACATCGTGAACGTCTGCGGGATTCCGACGGCCTCGATCGCGACGTCGACGCCGAGCCCGTCGGTGAGGGCGAGCACCTGCTCCTTCCAGTCGGCGGAGGTCGAGACCACGCCATCCGTCGCCCCGAACTTCTTCGCCTGTTCGACGCGGTTCGCGTCGACGTCGATCGCGATGATCCGGGACGGGCCGTAGAGCCCCGCGGTAGCGATCGCGGCGAGACCGACCGGTCCGGCGCCGATGACGGCGACGACGTCGCCCGGCTTCACCTGGCCGTACTTCACGCCGATCTCGTAGCCGGTGGGCAGAATGTCGGAGAGCACGGTGCCCTGTTGCGGCGTGACGCCGGCAGGCAGGAGGTAGACCGAGGTCTCCGCATACGGCACACGCACGTACTCAGCCTGGGTGCCGTCGATGAGGTGGCCGAAGATCCAGCCGATGCCGGAGCGCCCCTCGTCGCCAAGGCAGTGCGAGAAGACGCCCTGCTTGCAGTAGTCGCAGTGCCCGCACGCGGAGATGCAGGAGAGAATCACCTGGTCACCGACCTTGAGGCTGGTCACGGCCGAGCCGACCTCGGTGATCGTGCCGACGCCCTCGTGGCCGAGGATCCGGCCGGGAGTCACCGCCGGCACGTCACCCTTGAGGATGTGCAGGTCGGTGCCGCAGATCGTGGTGGTGACCATCTTCACGATGATGTCGGTGGGCTCCTTGAGCACCGGATCCGGCACGTCTTCCCACGATTTCTGGCCGGGCCCCTTGTATACGAGCGCCTTCATGATGTCCCTTCGAGCCGTCAGTTCGACGCTACGGGGGCAGACCGCCCGAGGGAAGGGACCTTCGGCCCTCCCTTCGGGGCCGAACGGACTCGCCGGGCCCAGATCAACGCGAGAACCTAGATCAGACGGACCAGTCCGGCGAGCAGGTCGAGGATGCCAGGAAGCAGGAGGTCGAAGGTCAGGATGAAGGTCGCGATGACGCCCAGGAGCCAGATCACCGATCGGGTCTTCGCGGAATCCACCTGCCGGCGCAGTTCCTCGAAACCCTGCAGGTACGGTCCGTTCTCGTCGTTCACGAAGGGCTGCGTGTGCCAGGTGGTCGGCTCCTCGGCGAACATCGAGAAATGCGCGACGGCCCTCGCCGACAGGATGTTCGGTCGAGCGAGGAGCCAGCGCCGCAGTCGGCTGGAGGCCAGCACCGTGACGGTGGGGCGCTTGCGTCCGACCGTGATCGACGCCGGGTTGACGACGACGACGAGCGGCGTGACGGTCACCGGCCGACCCGTCACGCCGCTCAAGAGCTGGGACGCCCGCTCGGCCTCGTGCAGGGCCACCCGCAGGTGGTCGTGCTTCTGGCCGGCGACTATGAAGGTGCTGCCGGCGACGAAGACCCTGCGGTCGGCGTGGTTCCTGGTGCTCACGGTGAAGATGCCTGCCGGGCCGAGCACGATGTGGTCGATGTCCGCCCGACCGGAGCCGACCGGGACGGCGTGCAACACGGTCCATCCGGCGCCGAGCTGCGAGAGCACCCGCGCCACCTCGATTTCGCCGAGGGCGCCGTGGTACCAGCTCCTGGCGGCCGGATCGAGTGGGCTTCGCCCGAGAACACGAGCGAGAGTCCCGAGCGGCGCGGCCTTCTGCTGCACAGCGAGGCACTCGCGGATCACGGAGTACGCCGGTCCCCTCGAGCGGAGCGACAGCGGTGGCCCAACCGGCGGCGGCTGGTCCGGGAGCGGCCGGGCCGGCGTTGACTGAACAGGCGCGGGTCGAACCGGGGCGGGTGGCGCGACGGACTCCACGTGATCCCGTTCTGCCAGGTCTGTCATCGCTCCCCCAAGCTCCGATACATCGACCATAGGCGTCGTCGCGAGACGGCGGCAGCCCCAGAACGGGTGCGGCCGGCCGCCGACCGTGCACGCTCGCGGCGGTGCCGGGCAGTGCGTGCCGGGGACGACCCCAGCACGCAGCGATCGATTGAGGGCGATCGATTGAGGGCGATCACGTCAACCCCAGTGAGTCAGCCCCAGTGAGTCAGCGCAGGGCGTTCCAGGTTGAGCACTCTTCGGCGACCGTCGAGAGGTAGTCGACCGCCTGAGTCGAATGCACGACCGTGCTTTCGACGAGCGAGCGAACGAGGATGTCGGCCGGCAACACCCGGACTCGTCGTGCAGCGTCGCCACCGAATCTCAGGTCGACGGGGTCGAGCAGGGCGACGACCGGCGTCACCGCGACCGGGACACCGGCGAGGTCGGACATGATGGTCTCCGCGCGGTCCGCGCACCGGCGCGCGACTCGAACGTGATCGGTCGGGCGCCCGTTGATCCACAGGACCCTCTCGTCCACCCACACGTTGCCGCCGGTCGGGCGCGCTGCAGTGATGGTGAAGACGCCGGGAGGGCCGACGACCACGAAATCCGCGCCGAGCTCGGCGAGCGCGTCCCATGCGCGCAGGATGGTCCAGCCGTCACCGAGCTGGGCGAGAAGGGCAGCGACCTCGACCTCGACGGGAGGACGACGGCGCCAGCCGCGGGGCCGAGCAGATGTGCCGCGGAGGAGTCCCCACGACGCGGGAAGCACGTCGCGTAGGAGTTGTGAGCCACGATCGGACGGTGAGGCGCCCACTGTCGACTCTGCGCCTTCACGCGAGGTGACACTCGTCATGCGCTCCCCCTCAAGTGGCCTGTCCAGAATGGCCTGTCCCGAACCTAAGCGAGCGTCACCCACCGGGGAAGCCCCCAAAGGAGGGCTGTTCGGCTCTTCGGTGCGCGTGCAGACTCCGAGAATACCGTTGGCGGGGTGAACCCCCGACGCGCCGAGCCCATCTATCGCACAGCCATTGTGGCCGGCACCGCCCTCTTCAGGGTGCTGCACGTGAGGCGAATCGAGTCCGGCCTCGACAACCTTCCGGCAACGGGAGGTGCCGTGCTTGCGATGACGCACTTCGGCTACCTGGAATTCGCCCTCATCGAATGGGTGACCTGGCTGCACAACCGCCGCCGCATCCGCTTCCTCACCAAGAAGAGCGTCTTCGAGCGGCCAGTCCTGGGATTCGTGATGCGCGGGATGCACCACATCGCGGTGGACATGTCGGCCGGCGCGGACGCGTACGCGAGCGCCGTGGCCGCCCTGCGCGACGGGGAGCTCATCGGCGTGTTCCCCGAGGCCGGTGTGAGTGCCTCCTTCACGGTCCGCGAGCTCAAGACGGGAGCCGCGCGGTTGGCGGCGGAGGCGGGCGTGCCCGTCATTCCGGTCGCGGTCTGGGGAGGGCAGCGGCTCCTCACCAAGAATCGCCGGATCCGCCTGCGCGACCGGTTCGGCGTTACGGTGAGCTGCGCCGTGGGTAGCCCGATCGTGGTCGACGCAACGGATGACGTGCGCGCGGTGACCGAGCGCCTGAGGCAGACGATGCAGGGCCTCGTCGACCGCCTCCAGGCCGAGTACCCGGTGGACGGCGCCGGCGCCTGGTGGCAGCCGCTGGCGCTCGGGGGCACCGCCCCGAGCCCCCAGGAGGCCGCTCGGGCCGACGCGGAACGGGACAGGAAACGCGGCGGGGGCGCTCCGCGCTGACGGCATCCGCTGCTGGGAGCGCTCCCGATGCACCAGCGTGTCTTTGTTCCATCGAATCGGCTCAGAAAAGTGGACTTTTGCACTGTTGCGCGGAGAGCCCGAGGACTACCGTGTCAGTTAGTCGACGTGTCCAGATCATCGCACGGGGCGCCTGACTGCGAACCTGAATAGAGGATGTAGTCATGACGCCGCTCCACTACCTCACACCGGGGTCTCGCTCAGCGTCTCTCGAGCGTCCCGGCGGGGAGAGCACCCGGTCGTCCGCGTCGACGCGCGCGCCGTCGAGCCTGCCCCTCGACCCCTGGTCGTTCCCGCCGACTGGATAAGGCTCGGCTGCGGTTGGGGCCACCACCCTTTGCTACCCGAGAAGATCGTGGTAGCCCCAACCGACATCCGGCCAGGCGGGCACAAAACGCGGCCCCTGGTGTAACCAACCCACACCAGGGGCCGCGGCACGCCCGCCCGCCGGCCTCCGAGGGGATTCGGGACCTTGGGCCCTTCACCCCGCAGAGGGTCAACGGTGTGATGGGCCTACAGCGAACGCGCATCACCAGGGAGGAACACCGTGACATTCACCCAGTCCGTTCAAACGGTCTTTCGCAAGTACGCGGAGTTCACCGGTCGAGCCTCGCGGTCCGAGTTCTGGTGGTTCGTGCTCTTCAGCGCAATCGGCCACGCCGCCCTGAACGCCTTCAACGTGTTCACGCCCCAGGGCACCCTCTACCTCGGGGCGAGCATGTCGGGAGTCTTCGGAATCATCACTTTCCTGCCGAGCCTCGCGGTGACGGTGCGGAGGCTGAGGGATGCGGGCCACGGCTGGGCAGACCTATTCTGGATCCTGCTACCGATCGTCGGCCTCATCGTGCTCGTCGTGCACCTGTGCGACCCGAGCCGCACCGACATCGTGGTAACGCCCCAGCCGAGCGCGCCGGCCGACGCCTCGGCCCGACCGGCACCGGGCAGCACCGGGCAGCACCGGGCAGCACCGACCGGCACTGACCAGCACCGACCGGCATGACAACCGGGTAACCACGGAACAGGAGAACGCAATGACCAATTCGGTGAACAATCCGACGGACCCGTTCGCCGGCTACCCCGTCGGCATGATCAAGATCCATCGTGGCGAGCTTGTGGCCGTCGCCGTGATCGGACTCATCCTCGGAATAATCGGCCTGGTCTGGCCCCAGGCGACGCTGTTCACCGTGGCCATCCTCTTCGGCATCTATCTGATCGCGTCGGGTATCTTCCGCATCACGGTGGCCTTCGTGGCCGATCAGTTGAGCACCGGGCTGCGCTGGTTCACCGGCATCGTGGGCCTCCTGGTGGTCGCCGCCGGTGTCATCTGCCTGGCCAATCCCTTCCGCTCCCTCATCGTGCTCGCCTTCGTGATCGGCGTCGGCTGGATCGCGGAGGGCGCCGTCGACATCATCGGCGCGGTGCGCGGCACCGGCAATCCCCGGTGGCTCGGTTGGCTGAGCGGCATTCTCTCCATCATCGCCGGCATCATCATGTTCGTGCTGCCCGCCCTCGCGATCAGCGCGTTCGTGGCGATCGCCTCGATCCTGCTGATCATCGTGAGCATCTCGACCCTGTTCACCCTGCCGCGCGCGCGGGAGTCGGCAACCGCCTAGGGCCGCGGGTTCCCGCCTCAGTCCCTCGCCAGCGCGGGAGCCGACGTTGCGCCGAATTCGTCCCGGAGGGCGGTCAGCGCCGCGTAGTAGCCCGCGAGCCCGTGCACGCCGGGGCCCGGGGAGGTGGATGACGAACAGAGATAGATTCCCCTCGCCGGGGTGCGCCACGGCGTGGCCGAGAACACCGGACGCGCCACGAGCTGGGCGATGGTCACATCCCCGCTCGCAATGTCTCCCCCCACGTAATTGGGGTCGTAGGCCTCCACCTGCACGGCGGTGCTGCTCGCGCTCGCGAGCACGACATCCCGGAACCCCGGGGCATGGCTCTCGATCGCGGCCGTGATCGCCTCGGTGCGGTCCACGGCGGAGCCACGGGGCACGTGCGTGTACGCCCACAGCACGTGCGAGCCGGCCGGCGCCCGCGACTCGTCGAACGGGGTCGGCTGGGAGACGAGCACGTACGGATTGCCGGGGTGGCGGCCGGCAGCGACCTCGCCCTCCGAGCGGGCGATGTCCTGCCTCGACCCCCCGAGATGGAGAGTGCCGGCGCCCGCGAGATCCGGATGGCGCCACGGCACGGGGCCGGAGAGGGCGAAGTCGACTTTGGCGACCGCGTTTCCATATCGATAGCGGTCGAGCGCGCGCCGGTAGCGTTCGGGCAGCCGCTCCCCCGCGATGGTCGCCAGAGCCCTCGCGCTCGTGTCGAAGAGCACCACCCGTGCCGGCGGGAGATCCCCGAGGCGTGCGATCTCGGTGCCGGTGACGATCTGCCCGCCGTGGGCGACCAGGTCGGCCGCCATCGCGTCGATGATCGACTGGCTGCCCCCGATCGGGATGGGCCAGCCCTGCGCGTGGGCCGTCGTGCCGAGAACGAGCCCGGCGGCCGCCGTCGCGAGGCTCGGCATCGGCCGAACGGCGTGCGCGAAGACGCCCGTGAGCATGGCGGGCGCCACGTCATCCAGAAAGCGGGAATTCCAACCGCGGCCGCCCTGCTCCAGCACGCGGAGTCCGAGCCGCGCGACGGTGAGCGGATGCCGGGGAACCTGCAGCACCGGCGAGCCGCTGAACTGCGCCACGTCGTTCGCGCGCCGCACGAGGGGCCCGAAGAGTCGCCTCCACGCCGGGCCGTCACGCCCGAGTCCATCCGCCGTGCGGTCGAGGTCGCGCCAGGCGATGCCCGCTCGACCGTCGGCGAGCGGATGGGCGTAGGAGATCTCCGGAACGACCAGTCGGATCCGTTCCCGCAGTTCGAACCGATGGAAGAATCCGGAGGCCAGGGCCAGCGGATGCACGGCAGAGCACACGTCATGGTGGAACCCGGGCAGCGTCAAGTCGCTCGTCCGCGCACCGCCTCCGATGGTCGGGCCGCGCTCGTAGACCCGCACCGAGAGTCCGGCCCGCGCGAGCGTCACCGCCGCGGCCATCCCGTTCGGCCCGGAGCCCACCACTATCGCGTCGACGGCGTCCATGCCTCCACCCTGCCCCCGACGGCCGCGACACGCGAGGGGCGCGCCGCTAACGCGTCAGCCGCGACATGATCCAGGCGAGCAGGTAGGAGCGGCTGTCTCCGTCGTCGATGCGGTCCTCGTTGAGGCTCGCGCTCTGCTCGAGGGCCGACGCAGCCTCGGCCGGGCCCTGCAGGGCGCTGTACATCAGCAGGTAGTCGCCGAACAGCACGTCGAAGCCGGAGGGCGCCGCTTCGGCGAGGCTCGCCCGGATGCGCCCGGGGTCGCTCGCGAAGTAGGTGGAGACGGGGCTCATCGGCAAGACCAGGATGCCGAGCATGGCACTCGGCTCGGCACTGAAGAACGTGGCTGCCCGAAACGCCAGGCGGCCGCCGACTGCTGTCGCGCGGAGGCGGATTGCTGGTACACACTTGAATCGGTATCCGCAACGAAAGGCAGCACGTGATTCGAGCAGCAGCAGACGGTTCGGCGCTAGGCAACCCCGGGCCGGCCGGCTGGGCGTGGTACGTCGACGACGACTGCTGGGCGGCAGGAGGCTGGAAGCACGCCACCAACAACCAGGCCGAGCTGATGGCCGCACTCCAGCTGTTCCGGGCGACCGCGCACCTCGACGACGACCTTCTCGTGCTCTGCGACAGCCAGTACGTGATCAACTGCATCACCAAGTGGATGCCGGGCTGGAAGAAGAAGGGCTGGCGCAAGGCCGACGGCAAGCCGGTGATGAACGTCGAACTGCTCAAGGAGATCGACGAGGCGCTCGTCGGCCGCCGCTACCTCTTCGAATGGGTGAAGGGGCACGACAACCATCCGCTCAACGAGGCGGCGGATTCCCGCGCGCGGGCGGTGTCCGAGGCCTTCCAGCGCGGCCGGTCCATTCCGAGCGGACCGGGGTGGGTGCGCGACGGGGATGCCGTCGCGGCCCGCGCCCAGGACGTGGCGTGGACCCCGGGCGGGCGGGCGACCGCCGAACCGGCCCTCCCCGCGCCGGCCCTCTTCGCCTTCGCCTTCGACGAGCCCGCCGAGGCCGACGAGGCCGACGACACGACTCTCATCCTTCGCCTGAGCCCCGACGAGGTCAGCCGGCTCGAGGCGAGGGCGTCGTCGCGCGGCCTGACCCTGGAGCAGGCGATCAAGAGCCTCATCTGACCGGACGCCGTTCGGGCGACCTCGGCAGGAGGCCGCCCGGACGCCGGCGTGGGCCGGCGTGAGTCAAGGGGCGGGCCAGCGTGGTCAGAGGGCGGGGCCGTCGGCGAGCGTGACGCTCGCGGTGTGGCTCGCCCCAGCGGCATCCGTCCAGGCGATCGATACGGTGGCTCCCGGGGAATGGGCGGCGATCGCCGCACTGAGATCCGATGCGGAGGCGACCGGCGTCGAACCGAGGGCCGTGATGGTGTCGCCCGCCACGAGGCCGAGCGTGGCAGCCGGCGTTCCGGAGAGCACGCCACCGACCGTGGCCCCGGTGACCGAGCCCTGCGCGAGCTGCACCCCGAGGAACGCCGGGTAGCCGATCGTGACGGTCGCGCTGGCCCGGCCGGACTCGATCTGGCGTGCGATGCCGAGCGCCGAGGAGATGGGGATCGCGTAGCCGACGACAGACCGGCTGCCGGAGGATGCCGCGGTAACGACACCGATGACCTCGCCCTGGGCGTCGAGCAGTGGGCCGCCCGAGTCGCCGGAGACGACATCCGAGTCCACCTCGATCAGGTTGGTGAGGCTCTCCGACGAGTCGGCCGATTCGTCCTGCACGGTGATCGACTGTCCGGTCGCCGCCACGGTGCCGGTGGCGGTGACGAGGTTGCCCGTGCCCTCGGCGTTTCCGACCGAGGAGATGGCGTCTCCGTCCGAGACCGACTGGCCGGCGTCGTAGGTCGCCGTCTGCAGCCCGGACGCTCCGGCGAGCTTCAGCACGGCGATGTCGTCGGTCGCGTCCGTGCCGACGACCGCGGCCCGGTAGGAGACGCCGGTCGACTCGACGGTGACCTCGATGCTCGTGGCGCCCGCAATGACGTGGTTGTTGGTGAGGATGAGTCCACTCGAGGTCATGATGGTGCCGGTGCCGGCGGCCTGACTGTTCTGGTCGAAGTCGAGCACGGCGACGATCGTCACGACGCCGACCTTCTCGGCCGCGGTGGCCGTCACAGCGCCGGTCGTAACGCTCGCCCGTTGTGTCGTTCCGCCGACATCCGATCCCTGACGCCCGTCGCCGGGAACGACGCGCTGGTCGGGAAGGACGGCCCGGCCGGCCGAGGTGCTCGCTGACTTCGCCGTCGAGGAAGAGACGGCGGCCACGATGGCGACTCCCCCTCCTCCCACGGCGAGCAGAATCGTCGCGGCCACCGCCCCGACGATCAGCCCGCGGTGGCGGCGCGGCGGCGTGCCCTCGGTCGGCGGTGGGTAGATCGGTGGGATGACGGCCGGTGGGATGCCGATCGGTGGGATGCCGGCCGGTGGGATGCCGGCCGCCTGGCCCGTATTCGTCTGGCCTGTGTCGAAGATGTCCATCATTCGCGCCCTTCTCGGTGTGCCTTCTGGTAGGACACTCCTCCCGCGCGCTCGGCGTGCCCTATGGCCCGGATCGGAGCCGGTCGTGCGAAGGGTATGAATCCGCTGGGAAGGGCCGCGCCGAGCGGGACAGCACTCGGTGCACCGGCAGGGAGTCGTCATCCTGCCGTGCGAAACTGTGGATGGCCGCGAACGACGGCACCACTCTCGATCCCGGAGGAACACGCATGACCGGCTCCCTCGTGCTCGACGTGATTCTCGGACTGCTGCTCGTCGCATACACCGTGCACGGCTTCCGCGCCGGCTTCGTGCTGAGCATCACGGGAATCGCCGGCTTCATCGCCGGGGCCGTCGTGGGCTTCTTCGCGATTCCGCTCATCGCCTCGTGGGTCACCTCCTCCCAGTGGCGTCTGCCGCTCATCCTGCTCGCCGTCGTCGTTCTTATCGGCCTCGGTCAGGCCGCCGGGACCGTGATCGGCAGGGTCCTGCGCCGGGGCGTGGACAGGACGCCACTGCGCATGCTGGACCGGGTCTTCGGGGCCGGCGTCACCCTCGTCGTGGCGGCGGTCGTCACGTCGATGCTCGCCTTCGGCATCGGCTCCCTCGGCGTGCCGTTCGTGTCGAGTGCGATCTCCTCCTCGGCGGTCGTGCAGACGATCGACCGGGTGACCCCGGACCCGGTGAAGGCCCTCGAGGCCCAGGTGCGCGGGCTCGTCGCCCAGGATGGCTTGCCCCGGCTGTTCGAGGCCATCGGCTCCAACTCGAACCTCCCGGTGCCGGCCGTCGGTGCCGGGACCGCCGCGCAGCAGGCCGCGGCGGCGTCGGTGGTGAAGATCGTCGGCAACGCCTACCAGTGCGGCCAGAACCAGTCCGGCAGCGGTTACGTCGCCGCCAAGGGACGCATCATCACCAACGCCCACGTCGTGGCGGGGGTGACCGAGCCGGTGGTGCAAACGCCGTCCGGCGGGTCGTACACCGGTCGCGTCGTCTTCTTCGACGGGGTGCACGACATCGCGGTGATAGCGGTCGACGGGCTCACCACCAAGGTGCTGCCGCTCGGTGCGAACCTCGGCCAGGGCGACACCGCGGTGTTCGACGGCTATCCACTCGGCGGGCCGTTCAGCTCGGCGCCCGCCGCCGTGCGAGGCGTCAACACCGTGCAGGTGCCGGACATCTACGGGTCGAACCCCGCGCCGCGCGAGGTGTACTACCTCTCTGCCAACGTGCAGGAGGGCAACTCCGGCGGGCCGGTGATCGACGCGGGCGGACGGGTCGCCGGCGTCATCTTCGCGAAATCGGCGACGACCGATCGCCTCGGATTCGCCATGACCACGGGCGACCTGACACCCGTCGTGGCGAAGGCGCCGTCGCTCGTCTCGGCCGTCTCATCCGGGCACTGCACTCGCGGCTGAGTTCCGCGTTCGGGCCAGGAACAGGGCTCCGGCCTCGGCCACTGGGCCTGTCCGGTGGATCAGCCGATCTGTTCGGCCAGAGCGACGATGACGCCCGCGGGGCCTACATCCTCTGCGTCAGCCCGGGGTGAGGACGCAGAACTCGTTGCCTTCCGTGTCGGTGAGGACCCTCCATGACACATCGCCCTGGCCGATGTCGGCGTCGGTGGCGCCCAGAGCCCGCAACCGGGCTGCCTCTGCCGCCTGGTCGTCACCGGGGTATGGCCTCAGGTCGAGATGGACACGGGTCCGCACGGTCTTCAGGTCGGGAGTGCGAAGGAACTCCAGGTACGGCCCGACAGCCTGGGCCGAGCGCAGTGCTCTAGTCCGCGGCGAGGTTCTCGTCGAGGATCGCGAGCACGCTGGTCCACGCGTCGGCCGCGGCCTCTTCGCGGTACGCGAGCGGGTTGGTGTCGTTGAAGAAGGCGTGCCCGGCCCCCTCGTAGACCGTGGAGGAGAAGTCGACGCCCGCCGACTGCATCGCCGAGGTCACCTCGGGCAGCGACTCCATCAGGGACGGGTCGTTCTCCCCGTAGAAGGCCCGCACCGTGCCCGTGATCCTCGGCACAACCGAGAGGTCGGGCGGCGAACCGTAGAACGGCACCGCCACGCGGATGCGGGCGTCGGCGGCCGCGAGGGCGAAGCTGTAGCTGCCGCCGAAACAGAAGCCCATGACTCCGATGCGACCGTTGATCCCCGGCTGTTCGGCGAGAAAGTCGACGCAGTCGATGAGGGCGGCGATCGCCCACTCGGCATATTCCGGTGCGCGCAGCGGGGCGAAGGCGTCGCGAAGCCGCGGCTGGCCCTCGGTGCGCACCCGCTCATCCGGACTCGTCATGATGGAATTGAGCTCGAGCCCGATCTGCGGACGGACGCCGACCCGGCTGAGGATGTCGGGGGCGATCACGAGGTAGCCCTCCGCGGCGAGGCGGTCCGCGATCCCGGTGATGTGGCCGACGAGGCCCCAGATCTCGTGGATCAGCACAATCGCGCCCGTCGGCCTTCCGCCCGGGGCGAGGGTGGGGCGGGCGAGATAGGCCTCGAACGCTCCGCCGTCGAGCGAGATCGTTTCGGTCATCGTCCGAGTCTGTCACGACCCCGCCTGGCCTGGGATACGGTGGGCCGATGAACGGGAAGCCCACCGCGCGCCGTCCGATAGCACTCATCACCGGCGCCACGGCCGGTATCGGCGCCGAATTCGCGCGGCAGCTCGCCGCCGACGGCCATGACCTCGTGCTCGTCGCCCGGAACGAGGCGCGGCTCGATCAGAGGGCCGCCGAGCTGAGGCTCGAGTTCGGCGTGCGCGTGGAGGTGCTGGTCGCCGACCTCGGGCAGGCGGACGCCCTGGCGAGGGTCGAGGCGCGGGCGGCGGTCGCCGAACCGGCCGACGATTCGGCCGGGCCCATCACGCTGCTGGTCAACAATGCCGGGTTCGGCCTGCGCAGGCCTTTCGACGAGAGCGACGTCGACGACGAGCAGCGTCTGCTCGACGTGCTCGTCACGGCGCCGATGCGGCTGAGCCACGCGGCGCTCGCCCAGATGCTGCCGCACGGCGCCGGCACCATCGTCAACATCGCGAGCGTGGCCGGCTACGCCCCGCGGGGCAGCTACGGCGCCGCCAAGGCATGGCTGCTGAGCTTCAGCCGCTGGGCGAACATCGCCTACCGTTCGCGCGGCGTCTCGGTGACCGCGGTCGCCCCCGGCCTGGTGCACACCGAGTTCCACGAGCGAATGAGGGTGAGCGGCGCGTCCGTGCCGCGGTTCCTCTGGCTTGACGCCGAACAGGTCGTGCGGCTGGCCCTCGCCGATGTTCGTCGCGGGAGGGCCGTGTCGATCCCCACCCTGCGGTACAAGCTGGTCGTGGCTCTCGCACGCCTCCTGCCGAAGCGACTCGCCGCCAAGGGGGAACTGCGGGAGCTGTAGGGTCGGATCCGCCTCTCAGAGCGGGAAGTCCGCCGGGAACGCGAGATGCACGCCGAACGCGGAGAGGCCGCCGAAACGCACGAACAGCAGTCCGTAGCTGAGCGCGATCCCGACCACGACCCAGGACAGCCGTCGACGCCGTGCCCTGACGACCGCCCGACGCAGCGTCTCGAACTCGCCGAGCAGCGACGGCAACGCCGTCGGCGGCTCGACGCCGAGCGGCCAGGTGGCCGGGTCGGCCGCCGCGGCGGCGAAGAGTCGCACCGACGATGGCGCGAGCAGGCGCGGAAGGTCGCGCAGCCAGCGCGAGAAGTCGCTCGAGTGGATGGCCTCCGCCGCCCGAGGGTGGGCGCGAATCTCGAGGTCGGCCGGTTCGACCACGACGATGGCCGGCGTCACCGGCGCCGGGGTGCCGGCCGACGCGCCGACCAGTTCGGCGACGAGCCGGGCATCCGCCTCGGCGTCCGGGATGGTCGAGCGCAGCTGGTCTTCGACGAGGAAGGTCCGCTCCCCCACCCACACGCGTTGGCCGACCGGATAGGCCATGCTGACCGCGATGAGGCCGGGTGGTCCAACGAGGAGGTACTCGAGCCGCGGCCGCTCCCGCGAGATCGGCACCGAACTCACCACCAGCCAGTCGTCACCGAGACCGGCGAGCGCCTCCGCGATGCGCAGTTCGGCGATGGCGGCCCGATACCAGCGCGCCGACGCCCTCGCCACCGGGTCGACGCCGAAGAACCGGGCGAACGCGGAACGCGGAGTCGCCTCGGACTGCCGCCGGACCACCTCACGCACCGCCGCGAACACCGGGACTCCCGAGTCGACCGAACCCGTGTCCGCGCCTTGCGGCGGGCCAACGGGCGAGTCCTCGACGATGATGATTCCGTCCCCCAACGGTTGTGCGTGTTCCTCCACGGTAGCGACAGCCCGGCGTTCGCGAACTCCCCAGAACGGGGTGGCGACACGCGCGGGATAGCGCGGGCGGGCGGAAAACACTTGCAATCCCGGCGCCCGAGGGGCAGGGTGGAACCAGATCAACTCGTCGCCCGGAAGAGCCGCACAGTGTGCCGCACCGGGCGATGAGTCTGTGGGGGCAGCGTCTGTGCGGGGGCAGCGTCTGTGTGGGGCCGAGTCTGTGTGGGGCAGTGGGATAGCGCCGGTCTCAGTTCCTCCGGAGCGTGAGGGCCAGCCTCGGGCAGAGCGCGACGGCGTCCTTGGCCGCCTCGAGCTGGGACGCGGCGAGTGGGACGTCGCCGCCCGAGCCGTCGCGGGCGAGAGGGTAGCCCCATTCGTCCCGCGCCAGGCGCTCCGGCAGCAGTTCGGTGCACAACCCCCGACCGTCGCACAGCGTCCAGTCGATGTGCAGGGTGGCCGCCGGGCCGCGCTCCCGGCTCATGCCGCCACCCCGGCGCGCGCCCGCCTGTCGGCGAGGCATCCGCCGGCCAGGTGCGCCTTGACCTCCCCAGAGAAGACCGTGAGGGCGCTCAGCACGATTCGGGTGGTGCCGTCCGGATGGTGGCAGCTCCCCCGGCCGCTCACGAGCGCGGCCAGCCGACGGATCTCGGCGGGGAGCCCGGTATCGCGGCTTCCGCCGGCGAGCTTCTCGAGCACCTCGGCCATCCTCGGCAACCCGTTCGCGCACGGGCCACACTGCCGAGCCGACTGCGCGGCGAGATAGCCGGCGATGGCCGCCGATACCCTGAGGCCGCAGGATCCCGAGTCGAGCAGAACGAGGATTCCCGCTCCGGGCGTCGCGCCGAACGGGGCGAGGTCGTGCCGGGCGAGCGGCGTGTCCAGGCGCTCGGCCGGCAGCCACGCGCCGTGGTAGCCGCCGACGAGCACCGCGGCGAGATTGTCTGTGCTTCCGCCGGCCGCCCGCACGAGGCCCGCGATCGTCATGCCGCCCGCAACCTCGCGCACGGTCGGCGCGAGGGCGCTTCCGCTCACCGTGACGAGCCTCGTGCCCGGTTCGTCTTCTGTGCCGAGCCGTCGGAACCATTCCGCCCCGAAACGCGCGATGAGCGCCACCTGCGCGAGAGTCTCCACGTTGTTGAGCAGGGTGGGCCGGCCGCCGAGTCCCGAGCTGCTCAAACGGTGCGTCTTGTCCCGGGGCAGCGCCGGTCCACCCTCCAGGGAGCGGATCACGGCCGACGCCTCACCGGAGAGGAACGCCTCAGGCACCTCGCGGAGCCGGATGGCCGCGGCATCGGTCCGCTCCGCGATGGCCCGCGCGACGTACGGCAGGCTGGCCGCCGTCGTCACAAGGTAGAGCTCCCGCGCCCCGATGGTGCGACCGGCGAGAAGAAGGCCGTCGATCACCAGGTGTGGGGCGGCTCGAAGAAGGGTGGCATCCTTGGCGCTCCTCGGCTCGCCCTCCGCCCCGTTCGCGACGACCACCGCCGCACCGGCACGCGACCGCGGGTCCTGGCCGCTTCCGGCCGCAGCGAACTTGCGCCAGGCCGGGAACGCCGCGCCTCCCCGGCCCTGGAGCCCAGACGTCTGGAGTTCGTCGATGAGGTGCGACGCCGGTCGCCCGTTCGGCACGGGACCGAAGGTGGCGAGGTGGCTCGCCAGGTCGGGAGCCGGCGCGGCAAAGAGCCTCCCTGCCCCCTGTGGCGGTCGTACTTCGCCCACTGTTCCGGTCATCGTGCCTCTCCCTTCCGCGTGTTCCCGAATTCGATGAAGTTCGCCGAGACCCGCCAGGCGACCGCGACCGCCACGAGCACGACGCTCGCGAGCGCGAGGGCGAGAAACCAGACGGACGTTCCGTCCGTGCCGTTGCCGATCGAGTGCGCGAGGGCAACGGGCCACAGCGCGTAGGTGAACCAGTGCACAACGCGGAAGACGCGTCGGCCGATCCAGCGCCTCAGCAGGCTCGTGACGATGATGGCGAGCAGCAGGTCCAGCGCAACGGTGCCGAGACCGAGCCAGAACGGCTTGGCGGCGCCCAGAAACGGTACGAAGAAATCCACCACTCTGAGCTGGGCGTACGAGTCGAAGAAGAGGGAGACGATGTGGATCAGGAGAAAGACGCTCGCCAGCAGCGAGGCGTTGCGGTGCACGAGGGTCACCGAGAATCGCGGCAACCCGAGGAGCGGGTGCCCGGAGCGGGTCACGATTCCGAGCACGACCGACACCGTCAAGAGCAGCAGCGCGACGACGCCGGTCCCGCGACCGAGCGCCCAGAGTGCCTCGTTCACGGCGCGACCCCCTCGGTGCCCGGCTCCTCGGCCGGCCACCCGCCGAGCGTGACGACGCGCGCCTCGCGGTCCACGAGACGGGCGGGCAGGCCGCGGTCCCGCACCAGATCGAGCGCGCGGTGTCCGCGGACGATGCACGCCGTGCTCACCGTGTTGGCCTCGACGCAGCTGCGCGCCGAGACGGTGGCGCTCCGCCAGACCGGCTCTGCAGGTCGTCCGAGCCGCGGATCGAGGATGTGGTGCATCCGTTCGCCTGAGCGGGTCCACTGGCGCTTCTGCGTGCTCGACGTCGCCAGGGCGAATCCCGCAGCGAGCGTGACGGTGGCGCGGGGGTCAGCCGGCAGGTCCTGCACGAGCACGACCCAGCCGCCGTCCGGGGACGGTCCGGCGGTCGCGATGTCGCCGCCGAGGCTCACGAGCACCCCGGTGGGCAGCTCTGCGGCGATGCGGGCGGCCGCGAGATCGGCGGCGAACGCCTTCGCCGTCGCGCCGAGGTCGAGGGCGAGGTCCGGCGGCACCGTCAGACGGCGTCCGTCGAGCACGACCCTGCGCCAGCCAGGCACTATCGCCACTCGAGTGACGGTGGTGCCGAACGCGCGGTCGGTGACGAGGGCGATGTCGCGGTCGTAGCCGAGCGAGGCGAGCTCGTTGCCGAGCGTCGGGTCGACGTCGCCGTCGGTGAGCTCGGCGGCGCGAAGGGCCTCGCGCACGAGCGCCGCGAGCATCCCGCTCACCTCGACGCCGTTCGGCAACTCCGGGGAAAGCCGGGCGAGCTCCGAGTCGGGGCGAAAGCGGCTGCACGCCGCGTCGACCTGGTCGAGCACCAGCCTCGTGATCTCCACCGCGCGCTCGAGCTGGTGCACCTCCGTGACGACCACGCGGGCCGTCGTGCTCCATACCGGCCAGTCGGCCGCATCGCCCGGCACGTCAGGAGCCGGTCGTCTGGGCCTGGCTGCTGCCTGCCGAGCTCGAGCCGACCGCCGAACTCGAGGTCGAGCCGCTCGACGTCGTGCCGCTCGAAGTCGTGCTGCCCGCGGTCGAAGCGGTCGTCGCCGTTCCCGCGGACCAGACGACTCCGCCGACCGCCGCCGTGCCGATCACGCCGGCGACGGTCAGCGCCGCGGTGAGCGCCCGCGTGCGACGCTTGCCCAGTTCTCGTACGTTCATGACTCCCGCTCCTTCTCCATCACGTTTCTCGCGATAAGGAGAGTGTCGAGCCGGCGCCTAAGCGCTTCCTATGAGCGCCCTGTGGGCCGACTCAGAGCATGAGGGTCTCAGAGCATGAGATTCGCGGCGAGGAACTCGTTCACGTCGTCGAGCTCTTCGCGCGAGATGGAGTGCCCGATGCCCGAATAGACCCGGGTCGTGAGAGTCGAGTGGGCCGGAAGCCAGGCGGCGGTGCGCTCGACCGCCGACTGAGGGATGACCGGGTCTGCGGCATCCCGCCCCCAGAAAACGGGCGGTCGCAGCGCCTGGAGCCGCTCGTCGGCCGGGGCCTCGCCCTGGACGACGAAACCGGCGAGGTTCACGGAGGCGGCGAACCGCTCGGGGGCGTGCCGCGCCAGGTGCAAGGCCATGGCCCCGCCCTGCGAGAAGCCGAGCACGCCGACCGGGCCGGTCGCGAGCACGGTGTCGAGCCATTCGAGCAACGCGGAGACCGCAGCGTCCGCCGCGACCAGGCTCGGGAGGCCGGGTTCACCGACCGGGAACCAGGTGAACCCGTCGCCGAGGGCGAGGGGAGCGCGAACCGAGGCGATCACCGCGCGAGGCGGAAGGAGCGGCGCGAGGGCGAACAGGTCGTTCTCGTGCGACCCTCGGCCGTGGAGGAGCACCAGCAGCGGCCGGGACGCAAGCGCCTCCGCTCGTTCCGCCTCGGCGACCGACCAGACGACGGCGGACGGGTCGATGGCGAGACTGGACGACATGACTACAGCCTAGGCGGAGCCTTCGGGCGATCCGCGTGCCCCTCGGGCAAACCGATTCGGCCGGGGCCCCGAACCATCAGTGGCCACGGGGATGCGTCGGCGGCCGCCGGGGGTGGCGAACAGCCGCCGACGCAGGCCGAATCCCGCATGGCTGGGGCGTCGTCGGGGCGGCTGCTGTGGTTACCAGCCCTCCCGGCGGCGCATGGGGCTAGTCGATCTCCGGCCCGAGAATCGCATTCGCGACGGTTGAGTGCACGGAGTCGTCGTTGCTGGGGTGGAAGCCGCCGGCGAGCACGTCGCGGTACAGCCGCCCCAGCTCGCTCGACGTCGAGAATGCGGCGCCGCCGGCGACGGAGACGGCCTGGTCCACGACGTAGCGGGCGTTGCGGGTGGCCCGCCACTTGAGCCCGACGAGCGCACGGAACCACTGGTCGCCGCGGTCGACGAGCGCGTCGATGTCCTCCGCCAGGGACTCCAGTTGCGGCCAGAGCGCGTCCTGCGCGAGCGCGGCATCCGCGATCTTCCACCGGGTGGCCGGGTCACGGTCCTTCGTCGTTCCGCTGCGGGCGGAGACGCGCGACCGGGCGGCGGAGACGGCGAGTTCGAGGGCACGCTCGCCGATGCCGAGGTACACGGCGGAGACGAGGATCTCGAAGTTGGCGAAGATGGCGAAGATGAGCGGATCCGCATTCGGGCCGGGAGGAAGCCGTCGCACGATGCGGTCGGCGGCCGCGACGACCCCGTCGAGCCTGGTGCTGTTGCTCTGGCTCGCCCGCATGCCGATGGTGTCCCAGTCGTCGAGGATCGTGATGCCCGCCGCATCGCGGGTCACGAAGGCATGCACGAGCTTCGGCGCGTCAGCCGAGACGGTGTCGAGACCGAAGAGCCCCAGCCTCGTCCAGGCCGGCGAGAGGCTCGTGAAGATCTTGGTGCCGGTGAAGGCGTAGCCTCCGCCCGGAAGCGGCCGGGCATCCGTCGTGCTCCCGAAGAGCACGAGGTCGTTGCCCGCCTCGCTGATCGCGAACGCGAACAGCTCGCCCGCCGCTGCCTCGGTGAGCACGAACTCGAGCGAGTCGTCCCCCCGATCGCGCAGCATCGTCGCGATGCCCGTCCAGACCAGGTGCATGTTCACGGCGAGCGCCGTCGCGGGCGCGGCCTTCGCGAGCCTCGCCTGCTCGTGGGCGAGTTCGACGAGCGTGAGGCCCGCGCCGCCGAGCTCCACCGGCACGAGGGCGGCGAGGTAGCCGGCGGCCCTGAGCTCGTCGAGGTCTTCGGAGAAGAACCGGTTGTCGCGGTCGTAGCCGGCCGCCCGGTCGTGGATGCGGGCGAGCAGGGCATCGTCGAGAATCGTCACCGCTCAAGCATGGCACCGCCCGCTCGTCGTCGCGCCGGCCGGGAGCGCGCAAGAATGGATCGAGTGAGCGCACCCCTCGACACCGCGCCGCACACGCGGTCGCACCTGATCGACCTCGCCCCGCTGCTGCAGAGCCCGGCCTTCGCCACTCTCTGGATCGGCAACTCGATCTCGGGCATCGGCGCGCAGATGACGATCGTTGCCGTCGGGCTGCACATCTATCAGATCACCGGGTCGACCTTCGCCGTCTCCCTCGTCGGCGCGTTCGCGCTGCTGCCGATGATCGTGTTCGGACTCTACGGCGGAATGCTCGCCGACGCCTTCGACCGGCGGCTCGTGCTGCTCGTCGCCGCGATCGTCGCATGGGCGTCCACGATCACCCTCGCCGCGCTCGCCTGGACGGGGGTGGAGATCGTCTGGCCCTTCTACCTGCTCACCACCGTGAACGCGGTCGCCGCGACCGTGATCGGCACGGTGCGGTCGGCCGTGCTTCCGCGCCTCCTCCCGCCCACGCTGCTGCCGGCGGCCGCCGCGCTCTCCGGAGCGAGTTTCGGGGTCATGGTCACCGTCGGTCCGGCCATCGCCGGGGTGCTCGTGGCCACCGTCGGCTTCGGCTGGACGTACACCGTGGATGTCGTGCTGTTCCTGAGCGCCTTCCTCGGAATCGCTGCGCTCCCCCGCCTCGCGCCGGAGGGCGACATCCACCGCCCGGGACTGGAGTCGCTCAGGTACGGACTCGCCTTCCTGCGCACCGCCCCGAACATCCGGATGTCCTTCTTCGTCGACATCATCGCGATGACCTTCGGTCAACCGCGCGTGCTGTTCCCCGCGGCCGGGGCGCTCGTGCTCGGGGGCGGGCCGGTCACCGTCGGCGTGCTCACCGCGGCCGGGGCGCTCGGCGCACTGCTCAGCAGCCTGCTTTCTGGCCGCGTTGGCCACCGGCGCTGGCACGGTCGCGAAATCAGGAACGCGATCCTCGCCTACGGCGCCTTCATCGTCGGCTTCGGTGCGGTGCTCGCCGTCCTGGGCCTCGGACTCTTCGACCAGGTTCCCGGTTCGGTCGGCAGCCCGAACATCGCCGCGATCGTCGTGGCGGCGGTCATGCTCGCCGGCGCGGGAGCGGCGGACAACGTGAGCAGCATCTTCCGCCAGACGATGCTGCAGACCGCGGTTCCGGACAACATGCGCGGCAGGCTGCAGGGGGTCTTCACCGTCGTCGTCACCGGCGGTCCTCGGATCGGCGACATCTTCGTCGGCATCGTCGCGGCGATCGGGGCACTCTGGCTGCCGCCGCTTCTCGGCGGCCTGCTCATCCTGAGCCTGCTCCTGCTCGTCACTCGGCTTCAGCGGGGCTTCCTCCGCTACGACGCGTTCGCCCCGACCCCCTGAGTGGTTGCCCCGCCCTGGCCCTTCCTGTTTCTCCCTTCCGAAATCCATGCATTCCTGGGCAACACGCCGCTCAACTGCGCACCTGGCAGCGTGTCGCGGAGAATCGCATGGATTTCGGAAGGTCAATGGATTTCGGAAGGTCAGCCGAGCGCGATGCCCGCCGGCAGGTCCCCGTCCGCCACGAGGTACAGCCGCTGGGTCGCGCGGGTCATCGCCACGTAGAGGGCGCCGGCGCCGCGCTCCGAGGCCGCGACGATTCCCGCCGGGTCGACGACGATCACCGAATCGAACTCGAGTCCCTTCGCGTCCTGCGGGGTCATCAGCGCGATGTCGCGCGTGAGTCCCTGGGCTCCGAGTCCCACGGCCGCCCCGAATTCCTCGGCGAGCCGGACGCCGAGCTCGTCGATGCCGGTCTCCGGAACGATCACGACGAGGGTTCCCCCCGCGTCCAGGTCCCGTTCCCGGCGCACCGCTTCCACAGCGTCGGTGAGCACCTCGATGGGCCACTCGCTCGCCCGCACCGCCCTCGACGGCGTCACCGGCAGGCCGTGGGCGACCGCCATCGACTCGGCCGATGCCGCGATCTGGCTCGGTGTGCGGTAGTTGACGGTGAGCTCCTCGAGCCTCCACCGGTCGCCCTCCGCCGAACCTGCGAGCAGCGGGTCGAGCGCCGTCAGCCAGCTCGACGATGCGGCGGCCGACGCGGCCTGGGCGATGTCGCCGACGATGGTGAACGAGCGGAGCGGGCCTCGCCGCAGCAGGAGCTTCCACTGCATCGGCGAGAGCTCCTGGGCCTCGTCGACCACGACGTGGCCGTATGTCCAAGTGCGGTCCACCGCCGCTCGCTCCGCCGTCGTGGCGCGGTCGCCGAGCTCGGCGAAGTTGTCTGCGAGGTCCTTCGCGTTCACCTGACCCTTCACATCCATGTTCTGGATGGCGGCCTCCGCGTTCTCGATGTCGCGCTTGCGCTGCTGCTTTTGTTCGCGCTTCTGCGCGGCGTCGACCAGGTTGTATTCGCCGAGGTGCTCGGCCGCCTCGTCGAGGAGGGGGATGTCGGCGATCGTGAACTCCGCATCCCGAGCGCGCCTCAGCAGGGTGCGCTGCTCGGCGGTCCAGCGCGGCGTCAGCTCGGCGAGCCACTGCGGGCGAGCGTAGAGGTCCTGCAGGAGCTTCTGCGGCGTGAGCGGCAGCCAGGCCGTGTTGAGCGCCACCCGCACGTCTTCCGCCGAGCGCAGGTCCTCCCGAAGCATGGGGAGGTCCGATTCGTCCATCGAGTTGCCGTTGGCCTTGAGTTGCGCGAGCCATTCGCGGGAGAGCGCACCGAGGGCGTTCTTCACGAAGGTGACGCGGGCCTCGTTGTACGGCTTGCCGCCCTCCCGCGCGCGGTTCATCGCGTTCTGGATGAGCTGCGGGTCGAGGGTGAGCCGGTCGCCGTTCACGTCGAGCTCCTGCGGCTCGGACGGCACGCGCTGACGCGACTTCACCGCGCGGGCGATGAGCCCGGCCATGAACGCCTTGCCCTTGAGCGCTGCGACGGCCGGCGCATCCTCCCGCGTCGCCTCGACTCCGGGATACAGCTGCCCAACGCTCGCGAGCACGACGCCGGTCTCACCGAGCGACGGCAGCACGGCCTCGATGTACTGCAGGAACGAGCGAGATGGCCCGACGATGAGCACTCCCGAGTTCTTGAGTCGGTCGCGGTGCGAGTAGAGCAGGTACGCGGCCCGGTGCAGCGCGACGGCGGTCTTACCGGTGCCGGGCCCGCCCTGCACCACCAGCACACCGCCCAGGTCGGAGCGGATGATGCGGTCCTGCTCGGCCTGGATCGTCGCGACGATGTCCGACATCCGCCCGGTGCGCTGCGCGGTGAGCGCCGCCAGCAGCGCGCCCTCGCCCTGCAACTCTGTCGTGTCGCTTTCGAGCAGGGTCGCGTCGAAGATCTCGTCCTCGATGCGGATAACATTGCGGGCCTTGGAGAGCAGGTGGCGCCTGGCCCTCGCCCCGAGCGGCGTCGCCGCGGTCGCCTGGTAGAAGGCGCTGGCCTGTGGCACCCGCCAGTCGAGCAGGATCGGTTGCAGGTCCTTGTCGCGCAGGCCGATCCGGCCGATGTAGCGCAGCACGTCGTCGCCGTCTTCGTCGTTCGGTTCGAGTTCGAGCCTGCCGAAGGCGAGGCGCTCGTCCACCTCGCGCAGCTGCACGATCCGGTCCTCGTAGATGCGCGCGAAGGTGTCGCGTTCGGAGCGCCCCTGGTGGTTGCCCCCTACATCCAGCAGCCTCACCGCGTCGAGTTGCAGCTCGGCCTCGCGTTTGAGCGCGTCAAGCCTCGCGTAGAGACTTCCGACGTATTCCTGTTCGCGTTGCAGCTCGTGATCGACCACTCAAACACCCCTCAAATCCAGCGTTCAAGTTTAGTCGCTTCCCGGGATGCAACCCGACCGTTCTGAGCCGGAGCGCTCGGTGTTCGCTCTCGGCCACTTCCGAAATCCATGCAATTCGTCGCCGTGGTCGGCGTGTCTGTGTCATCGGAGGCGTGTCGCCTTCAGATTGCATGGATTTCGGAAGGGGCGGAAGGGGCGGGCGGATGCGCGGCGGTCAGGCTGGCGACGGGAGGGCGACGAGCGCCCGGCGGTCGGCGGTGAGCTCGGCGAGCAGGTCAGACTCGTCGAGTTGCGCGCCGATCGATCCCCGGCCCGAGATGACTCGCTGTCGCGCGAAGGCGAGCCGGGTGGCGGTCCGCACGAATCGGGCGTACCGCGGCTTCAGACCGAAGCGCGACGCCCACGCGATCGCCTGCCGTCGGCCGGCCGCCGTCGAGAGCAGGTTGACCTCGGTCGGGGTGAACCAGCCGACGGCCGCGTATTCCGCCAGCCGCTCCCTGGTGAGGTTCTGCTCGTGCCGTCTCAGCCGGGCGACCCCGACAATCGCGAGCACGAACAGGGGAACCTGCACGAGGAAGTAGTAGCGGAACCAGTCTGTTGCCCAGAAGCCTGCGCTATTCCAGAACGCATGCAGCAGGACCGCCGGGATGAGGCCCGCGATGAAGTAGCCGATGGCGCCGAGACCGCTCGTGCGGCGGGCGGCGAGACCGAGGGCCAGGCCGGTGCAGGCCGTGAACATCACGTGCGCGAACGGCGAGAGGATGGCGCGCAGCAGGAATGTCTGCACGATGTCGCTGCCGAAGCCGCGGTCCTCGATGATCGCGAGGCCGAAGTACTGCAGGTTCTCGGTGAACGCGAACCCGATGGCGATCATCGCCCCGTAGACCACTCCGTCGACCGGCCCGTCGAAGGTGCGCCGCATCGCCCAGAAGACGAGCAGGATGCCGAGCCCCTTCGCGAGCTCCTCCACCACCGGAGCCTGGAAGACCGCGGCGAAGAACTCGGAGCCGGCCGACTTCGGAATCCCGGCCGCGGCCTCGTAGTACTGCGTGATGCCCGAGAAGACGAGCGCGATCGCGATGGATGCCGCGGCCCCCCAGAGGAAGGCGAAGAGCAGGGCGCCGCGTGGCTCCGGTTCCCAGCGGTCGATCCAGCGGACGCCGAGCAGCACGATCACGAGCGGGATGCTCGCCAGGAGGAGGGAGACGGCGAGCGTGCCCGGACCGAGCACGCGCACGAGGTAGCCCGCGACCACCACGAGCAGCGCCGAGAGCAGCACGAATCCCGCGACGGCGAGCACGATCGTCCCGGCTCCCCGGCGCACCGGGCGCGGCGCCGGCGCCGGCCCCGGCACGACTGCAACGGGCTCGTCGCTCGGCGTAACCCCCTGGCGACCGTACGACGGCTCAGACATCCCGACCCGGGCGGCGGTAGGCGGCGAGAGCGGGGTCGAGAGGCACCCGGCCCACGGTGGCGATGAGGTTGACGGCGATCATCTGCCCGGCGAAGGCGAGCACGGTGAGGCGGCGCTCCGGGCTGAAGGCGGCCTCGAGCCGCCCATAGAAGGCGTCAGGGATGCCGTGGGGGCTGCGCACGATCAGTCGGCCCCAGTCGATGAGCAACTGCTCGGTCTCCGTGACCTCCGGTCGGTCCGGGTCGTCCCCCGAGTCGACCAGCAGCTTGCGGAACGCGAGCGAGCACACCTCGCAGTCGTTCTCGTCCGAGATCGCGTAGGAGAAGAGCGACACGGCCCGCTCACCGATCCAGGGGGCGATCTCCTCCCTGAGGGCGTACCACTGGAGGTACGCCGCGAAACTCGCCGGGTTCGCGAGAAGCGTCGACTCGAGCGCGGTGATGGGCGAGGCGTCGAACTCGAGGCGTCGTTCGACGGCGGAGCGCGCCTCTGGCGGCAGTTCGTCGCGCGTGGTCATCGGCAGGAAGGTCATGCGAACAGCCTAGGGAGTCGCCGCGCCAGGCGCGCAACGTTACGATTCTGGCGCGAAGACCTTGCCCGGGTTGAGGATGCCGCGCGGGTCGAACACGCGCTTGATCTGCCGCTGGATGCCGAGCTGCGCTTCGCCGAGCTCGTCGCCCAGCCAGCGTCGTTTGAGGATGCCCACCCCGTGCTCGCCGGTGAGGGTGCCGCCGAGGCGCAGCGCGGTGACGAAGAGCTCGTCGGCCGCGGCCCAGATGTGATCCGGCACCCCGCCGCCCTCCTGCGCCCGGTAGACGAAGTTCGGGTGCAGGTTGCCGTCTCCGGCGTGCGCGACGGTCGGAATCTCGATGCCGTACCGGTCGCCGATGTCCGCGATCGCGGCGAAGATCTGCGGGAGGGCCGAGCGTGGCACGGCGACGTCCTCGATCAGCACGGTCCCCCGGGCCTCGAGCGCTGGGTGGAAGGCGCGCCGGATGGCGAAGAGCCGTTCGCCCTCGTCGCGATCGGTCGTGATCTCGGCGTCTCCGCCGTGCGAACGAATGATCTCGATCGCCGCCTGCGCCTCGGCCGCGCTCGCCGCTCCATCCGTCTGCACGAGCAGCCAGGAGTCGCCTCGCGCGGAGAGGTCGAGCGAGAGGTGCGCGTCGATCGCTCGCAGCGCCGCCGCATCGAGCAGCTCGAGGGCGGCCGGGCGCAGACCGGCCGCGGTGATTGCGGCGGAGGCCGCCGCGGCCGCGGCGATGCTCGGGAAGAAGGCGCCGATCGTGGCGACCGGCCCGCTGGGCAGGGCACGCAGCTTCACGGTCGCCTCGACGATCACGCCGAGCGTGCCCTCCGATCCGACCATCAGCGCCGTGAGGTCGAGGCCAGTGACGCCCTTCACGCTGCGGTGGCCGAGGGAGAGCAGCGTGCCGTCGGCGAGCACCACCTTGAGGCCGAGCACCGCCTCGCGCGTCACCCCGTACTTCGCGCAGAGCAGGCCGCCGGCGTTGGTGGCGATGTTGCCGCCCACGGTGGAGATCGCCTTGCTCGCCGGATCCGGGGCGAACCATAGTCCGTGGGTCGCGAGCACGTCGTTGAGGTCGGAGTTGATGATCCCGGGTTCGATCACCGCGAGTTCGTCGGCGGCGGAGATCTCGAGGATGCGGTCCATCGCGAGGGTGGAGAGCACGATCTCGCCGGCACTCGCGATCGCCCCGCCGGCGAGACCGGTACCGGCGCCCCTCGGAACGACCGGGATGCCGTGGTCGTTCGCGATGCGCAGCGTCGCCTGCACGTCCTCCACGCCGCGCGCCGTCACGAGCGCCAGCGGGAGGGACCGCGAGTCGTGGCCGGACTTGTCGGTGGTGAGCGCCGCCAGTCGCGCCTGGTCGGTCGTGAGGGCCGTGCCGAGCGCGGAGCGCAGCGCCGCGATGGCATCCTGCGCGCTCATCGGCCCGCCCCGTCGATTGCGGCACGGAACGGGATGGAGGGCACCGCGCCGATCGACTGCACTGACAGGGCGGCGGCCGCGGTCGCGAACCGTGCGGCGTCCTCATACTCCCGACCGTCCGCGATCGCGGCGGCGAACGCCCCGCAGAAGGTGTCGCCCGCACCGGTCGTGTCCACGGCGGTGACGCGGGGCGCCGTCACACGCACGAGTTCCGTGCCGCGTTCGTAGAGCACAGCACCCGCCGCGCCGAGGGTGACCACCACGCGACCGACGAGCGAGGCGAGCGTCGCCGAGGCGACATCCAGCCGGTCGGATCCGCCGATCGCGCACGCCTCGTGTTCGTTCACGATCAGGTAGTCGAGGCTCGCGATCAGCTCGCGCGGCAGCTCACGGGCGGGGGCCGCATTGAGCATCACGGTCGTGCCGAGGGCGCGGGCCGCCTCGGCGACCTCCGCGACCCGATCGAGCGGCAGCTCGAGTTGCATGAGCACGACGCTCGCCGCCCCGATCGCCGCCCGGTCGGCCGAGTCGACCGGCCGGAAGGAGCCGTTGGCTCCCGAGGCGACGATGATCGTGTTCTCGCCGAAGCCGTCGACGACGATGAAGGCCTGGCCGGTCGGCTCGTCGGTGCGCCGAACGAGGTGATCGGCGATCGACTCCTCGCGAATGGTGCCGGCGAGCGCGTCGCCGTCCTCGTCGCGGCCGAGAGCGCCGATGAACGTCGTGGCCGCTCCTGCCCGGGCGGCGGCCACCGCCTGGTTGAGCCCCTTGCCTCCCGCGTACTTGGCGGCCGACTTCGCGAGGATCGTCTCGCCGGGCTGCGGGATGCGTTCGACGGTGAACACGATGTCCCGGTTCACGCTCCCCACCACGGTCACTCCGGAGTGGGAAGTCGTCGTTGAATCGCTTGACATGCTCCCACAGTAGCCTCGCCGCGGTGTCCGATTTCCGCTAGTCAATGTCGGGCGCCCGTGTGAGAGTGGAGCAATGACCTCCACACCTCCGGCCGCTGTCCGGGCCAGGGACCCGCTGTTCGCCGAGCGCTACCGGGCAATGTCGTCCCGCGACTCGCGCTTCGATGGGCAGTTCATCACCGGGGTGCATTCCACCGGCATCTACTGCCGCCCGAGCTGCCCGGCGATAACGCCGAAGCCGTCGAACGTCACCTTCTACCGCACGGCCGCCGCGGCGCACGAGGCCGGGCTTCGCGCCTGCAAGCGCTGCCTGCCCGATGCCGTGCCCGGGTCGCCGGAGTGGAACATCCGCGATGACGTGGCCTCTCGCGCGATGCGGCTCATCGCCGACGGCACCGTCGAGCGTCACGGCGTGCCCGGCCTCGCCGCCCGGCTCGGCTACACGCCGCGGCACCTCGGCCGCGTGCTCGTGAGCGAGCTGGGGGCCGGTCCCCTCGCCCTCGCCCGCGCGCACCGGGCCCAGACGGCCCGCACGCTCCTCGTGAGCACCGACTTGGCGGTGGCAGACGTCGCGTTCGCGGCCGGCTTCGCGAGCATCCGCCAATTCAACGACACGATGCTCGCAGTGTACGAGTCGACGCCCACGGCGCTGCGGGCGCGCGGCCGCGGCGGGACCGAGCGCCACCGCCAGGTCGCCACCGCGACGGAGCCCACGAACATCACGCTGAGGCTGCCGGCCAGGGCCCCGTTCGACGGCGCCGGCCTGATGCGCTTTCTCGCGGATCACGCGGTCGCCGGCATCGAGACCGGAGACGCCGGGCGGTTCTGTCGTTCGGTGCGGCTTCCGCACGGGGTCGCCGAGGTCGAGCTGAGCCTCGACGGGCCGACGGCTGTGCTCTGCACCGCGAGGCTCGAGAACATCGCCGACCTGTCCACTCTCGTCTCCCGGGTGCGTCGGCTGCTCGATCTCGACGCCGACTCCGAGGCGATTGATTCGTCGCTCGCGCGCGATCCGGTGCTGGCGCCTCTTGTCCTCGCTCGCCCCGGGTTGCGGCTGCCGGGCAGCCTCGACGCCGAGGAGGCCCTCTTCCGCACGATGATCGGGCAGCAGATCTCGGTCGCCGCGGCGCGCACGGTGCTCGCCAGGCTCGCGCGGGAGCTGTCCGACGCTCCCGGGCTCTTCCCGACCACGGCGACGATCGCCGAGCACGGGGGCGAGGCGCTCCGCGGGCCGTCCTCCCGGGTGGCGAGCGTTCTCGGCGTCGCCCGGGCGATCGCGAGCGGATCGCTCGCGCTCGACGTGGGGATGACCACCGAGGAGTTCACCGCGCGGCTCACCGCCCTGCCCGGCGTCGGACCGTGGACGGCCGGCTACCTCGCCATGAGGGTGCTCGGGAGTCCGGACGTGCTCCTCACGACCGACCTCGTCATGCTCGTCAGCGCCGGCCGGCTCGGGCTCCCGTCGACCTCCCGCGCGCTAGCGGCGCACGGCACGCGCTGGGCTCCGTGGCGCAGCTACGCCGGCCTTCACCTCTGGGCGGCGCGCGGCTGATATGTGGTTGGTTTTGTGAAGGGGGCGGCCACTGGTGGTGTCTGCACTGGTGGTGTCTGCACTGGTGGTGTCTGCACTGGGGTGTCTGCACTGGGGTGGGGCCGCAGGTGGGTCTGCGCGTGGGGGTCGGGTTTCCGCTCCTCCACAGGTCGCGCCTGGGGAGGGTTGTCCACAGGAAGTGCTGGTCAGGGGAGGTATTGTCGGTCGCAATGTCGGTGGTGGCTGCAAGACTGTGGCCATGGAAAATGGCACCGCGA